>NZ_JAIQDI010000001.1:638932-1277865 GCF_020034665.1 Niabella beijingensis | reverse complement strand
GCACAAATATTTCCAACCCGACGGATGATGCCAAGATGAGTTTCTATACGCAGATCTTTGAAAAATACGGCTACGACTTTATGACCTATCTGTGCATTGCGGCGCGGAATGCCCGGTTTACCTCGATCGATGATCAGTCGAAGACCGACTTTTATTATGAACGCCTCTGCGAATTCACCCAAACGGATATGTACCGGTTCATGCGCGAATGGGGGCTTAAGATCAGCCAGACCTCCCGGAATGTGATCGCCGGAAAGGGATATCCGAAGCTGCGGACCAACCTGTGGATGTATAATCCATATACGAGAACAGGGGGGGATCAATCAATAGTGCCCCGAAAAGAATTTGGCGAAGGAAAGCCTGGCCCCGCGCTGGGATGGGTTATCGACAGTATTACAAATGTGAGGGGCAACAATGATGGAACGGTTAATACAACCTACCAGGCGAGCAATTTGCTTGATGGAGATATCAATACCATCTGGCACAGCTGCTTCAACGGTTGTGTAGTCGGATACGATCCGGGTACAAAAACGTTGTATCCATTTAAAGCAGCTGTTAAAACAGGAAATGCACCTGTAACAGCAGACGGGTTTTACATCGTACAACGGCAAAACGGAAACAGCAATCATATGGAAAAAATTACCATCCAGATAAGTATGGATGGCAGCAGCTGGCAAACATTGGGAGTATTTCCGCTGAAAACTGCAGCCAACAGTTCTGCCGCTGAAGCATTGGCAAAACAGTACATTGATTTGCAGAATCCGGTAACGTTTCAGTATTTCAGATATGTGTGGGATGCGCCTCCGGCAGATGCGAATAAGAATTCCGCATTTGCAGAAATGGGTGCTTACTATTATTAATCATCAATAGCGAATGAATATGCGAATCTCTAACAGGACCCTGATTTTTTTTAGATATGCCGTTTGTATGATGGTACTGCTTGTGCTTTCAAATGCCTGCTCGAAATATTACGATCCCCCGCCTGTATTTGAAAATGCAGCGGATAAACCGTTTACCAAAAAACGGAAGCTGCTGCTCATCGTGATCGATGGTGCTGCTGGTCCGGAAATAAAAAAGATCGCCCCGCCGGCCCTGATGGGTCTTACGGAACATGCGAAATATACCTGGGAAGCCTTTGGTGATACCCGGTCGGGCGACGGTCCTTCCTGGATCAATATCCTTACCGGGAAATCCGCAGCACTGGCTGCCGTTTCCGACAGCACCCTGGCACCCGTTGCTGATGAGGAAGATGAACACGAGCATGAAGAGATACCGGTATACAGCAACTTTTTTCAGCGCCTGCTGGTCTCCGGCTATCTGCCTACCACGGTATCCATCACTCCCTGGGAGCTGTTATCGGAACGGGCACTGAAATTTTCAGGTCGTAATATTGCGGCTGCTAACGACCGGGCTGTAAAAGACAGCGCGCTCCGCAATATTACAGACGATAAGGTAGGCGTCATGCTGGTGAATTTCAACGGTGTTAACCTCGCCGGCAGGGCCGCTGCATTCTCGGCCGATGAGGTATTGTATAAGAACGCCGTACTGACGGTTGACGGCTATGTAAAAGAGCTCCTGGAGGCAGTAAAAAAACGGCCGGACTATGCCAATGAAGACTGGCTGACAATTGTAACATCGAATCACGGAGGCACGGGAAATAGTTACGGTGGGCCGAGTTTTGCAGAGCGAAAAGTTCTTAGTATTTATAATAATTCAAATCTTAAAGGACAGGAGCTGGAACTGCCTTCCATTCGTAATACTTTTGTTTTTACTGGCAGTGCATCCGCCGGAACCCGGCGGGCGGTTATTCCCGCTGCGGAAGCCGGCCCCTATGAAATAGGAGCTTCGGGTGATATGACTATCATGGCAAAAGTAATGATGCTTACAAAACCTTCCGGGGGAGCGAACCATGTTACGCTCGCTTATAAGGCCAATCACGCTTACAGCGGGGTGCGGGGGTGGACTTTTCAACATGCGGCAACGGGCGCTTATCGTTATGTTATTGGCGACGGCGCCCTCATCTATATCGGAGGCAGCGGCACAGAAGCCTCAGGCCCGGTAGGTTCGTGGGATGTTGTAGCTTTAAAGATCTACGCAGAGGGAAGTAAACGGTTTGCAGTAATGTACACCAATGGAAAAAGAGGAACACCCGTAGAAATAACAGGCCGTAACATAAATGGAAGTGCCTACGATTTCGGATTGGGTACGATCTCCACATCACAGACCACTGCAAACTTCGTATTACAGGATGTTGGCATATGGAATAAGGCCTTGCCGGACGATTACATCGAGAATTACGGCTGTTTGAACGGAATTCCGCAGGCAGATATAAATAACGGGAACCTTATCGGATACTGGCCCTGTGACGAAGGGGATGGTACTGTAATAAAAAATGGCAGCTCCCTGGCGGCAGGAAAAGATGCTGTATTGGGCGCATTACCTGCCTGGAGCATACGATCATCGTTGACCTGCGGCGATACCGGTAATACAGCAATGATCGTTAACTCGGACATTGCCCCCAATCTTTTTTATTGGCTCAACCTGACCCCACTGACCTCCTGGGGTTTTGAAAGCAAGGAGTGGTTGTCGCGATATGAAACTGAATTTATCAAATAGGAATAAGCGCATTACTGCGAAGCCCCGGTATTATGGAGATGCTGTTACCGTGGTATTGGTCGCAGTGCTGCTCTTTTTTATCTTTTTAAAAGCAAATGGCTTTGTGTAACGCAGCCTGCACCGGTTCAGCCGGAATGCTTCGGACGATTTTCTACAAACAATCAATCTCTCGTCGCGCCATTTCTATGGTGTGACTTTTCTAATGACAAATAAACACTTAATGAACTTTATATACAGAGGATCCGGCCGGCACATGCAATAACAGCAGGGTCAGGGTGTGCCTGTTAATTCTTGGTGAAGATGAACGGACCACCGGCGGGGCAGGAAAATTTAAAATACCTTCGGTGATCGGGATATAATAGTACATAATAAATCGCTACAGTTAAAGATGATGCACACAGTTCAGAGTTTTGGAAAACACTTTTTATTAGGGCTTCTTTTCTGCGCCGGTCTGATGAACGGGCTTTTGGCGCAACAGGGGGGCGGCCGTCAGACGATCCCGTTTAACGATAACTGGGAGTTTAAAAAAGGCCCGGGCAATTTTGGGAAAGATACTTCTTACCTGCACGAAGAGTGGGAACCGGTAACCGTACCACATACCTATAACCGGACGGATATGCAGCTGGATAAAAACTTTTATACCGGAGATGGGTTCTATAAAAAGAAATTTTGGGTAGATGCAGAACAGAAAGGGAAGCGGATTTTCCTGCGTTTTGAAGGAGCTGGATCCGTGGCAACCGTGTATGTGAACGGAAAGTACCTTACCACCCATAAAGGAAGCTATGCGGCATTTTCGTTTGAGATCACGCATGTTATAGCGTATGGACAGGACAATATGATCCTCGTAAAAACGAATAACGATGCCCGCAGGGATGTACTCCCGGTAAACCATTTTCTTTTCCCCATCTACGGCGGGATCTACCGGCCGGTGGCGATGATCATTACCGGACCGGTGAATATTACCGTAACGGACTATGCTTCCCCGGGCATCTATATCACCCAAAAAAATGTTTCAGCCGCCGGGGCGGATATTGATGTGAACGTAAAACTGGAAAACAAAGAAAAGACCGCGCAACCGGTCACAATTCAGACAATAATAAAAGATGCCTCAGGTAAGCCCGTCGGAGCTGTGAAAAAAAACCTGATGATAAGTCCGCAAGGCACTACTTATACGGCACAATCCTTAACAATGTCCCGGCCGCATCTCTGGCAGGGCGTACGGGATCCATACCTGTACACGCTTACCACAACGCTGTTGCAACAGGGCAAAGTAGTGGACGCGGTAACACAACCGCTGGGTATCCGGCATTTTGAATTAAAGGCCGGCGAAGGTATGTTCCTCAACGGGAAAAAATACCCGATGTATGGTGTAACACGGCACCAGGACCGCTGGCAGTACGGAAATGCCTTGTCGCACGATCAGCATCTGGAGGATATGCACATCATCCGGGAAATGGGCGCTACCACGATCCGGCTGGCACATTACCAGCAGGCGGAAGATATGTATGCGCTGGCCGACCGGATGGGATTGCTGATCTGGGCGGAAATTCCTTTTGTAAATGCCACTTCCTTTGAAGAGGATGAGAATGCAAAGCAGCAGCTTACCGAGCTCATCCGGCAGAACAGGAACCATCCTTCCATTTTTATGTGGGGCCTGCACAATGAAGTGTATTCAAAAACACCGGATGAGCATGTGCCTGTACTCACGCGGGTGCTGAATGATATTGCAAAAACCGAAGATCCGGACCGTTATACAGTGGCTGTTTCGGGGTATGGTGAAATGGACCGCCCGGCTAACCTTGCAGCGGATGTGCAGGGGATGAACCGCTATTACGGCTGGTATGAAGGAAAGATCGGCGACCTGGAAAAATGGGCCTCGAAACTGGAAACAACCTATCAGGGTTATAAAGTAATGTTGTCTGAATACGGTGCCGACGGTAATATGGATCAGTCTGCTGAAAACCTGCCGGATCCTTCAGCCATCAACCCGGTGAGCGGCAGGTTCTTCCCGGAAAATTACCAGACAGAAACGCATATCCGCCAGTGGGCGATCATCGAAAAACACCCCTATATCCTCGCTTCCTATTTATGGAATACCTTTGAGTTCGCTGTTCCCATGTGGAACAGGGGGGGCGTGAACGCAAGGAATTTAAAGGGCCTTGTAAGCTTTGACCGGAAACGGAAGAAGGATGCCTTCTACTGGTATAAGGCCAACTGGAACCCGGAACCCATGCTGTACCTGGCCAACCGGCGCGACAGCATCCGGACAGACGGCACGACAACCGTACAGGCATTTTCCAATTTAAAAAATGTACGGCTTTTTGTAAATGGAAAAGAAGCCACAGGAAGGCAGGGCGTTAATGATAAACACTGGATCTTTGACCCGGTGTTGCTGAAGCGGGGCGTTAATAAGATCAGGGCAACAGCGGTATCACAGGGGAAAACACTGACAGATGAGATGCAATGGATCCTGCGCTGAGGTTGCTGCATTATTATTTTTTAAATGAATACGAAAAATGAAAGGAATTACAATCAGATTAGGGTTTGGGCTGTTGTTTGCAATGCTGGCGGTTAACAGTCCGGCGCAATGGACAGGTGCCAAAAAAAAGCCACAAACATTAAAAGATATAAAATACGGCCCCATCACACCGGCGCATCGTACCGATGCACAGATGTCGGCTTTCCGCAATTATGGTCTGGGACAGTTCATCCACTGGGGGTTATACGCCATTCCCGGTAATGAATGGAACGGTGTAAGCGCGAGAGGCGGGGCTGCTGCTTCTGAATGGATCCGCTCCTGGGGTGGTCCTACGGCTCCGAAGGACTGGAAAAAAACATATGACAATCTTTACCGGCAGTTCAATCCCCGGCAGTTTGATGCGGTAAAATGGGCACAGCAGGCAAAAGCGATGGGCGCCCGTTACATGATCTTCACTACAAAACACCACGATGGATTCGCATTGTGGCCAACCCGGTACTCCGACTACAACATTTCTAAAACACCGTATAAAAAGGATGTGGTGAAACAGGTGGTGGATGCTTACACTGCTGCGGGGATCGATGTGTTCCTGTATTTTTCCGTGCTGGAATGGAACAACCCCGACTATCTGTCGAAAGCACCGCAGACACCGGAAGAACATAAACGCTTTGACCGGTTTTTGCAATATACCCGGAACCAGTTACTGGAACTGGTGACCAATTACCCGCAGATAAAAGGCCTGTGGTTCGACGGAACATGGGATGCCTCCTGGAAAAGTGCATATGATTTCACCTATAAACTGGAAAAAGAACTGCGCGAAAAACATCCGGGGCTGATCATTGGTTCGAGATTCCGGAACGACGAGTTCGGCGCAAGGCATTTCGACAGCAACGGGCGCTTACTGGGCGACTATGAACAGGGCTGGGAACGCAAGATGCCCGGGAGTTTCGACTGGCTGGACGGCAACGACTGGGACTGTGTTATGACGATACCGCCCAACGGCTGGGGCTATATGAAAGACTGGAGCGGGATCTATACCAAAACCACGGATGATCTGCTGGAAATGCTGATGCGTTGCCGCTCGATGAATGGCAACTTTGTTTTAAATTTCGGTCCGGATGGTAACGGGAACATGCGGCCCGAAGAAGACCGGATCGCTTCGGAAATGGGGGAATGGGTGAAACAAAATGCGCCCGCCGTTTATGAGAGCAGGCATTCAGACCTGCCGGCCTCTGGTTACGGATACTTTACAGAAAAAGACAGTGTACTCTATCTTACGGTTTTTAACCGGCCGGTAAACAATATTGCCCGTATCGCGATACCCCGGTCATCAAAGCAGGTACCGGTATCGGCGACCCTGTTACAGAATGGCAGCGGACTTGAAGTGAAACATGCAGATATCGGACTGGATCTTGATAAGAATACGTATTATGATATTGTGTTGCCGGCATCTTTTCAGACAGAACGTGCGTTTGTGATCCGGATCGGGTTAGGCGCTCCTGCAAAAAAAGCCGACCGGCTGATGGATGCAAAGATGTAGACGCAAATTGCCTGTTTGCTTTTTTGAATCTGTGCTCAACAGGAAATAACCGCAGTGCGGCGGTAACCTGCTGCACAGGATCATGCTATTCCCGGTACGCTGCACCTTAATTGTCTGTTAGGATCATTTACTTCAACGATCAACGCTGCGTTGCAACTTTCAGAAGAGGCACGACCTTTTCAGAATGAAATACACTGATCCGGTGTTTTTTCCGGGGCAGAGGGTCATTAAAAACAAGTGGTCAAGGCACAGCGCGCCGCTCATCTTTATAACCCGGGTGCCTGATGACTTTCCAGCCGCAGTGCGGCTGGAACCTGCCTTACAGGATCACGCTATTCCCGGTGCGCTGCACCTGGTTGTCTGTTACGATCATCTGCTTCAAAGATCAACGCAACGTTGCAGCTTTCAGGAGAAGTACGTCCTTTTTAGAATGAAATACGCTGAGCACCGGTGTTTTTTTTTGGCAGGGGATCATTAAAAATAATTGACTTAGGCGCAGCGCGCCGCTCATCTTTGTAACCCGGGTGCCTGATGACTTTCCAGCCGCAGTGCGGCGGTAACCTGCCTTACAGGATCACGCTATTCCCGGTGCGCTGCACCTGGTTGTCTGTTACGATCATCTGCTTCAAAGACCAACGCTACGTTGCAGTTTTCAGGAGAAGTACGTCCTTTTTAGAATGAAATACGCTGAACGCCGGTGTTTTTTTGGGTAGCGTATCATTAAAAACAATTGACTTAAGGGCAGCGCGCCGCTCATCTTTGTAACCCGGAATAACAAATGAGTTCAGCATGACAACATAAATCCGCGCTTCCGGTCCAGCCTGTTCATCGGCAGCGGGATGCGCTAAAAATAGTATCTTTCCGCATAAAAAAACTGTAATGAAAAAATGGTATGCCCTTCTTCTGCCGGTGATCGCAGTGCTTGTAACCAATGCCCAGCAGTCTTGTCCTGTTATTCCGGCTCCGCGTAAGGCCGTACTTGGGAACAACGCATTTGTACTCAATAAATACACACGGATTTATACTGGTCATCCATCGTTAAAGGATGCTGCCGCTTATTTACAGCAGGAATTGCTGGTAAAGGAGTTGCTGCCGCTTGCATTGACCAGCAATACCTCTACAGCCAATACCATTCATCTTGCATTTAGCAAAGAGGCATCGGAGGGAAATGAAGGATACCGGTTGCGTATTACAGAAGGACAGATCACGATCCTCGGTAATTCAGCGGCAGGCGTGGTGAATGGCATCTCCAGCTTATTACAGCTGGTGCGCGATAAAAAGCAGGAGCACGGAACTATCACTATTGACGGATGGGAGATCACAGACGGCCCCCGGTATGGCTGGCGTGGATTTATGCTGGATGAGGCGCGGCATTTTATGGGAAAGGAAAAAGTACTGCAGCTGCTGGACTGGATGGCGTTTTACAAACTCAACCGTTTTCACTGGCACCTGACCGATGAACCGGCCTGGAGGTTGGAAATAAAGCGGTATCCCAGGCTGACCCTGGTAGGCGGTGCCGGCAGCTATACCAATCCGGCGGCGCCGGCAGCCTATTATACCCAGCAGGATATTGCAGACATTGTACACTATGCCGCGCAGCGGAACATCACGGTGATCCCGGAGATCGATATGCCGGGGCATGCAACGGCTGCCAACAGGGCCTATCCGGAATACAGCGGCGGCGGAAGTGCCCAGCACCCGGATTTTACCTTTGATCCCGGTAACGAACGTACTTATAATTATCTCACTAATATCCTGCGTGAAGCCAACACATTGTTTCCTTCGGGCATTGTGCACCTGGGAGGAGATGAAGTGAGCTTTGGTACAGATAAATGGCTGCAGAACGCAGGAATAAAAAGACTGATGACACAACATGCTTTAAAGGATCTGAAAGCAGTTGAACGTTATTTTATGGAGCGCATGGCAGATTCGGTTTACAGTATGGGCGCACGTTTGGCGGCCTGGGACGAGATGGCAGAGGTGAACCTGCCTAAAGAGAAGACCATTATTTTCTGGTGGCGGCACGACAGGCCGGAGCAGCTGCGGATGGCGCTTGAGCGCGGATACGAAACCGTGATCTGTCCGCGGCTGCCGTATTATTTCGACTTCGTACAGGATAGCCTGCACCGCCTGGGACGCAGATGGGGAAAGGGCTATGCCGCGCTGAAAGATGTATATTCTTTTCAGGTAACGCCGCTGATCGAAAAGAAGCAGGAAAAACAGGTACTGGGCTTACAGGCCAATTTATGGACGGAAACGGTTCCCAATACCAACCGTATGGACTATCTGGTGTTTCCGCGGATCGCCGCTTTGGCGGAAGCCGCCTGGACCAGCGACACCAATAAAAATTATGAAGATTTTACTGCCCGTTTAAAAAAGCAGCTGGCATTATACCGCGAGGCGGACCTTTATTTTTATAATCCCTTCAATCCACTGGAAATCCCCGAGCCCGTATATTTCCGGAAAGACCGGCGCAACCTTGAAGCGCAGGAAAACTAATGCCCGCACATGTTTAATGGATCAGTCCGGAGATGATGTTGATGGTGAGCGCCACCACAAAGGTATTCAGGGCGAAAGAAAGCACGCCGTGGAACAACGCTACATGCCGGATATTCCTGGAAGAAATGGCTACATCCGATACCTGGAAGGTGCAGCCCATCACCAGCGAGAAATAAGCAAAATCAAGGTAGTCGGGTTTTTCATTTCCCGGAAAGTCAAGACCGCTTCCTTTACTGCCTTCCTGGTAATAAAGATGGGCATAGTGAAAGGTATAAATGGTATGCAACAGCAGCCAGGACAGGATCATGCCCGCTACAGAAACAGGTACAAGCAATGCTTTGCTGATCTCATTCTGCCGGGCATTGATGATGATGCTTAAAACTGCAGCCAGACAGGCAAAACAGGCAATAAGAATGAACAGGAATACATAGGCCCGGCTTCCATCCTCCTCATCCGCCCGCTTTACAATGAAGGATTGCGGCATCGTATAAATAACATACCAGCACAGGAACAGGTAACAAAGACAAAAACACAGCCATGCGATCAACAGGTTCATGATCTCGGGAAGATCAAACGGACGTACAATAAAGTAAGCCCCCGCAGCTGCCCCAACCGCTATAAAAGCACGCTGCAGCGAGCGGAACCGGTGTACGGCCTTCTCTTTGAAAGGGGCATCTCTTTTCATAACGCAACTTGTGTAACAAATGTACTGGATATTTCGTGCTTTTTGCGGTACCTTTGACGCCTTTTCGATTACAGATGGGCATTCTCCGGGTATATATCAATTCCTTTAAAGGGCTTTCCAAAGAGGCCTGGATGCTGGCGGCAGTCATGCTGATCAACCGCTCCGGCTCTATGGTACTGCCTTTTCTCGGTGTATATATGACCGATCACCTTCATTTTGATCTCAAAGAATCAGGCATTGTGCTCAGCTTTTTTGGTGTTGGCTCTGTGGTGGGTTCCTGGCTGGGCGGTTTTATTACCGATCGTTTCGGCGAATTTAAGGTACAGGTATCGAGCTTGTTTTTGAGTGCCCCGATGTTTGCAATGCTGCCGTTTTTCACAACCGTACACGGACTGGCCGCCGGCATCTTTATTCAAAGTGTGATCAGTGAATCGTTCAGACCGGCCAACTCGGTAGCGATCACAAAATACGCAACACCCGAAAACCTCACCCGGGCCTTTTCGCTGAACCGGATGGCTATCAACCTTGGATTCTCCATCGGCCCGGCGCTGGGCGGCATCCTGGCCGCAGTATCCTACAATTTCCTTTTTATAGTGAATGCGGTAGCGGTACTGGTGGCGGGAGTGGTGTATACCCGTTTTTTCAGCAGGCGGTCGGCACAGTTCAGACCTGCAAAAAGAACGCAGCAAAAAGAGACAGCGAATGCTGCCATTACCAGGGAAGGTTCGGCCTATCGCGATGTGCCTTTTATTATCTACTCGGTTTTTTGCGGGATCTTCTCCATATGCTTTTTCCAGTTCTTTAATACACTGCCCTTATTTTACCGGGATGAGGCAAAACTTCCGCAAACAACGATCGGCTATATACTTGGCTACAGCGGGTTTGTGATCGTTGTTATGGAAATGTTGCTGGTAAATATGGCTGAAAAGAAACTGACCCCTGCCGCTACGCTTTTTGCCGGTGCAATGGGAACAGCGTTGTCCTATTCCATGCTTGCCCTGAGTCATCACCTGTTCGTCCTGGTGCTGTCCATTACCGTCTTAAGCCTGGCAGAGATCCTGGTATTGCCTTTTATGTCGGCAATTACTGCCCTCCGGTCGGGGAAAGGTAATAAAGGCTCTTACATGGGACTGAACGGCATGGCTGTTTCTATTTCCTTCATCATAACACCGCTGCTGGGAACAAGAGTGGCGAGCGATTTCGGATTTGATACACTTTGGACCGGTACAGGGATCATCCTCCTGGTAGTGGCAGTGGCGCTCTATTATTGCGTGAAACGTATGATGCCCGGAAGAACGGCCACCCGGCACTGATGGGCGGAATGCTGATGCGGCAGCGGTTACTTAAAATTGTAATGGTTCATAAAGTTCATAAAAAAAACAGGGATTGCTGCTGCGCCGCTGTGTAGCTGGATGAACTGGAAATGCCGCTCAATGTCTAGTCCCTGCACATCCACTATGGCGAGCTCATTGGTATTTAATTCGCGCAGTACCGTGTGGATGGAAAGAAAAGAAACGGCTTGTGAGTTGGCAATATAGGACTTAATGCTCTCTGCACTTTCAAGTTGAATCTCCCGGTTGAGCTGCGACAGTTTAATACCTTTTGCCTTAAGATGCTTGACGATGGTTTCCAGCGTACCGGATCCGGGTTCACGCAGTACCATCGGCAATGCCTGTAGTTCTTTCAGGGTTATTTTTTGCTTCCGGGTAACCGGGTTTTTTCCCGAAGCCACCAGCACAATTTCATCTTTTGTAAAGGGAGTGTATTTGAAAAGACTGTTCTTCGGCTGTCCTTCGATCATGCCAAAATCGATCTCGTTCTTTTGAAGCAATTGTTCGATGTGCTCTGTATTTCCTCCCGAAAGTACAATGGAAATATCGCGGAACCTGTTTTTAAAAGCGGCCAGTGCGGGCGGCAGCAGGTATTCTGCAATCGTGGAGCTGGCGCCGATCCGCAGCCGCCCTTTGTGCTGCGCTGCAAAAGAATGCAGTTCCAGTTCCATTTTCCGGTGAATACTGAAGAGTTCTTCGGTATACCGCAACAATGCTTCACCCGCAGCGGTGAGTGTTATTTTTGAGCCGTTCCGCTCAAATAGCTTTGTTTTATAATACTGCTCAATTTCCTGTACATGCTTGGTAGCGGCCGGTTGGGAGATAAATAATTCTTCTGCGGCACGTGTAAAATTCAAGCGCCGTGCAACTGCCTGGAATACCTGCAAGCGAAAATCAAACATAATAAAAGCTTCTGGTCAAAGATAGGAAACCCGCCTGTTCCGCAGGGCGGACGCTTATGTTTATTTTTTGTACACAGCTCTTTAAGTTTTGCGGTAGAATAATCATTCTGTTTGTGCATTCCCGGCCCGGATGCCGGCCTCCAACGGAGGGAACTTTACAGTTTCATCATCAATTCGTAATTTTAGCATCTTTATTATTACTACACCTTATTGTTATAAGAAGTGCCGGCTATGTTAAAACGGATCAATTTAGAAACATTTAAGAAATATGTCAGTTCCAATTCCACCGGAGGCGTGATCCTGATCATATGTGTGCTGTTGTCATTGCTGATCGCCAATCTTCCCGTGGGTGCTTCATTTGATCAATGGTTGCAACGATATGCCGGATGGGAAAATGATGTTGTGGGCCTGCGGTTTTCGATACTGCACTGGATCAACGACGGGCTGATGGCTGTTTTTTTTCTGCTGGTTGGCTTAGAAATAAAACGCGAGATGGTGGAAGGCGAACTTTCTTCTCCGCAAAAGGCCTTGCTTCCGGTTATCGCAGCTTTTGGAGGAGCAATACTGCCTGCGCTTATTTTTGTATTGTTTAATAAGGGAACAGCCACCGCTGCCGGATGGGGCATACCGATGGCAACCGATATTGCTTTTGCATTAACGGCTGTTATCCTGCTTGGGAAAAAAGTGCCGGCCAGCCTGAAGATATTCCTGGCGGCTTTGGCGATTGTTGATGATCTGATTGCGATCCTGGTCATAGCATTGTTTTATTCGTCGGAGCTTCATCTTAATTATTTACTATATGCAGGCGGGGTGCTCTTGCTGCTGATCGTATTTAACCGTCTCAGGTTGAAAAGCCTTTGGTTTTACCTGGTGCCGGGTGTTTTTGTATGGTATTTTGTACATCATTCCGGTATTCATGCCACCATTGCCGGGGTTCTGGTTGCCATGACGCTGCCCACAACGCCGGACGCTACCCAATCACCGCTGGAAAAACTGGAGCATGCACTTACAAAGCCGGTCAATTTTTTTATCATACCGCTGTTCGCACTGGCCAACACCAATATCCGGTTTGAATCATCCATGCTGAATGGCTTGCTGGAGCCGCTGGGGCTTGGTATTATTGTCGGTCTGATCGCAGGAAAATGTGCCGGTATTCTCCTGTCTACCTGGCTGGGAGTGCGGCTGCGCATCGGGAAGCTGCCGCGGCAGGCTACCTGGTTACACATGACCGGATTGGGTCTGCTGGCGGGTATCGGGTTTACTATGTCTATTTTCATAAGCCTGCTTTCCTTTGAAGATCCGGCGTTGATTGCAGAAGCCAAGCTCGCCATTCTGGTGGCTTCTGTGCTGGCGGCCTTGCTGGGCTGTCTGGTGCTGGTCGGGGTGAACAGCCGGCAAAAGCCTATAGGGGAAGATCCCGATTAAAGACAGCAGTCATCGTACGCATGTGACAGGAAACAGAAGCCCGGAACTGTGCTGATTCTCCCGGGATCTGTGTATTTTGCACAACACCTTACACCCGTTGATTATTTTAAGCATTTATATATGATGGTTTATAATTCGAAGGAATGGTTCAAGTCGGTTTTCTTTATACATAAATCGGATACCTTCCGGAAACTGTTCCCTTACCTGTTACTGACCGGTCTGTTTTCCTGGGGCATTGCCTATCTGGAACTGGAATACCTGAAACTATCTGAAAAAAGCTGGCTGAAGAACATTAATATGGTGCATAACCTGCTTGGTTTTGCACTTTCGCTGTTGCTGGTTTTTCGTACCAATACAGCATACGATCGGTGGTGGGAAGCGCGGCGCCAATGGGGAACACTTACCAATGTATGCCGGTCGCTGGCAATAAAACTGGATGCCTTCCTTCCCAAAGACGATAAGCAAAGCAGGCATTTTTTCCGGAAATCGATCCCGTTATTCCCGCAGACCCTGTTCGGGTTTTTACGGTCGGACTACACCACTTTTATGCTGGATCAGGCCGATCATCCGGAACTGGACTTTGAAAAAAAACATGGTCCCAACCAGGTGGCTTCGATGATCTTCCGGTATGTAAATGAGTTGTACCGGGAGGAAAAGATCACCGGAGATCAGCTGATCGTACTGAATAATGAAATACAGTCGCTTACCGATGTAGGCGGGGCTTGCGAACGGATCAAGAATACGCCGATTCCGTACTCCTACAGCTCCTTTATCAAAAAATTTATTGTAGTATATGTGATGACGCTGCCGATCGGTTTTGTATTTTCGATGGGCTATTTTGTAATCGCAGCGGTACCTTTTATTTTTTATGTGCTGGCGTCATTAGAACTGATCGCAGAATCGATAGAGAATCCATTTGGAACGGATCCGGATGACCTGCCCCTGGAGCAGATCACCACCAATATGAAGAAACACATCCAGGAAGTACTGCACGCATAGGATGCCGGCCGTTTGAAGAGCCGCCGCCCTTGGTTTATAAAGAATAATTATGTCATTTGATACTATCAATAAATTTGACCGGATCGTTGCGATACTGATACAGCTGCAATCAAAGCGTATTGTTAAGGCGCAGGACCTGGCAGATCGTTTTAATGTAAGTTTGCGTACGATCTACCGGGATATCCGCAGCCTGCAGACAGCAGGGGTGCCGATCTCAAGCGAGGCAGGTATCGGCTATGAACTGGTGGAAGGATACCGGTTGCCGCCGGTAATGTTTACCCGCGAAGAGGCTTCCAGCTTTGTGGCGGCCGAAAAGCTGATGCAGAAATTCATTGACAAACGGATGGGGGATCATTTTGCTTCCGCGATCACCAAGATGAAGGCCGTCCTGCGTATGGCCGATAAAGACTGGATCTCAAGCATTGAAGGACAGGTGCTGGTACGGCAGGGACAGAGCATCTTTAATGAGAAAGTACCGGAAGCCTTATCGGTATTGTTCGACAGTCTTGCCCAAAAAGTGCAGGTAGAAGTGATGTACAAAAAACTGGAATCCAGTCAGCCGGAGCGGCGCATCATAGAGCCGGTAGGTGTGTTTCATGAAAATGAATTCTGGTATCTTATGGCGTACTGCCATCTCAGGAAGGATTACAGGCGGTTCCGTACCGACCGGATCCAGGGGATCAAAAAAACAACAACCCCTTTTATAAAAGAACATCCGGAGCTTCAGGAGTTTTTAAAGCAACGCCAGGATTTTCCCCGTACAAAAGTGCGTATCGTAGTCCATCCCAAGGTTGCCGGTCACCTGCAATGGAATAAGAATTATCATGGATTTACGGAAGAAAAGATCACGGAAGAAGGTATTGAGATGACCTTTATGAGCCGCTACCCCGAAAGTGATTTTGCCCGCTGGTTCCTGAGTTTTGGCGATTATGCGCGGATCCTTGAGCCCGAAACCCTGAAGAAAAGCGTTCATGCGATCGTAGAAAAACAACTGGAAAACCTGAAAAAGAAATAAGCACCCTAAGGTGCTTATCCTGGTTCATTATCCACGTTCCCAGAAGAACGGAGGTTCAATATTCAGCGCCCTGAGATAAACATAACCCTGGCCCCGGTGATGGATCTCGTTGTCTACAAAATACAGGACGTTCTGATAGATCGGAAATTCATATTGTCCGAACAGGTTGAATGTTTTTGAAAAATCCGCTTCCGGGATCTGCCCGAAATATTCGTTGATGGTCGCTGTTTCCGCATCCCATAAGGCCAGTAATTCCTGTTTGGTTTTCGGGGCAATACCTTCTTCTGTGTAAGGAGTGGCTTCCCGGCCGGCAATGGCTTTTAATGCCGGTCCGCCGATGGACAATAATTCAATGGCCAGCTGACTGAAGGGACGCATTCCTCCCACGGAAAACTCAAACAGTTCTTTCTCCGGAAAAGCATCAATAACCCTGCGGGTTAACGTGCGGTGCCCCTGCCAGTGCTCAAGAAGTTGCTCTTTTCCGATAACGGAACCTTGTTGGATTGTTGCTGTTGTCATAATGTTTTTGTTTTATAAATCAAAACTATAACCAGGGAGTGACAGCCCTTTGTCAGCAGGATTTAAATTCTTTTTGTTTTTTTATCATCGAGCGCTTTTTTTAATTGTTTGGCGCATTTACACCAAAAACATTAAATTTAATTATGACGCCTTCTCCAAATAAAGCGATACCCGGTCTCGGTGGTCTCCGGTTCCTGCTGTTCTTTTTTGTTGCATTCACACTTTTTATGACCATCGGCCTTCCGCTGATCATCCACTATGCGGGCGGTGAATGGGCACTTAGCGCTCCTGATCAGTCTGCAACAGCAGCATTTACCTGGCTGGGGACCGGTTGTTTTTTGTGGCTGCTGGCCCTGTGGCTTTTTGTGAACAATTTCATATTGGATCAGTTCCGGAAAAAACACCGGCTGGAACGGCTGCTGCGCGAAGGAAGGCATGCAAAAGGCACCGTGCTTCAAAAACAGGTGGCACAACAGATGGGTGGGAATGAATTGCTCCTGCTAAGGGTTTCTTTCCGGAACTATGCCAATGCAGAAGTGGAAACCTCACTGGATATTGTGGACTCCAACCCGCTGATGAACCGGTTTGCTCCGGGTAAATCGGTGCCGCTGATCCTCAGCCTGGATGCAGGCAATCCGCCTGTGATGGTGGAGGGCAAAGGGTTTCAATGGAACCGGACCATTATGGGCATTGTTGTTTTTGTGCTGCTTCTCCTGCTGCTGATACCGCCGTCATTGCTGGTCTATTCCTATACCCGGGAAAGCCGGGGATACGGCTGGCGCTATCTGGGTTTTAGCCACCCCTTTATACTGATCGCCTTTATCATTACAATCGAACTGCTGGTTTACAGCCTGATCCGGAAGAAAGCAGGCGTCAGGTCACAGACATCCCGCCTGCTGCTTTATGGTAAAACCGCAACCGCTACCATTATCAGTACTTCGCAGACCGGTTTATACATCAATGAGCAGCCACAGGTGCTTTTCCACATCGAGTTCGAAGGAGACAGGGGGCGTATCCTTCAGGCTTCTTTTAAAAAGATCGTCGATCTGCTAAAAATACCCGAAATCGCCCCCGGCAAAACAGTAACAATATTATATAACCCCGAAGATCCCCAACAAATACAAACCATTGATTAACATGAAACCTTCTTTTTACTTCAGCCTTTTGGCCGGTGCGGCAACCGGACTGACATTTTTATCCTGTCAGCAGCTCAGCAAAAGCTTTGAAGAAACCCGGAACCCCAAACCTCAAAAAGAAGCGGTGCAGGAAACCGGCAGCAGTACCACAAGTACCAGTACCGTCATCATCCGGGATCATGCAGAAGGACAAACGGCAGGGCCGGGCATTTTTGAAGACGCAGAAGCATTGGACCGGATCCAGCAGGAACTGGAAAACCTGCCGCAGTTCAGAGGTAAAAAGCTGATGTTGTACCAATCACTTCATTTTTATGATTTTCAGGGTGGCCGCATTTCCATTAATATTCAGAATCCGGATACGACTGAAAATGTGGATACCTATGTTTACTTTAACGGTAAATGGCAGGAGCCTGCCCCGGTAAAGATCATTGGACAGTTACAGACCGAAGTGGACTTTTTTATGCCCCTGGACCGTATCCGGTTTGCAACGGCAAAAAAGATCAACGATATCACCCGGGAAAAGCTGAAGGGGATCCCGGGAGGCCATACAAACGGATTTATTTATTTTAACTGTATGCGCATTAAACGGCTTAACAGGGAAGAAGCGGGCTGGTATGTGCAGATACAGGGCAGCCGCAGCGATACAAAGCTGGACTTTGATGTGGAGGGCAACCTTAAGAAGGAAATGAAATTATAGCAGTGACAAAACTTATACCAGGTAACTGAACAAGGTGTTATCCTTATTCAGTTCAGTAAATTCGATCTGCATTTTTTCAAGATTGCTGATCAGGGGCTGGTAATCTTCCCGGTTTTTCAGCTCAATGCCGATGAGGGCCGGACCACTTTCCTTATTGGTCTTTTGCATGTATTCAAAACGGGTGATGTCATCGTCCGGTCCCAGTACGTGATTGACAAAGACCTTCAGCGCGCCGGGACGCTGGGCAAAATTGACCAGGAAATAATGTTTAAGCCCTTCGTATTGCAGACTGCGTTCTTTGATCTCCTGCATCCGGTCGATGTCATTGTTGCTGCCACTTACAATACACACTACATTTTTGCCTTTAATGACATCCTGCATAAGATCCAGTGCGGCGATCGAAAGCGCGCCGGCCGGCTCCGCCACAATCGCATCCTTATTATAAAGCTGGAGGATGGTGGTGCATATTTTCCCTTCGGGAACCAGGCGCATGTCGTCGAGGTGCTGTTTGCAAAGTGAATAGGTAAGCTGACCGACCTTTTTTACGGCGGCGCCATCCACAAAACGGTCGATGCTTTTTACTTCAACGGGGCCTCCGCTTTTTAATGCCAGTGTCATCGAAGGAGCGCCCTCGGGCTCTACACCGGTTATTTTTGTATCAGGACTTACCGATTTGATATAGGTGCTTACGCCGGCACATAGACCGCCTCCGCCGTTGGGTATAATGATATGGTCGATCTTTTTCAGATCCTCCCAGATCTCCACACCTACGGTGCCCTGACCTTCGATGACCCGCTCGTGATCAAAAGGAGGGATAAAGATCATTCCCTTTTCTTCCGTATAGATTTTTGCGGCTGCAGCACAGTCGTCAAAAGTGTCTCCCGTAAGGATGATCTCAATATTGGTATCTCCAAACATTTTCGTCTGATCGATTTTTTGTTTGGGTGTGATGGTCGGCATAAAGATCACGCCTTTTACATTCAGGCGGTTGCAGCTGTAAGCCACGCCCTGGGCATGATTTCCGGCGCTGGCACATACCACTCCCTTCTCCAGTTCTTCAGGGGCAAGCGACTGCATCATATTAAAGGCGCCGCGGAGTTTGTAGGAGCGCACGACCTGCAGGTCTTCTCTTTTTAAATAAACATTGCAGCCGTACCTCCTGGAAAGGTTGAGATTCAATTGCAGCGGTGTATGCGTTACCACGTCTTTGATGCGTGCCGTGGCTGCCGGGAAATCGAGGTGTATGGATGTTGCTTGCATGAGGCGGATCTTGCTTTTTATTGGCAGATAAAGGTACAATATTGAAGGAGACGCTGCCTGAGAACCCTTTATAGGCAGGTACTGTACCTGTTTCCTGTGTGAGGGTTCCGGCAGTTAAAAAGAATACGACTGCTTTTGACCGTTTTTTATTACCCCGGGGGAAAGCATACACTGCTGCTTATCCGGGTTGGGTTGCAATATGGCTGTTTTGCAGGGATCTGCCGTCCTGCAACACCAGTTTATGTGTGAGGCACCCGGGCAGCTGCGTTTCAAAATGGCCTACATAAATGATGGTAACGCCGTTCCTGCTGATCTCGTCTACCAGTTTATTAAAGTATTGCGTTTGCTGCTGATCCAACCCCTGGCAGGGCTCATCCAAAACCAATAACTGGGGGTTTTTGATGAGTGTACGGCCGAGTAAGGCCAGCCGTTGCTTGCCCAGCGGAAGCGTGGCCAGGAGTTCATCTTTTACATCATAGAGCTCCAGGAACCGCAACAACTCATCCAGCTGCTGTTTTTGCGTATAACGCAGTTGCCGGTAAAGGCCGTTACTGTCAAAAAAACCGGAAGCAAGACTTTGCAGAACCGTGGCGTTCGCATCAAAATACCAGTGGAATTCCGGGGAGATGAGACCGATCCTTTTTTTGATGTCCCAGATGCTTTCCCCGCCACCGCGTTGTACGCCGAATAACCTGATATCATTGGCATATGCCTGGGGATGGTCGCCGGTGATCAGACTCAGCAGGGTTGACTTTCCTGAACCGTTATGGCCCTGGAGCAGCCAGCGTTCCCCGGCATTTACCTGCCACCGGATGCCGGACAGGACCTGCTTGTCGCCGTAGTGTACGTGTACATCGTTCATGTGGATCAATGTGTGCGTGGTATACTGCGGCGGTGCTTTTAAGAAACCGGGAAGAGGTTTTAAGATCTTCTCTTCAAAAACAACTGCTGCATTACCTGTTGTAAGAGTCCCGTTCTTCAGCACTGCAAAATGGTTCACACAGGCGGGCAGTTCCGCATCATTGCTGATCAGGAGCAGGGTGCCATCACTGACGGTGTATTCATTGAGCAGGTCATTGAGGCGTCCGCGTGAGGTTACATCCAGCCCTGTATAAGGCTGATCAATGATCAGCAACTGCGGGCACAGCCACAATGCTTTGATCAGCTGCAGTTTTTTGTGCTCACCGCTGGAGATCTCAAAAAGCTGTTCATCCAGTACTTTGGCATAGTCCAGTGCGGCGATGAGCTCGTTTAAACGGTCGTTGTTCAGCGCATGTTCTTTGCCATACAGCTCCAGCTCCCTTGCGATGGTGACGGTGTCTCTTCTTTGCTGATGATTGTACCGTTGCTGGTAGTAAAAATTCCGGTCACCCTCCAGGTTGGTAAAGCGGTACCAGCTTTCTACAAACAATACTTTTGCAGGCAAGGGGCTTTGCGGATTGAAATGAATGTCCAGCGTTCCTGTATATTTTGCCTGGCCGGCGATCGTCTTTGCCAGGGTTGTTTTGCCGCTTCCGCTTTCGCCGCGTATCACCCAGCTTTCGCCCTGGGTTATCGTAAGAGACAGGTGGTCCAGAACTGTTTTAGAGCCATAATGTACAGACAGCTCTTCTATATTAAGTAAGGTCAAGGGTGCAAGTTTTTAAAATAAATAAGACCCGTAAGGTTTAACCTGTCCGCTGTGACGGGAAACCTTACAGGTCTTTAGGTCTCTTGGGTTTGCGGTTGTTACGCGGTTTTGATCGCCTTCATAGCGGTCATGGCCTTACGCAATACCGTGCCCACCTGCTCTACAGGGTGTGTACGAAGTGCTTCATTTACTTCCACCAGTTCCTGGTTGTCTACAGCACCATCCTTTCCTTCATTGTAGTTCTTCCCTGCCAGGTCGGTATCCACGGTTTTCATGAAGTCCGCCAGCAATGGCTTACAGGCCTGGTCGAACAGGTAACAGCCGTATTCTGCCGTATCAGAGATCACCCGGTTCATTTCGAACAGTTTCTTACGTGCTATGGTATTGGCAATTAACGGTGTTTCGTGTAAGGATTCATAATAGGCAGACTCCGGTTTGATGCCGGCCTCTACCATTGTTTCAAAGGCCAGTTCCACACCCGCCTTGATAAAAGCTACCATCAATGTATAATTGTCAAAGTATTCCTGATCTCCGATCTTCATCTCACCAGCGGGTGTTTTTTCAAATGCGGTCTCACCGGTTTCAGCCCGCCACTTCAGCAGGTTGGCATCTCCATTCGCCCAGTCTTCCATCATAACGCGACTGAACTCGCCGCTCATGATATCGTCCTGGTGCTTCTGGAACAAAGGACGCATAATGGTTTTCAGTTCTTCTGAGATCCGGAAGGCTTTGATCTTTGCGGGATTGCTCAGCCGGTCCATCATACCGGTAACACCACCATGCTTCAGTGCCTCGGTGATTACTTCCACACCATATTGCACCAGTTTGGAAGCATAGCCCGGATCAATACCTTTTTCGATCATTTTGTCGAAGGAAAGAATGGAACCGGTTTGCAGCAGTCCGCAAAGGATGGTTTGCTCACCCATCAGATCGGATTTTACCTCTGCTACAAAAGAAGAGCGCAATACACCGGCACGATGTCCGCCGGTACCTACGCAGTAAGCTTTTGCCTGTTCAAGGCCTTTGCCCTCGGGATCATTTTCCGGGTGTACGGCAATAAGCGTGGGAACGCCGAAGCCACGGAGGTACTCGGCCCGCACTTCGCTGCCCGGGCTTTTGGGCGCCACCATAATTACTGTAAGATCTTTACGGATCTGCATGCCTTCTTCAACGATGTTGAAGCCATGGGAATAAGAAAGGGTAGCACCCTGTTTCATCAATGGCATCACGGCGCTTACAACACTGGTATGTTGTTTGTCGGGCGTCAGGTTGATCACCAGGTCTGCACCGGGGATCAGTTCTTCGTAAGTGCCCACATTAAAATTGTTATCGGTTGCGTTTTTCCAGCTGGCTCTTTTTTCTTCTATGGCTTCTTTCCGCAACGCGTAAGAAACATCCAGACCACTATCTCTTAGGTTTAAGCCCTGGTTCAAGCCTTGAGCACCGCAACCGACGATCACAATCTTTTTTCCTTTTAATGCATCCACGCCGTCCAGGAACTCGTCGTTGCTCATAAATTCACAAACACCCAGTTGGTTCAGCTGTTCCCTCAGGGGTAGTGTGTTAAAGTAATTTGCCATTGTTATTTGATATTTAGTATTTACGATTTTGAGATTTGAGATTTCAGATCTCGGATTTGTTGTTTAGTATTTACGAATTGAAAATTCGTTTATAGTCCCGCATCGCCTGCCAGTGCAGGGTATCATGCGCCGCTACGGTAATCAGCATTTCTTCGATAGTGGTAACCGTCAGGCCAAAGGTGGCAGTAGTATACGCTGTAATATCCTGGAAGCGGTTGGCATCAAGGGCTTCTTTTACGGCTAAAGTGAAGGTGTCTGACAAGGCGATCAGCTCATCAACCTCCTGTTGCGTAGCAGGAACGGAGGGCCTGCTGCCTTTTTTGTAAGTGTCCTGCAGCGGAATAATGAAATTGGGATCTACTTCAGTGGCTTTAAATACCAGGCTGTAACCGCTGACCACCAGGTGGCCAAAATTCCAGATCATATTGTTATTGAAGCCGGCAGGTATCTGGTTGAGTTGTTCAAGCGGCGTTTCTTTTATAAGGGCGATCGCTTTTCGCCGGATGCTGTCAATGATATTAAGTAGGTACATGATTTAATTTTTATCTCCGGACATTTTTTCGTTAAAAGATATCCTGTTGTTAAAAGGATCGTTGACCGTAACACACCAGGCGTCATAAAAGGTTTCTTCCAGGCCGGGTCGGTTGTATTTGTATGGTTTGTTGATGAGTTCGCTGTGAAATGCCTTTAAACCGGTGCACCATACAAATACATGGGTGCCGGGGGTGCCGTCGCCATGATGCTCACTTAGGTGCAGCAAGATGCCGTCTCGCTCTACTTCAATATATCGGGGTGCTCCTTCGTGAAAAGTATGTTCAAAATTAATTTTAAAGCCCAGCCAGCCGACATAAAACTCGATGGCTTTATCATAGTCGAAGATACGCAATACGGGTATGGTCTTATCTGCGGTCATATTGTTACATGCTGAATACTTTATCCTGTTCATTCAGGAATTCGTTCTCGATCACTTCTTCTCCCGGTTCGCGGGCTTCAAACTCCTTGATCTTTTTATGGAAGCCTTCACTGCTCTTGATAATGGCTACCCGGCCGCCGCGTACAAATTCGATGAGCCCGTATTCTTCAAACAGTTTCACGAGCTTTTCGGTTTCTTCCCGGTGCCCGGTACATTCAAAAACAGTATAGTCGCTGTTGATGGAAACCACACGGGCGCCGTATTCTCGCAGGATGCGCTCTACGATCATCTTTTCGGTCACCTGGTTCGTAGGCACTTTGTACAACGCCAGTTCCTGCCAGATGATCTCGCTGTTCAGGTTGTAATAGGCTTTCAGCACTTCCACCTGTTTTTCGATCTGCTTACAGAGTTTTTTTACCACTTCTTCTGTTTCGTCAATAACAATATTGAACCGGTGGATACCGGGGATCTCTGAAGAAGAAGTGTTCAGACTGTCGATGTTAATTTTCCGCCTTGAGAAAATAATGGTGATCCGGGCCAGCAGCCCGATCTGATCTTCCGCGTAAACTGTAATGGTATATTGTTGTTTCATTTCAATGTTTGATGTTTAAAGTTTGATGTTTGAAGTTTTTGTGGCGATGATGATCCCGGTGGACCAGCTCAGCTTTGTAAGCACAAGATCTGTTCTTGACTCAAGCATTGTGATAAAAGCCGCCACCTTTTGTGCATGCCCCTCCGGCCAGTTGGGCTGGGGCAGCATGTCGTCGATAAAATAGATCCCGCCGGTATTCAGGAGTGCAAAGGTTTCGTCGAACAGGTCATATTTACCCGGCATGGCATCGGCAAATAGGAGATCAAATTTTTCATCGTTATAAGCAGCGATCCATTCATAACCGTCCGCACATACAAATTCAACCCGTTCGTCCTTTAACTGTTCCTGCGCAACATTGATCAATAAAGCATTATTGTCGACAGAGATCAGCCGGGATTTCGGGTCCATGCCATTAAGGATCCAGGAAGTGGCCAAACCCGTACCGGTACCTAATTCCAGCATCCGGCCGCCGGGTCTGGATGCTGTCAGCGTGCAAAGCAGCGAACCGGTCTGCAGGTCGGAGGGCATATCAAACCCCAGCTCCTTTGTTCTGTGAACAATGGTATGATATTGCGCCGGTATATTGTTAATGTTATTCATTAATGCTTGCTTTTTCTCCGCCTGCCGGACCATAAAAGATTACCCAGGTTGAAAAGTCCTCGCTGAATTCAAAAAAACGATGTTCTTTGCCCGCAGCAACAAATAAAAAATCTCCTTGTACCACTTCAACAATTTCCTGATCGTTGATAAACCGGGCCGTTCCTGAAGCGATAATGTATACCTCATCTTTTTTGTGCGGCTGCTGTTGATCTTTTTTGTCCGGCTTATACAATTCCACTTCTAAAGAACCATGATTGAAAAGCGGGATGAATTCCTTTCCCGAATTTTTCAATTGCTGTAAGCCATTGAACAACCCTATTTTAAATTCCTGGTTCATGCTGCTTTAGCTGTTCCTTGATAATGTTCCACAACAGGAAAGGGATCATAAAAATGATGCAGGAGCTTTTTCCATTCCTGGTATTCACTGCTTTTTCTGAATCCTTCCGTATGGTCTTCCAGATGTTGCCACTGTACGATTAAAATATATTTATCGGCTTCTTCCATGCATTTCAGTAACTCGTGTTGCAAATACCCCTTCATGGAGCGGATGATATTCCGGGCCTGCTCAAAGGAAGCTTCAAAAGCGCCGCCCATTCCCGGCCGGATATTCAATATCGCAATTTCTGTTACCATCCCCTTTCACTTTTTACTTTTAACTATTGCTTTTCACTGCGGCTATTTCAACCGGATCTCCGCTACACTGCTGCCCTGCGGCACCATCGGGAATACATTGTTCTCTTTGCCCACTTTAACTTCCAGTAAATACGCTCCGTCGTGCTCCAGCATTGTCCTGAGGGCTGCTTTGAGATCGGAACGCTGATCGATGGACTGACCTTCGATGCTATAAGATTTTGCCAGTGCCACAAAATCCGGGCTGGTAATATTTACAAAGGAATAACGCCGGTCGTGGAACAGTTGCTGCCACTGGCGTACCATTCCAAGAAATTCATTGTTCAGGATCAGGATCTTTACTGCTGCACCAAACTGCATAATGGTTCCCAGCTCCTGTAAGGTCATCTGGAAACCACCGTCTCCGATGATGGCCACTACGGTTCTGTCGGGAGCGCCGTATTTTGCGCCGATGGCCGCAGGCAGTCCAAAGCCCATGGTTCCCAGGCCGCCGGAAGTTACGTTGCTGCGGGTCTTATTGAATTTGGCATAGCGGCAGGCGACCATCTGATGCTGGCCGACATCGGTGACGATCACCGCGTCGCCTTTCGTAAGCTCGTTTAAGGTGGCCATTACCTCCGCCATCGACATCACGTCAGTTTCCGGATGCATTTCCGGCTGGATACATTCTTTGTCTTCTTCTGCAGCATATTTTGCAAACTCCTTCAGCCAGCTGCTGTGCTCCTTTTTTTCGATCAGTGCGGTAAGCAGGGGCAGGGTTTCTTTACAGTCGCCCCAAACCGGCACCGTAGTCTTTACGTTCTTATCCACTTCTGCGGGATCAATGTCGAGGTGGATCACTTTGGCCTGTTTGGCATATTTGTCCAGGCGTCCGGTCACCCGGTCATCAAAACGCATCCCTACGGCGATCAGTACATCACACTCATTGGTCAGTACATTCGGGCCATAGTTCCCGTGCATACCCAGCATGCCCACTCCCAGGGAGTGATCGGTAGGCAGTGCGCTTTCACCCATGATGGTCCATGCCGCGGGAAGATTTCCCTTCTCGATAAAGGCTTTGAATTCATTCTCTGCCTGACCTAAAATAACCCCCTGTCCAAAGATCACAAAAGGCTTTTCGGCACTGTTGATCAGTTTTGCCGCTTCGGCAATATATTCTTTACGTACGATCGGTTTGGGACGGTAGCTGCGCACATGATTGCATTTCTGATACCCGGGGTATTCAAACTGCTGCAATTGCGCATTCTTGGTAATATCTACCAGCACCGGACCGGGACGGCCGCTGCGGGCGATATAGAAGGCCTTGGCCAGCACATGAGGGATCTCATTGGCATCGGTAACCTGGTAATTCCATTTGGTAACCGGCATGGTTACATTGATCACATCTGTTTCCTGGAAAGCATCTGTTCCCAGCAGATGGGCAAATACCTGGCCGGTGATACATACCAGTGGTGTGGAGTCGATCTGTGCATCGGCCAGACCGGTAACCAGGTTGGTGGCGCCGGGACCGCTCGTGGCAAATACCACACCCGTTCTGCCGCTGGTACGGGCAAAGCCCTGCGCTGCATGTATGCCTCCCTGTTCATGTCGTACCAGGATGTGCTCCAGTTTTTTTGTATAATCGTAAAGCGCATCATAGATGGGCATAATGGCGCCGCCGGGGTATCCGAAAATAGTGGATACGCCTTCCGCGATCAGCGCTTCCAGCAGGGCCTGGCTTCCCGAAATGGTGGTGCCGGGTTTTATGCCTTCAGCTGCTGCGGTTTTATTTTCTGTATCGGTGATCTGGATTGTTTCCATAATATTTTTGTTTTGTAAGAGTCGTTATTGTTATTAATCTTCATCGGTTACGCAGCCCTGGGAAGCATCCTTTACCAGCTTGGCATATTTGTAAAGGATACCGCGGTTCACTTTTAACGGCGGTTGTTTCCAGCCGGCCTTCCGTTTTGCGATCTCTTCTTCCGGCACCTGTAAGGTGATGGTATTATTTACTGCATCAATTTCGATCTGATCGTCGTCCTGTACAAAACCGATAAGACCGCCCTCGAATGCTTCCGGGGTAATATGACCAACTACAAAACCATGCGTTCCGCCACTAAAGCGGCCATCGGTGATAAGTGCCACGTTTTTTCCAAGACCGGCACCGATGATGGCGGACGTGGGCTTCAGCATTTCGGGCATACCGGGAGCGCCCCTTGGCCCTTCATTTTTGATAACAACCACGTCACCGGACTTTACCTTTCCGCTGGAGATACCTGCGATCAGGTTTTTCTCCCCGTCGAATACACGGGCCGGACCGGTGAATTTTTCGCCCTCTTTTCCGCTGATCTTTGCAACACTTCCTTTCTCTGCAAGATTGCCATAAAGGATCTGCAGGTGCCCGGTAGCTTTTATGGGATTTTCCAGCGGATGAACAATATCCTGGCTTTCAAAATCCAGATCCGGTACGGTCTCCAGGTTCTCGGCAATTGTTTTACCGGTAACGGTTAAACAGCTGCCATCGATCAATCCTTTTTTCAGCAGGTATTTCATCACCGCGGGAACACCACCCTTATTGTGCAGGTCTTCCATCAGGTATTTACCGCTGGGTTTGAAATCCGCAAGTACGGGAATGCGGTTGCTGATCGCCTGGAAATCATCCTGGGTCAGCGGTACATCCACGCTGCGGGCCATGGCCAGCAAATGCAGTACGGCATTGGTGCTTCCGCCCAGCACCATGATCACCACAATGGCATTTTCAAAGGCCTGCCGGGTCATGATGTCCCGGGGCTTGATATCTTTTTCCAGCAGCAGGCGGATCGCTTCACCCGCAGCGGCGCATTCCTTCTTTTTTTCTTCACTCAGCGCAGGATTGCTGCTGGAGTAGGGGAGGCTCATTCCCATTGCCTCAATAGCGGAGGCCATGGTATTCGCCGTATACATACCGCCGCAGGCACCGGCGCCGGGGCAGCTGTTTTTTACAATGCCCATAAAATCGGCTTCGTCCAGCTGTCCGGCGATCTTTTGCCCCAGCGCTTCAAAGGCAGATACAATGTTCAGGTCCTGCCCCTTATAATGTCCCGGTGCAATGGTACCGCCATACACCATAATGGAAGGGCGGTTGAGGCGGCCCATGGCGATGATGGAGCCCGGCATATTTTTATCGCATCCCGGTACAGTGATCAGCCCGTCGTAGTATTGTGCCCCGCATACGGTTTCAATAGAATCAGCGATCACATCCCGGCTCACCAGGGAGTAGCGCATTCCGTCCGTACCATTGCTCATACCATCACTTACGCCGATGGTGTGAAAAGTTAAACCGACCAGGTCCTGCTTCCAGACCGCATCCTTCACATGTTTTGCAAGGTCGTTCAGATGCATGTTACAGGGATTGCCGTCATAGCCCATGCTGACGATCCCGACCTGTGCTTTCTTTAAGTCTTCTTCTGTTAAGCCCAGTGCATACAGCTGTGCCTGTGCCGCGGGTTGTGTAGGATCCTGCGTAATGGTTTTGGAATACTTGTTTAACTCTGTCATGCCGTTTAACTTATGATTTAATAATAAATAAAAAACCCGCCTTGTCGGAGGCGGGTTCTATTTGAAAAATGTTATTGTTTCAGATGATATACCCTCCTCCATTTTGATGCAAAATGACGCTGACAATCACCACAATAATATTGCGGGAAAAGAAACTGCCTGTGTTGAAATTGCCGGTCATAAAATGAAGGAGCTTTCTGCGAATATAAAGCCTCATTTGTTGTGATCAAAATTTTTCCCGGGAGAAAATTTTTGAACTATATAAAAGAACTACAGGGAGCGGGACTATATGATCGTTGATTTCTGCAACGCCATATTTTCGCCTTTTGCAAAACCGGGTATGGTTCCGCGTATAAAATCACTTACCAGGTCACCGATGGTGCCGGTTGAATAATTGTTTACAGCATCAATATCTTTTGATACAAATCCGTGGAGTAAGGTCCAGTTGATCGCCGTCCTGATGATCAGCGCTTCTTCATGCAATCCGAAGTAATCGAGCATCATTGCCACCGACAGGATCGCTCCAACGGGATTGGCATTGCTTTTATTGTTCTCGTTTTGCTGATCGAATCCAAAGGCCGGACCAAAGAACGGAACAGCTTCCGTCACTCGTACGGAAGGGATCATCAACCGGGCGCCGCTGATTGCTGCTGCCTGGCTGAACAGGTAATAACCTGCAGCTGCATCTGTAACAATGATGTCAAATTCCGCCGGCTGTTGCAGCAGCAGGTCCCAGGCGGTCTGAAGCGGTACCTGCTCCAGATGGATTTCCGTCGTGGTCTTGCCGATCTTCTCAAAAACCTGCTGCCAGCTGCTGCTGCTTTCCGGTTCTGCAACAATGCTTATCTTTTTCTTCCGGTTGGCAGCCTGCTGTACTGCCGATTGCGCAATACGGAGCCGGCTGTTTTCATCTGTTGCTGCCGCCTGGTCCTGGTAGATCAGCAGGTTCATTCCCTCACTGTGCCGGGGCTTTAAGGGGGAGAGGTGCTGAAGGGGAGGATAAACGGCAACCGGCTGCACCATTGCCACTAACGGGAATGTTTTTTTGATCGCCTGTTCGGTAGCGGTGCCGCTGAACAGAAGCGCATCACTGCCGGTTGCGGCCGCTGCGGCATTTTCGGAAAAGAACGGCGGTGTTTCCGCAAGGCGGATGCCCGATCCCTCGAAGTAGTGATCATATTGTTCGGCCACGGCGCTCAGCACTTTCACCGCCTGCGCGGTTACCTCTCCGGCTGCACCCGTTTCCTCTATGATCGTGATTTTCTTTTTCATTTTATGATACCCGGTGGGTTAAGGTGTGATGTCTGGGTTTGGCAAAAGCGGCAGGGGCCACACTTTTATAGATCGTAGGTACTCCCTTGTCCAGCTCCATGATATTTTTAACACAGGAAGGAACTTCGTCTTCGTAGTGACTGATGAACAGCAATGTCATCCCGGTTTCCTTATGAATGCGGTCCAGCAACTGTATTACCATCTTCGACTGGCTGTCATCCAGCCCCTGGCAGGGCTCATCCAGTGCCAGCATCAGCGGATCTTTGATCAGTGCCCGCGCAATCAGCACCAGGCGCTGTTCTCCGCCAGACAGCGCTGCCAGCGGAAGCTGTGCTTTGTCCTGCAGCGAAAAGAAGGACAGCCACTCGTTTATCTTTTGTACCTGCGCGTCGCTGAGCTTTCTGAACAGTCCGATGGTATCAAAGAAACCCGATCCTGCTGCCTGGAAGATGGTGGTAGCCGGGTCAAAGAAATGCTGCAGCTCCGGTGATACAAAACCGATGCGGCTCTTAATGTCCCAGATGCTTTCGCCGCTGCCGCGTCTCTTTCCGAACAGGTAAATGTGCTGCGAATATGCCTGCGGATGATCGCCGTTGATCAGGCTGAGCAACAGCGATTTTCCTGCTCCGTTATGTCCTTTTATCAGCCAGCATTCGCCATTGTTCACCTGCCAGTTGATATTGTTAAGCAAGGTATTGTTGCCATAACGGATGGTAACATCTTTCATGGACAACAGCGGACCGATGTGATAGGCCTTTTTAAGGGAAGGAAGTGATGCGTTCAGTTTCCGGGGCTGCATCGATTTCATAAACCCGAGCTGTTCCACCGGGGTATAATTGATCACTGTGCCGTTCGACATTTCCGCAAAATGGGTAATAGAGGCCGGCAGCTCATGACTGTCTGTAATAAGGATGATCGTGATGCCCGTTGCTGCCAGCTGGTTGAGCACGGTATGCAACACTTTCCTGCTTTTTGCATCCAGACCTGTAAATACGCGGTCGAGGATAAGAATATCCGGATTGGTAAGCAGATGACGGATCAGCTGCATTTTTTTCAGTTCGCCGTGAGACAACCGGATCAGCGGCGTATTGCGGCGGTGCAGCAGCTGGAATGTTTCAAGCCAGCGGGTGATGGTGGCGGCATCGCCTTTCTGTGAGAGTTCTGTATTAAGGGTAGCGGCGTCTCCGGCAGTACAGGTATTAAAACGCTGCCGGTAATAGAAACCGGAAACACCGGATCTGGCCTTGAGGGGATATGCGGCCGGAACATAGGCCACAATCGGGTTTACAGCGACCCCCTTCTTTTTATATTCAATGGTACCGGTATGGAAGATCGCTCCTTTCAGGGCTTTTGCCAGCAATGATTTACCACTGCCGCTGGCGCCAAAAACGGCCAGGTGCTCACCTGCCTCCAGGGTAAAGCAGATGTTATTCAGTAAAGATTTTCCGGACTGTTTTACCGTTACATGGTTCAATATGATGCTGCAGTAACCTTCCATTGCTTATGTCCCGATAGTGATATCCGCTGCTGGTCTCCGGTATATAACCCTTTACTGCGGGGCGGTATCAAAAATATTATGCGATTGTTTTTACTTTCTCTGCCATTTCTTTTAAGTCATTGTCGCCTACTTCTTTTTTTGCATCGGCTACATTCAGGAATTGCTGGTACAGGGCATCAACCTGGTTACGGTCGAATTCATATCCCAGGTTTTTGAAACGGTAGGCGAGTGCGCTGCGGCCGCTGCGCGCGGTGAGCACGATACGGGAAGTATCGGCACCCACTTCATGCGGCGCAATGATTTCGTAAGTGGTCGACTCCTTTAAAAAACCGTCCTGGTGTATGCCCGATGAATGCGAAAAGGCATTGTCGCCGACGACGGCCTTATTGGGCTGGACGACCATCCGCATGGTTTCGGCCACGAGGTGGCTCATCGGGAGTAATTGTGTGGTGTCCACATCAGTGTACAGGTCCAGCTCCGGATGCTTTTTAATGGCCATTACCACTTCCTCCAGGGAAGTGTTCCCGGCACGTTCACCGATCCCGTTAATGGTGCACTCGATCTGCCGGGCTCCGGCGATGGCACCTGCGATGGAATTGGCGGTTGCAAGACCGAGATCATTATGACAATGGCAGGAGAAGATCGCCTTATCGGCATTGGATACATGCTGCAGCAGGTAAGCGAATTTTTCTGCATACTGATGCGGCAGGCAGGAGCCGGTAGTATCGGGAATGTTTACCACCGTAGCACCGGCACCAATCACCGCTTCCACCAGCTGTGCCAGGAACTGAAGATCGGCACGGCCTGCATCTTCGGCAAAAAATTCCACATCCGGAACCAGGTTACGGGCCAGCTTTACCGCGGCTACGGCCCTTTCAATAATATTTTCGCGCGTGGTATTGAACTTGTATTTGATATGGTTATCGGACGATCCGATACCGGTGTGGATCCGGGGACGTACAGCAGGCTTCAGCGCCGCCGCAGCTACTTCAATGTCCTTTTGCACTGCACGTGTAAGACCGCATACCGTTGCATTTTTAACCACTTTGGAGATCTCTTCCACGGAAGCAAAATCGCCCGGGCTCGAAATGGGGAAACCGGCTTCAATAACGTCTACGCCAAGAGCTTCGAGTTTAAGCGCCAGTTTGATCTTCTCTTCGGTATTTAACTTACAACCGGGTACCTGTTCTCCGTCTCTTAATGTAGTGTCAAAAATAAAAACCTTGTTATCCGCCATAATTCAATTTATTTAATTTAGAATTGTTATTTTCAATGACCCAATCCGCAACATCGGAAAGCGATATTTGTAATATTCTTAAAAATACCCCCATATTATAAAATCGGGAAACCAATTTGCGGAACTACTTACATTGAATAAAGGGAATTGATGAATTGTAATTGATTGATAATCAATATTAAAAGGAGGTGTAAATTACGATGCCCAGTAGGTCGACAGACGCATTATTTCAACTGATAAAATCACTGGAAAAATCGGAAAAACGGAACCTGAAACTTTTTGCAGGCCGCAATTCCGGAGCAGAGTCATTAAAGAGCATGCAGCTTTTTAATGCCCTGGATAAATTGCCGGAATACGATGAGAAAGTGCTGCTGAAAAGGGTCCCTGCCGTAAGCAAGCAGCAGCTTTCCAATACCAAGGCTCTTTTATACAAACAGATACTAAGCAGTTTGCGGATCATCAGGGAAGACAAGAACGTTGATATGCAACTGCGTGAAATCATGGACAGTGCCCGGATCCTTTTTAATAAAGGACTTTATCTTCAAACACTCAAAGCACTGGACCGGGCCAAAGAAGTAGCGCGCACCTATCACCAGATGACCTATCTGCAGCAGGCACTTTTTTTTGAAAAGAAGATCGAGGGCCTTTATATTACCCGCAGCATTCAGAACCGTGCCGACGAACTGGCTGAGGAAGCAGATGCTGTAATTGAAAAGATCGCTCATATCAATACGCTTTCCAACCTTGCTCTTCAATTGTACAGCTGGTACATCCAGAACGGGCATGCCCGCAATGAAAACGATGTGAAAACCGTAAAGCTCTTTTTTGAAAAGAGCCTGCCCCGGAATGCGGTACAACTGGAAGGGTTTTATGAGAAGCAGTATTATTACCAGAGCTATGCCTGGTACGCTTTTATAAAACTGGATTTCCTGGCCTTCTACCGCTATTGCCAGAAATGGGTGGATTCTTTTGAGGCAGAGCCGCAGATGATTCAGGTAGAAACCACCATGTACATCAAAGGCGTACATAACCTGATGAGCGCCCATTTCGATCTGATGAACCGGGACGGTCTGGCCGCCTGTATCAAAAAGTTCAAGCATTTTGTGCAGACGCCGCTGGTGCAGGACAATAATAACAACCGCATTAACGGCTACGTTTACCTTTATACGGCAGTGATCAACCTTCATTTTCTGGAAGGCACTTTTCACAGAGGACTGAAGATGGTGCCTTACCTGGAGGAAATGCTCATTGAGCATGGCCGCTACCTGGACCGGCACCGGGTAATGGTGTTCTATTACAAGATCGCCTGTTTGTATTTTGGAAGCGGCAACAATAAAAAAGCGATCGATTACCTCAACCGGATCATTCATCAGAAGGATGACCTGCGCACCGATCTGCAGTGTTACTCCCGGCTGCTGCACCTGATCGCCCATTACGAACTGGGTAATTTTGACCTGCTGGAATACCTCATCAAATCGGTATACCGTTATATGGCAAAAATGGAGAACCTCAGCAAGGTGGAAGAGGAGATGTTCCGCTTTCTGAGAAATGCCTTTAAATTTAACACCCGCACCATAAAACCGGAATTCGAAAAACTGCTGGTCAAACTGAAACGCTATCAGAATAACCGGCTGGAGGCAAGGGCATTTGCCTATCTGGACGTGATCAGCTGGCTCGAAAGCAAGTTGTCCGGCATCAATGTTCAGGATGTGATCCGTAAAAAATACCTGCGCGAGAGCCGCCTTAGCAAAAAAAACGCTCCCTGATAAAAAGGAGCGTTTCGTTGAAATAATTTAGTGCCTCTACCGGTTGAAATTCCTGAGCGATTCGTTCGGATTAAAAGTGAACCGGTTTAATACCACTTTTTTCTTATAGGGAACAAAATAGGTATTGGTCCCTTTCTGATAAGAAATCGTGTTATTGAGGTTGATGTAGTTATTATTCGTTGTGCTGGTGTTCGTCAGAACACGATCGCCTCTGTATTGATAGTCCGACCGGAGGGAAAAAGAGGAAAGCTCTTTTTCAAATTTGTTCTCTGCCACATAGCCGTTTTTCGGTTTATCCTTTCCATGATCCACATCGGTAACGGTATTCTCGGCAGCAAACGAAGCACCCCCTACAGCCAGGACACAAAGCACAGTAAGTAAGAAGGTTTTTAACATTTTTAATGCCTTTTGATAATTTAAACTAATGCAAAGTTATAATATAATTGTAAGATTTGAAAATTTTAATTTTTTTTTAACCCATTTTGTCATACGATGGATAATAAATAACCGTTAACAGTGCTTTTTTGGAAAATCTTTAATAGGGAATTCAGACTGTTTTTTGTATAATATGCTTATTATCAGTATATTAATTTTTGATGCAACAAAGGGGCCTGAAATTACCTCTTACCAGTAAGTTTTGCACACCGGAGGAAAACTTGTAACCGGGGGGTATGGGGCTTTTTTCCTATATTGAAACAAAATAGGGGATTTAGTGGTTTTGATAATATAATAAATGAGCAGTATGAGAGAGTATTCGAATCAGAGTGAAGAGCGGAGGGAAGACATGGACGAATTATTACAACGCTATGAAAACCTTAAAACCGGCCAATCCGCATCCTACCTTGAAGAAGAAGAATTTGAACGGGTTATCAATTATTTTGAGTCGAAAGAGGCATTTAAAAAGGCGTTAAATGCAACAGAGATCGCCATCGAGCAATTCCCGTATTCAGCCGGGCTGCTGATAAAGAAGGCCGACCTTGTTTTAAATAACCGTGCCTACGATACGGCACTGGAACTGCTGGATAAGGCCTCCATATTTGATGGCAACAACATCGACATCTATATTCTGAAGACGGAAGCATTCCTGGCGCTCGACCGGCAGGAAGAGGCGGTGGTATTGCTGGAAGAGGCGCTCAACCTTTTTGAAGGCGATGAGAAGATCGAGCTGCTTTTTGAGCTGGCCGATGTTTACGACGACTATGAAAGCTTCGATAAGGTATTTGATTGCCTGAGATGGATCCTTGAGCTGGAACCGGCCAATGAAGAAGCCCTGTACAAGATCTGTTTCTGGACCGACTACACCGGCCGTAATGCAGAGAGCATTGAGTTGCATCAGAAGATCATCAATGAATTTCCTTACTGCGAGCTGGCCTGGTTCAATCTGGGTGCATCGTATCAGGGGATCAAGCTGTACGAAAAAGCAATAGATGCATATAAATATGCTATCGCCATCGATGAGAAATTCGATTATGCCTACCGCAATATCGGTGATGCGTACATCCGTCTGCGGAAATATAAAGATGCTATCGAACACCTCGAGCGGGTACTGGAACTCGCAAAACCGGAAGATGTGATCTACGAGGCCATCGGGTATTGTTACGAAAAACTGAAGAACTATGCCCAGGCGCGTTTTTATTTCCGCAAAGCCTCACATTTAAATGACGACAAAAGCGTCTTATTCTATAAAATGGCGCTTACCTACTATAAGGAGGATAAATTCGAGCTCTGTGTCCGCCAGCTGGAATCCGCACTGAAGATCAAGAATAACAATCCCGAATACCTCTTGCTGATGGGGCAGAGCAAGCTGGCCCTGGGCCAGCAGCGGGAAGCATTGCAATACTTCCTCAATGTGGTGCGGCTGCGTCCCAAACTGATGATGGGGTGGGAGGCATTGCTGATCGGACTTTATAAGGCAGAACAGTTTGACCAGGGGCTGGAGCAGGTTCAGAATGCCATCCTGCGGATCGGTGCCGATAAGCCGTTATTTCATTATTACAAGGCCCTGTTCTGCTTTGGTCTGGGCCAGTCGAAACAGGCACTGCTGGAACTGGAAGAAGGCCTTGTGAAAGCACCCCGCCAGCTGAAGAAGATACTGGAAGTGGAACCGGCGCTGCTACAGCGGCCGGCCGTAACTGCGTTGATCGTAAAGGTGAAACGGAAGTAGGCTTTAGTCTTTAGATATCCGGATACCGGATCTGGCACAGGATGGAGCAATTCTTGATAATGCAGGCGCGATAAGGTTGGCGATTTAATGCTTTCCCGGAATTAAACGGAAGTTCTTCTTTCAGATGAGATAAAGTGACATTGTTACGTTGCCGGCTGTGGTTGATTGCGCCGGGCGTGCTCAGCTGTTCCGGTGTTTGGTTTGCTGTAATCTTTTTACCCGTTTCATGTACCGGCGTTCCTTTCTTTTGGCGCCAGGTATGCCAATGCTGGATTTAATGCCTTCCAGGATGGATTTGATAAAAAAGTTAACGGGGGATTTATCCTTCAGGCGTACAAAGAAAACCGGGGCATTTTTACCTCTGTTGTTTTTGCGGAGGATGAGGGCATTGGCCGCCCAGCTGATCACTTTATTCTTAAAACTTTGTTTAGTGAGGTCGTCTTTATTCATCAGCCGTAACTTCAGCCCCTGGTAATACATTTGCATGGATCCTTTTGAATAGTCCTCGTTACCGGCTGCGGTCATGTTCAGGCTGTCGAGGTATCCTCCCAAAACTTCCGCGCCTACAAGGGGAAGTAACGCGGCGTTCCATTTTTTCAGATCCAGCGCGCCGGTATGCAGCTGCATGCGGAAGCGGGCGAGACTATCGGTATATGACTCCTGTACATCCAGACGGGTGTCCATTGCCCCCAGCACCTTTGCCCTTGCCTGGATGTAAAGGCTGTCGGTTGGATGCAGGTCATAATTCCTCACGGGATAAAGGGATGCATTGAGCTCATAAACCGGGATGATACCCAGGGTATCGGTCTGCGGATTGATCTCCCAGTATTCCACGTATGCGTTTGAAATACCCACCGTATCAATATTGATCTTTATCGGTATTTTCAGTATCTGCGGTACGGGCAGCGCTTTGTATTTCTTTGCGGTATCCGGTTGTGTCTTATCCTTGAACGAAAGCAGCCGGACAGCATCCGCATTCAGGTTGCCGATTTTAAGGATACTGTCACTGCCATAGGCCAGCCGGTCAAAAGGCCCGCCGCTGATGGCTCCTGTATGCAGGCGGAGATAATCTTCATTAAAGGCTTTTGCCTTTTTATAATCTTCAATACTTTGAACAGGTACCAGGCTGAGGGAATCCACCTTGAAAAAGCCCTTGTCCAGATTAAAATTATACCAGTCGAGCTGGTTCTTGCCGGTAGTATAGCTTCCTGAGGCATTACCGATATACAGGCGGTCGCTTGCCTGGATGACCTCTGCAATATTCCGGAGCGATCCGGAGCTGAGGGCTACATTCCGCACGTCACCTTTATCCAGCTTCAGAACGGCATTCTTTTTACCCAGACTGTCAAATACCAGCTTGTCCATGGAGCGGACGCTCAGCAGGGTGCTCCAGTCCAGTTTCCCGTCTTCATTTTTTCCTGCTTTCAAACCGGACAGCAGGATATTGAATCGGTTGTAGTTGGTGGCGAACCGTTTTCCGTTGCTGTTGTTCAAAAACTCAAAGTTGGTAAGGTAGGCTTCCAGTTCATTTACATCAAGCAGGGACTGCGCGGAGGAGCTGAACTTTTTAAGACGCAGGTAACTGTTTTCCGGAACGCCATCCCAGCTGATGGTATTGGTCTGATTTTTTTTGTTTACAAAACGCAGTTCCAGTTTTGGCCGCTGCAACAACACCTCCCCGAGCAGGATGTCAGGTGTTTTGTTTTTCTCGCCCGCGCTGCTGCTGTCTTTTTGCCCGAAATGCCCGGTAATGTCCGGATCGCTAAGTGTAAGCTGCTGCAGTTCCAGGTGGCCATTCACCATCCGGTTAACTTCCGGGATAAAAGCGATTGTTGGGATCTGTATGCGGATGGAATCCGTAGCGGTACTTTTTTCAAATGAAAAATTGCGGAGGATGCTGCTCGACCGGTCGGCTATAGAGATCTCGTCCACCGACAGCCGCTGATCCGGGCCGGTCATAACAAAATTATTTCCCGAGAGGGAAAGTCCCTGTAACTGTACCGCATTCTTTTTGTTTTTATAAAATTCGTCCACAGCAAGGGTGGTAAAATAGCCTTTGACCTCCCTGCTGCCATCATTGAATTGCAGGGAGGTATTGCTTCCTTTGAGGTCCTTTATAACGAACTGGGCAAGCGGCTCTTTTTTTGCCGGTTTCCCCGGCGCTACCGGCTGGTCCATGCGGATCGCGGCGCTTCCCCAACGGATGCCAAAAAGCGACAACCGCTGGTTGGTACTGTCGAGGACCATATCCCGGAGCCTTGTATTGTTGACGTCGGCATGGACCCCGTTACCTCTCACCGCAATACTGGCGGCCCTGATGCCATTGTCTTCCAGGGCTGCCCGGTTAAATGTTACCGTCAGCGGCCCTTTCTGATAGACGCCTTTACCAAAATTAAAAACTTTGATGGAGTGCTGGATGTGCTTGACCTTCTTTGATGCGGTCAGTTCCTCCGGCATTACGGAAAGGTTGGCGTCATTGAGTTTTAATGTAGCGTTCTTCCCCAGGTTAAGATGGATATTGCCGTTCTCTATTGCAAGCGCATCCAGGTTCATGATCGCTCCTATATTGGTGAGGGTCTGGAAAATGCTTTTATCCTTTTTCGTTTTTTGCGGGGTTAATGTGTATTGTATTTCAGGGTTCAGGAACAAGGCACTGTTGGCACTGAAAAAATTATCATAGAGCAGGGATTCCCAGGAAAGCCCCCGGAGCTCAAACCGCGGCATCTGCACGTTGTTGATGATCTTTCCCTTGTTGTATTCCTTAAAGGAGAATTTGGTAAGGTTGATCGCATCATTGAGGAACTGGACACTGTCAAATGCCAGCGCATACCGGCCATCCTGTAGTTTTGTTTCATAGTTGTGGAGGGTCATAAGGAATTTATCCACCTTTACCGCCTGATCATAACTCTGCCGGATCATCAGCCCCTGTAATTCAAAATTGTTATTTGTGGAGGTAAAGGTGTTGACCTTTCCCTTGCGGATGGTATTGATATTGATGCCGGCATTTTGCACGATAACGTAGTTCAGCATCACATCCCCGAACAGCTGCTGCAGCAGGTCATCGATCTTCTGGATCTTTTTATTGTTCCGGCGGGATGTTTTCTGATCGCTGTCGATATCGAGGAAAATATTGGGGTTGGTGCTGTAAACCGAATCCGCCTGTACCACTTCCTCATGATAAAGCGTGTCGAAATTTATATTGGTCAGTCTTAATTTATCAAAATAGATCTTAAACGCGCTTTTTGAACTGTCGTCTTTGGTGCCTCTTATGGTGCAGCTGTCAAACTCCACCCGCTGATCCTGCAGCGTGAACTTAAAGTTTTTAAAGCTCAGCATATAGCGGTTACCGGGGAAGATAATGTTCTGATCGTGGGAGCGGATATAGATCTCATCGGTAAAAGGGATCTTTTCGTCGGAATTGCTGTTCTTCCTGCTGGTGGTGCTGTCTACCTGAAGACCGTCCAGCCGCATATCGATCTTATTGACCACAAACGGCATTTCTGCTGGTTTGGTATTGTCGATCAGTGAAAGGCTACCGTCATTCAGGATGAACCGGTTGATCTGTAGTTCATTGATCGCATCATTGATGGAGTTGGACACTTTTCCCATTTCCAGCGCCACGGAGAAATTTTCATCATTGGCGTTCCTGCCCGCCCGCCTGGAGCGCCGGTTCATCCGGGTAATGGTCACTGCCGGTGTATAGAGATGGATGGAATCAATGAGGATCTGTTTTTTGAACAACAGGGGTAAAAAGCCGCGGGCCTTTACCGTAATGCGTTTGACATTTACATTGTAAACCGATCGGGCAGTGCTGTCTGTTGAATAAAATAATGCGTTCTGCAGTTCGATCTTGTTTTTGATCCAGTTGAATTTGAATTTATCAACCTTGAGTTTCAGCTTTCCCTTCGACTGGCGTTCCACGATCTGTTCCAGCGCCGATTCCGCGTGATCGATAAACCAGAAGTTAAATGCGGTGATAGCAGTAGCTACAATACCAAGAACAATAAGCCAGAAACGATAGCGTATTCTCCTGAACCGGAGGTTCAGGCGTGGTAAATCTTTCAGGCGGATACGGGTTTTCAAACTGTTGTTGGTTTATACTTAAAAATAATGAAAAAAGTTGAATGATTTCATTAAACAAAAGTATAACTATCAACGTTTTAACAAGATGCTTAACTTATGGCGACGCCATTAGGAGCCGTAAGGTCCGCTGCAACAAAGACCAATTTGCCCGTTTCATCCTCCGCCATGAGTATCATGCCATTGCTTTCGATGCCCCGCATCTTCCTGGGGGCGAGGTTGGCCACCACCACCACTTTGCGGCCCGGTAATGTTTCCGGGGCAAAATGAAGGGCAATACCGGAAACGATGGTCCGTTTTTCAAAGCCGAGATCAATTTCAAGTTTTAACAGTTTATCGGCTTTTTCCACTTTCTCTGCACTAAGGATCGTCCCGGTACGCAGGTCGATCTTGGAGAAATCGTCGAAGCTGATCTGGGATTTGAGATTTGAGTCCCGATAATCATCGGGATGAGGTTTGAGATTTGAGGTTTGAGATTTGAGATCGGGCAGCCCGCTGCCTGCTGATGGCTGATCGCTGCCGGCCCTTAGTTTTTGCAACTGCGCTTCCACTTCCGCATCTTCAATTTTCCGGAACAGTAATTCCGGTGCCCGCAAGGTATAACCAACACTCAGAAGGTTCAGTTTGCCGGCATTTTCCCAGTCCAGCATGCGGTCCACCACCTTCATCATATGCAGCATTTTTTGTGCTGCCGTTGGCAGGAAGGGATTGATGAGGATGGCCAGGTTGGCGGTGAGCTGCAGACACAGGTGCAGGCAGTTGTCGATCTTTTGTTGCGCAACAGCACTGTCCGGGTTATCCGCTGTGAGCTGTTTTGCAAGGATCCAGGGTTCTTTTTCCTGCATGTATTTATTGCCCTTACGGCTCAGGTCGATCACCTCAAACAAGGCATCGCGGAAACGGAAATTCTCCAGTGCCGTCTGCACTTTGGCTGCCGACTGCTGGATGTCGGAGATCAGCGTCTGGTCGGCCTCATCCAGTAATTCGGTATGCAGCTTTGGCACTTTGCCGCCGCAGAGTTTATGCATCAGCACAAAAGTGCGGTTTACAAAGTTCCCGAAGATCGATACCAGCTCGTTGTTATTACGGTCCTGGAAGTCCTTCCAGGTAAAATCATTATCCTTGGTTTCGGGCGCGTTGCTGCAAAGCACATAACGCAGGGCGTCCTCGCATCCGGGAAAATCTTTTACATATTCGTGCACCCATACGGCCCAGTTGCGGCTGGTAGATACTTTTTGCCCTTCGATGTTCAGAAATTCATTGGCGGGCACATTGTCCGGCAACACAAAATCACCGTGGGCCTTCAGCATCGAAGGAAAAATGATGCAATGGAATACGATATTGTCCTTACCGATAAAATGGATCAGGCGCGTGTCTTCCTTACACCAGTAGTCGGCCCATCGATCGGTAAGCTCCTTGGTGGCGGATATATACCCGATGGGCGCATCAAACCATACATACAATACTTTACCCTCGGCATCCGGAAGCGGCACTTTAATGCCCCAGTTGCTGTCACGGGTCATTGCCCGCGGCTGCAGCCCATTGTCCAGCCAGCTTTTGCACTGGCCGTATACATTGGCCTTCCATTCCTTATGGTCTTCCAGTATCCATTGTTTCAGCCATTCTTCATAATTCTGCAACGGGAAGTACCAGTGTTTGGTTTTTTTCTTTACGGGTATGGCATCACTCAGCGTACTGCGCGGGTTGATCAGCTGCTCCGGCGACAGGCTGCTGCCGCATTTTTCACACTGATCCCCGAAAGCGCCGGGGTTGCCGCAAACAGGGCAGGTGCCGGTAATGTACCGGTCTGCCAGGAAGGTGGCTGTTTTTTCATCGTAGTATTGCTCGGTCTCGCGCTCCTCGAACAGGCCTTTGTCGTAAAGCACCTTAAAGAAATCGGCCGCCGTTTCATGATGTATTTTGGCGGAGGTACGGGAATACACATCAAATGAAATCCCCATCTGCTCAAAGCTTTCTTTGATCTGGGCATGGTATTTATCCACGATGTCCTGCGGTGTTACTCCCTCTTTCATGGCCCTTATGGTAATGGGTACTCCGTGCTCATCACTGCCGCCGATGAATTTAACATCTTTTTTCTGTGCCCTCAGGTAACGTGCATATATATCAGCGGGGATATAACACCCTGCCAGGTGGCCAATGTGCACCGGCCCGTTGGCATAAGGTAACGCCGCTGTAATTAAGGTTCTTTTATATTCTTTCATTGATCGTGCTTGAATTAATCTGCAAAAGTACAACGATTTCCGCTATTAGCCACCAGGAGTTGGTCGTCGGCTTTTAACTTTAGAAAGGAGAATTGAATTTTGAGAATGGACTGCTGACCGCCGGGAGCTGACGGCTGATCGCCGAAAGCCGGTAGGTGCCCGCTCAAATCTCACGTCTCAATCCTATCTTAGCAGCTATGAACCGTAAAACCTTTGTACAATCATCATTAACGTTGCTTGCTGCAGCAGGGCTCCCTGTATCCGTTGTAAATGCGGGAACGCAACCGGCGGAAACAAAAGAAAAAATACCGCCTTTTCTGAAGCCGGGCGACATGATCGGGATCACTTCCCCTGCCGGATTTATCATGCGGGAAGGGATCATTCCGGCGGCTACCCTGATGCAGCAATGGGGGTTTAAGATCCGGGTCGGATATACGATCGGCAAACGCGATTTTACATTTGGCGGAACGGATGCGGAGCGGAGGGAAGATCTGCAGCAATTGCTGGATGATCCGGCGGTAAAAGCGATCATGTGCGCCCGGGGCGGCTACGGATCGGTGCGGATTGTGGACGGCCTGAACTGGGACCGGTTTAAGGCAAATCCCAAATGGCTGATCGGGTTCAGCGACATCACCGTATTGCATTCCCACATAAATAAAAACCTGGGCATCGCCACCCTGCATTCAAAAATGTGCAATAGTTTCCCGGATGTATGGGACACCGCAGACCCGCTGCAGAAAGATACGATCGAATCGATACGAAAGGCGCTTACGGGGGAGAAGATGAGCTATACCGCGGAGGCATTCAATCAGCTGAACAAGACCGGAACCGCCACAGGAGCCCTGGTGGGCGGCAACCTGAAAACGCTGGAAACGCTTGCCGGATCTGCGTCTGACCTGGATACGGACGGGAAAATACTGTTTGTGGAAGATACCGGCGAATACCTGTACAGCATTGATCGCATGTTCTGGAACCTGAAGCGGACAGGGAAGCTCGACCGGCTGGCAGGACTGATCGTGGGCGGTATGAAGATTAAACAGGACCCGCTGGATGAACAGTTCGGAAAAAATATTTATGATATCGTACTGGAGAAAACAAAAATGTACAGTTACCCTGTTTGTTTTGATTTCCCGGTTGGACACCAGATCAATAACTACGCCCTGCGATGCGGGATGAAGCACCAGCTGTCCGTAACCACCGCCGGGGCCACATTAACCAGTTTATAATTTTTTAAATCAATCAAGATCATGAAAGTTACCCTACCCCCCGCGTTGCAGAAAGGTGCTACCATCGGGATCGTTTGTCCGTCGGGGTTTATGGACGCCGCAAAAGCGGCAGAATGTATACGGGTATTACAGCAATGGGGCTTCCGGGTAAAGACCGGTGCCACGCTGGGAGGGAACTCCGCTACCTATTTTTCGGGTACCGATGCAGAACGGCTGCAGGACCTTCAGCAGATGCTGGACGATAATGAAGTGCAGGCCGTGCTGTGTGGCCGCGGCGGGTACGGGATGGGGCGGATCATTGACCGGATCGATTTTAAGAAATTCCGGAAAGGACCCAAGTGGGTGATCGGCTACAGCGATATCACGATCTTTCTCAATCATATTTTTCAGAATTTTAATATTGCCGGCCTGCACGCACCCATGGCTGCTGCTTTTAACGACGGGGGCTACAGGAACCGTTATGTACGGTCGCTGCACCAGGCGCTCACGGGCGAAAAGGCGGTGTATACCGTGACCCGGTCCCGGCACAACTGGCAGGGTACGGCAACCGGAACGCTGGTGGGAGGTAATCTGTCGCTGCTGGTGAATGCCATCGGCACCCGATCTGATGTGCGCACCAAAGGCCGCATCCTCTTCCTGGAGGATATCGGCGAACAGAAATACAGTATCGACCGGATGCTGCACCAGCTGAAGCGCAGCGGCAGGCTGGCAGAACTGGCCGGATTGATATTTGGAGGCTTTACAGACATACAGGACACCACGCGGCCGTTTGGCGAGGAGATCCACACGATCCTGCTGGATATCGTAAAGGAATATGATTATCCTGTTTGCTTTGATTTTCCGGTGAGTCATGATAAAGCGAACTACGCACTTAAAGTGGGCGGGAACTACCGGCTGACCGTAGGCAAAAAAGTACAGCTGGAGGAGATCTAGTTTTATGGCAGCAATACTTTTTCAGTAAGGTATGTCAGGGCTGTCCCGGTAGCGGTCACCTATGCGTCAGGCTAATGTTTGCCATTAGAACGCTGCAGCGCACCGGGAATAGCGGTACAGGTGGTGTGCAGCAGGTTATCGCCGTGCTGCGGCTGCTTTTATTTGATAAATTGTAAGGGAAATGCTGATCTGCCGGACGTTTTAGCCGGATGACGAAGTCGTGCTTTGAGGGGCCTTTGTCGGGCTCAGGGCAACATATAGTCCGCAATTTCATAATTGATACGATACCAGAACGTCCAGACCGGTCATCGATAAAATCAATTAGTTTTGCATTTTTATCGGTACGATTTATGACCCTGCAGCAACTGGAATATATCATCGCGGTGGATGTGCACCGCAATTTTGTAAAGGCCGCCGACTCCTGCTACATCACACAGCCAACATTGAGTATGCAGATCCAGAAACTGGAAGAAGAGCTGGGACTGAAATTGTTTGACCGCAGCAAACTGCCTGTGGTACCCACGGCGGCGGGAAAAGATGTACTGGAATATGCGAGGCGAATCCTGCACGCCCGCAATGAGCTGAACCGCTATATCGAAGATCAGAAAGGACGGCTCTCCGGACAGCTGCGTATCGGGATCATCCCGACATTGGCGCCTTACCTGTTGCCCATTTTTGTGCCGGCCTTTATAAAAAAATACCCGGATATCAAACTGATCATCCACGAGCTGATGACAGAGCACATTGTTTCTTATCTGAAGGAGGAAAAGATCGATGCGGGTATCCTGGTCACTCCACTGAATGAAACGGGTATTACCGAGCAGGTACTGTTTTATGAAGAGCTGATGGTATTCACTTCCAAAAAGAACCGGGCTTACCAGAAGCAGTACATACTGCCCAAAGATATTGATACCAGCAAACTCTGGCTGCTGGAGGAAGGACACTGTTTCCGGTCGCAGATCCTTTCCATCTGCGAATTACAGAAACAAAGCAAGGCGCATTCCGGTCTGGAATATGAAGCCGGCAGCCTGGAAACCCTGAAACGGATGGTAGAGATCAGCGATGGTGTAACGATCGTGCCGGAGCTGGTTACCTTACAAATGCCCAAAAGCCAGCAACAGCTGATCCGGCATTTTAAAAAGCCCGTGCCAGTGCGGGAGGTGAGCCTGGCCGTGCACCGCGATTTTTTAAAGGAGAAACTGGTCAGGGCTCTTCAGGAAGAAATACTGCTTGCCGTGCCGGAGCAGTTAAAGAAAAAACCTTCGTCCAATGTGATCCCGATCAACTAAAGCCGTTAGCGACGACCTGTCAGCCCTGAGCTGATGGCTGACAGCTGCTTATTCCGGATCCTGGATGCGGTTCAGTTTTACACTCGTAAGCGGTGCCACGATGAGCGGGAATTTTTCCACGGTTACATTGGAAAGATCCAGCCCGAATCCTTTTTCTTCGGAGAGACTGATCTGCTTGATCAGGAAGTGCAGCTTCATAATGATCTTTTCCATAAACGGAAGATCATTGTCCGGACTCAGGTATTTTTCCATCACCATAAACTGGAAGTCGCCCACGGTATTGCTGCTGGCCAGACTTTCATAACGGCTGATGATGTTCACCTCGTTGTTCACTACCAGGTCTTCCACTACTTTTTTGAACATGATATTGATCCGGGGCTGTATGCGGAAACCCAGCCGGAAGTCGATGCGGATGATATCATTGGGAATGATATGCTCCACTTTGTATTCCGCTGTATAGGGATCATCCAGTGTGTCCACATGTACGAACCAGTAGATGTCGGCGCGTTTGGGTTTCTTATTCAGGATGGAATAGATGATCTTGTGTTCGATCTCTTTTGGGTTATCGGCGCTGGTAAGATAGATCAGATGCGTGGCGTATTTAGCGATGGAGCGGTCGGCGCTGAGCTCCTGCATTTTGGGAATATAGTGCTCCATGCGCACAAATTCCACATAACGGTTCTTGATCTTCCGGGCGCGGTACCATACATACATCACGATAAACATCAGGCCGCCGATCATCACCGTAATATAACCCCCGTGTACAAATTTTGCCAGCAATGCGATAAGGTAGGCAATTTCGATCACCAGGTACCCGGCAATAAAGAGGTAGACCCAGATCGGTTTGATCCTTTTCAGCACCAGGTAATTGGCAAAAAGGATGGTGGTGGTGAGCATGGTTACGATAATGGCCAGTCCGTAGGCTGCTTCCATACGGGAGGATTGCTGAAAATAAAGCACCACGCCGACACAGCCCACAAACATCAGGGTGTTGATCGCGGGTATGAACAGCTGTCCTTTTGCTTCGGACGGGTATCTTATTTTTACCTTGGGCCAGAGGTTCAGCCGCATGGCCTCACTGATAAGCGTATAGGCGCCGGATATCATGGCCTGGCTGGCAATGATCGCCGCGGTGGTGGCAATGACCACACCCGGTACAATAAACCACTCCGGCATTAAATTAAAAAAGGCATTGATACCCAGGGTCTTTTTAACCGATTCGGTAATGGTCAGTCCGTCGTGACGGGACAACAGGTAGGCACCCTGCCCAAAATAGTTGAGCAGCAGGCATAATTTTACATACATCCAGGATATCCGGATGTTCTCCCTTCCGCAGTGCCCCAGATCGCTGTAGAGCGCCTCTGCTCCCGTGGTACAGAGAAAGACCGCCCCCAGCAGCCAGAAACCGTGCGGGTACCGGATCAGGAAATCGATGGCATAATGCGGGCTGAGGGCCCGGAAAATTGATACGTCATCAAATAAATGGATGAGGCCGAAAACGGCCAGCATGGTGAACCAAAGGAACATCACCGGACCAAATACCTTGCCGATGGAGGCTGTACCGAACTGCTGCAGGAAAAAGAAGGCACAGAGAATGCAAAGGACAATGATAACAATGGTATTGGTAGACATATGCCTCAGGGAGGGGAGGATGGAAAGTCCTTCAACAGCGGAAGTGATGGTCATAGGCGGGGTAATGATTCCATCGGCGATCATAGCGGCACCGCCGATCATGGCAGGGATGACCAGCCATTTTCGTCGCCTTCTCACCAGGGCAAATAAGGCAAAGGTACCGCCTTCCCCCCGGTTATCGGCCCTAAGGATGAGCACTACGTATTTAATGGTGGTTTGCAGGGTAAGGGTCCAGATGATACAGGAAAGCGACCCTATGACCAGCAGCTCGTTCACCTCGCGGTTCCCGATAATTGCATTAAACACATAAAGAGGGGATGTGCCGATGTCGCCATATATAATTCCCAATGCAACTAGCAGGCCGGCGGCCGTCATTTTGTTTGTGGAAGCTTTCACTTGCTATGAGTCCTTTTTTTTCTGCAATAAAGCAGCAAAGTTTACATAAAGATTAAAAAACAAAAAACTTATTTTATTACCGCCTTTCACTATATTTTCCCCCTAATAACAGGCTTTGTTAAAAGCGAATCGGGTATGAAAATAAAGCTGTAACTTTATAATCAATATTTGAAAGTTTTATGAAAAAGTTGATTTTTAGTCTGTTATTAACCATTTTCAGCCTTATAAACGTTGCAACCGCACAAAGTATTGTGTACGCAGATGTAAATAAAGCGGATGTGCAGCGGATGAACTTTGAAATCATAGGAAAGCTGGCCAACAACTATCTTATCTATAAGGAAGTAAAAGGGAATCACCAGATCAACGTGTTCAATGAAAGCATGCAGCTGCTGGAATCTGTTCCCATCACCTTCCTGCCTAAAAAAGGCGCGCTGCTGGATCTTACCTTTTATCCGTTCCATAACTACGCCTACCTGTTGTACCAGTTTCAGAAAGATAATGTCGTTTATTGCAATGCTGCCCGCATTGAGGCGAACGGGAAGGTACTGGAAGAACCGGTGACGCTGGATACGACCATTATCGCTTATAAGGCCGACCGGAAGATCAGCAATTCGGTGAAAAGCAGCGACGGGAACAAGATCCTGCTGTTCAAGATCAATAAAAAGAACCCGGCGCAACATGTATTTAAGACCCGGCTCTACGACGGAGAATTGAACCTGCTGCAGGAGAGTCGTTATACAGTGCCTATGGAGAACAAGGGTGATTTTCTCAATGGCTATAGCCTTACCAACAACGGGGATTTTGCATTTGTCAAATATACCCGGCTTAACAGCGGCAATATCCAGGAGGCATCCCTGATCGTTAAGCCGGCAAAAGAAGACGCCTACCAGGAGTATCCGCTTTCCGTTAACGACCTGTTCCTTGATGATATCAAACTCAAAGTGGATGAAGAAAATGGCCGTTACCTGATGAGTTCTTTCTATTCCGCGCAAAAAAGGGGAAATATCGCAGGTGTTTATAATTATGCGCTGCGACTGGACAGCCGCGAAAAATTATTTGAAACCACCACACCGTTTAATGACGAACTGCGGAAAAAAGTAGGTGGTAAAAGGGGCGGGAAAACAGCTTTCAATGATCTTTTTATAAACAGCATCATCATCCATCAGAATGGCGGCTTTTCCATCGGAGCAGAGGCATTATATACCTCCAATGCCGGGGGAATGTGGGATCGCTGGAATTACTGGGGCGGCCCCTACGGCGGTTTCTATGGCCCTTACGGATTTTATGGCGGCTGGGGCGGATGGGGTCCCTGGGGGGGGGGGATCTGGTCGCCCTATTACTACTATTCCCCGTTCTTTTACAGAAGCTACTGGTGGGGAGCCGGCTTCGGATACGGCGGCGGCTATGCCCGGTACAATGCGGGCAATATCGGCATCTTCTCTTTTGATAAGGAGGGGAACCGGACAACGGAAAATATCATTTTCAAGAACCAGTCCGAGATCGAAACGGATGGTACGATCTCTTACCAGGTGTTGCTGGACGGGGACCGGATGCATTTTATCCTGAACCGCGCCGGAAAAATATCCGACCTGGATGATGTGGTCATCACCGAGGACGGGCAAATGACCGAGGCGGAACCGATCGAAGCAAAGGATAAATACGTGGATTTTATGCCCCGTTATGGAAAGCAGGTGGGCCCCACAAGTATGATCATCCCCTATTTATATAAAAAGAATATTTCGTTTGCAAAGGTTGATTTTTAAATCCGCCCTCTAAACCGGCGCACATGTATTCAAATTTGACTGACTGTTATTGTGATTGGAGTTTTTAAACAAAAGAACCCGGGAAATCTCATTATGATTTTCATACTGGGGGTTTTGCTGAAATTGCCCTGGCTCCTGCTTCCAGCTGCACAGGAAGGCAGAAGGGGGGTGGTGGTGCGCCCGCAGGATGGCTTCCTGTACGACCGGCTGCTGCAATTGCTGGACCCGGTTGCTGCTGTATTCCCCTCATTTTTTTGTATCGCGGCTTTTCTTCTTTTGTTCTGGCAGGCCTACCTGCTTACAAATTTCATCAACAACCAGCGGCTGGTGACCCGGTCCAATTACCTGCCCGGGATGGCGCTGATGCTGATCTCTTCCTTTATTCCCGAATTTAACTACTGGTCGGCACCGCTGATCGCTTCGTTTTTATTCCTGCTCTCCTTTGTTTTTATTTACAAGGCCCATAGTCATCCCAATGCAAAAGGATTCATCTTCAATTGCGGAATGGTGCTGGGAGGGGCAACCATGTTTTTTCAGCCGGCCGTCTTTTTTGTGGCCTGGGGGTTGCTGGCACTCGGAATGTTGCGTCCCTTCCGCATCAATGAATGGCTGCTGCTGCTGTTCGGGGTTGCAACGCCCTATTATTTTTACCTGATCTACCTGTTCCTGTCGGATCAGTGGCCCATGGTATACCAGCTGCTGGAACCCTTTTCGTTCGGCATCCATCTTGGGAAACAATCCCTGTGGTTTGCAGGTGCCCTGTTTCTTACCATCCTGCCATTGCTGGCAGGCATCTATGCCATCAATCTGCTGTCCGGTAAAATGCTGATCCAGGTGCGGAAGGGGTGGATCCTTTTCCTGATGTATTTTGTGGCAGCCGTGGGTATCTCTTTTGTGAATCCCGGTCCGGGTTTCACCAACTGGGTGCTGATCCTGGTGCCCTGTGCGGCTGTACACGGGTTTGGCTACCTGAGCAGTGATGTAAAATGGTATCCGCTTGTGGCCTTCTGGCTCACAGTCGGTTATATCATTTCGATAGAGCTTTCCGGTATCTTTTCCTGAGAAAGGACGGCCGCCGTTTAATTTCCATTCATAATAAGCAGGGCTTTGGTTATCTTTGTTGCTTGGTGAACGATAAATCATTATACGAATGAAATTTGGAGTAATAATATTCCCCGGATCCAATTGCGACCGGGATATGCTGGATGCATTACAGTATGATCTTAACCAGGAAGTGGTTCCGCTCTGGCACAAAAGTGAGGATATCAGTGCCTTTACCACAGAGGACTGTATTGTATTGCCCGGCGGTTTTTCCTATGGCGATTACCTGCGTTGCGGTGCCATTGCGCGTTTCAGCCCGGTAATGAAACAGGTGATCGACTTTGCCGGAAGCGGTGGAAAAGTGTATGGGGTTTGTAACGGTTTCCAGATCCTTTGCGAATCGGGTTTATTGCCGGGGGCACTATTACGCAATGAACGGCAGCAATACATCTGTAAGAACATTTTTATAAAGGCGGATGGTTTTTATAAAGAACAGCTGAAAGAAGACACCGAACTGTATCAGGATGTTTACAAGATCCCCATCGCACATGGTGAAGGGAGGTTTTATGCCGACCCGCAAACACTGGATCAGCTGAAAGAAAACGGACAGATCCTTTTCAGGTATTGTGATGCCGATGGCAACGAAACACCCGGAAGCAACCCCAACGGGTCAACGGACAATATCGCAGGTATCTGCAACGCCGGCCGGAATGTTTTTGGAATGATGCCGCATCCCGAGCGGGCCTGCAGCGCCGTGCTGGGCAACGAGGATGGGAAGAAGATCCTCACCTCCCTGTTAATGGCAAAGCAACTGGTTCCTTAGTTTTAACGTCATCAGTGCAACAAATCTGCGGTGTTTTTGTAATTGAACACAGAACACGTATGAACCTGTAAAATTAAAATCAACAGCAATGAAGTATGTTTTGATCGGCTTATTGTCTGTGCTGGCCTTTGGCACCGTAAAAGCACAGGGCGATCCGGCAAGCTGGAAGTTTTCCGCAAAAAAGATCAGTGAAAAAGTATATGATGTACAAATGGTAGCCACTCTGAAAAGCGGCTGGCACCTGTATTCCCAAACACAACCCAAGGGAGCCATTGCTTATCCTACAAAAGTGGACTTCACCAATAACCCGCTTCTCATCCGTACCGGCAATGTAAAGGAACTGGGAAAAATGGAAAAGTTTCATGATGCCACCACCAACTCAACCGCGCATCAGTATGGCAATACCGTAACATTTGTACAGCGGGTAACGCTTAAAGCTCCTGCAAAGACCGCGCTTTCCGGTACAGTGGAATACCAGACATGTGATGACAAAAAATGCCTGCCTCCGAAGAAGGTACCTTTCAATGTACCGCTGGGATAAAAATTTATAATCAGTAGATATAGACAGGCCCTCTTTAACCGGAGGGCTTTTTTATTGGAGCTTCCCGCTCGAAACCCGCGTCAGGCATTGGTTTCATCAATCAATGGACCGGTTGTTCCCCAACGGTAAGACGGAATGTCCAGTCCGGCGAGGTCCAGAACCCGGTCTACCACGGTGTCCGCAACCGCTTCGATGGTTTTGGGCCTGCTGTAATAAGAAGGAGTTGCGGGACATACGATACCACCGGCCAGTGTAAGGGCTTCCATATTCCGGATATGAACCAGGCTGTAGGGGGTTTCGCGTACCACACAGATCAGTTTGCGGCGCTCTTTCAGTACCACGTCTGCTGCCCTTGTGATCAGGTCATTTGAAATACCCGTTGCGATGCGTCCCAGGACGCCCATTGAGCAGGGGATGATGATCATTGTATCGAAGCGGCCGCTGCCCGACGCAAAAGGTGCATTAAAATCAGTGGTATCATAATACGAAAAAGAAGGTTCCGTTCTGAAAGCAGTTCCTGTTTCTACCTGCCACACTTCTTTTGCATTATTGGTAACTACAACACCAATCTCGCTCCACTGATCCTGTACGGTCAAGAGTTTTGATAGCAGCCTGGAAGGGTAAATGGAACCGCTTGCACCGGTGATAGCCACTACAATTTTTCTTTTCATTGATTTTTAGCTTATTAAGGATTTGGCAGGAAATAAATTGATAATAAAATGTGAAAATTTCCTACACTTCAAAATAATGCTTTTGAAATCTAGGAAATAGTTTATAAATTTGAAATTGAATTTTCATAGGATAAGGTTTAATGGTTAATGGTTTTTGATGAAGGTCCCCAACATGAATAATGTTGGGGATTTTTTTTATCCGTACTTTTTGTCAATTTCAATCGGAAAAAAGACGCGGGAAAAACCGGCCTGGTTGCCTGGTTATCAAATATTTTTATTTCTCATTTTATTCCCGGTTTTATTGCAAAAAGGCCTTTCCGGAAGGCAAATAACGACATTTAAAACGAATGCTTGTTTGTGTTTTTGATGGCTCTTAAATGCCTTCTATCTTTACAGCAGTGCCGCTTGCGGTAACCATCAGCATACTCTGACCAACGGTTTCGTAATCCAGGTCTACACCAATCACCCCGTTTGCGCCCAGTTGGATGGCGTAGTCCTGCATCTCTTTAAGGGCGGTATCTTTGGCTTCCCGCAATACCTCTTCATAAGATCCCGACCGGCCGCCTACGATGTCCCGGATACCTGCAAAAAAATCCCGGACGATATTGGCACCGATCACCGTTTCGCCGGATACGATACCACAATATTCCACGATTTCTGCGTTTTTTAAACTGATGGTAGCGGTAGTGGTAAGTATAAATTTCTTATTCATGAATGCATATTTTTGTAAACCTACAAAAATTTATCAGATGACACGAATACCCTTCTATGCCCTTCTGGCGCTGCTCTTTTCCGGAGCCTGTAATAATCCTGCCACACCGCCGGCGGCAGTGGATAGTACAAACAGTCAGCCGCAGGTGCGGGATACAACGCCCGGCATGGTACAACCCAGCGATAGTTCCGGCAAAACCGGGAACGATTCGCTTATTGTGCTGACCGTAAAAGAACCTGTGGCACAACTGGCGGCAGACATCAAAAAAGATTACCAGCAGATCCATGTGAACGTGACGGTATCCGGAACAAAAAAAATTAAAGCAGTACTGAAGCCGGAAGGCAGGGAACGGAATCTGCGGATCAGTCAGATCGAAATGCCCGATGGAAAAACCGATGGTCCCTTTGGCGCAACCATGGAATACCAGACCGCAAAAAAAGGCGTATACACGCTCATTATTGCACGCAACAATATGGCAGAAGGGGAAGTAAAAGGGCCCGTGCAGATCCAGGTAACCCTGGAGTAAGCCCGTTGTATGCCGGAGCGCAGCTATCGGGATCGCCGCAACAGGTTTGAACGGCTGTAAACCGATATTGTTTGCAGTGCTATTTACTGCAATAGGTCCGTGGTCGTTTCCTGTATTCAAAGAATAAGGAAAATACCCTCCCAATTGCAGCGCTTCAGTGTAGCTCCTGAAAGGGAGCAGGGAAGCATGAATCTGCAGCATCTTATGGAACAATTTACTAATGAACTCATAAGCGAATGCATTGAAAGTATAGGATGATGAAGGCCGCCGATGCATCTTTGGAAAGGCGCAGAAGAATGTGACGCAGCCCCATTCTTTAAAAAATACAATCGGCAATTGAGCATAAACTGTCGATTCAACAACTACTGAGTTTTATATCGGATAGTATCGAAATGGCAGGTGTGTAAATAAAAGCCATGTTCCGGCAGGAACATTTGTTTTTATTTATGCTGATACCCTGCCCTGGTTACATGCTTTACGCATAAGGAACCGTAAAGACATCCTTGTTTATTTAACAGTGATATAAAATCTGCACAAATCAACCAGGAGCTTACAGGTTTAACTGTCCGGTGGCGGGAAGTTTACCCGCTCCTGATTTTACAGACGACTGCCTGCACGTTGTTATAAACCTTCTTTACCAAATTCCGGAAGCCTTTTTAATTCCTCATTTTTATCCATTTTCAACCGTTGGATATCATTAGGGTAATCAATGCAATTAATTGATAGTGAGAAGTATATATATTCATCTCAAGAGCTAAACACCCTATGGGAGCCCGAATATTGGTTTTATCTGCCGTTTTATGACCCGTAGCTTTGTGTTGTCAATCAAAAAATGGTGAATAGATAAACCACCAGATCTGAGCTCAGCAACCATGATTCGCTTGTCTCGTTTTGTTTGCCACCCGGCGATGCAACCATAAAAAGATATTGAACAAATAAACAAAAGGAGGCTTAAAATGAAAACGTTATTAACCAGAGCTGCAAATGCAGCCTACAGATTGGGAGTGTTATTTTCCAATACTATAACAACAAAGAACATTTATATAAAATAAAAAACCGGATCACCAAACCTGAATTTAAACAATTAAAAAAATAACTATGAAATCTAAAGTATTATCAATCGTTATCGCTGCAATTTTTGCAACCTCTGTTTCTGCTTTTGCAAATGACAATGTGGAAAAACCCGTTGAATTAAAGTACATCAACTCTTCTACCCAGTTGCCTATTTACCAGCTGCGTTTAAACAACCTGGCTAAAGGTACTTACGCAGTTACCATTAAAGATGAAACTGGTGAACTGCTGTACACTGAAACTGTATCAGGAGCCAAGATCGTACGTAACTATCAATTCGACAGTGTGCTGCCCGAAGGTGCAAAACTGACCTTTGAAGTAAGCGATATTAAAAACAATAATGTTAAAGTATATAACGTAAGCAAAACTGCAAAAGTTATCGAAGACGTTGTTGTAAACGAAGTAAAATAACCAGTAAGTAATCGTTGTTAAAACGTACGGGGCTGTCCGAGAGGGCGGCCTTTTTTGTTGCATCCGCAAATGGCAAAAAGAAAAGTGAGGGAAATCCTTTAAGGCCCCTCACTTTTCTTTTATCTTGTATAACGATGCGTTGCAGTTACGAGCGCTCCGCCATATCGGGTATCGCGTTTGTTTTATAGGTTCCCGCATCCAGTTTTTCCTTTACTGCAGAGAAAGCGTTTAATGTGGCTTCTATATCTGCGTCGGTGTGACTGGCGGTAGGGATCAGACGGTAAATGATATGTCCTTTTGGAATTACCGGGTACACCACGATCGAACAGAAGATGCGGTAGTGTTCCCTGAGGTCCATCACCATTGCAGTGGCTTCTTCTACACCGCCCTTCATATAAATGGGCGTTACAACAGAGTCTGTGGTACCGATGTCGAATCCTCTTTCTTTTAAACCATTTTGCAGTTTTAATGCATTTTCCCAGAGCTTGGCTTTTAGCTCAGGCCGGGTACGCAGCAGTTCCAGGCGTTTCAGATTGCCGACAACCAGCGGCATGGGCAGGCTTTTTGCAAAGATCTGGCTGCGGATGTTGTAGCGGATGTAGTCGATGATCTTCCGGTCGCCGGCAACAAAGGCGCCGATGGATGCCATTGATTTTGCAAAGGTGGAAAAATAAATATCGATCTGATCCTGTACGCCCTGCTCTTCTCCGGCACCTGCGCCGGTCTTACCCAGCGTACCGAAACCATGCGCATCATCTACCAGGAGGCGGAAATCGTATTTGCCTTTCAATGCCGTGATCTCTTTCAGTTTTCCCTGGTCACCGGCCATGCCAAAAACGCCTTCCGTGATCACCAGGATACCGCCCGATTTTTGTTTTTCAATGAGCGCCGTGGCCCGCTCCATCTGCTTTTCAAAGTCTTCAATATTATTGTGCTTGAACACGAAGCGATGCCCCGGATGCAGCCGCAGTCCGTCGATAATACAGGCATGACTTTCTGCGTCGTAAACAATAACATCATGGCGGCTGCAAAGCACATCGATGATACTCACCATGCCCTGGTAGCCAAAGTTCAACAGCACCGTGTCTTCTTTATGTACAAAAGCGGCGAGTTCTGCCTCCAGCTGTTCGTGAAGGTTGGAGTTGCCGCTCATCATCCGGGCACCCATGGGTAAGGCAAGGCCGTATTGAGCCGCCCCTTCTGCATCTGCTTTTCTTATTTCCGGATGATTGGCCAGCCCCAGGTAATTGTTCAAACTCCAGACGATCACATCGTTGCCCCGGAATTTCATTACACTTCCTATTTCCCCTTCCAGCTTTGGAAAAGCAAAATAACCATGGGCCCTTTCCCGGTGTTGTCCAATGGGTCCGTAATTGTTTAATAACCGCTCGAAAATGTCTGCCATATATTGATTCGATTTTTAATAAAATAATGTGCAAATATAAGACTCTTGATCCGTTTATAAGGAACAGGCCTGCCGCCGTACCCGGAGGGCAACAAAAAAGCCTGCAGATCAACCACAGGCTTTATTGTAAGCAGGAGGGCATCCTATTCGTCCTGCTGATTTTTTTTCTTGTCCTTTTTCTTAAAGAGTCCGCCCAGGAATCCTTTTTTCTTTTTCGGCTGGTCTGCTGACCCGATCGGTTTTCCCTGAGGCGCCTTTGCCGGTTCTTTTTTAACCGTATCTTTTATTGGTTTGTTCTCATCCAGCAAAGGTTTGGATTCCGGACCAATGTACTCATTATTGTTTTGCATATAATCCTGCTCGGTGCCTACTCCTGCATCTTCCCCTTCAGCGGTAGGCTCCGGATTTTCAGAAGTAACATAGATCGAAGGATCCGCACTCAGCACTTCATTTTCCATGGTGGCGGGCTCTGCAAACTTTTCATCCCTGTTTATGCCTAACGATTTATCCGCATATACTTTTTTGAAAAAAGCTTCCCAGATGGGACGGGCAGCTTCGCCTCCAAACCCGCCTCTGCCTTCATTGCGGATAAAGCGGTCATCACAACCTACCCAAACCCCTCCCAGTAACTGAGGAGTGAAGCCCATAAACCAGGCATCACTGTTGTCGTTGGTGGTTCCGGTCTTCCCCGCCATTTCCGCAGCGCCCAGACGGGCACGCAGACCTGCTGCTGTGCCTTTGTCCACAATCCCCTGCATCATACGGCTCATGGTATAGGCAGTGGCCTCGCTGATGGCTTCTTTCCGGTTCACACTATAGTCGAACCGTTTGATCACGTTACCATTCCGGTCTTCGATCCGGCTGATAAAATAAGGTTTGGTGGAAAAACCACGTCCTCCAAAAATGGAGTATCCCCAAAGCATTTCGAAAAGCGAAAGCTCACAGGAGCCCAGGGCGATGGACGGGAAGGGCGCTACTTTTGTAGGGATATTGATGCGCTGTAAAAAGTTAGAGAACTGGGCCGGTCCCACCTGTTTCATAATATAAGCGGTGGCGCAGTTCCGGGACCAGGCAAGGGCGGAGGCCATCGTCATGGTTCTGCCGGTACAGGTACGGCCGGTGGCAGGCACCAGCTGACCGTTGCCAAAGTTCTGTTGCACATCTTCCACCATCGATTCCGGCGTCATTCCTCTTTCTTCGATCGCCTGGGCGTAAAGCAATGGCTTGATGGTGGAACCCACCTGACGTTTTGTTCGGAGATTTACGTGATCGTACTTATAGGTCTTAAAGTCAATACCTCCCACCCAGGCCTTTACTTCGCCGGTGACAGGGTCCATCACCATAAATGCCGACTGCACCATGGTGCGGTGGTATTTAATCGAGTCGTAAGGTGTCATTACGGTGTCGCGTGCCTTGCCGGGGATCCAGGCGAAGATACGCATGGGTACTTTTTTATAGAAAGAGGCTTTGATCTCTTTGTCTGAAAAACCGTCATCCGCCATACTTCTCCAGCGATCACTTTCCTTCATGGCGCGCAGCAGTACATTGTCATGGCCTTTCCACACGGCGCCGCTCTTTATAAAGGACTGGCGCACGAGCGCCCGTTGCAAATTAGGTACCTGCATGTAAACGGCTTCTTCTGCATATTGCTGCATCTGGGGGTTGATGGTGGTATAGATCTTTAACCCGTCTTCATAAAGACTATAGGAGGACCCATCCGGTTTTTTCAGGTCTTTCAGCACGGTCTTCAGTTCGTCGCGCAGCACATCCCGGAAATAAGGCGCATAACCGGTGTTCTCATCCATTTTCCTGTAGTTCACCTTCATAGGCGCCGCCGACAGCCGGTCGGCTTCTGCACCGGACAGATTCCCGTTTTCCACCATACGGGCGATCACCAGGTTCCTCCGGTCCATCGCCAGTTTGGGATTTCTCCTGGGGTTGTAAATACCGGGACCATTGATCATTCCGACCAGGAGTGCAGCTTCATCCACGCTCAGGCGATCCGGTTCCTTCTGAAACCAGGTCCTGGAAGCATTGCGGATGCCATATACGTTGTCACTAAAAGGTACGGCATTCAGGTATAAGGCAACGATCTCTTCTTTGGTAAAGTTCCGTTCCAGCTTTACAGAAATGATCCATTCCTTCAGTTTCTGGATGACCCGAACAGCTTTGTTGCTGGCCCGCTGATTAAACAGCGCCAGGGCCAGCTGCTGGGTAATGGTACTGCCACCGCCTTCTCTACCCAGTAAAAAGATGGCCCTCAGCGTACCTTTAAGGTCAATACCAGCGTGGTCATAGAAACGTTTGTCTTCTGTGGCGATCAACGCATTGATCACATTGGGGGAAATATCACGGTATTTTACCAGGGATCTGTTCCCGTTGGGGAGGTAATACTTTCCCATAAGGGTTCCGTCTGCCGCCAGTACTTCAGAGGCCTGGGTGATAGTGGGGTTTTCCAGTTCTGCCAGTGAAGGCATTTTGCCAAATACGCCCCAGTTCGCGAGCAATACCGTTAAAATGCCAAGGCCAAATAAAATGAAAAAAATTCGCCAAAAAATACGAACTGATTTCTTCATATAGAAATGATAAAAAAGTTTATAATAAAATCTGGTACCAAAAATAAGTAAATGCCTTCCTATAAACTGAAAAACCCCTGATAATTTAAGGCGGTTTTATCAATTGGTACCTCATACTCAATGCTTTTTCTTGAGCTAACTTCATGTGAGTGACCTAAACTTAAGCAAAATGGTTACTTTTGCGACGATTAATAACAGATACCGAATGAAGTTTAATTTGACGCAGATGCCGGAACGGTACGTACGTCCACGTACAAACGGCATCACAATGGTAATGGATAAGGGGTTGAGTATTGATGAGGCCAAGAGTTTTATGAGTGTTTCTTATCCTCATGTTGATGTGGTAAAGCTGGGATTTGGTACCGCCGTCGTAACCCCGAACCTGGAGGAGAAGATTGAGGTATACCGTTCTTATGATATCCCGGTTTATTTTGGGGGTACCTTATTTGAAGCGTATCTTGTAAGAAACCAGGTGGATGACTACATTGCCATCTGTAAGCATTTCGGAATCGATTATATGGAAGTGAGCGATGGCTCGATCAGTATCCCGCACGCAGAAAAATGCGGTTATATTGAGAAGCTGACCCAGCATGGAACGGTGTTGAGTGAGGTGGGCAGCAAGGATGCCACCCATATCATCCCGCCATATAAATGGATTGAGCTGATGAAAGCAGAGCTGGAAGCCGGATCATCCTATGTGATTGCGGAAGCGCGGGAAGCCGGAAATGTGGGTATCTACCGCGGTACCGGTGAAGTGCGGGAAGGACTGGTACAGGAGATCCTCACCCAGATCCCTTCTGAAAAGATCATCTGGGAGGCACCGCAGAAGGCCCAGCAGCTTTATTTCCTGGAGCTGATCGGCTGTAATGTGAACCTGGGCAATATCCCTCCCAATGAAGTGATAGCACTGGAGGCCATGCGTATCGGGCTGAGGGGGGATTCATTTGATTTATACCTCGATAATAAAACGGCATTTTAATGACCCTGTACGGTTTGATAGGATTTCCGCTGAGCCAGTCTTTTTCAAAACGCTATTTTACCGAAAAATTTGAAGAAGAAGGTATTGCCGATTGCCGGTATGAAGCATTTGAGATCCCTTCCATTCAATATCTTACAACGCTGCTGCAACAATATCCCGAACTTGCCGGGTTTAATGTCACCATCCCTTACAAACAGGAGGTAATGGCATTTTTACAGGAGCTGGATGGTGAAGCTGCATCCATCGGGGCCTGTAACTGCATCCGGATCAGCGAAGGCCGGTTAAAAGGGTATAATACAGATGCTTCGGCATTTGAGACCACACTGCTGGAACAACTGCAGCCGCACCACACACAGGCACTGATACTGGGTACGGGTGGTGCAGCAAAGGCGGTCTGCTATACACTGGAGAAACTGGGTATTGCCTATAAATCCGTCTCCCGTAATCCTGAAGAAGGGGAGTTGGGCTACAATGACCTGGATGGAGCGGTGATGGAGGCATATCCGCTGATAATAAATACCACACCACTGGGAAGTTTTCCAAAGACCGAAGGAAAACCCGATCTTCCTTATGACCGGATCAATTCAAATCATTATTTATATGATCTTGTATACAACCCGCCATTGACGGGCTTTCTGGAAGAAGGCCGGAAAAGAGGGGCCCTGATCAAAAACGGGTATGACATGCTGGTAGCACAGGCTGAGCTGAGCTGGAATATCTGGACCGCCCCTGTGGAGAAGTAGCTTATTTTGGACTTCAGATATCTGCCGAAACCCGGTCCGCAGCAGCATAGACCTGTTTTAGTTTCCGGTCGTACCACCACTTGGGTGCTGTTTTCTTCATCAGGGTATCAATATTACGCATTCCGAACAGGTTCCACGCCCCTTTCAGCTTACCGGTAAGACTGTTTTGCAAAGCCCTCAGGCTCATAGCAAAGCCGGCATCTATATATTCCATATGATGCCAGTAACCTGCGGGCATGAACAGGGTATCGCCATGTTCCAGCACCACTTCATAGCCTTGGGCATTTTTTGCAGCAGGGAATTTTTCATAGTCGAAATTGTCGTAGTAGCGGGCATAATTGGCCAGACTCAATACCTCCCAGGGCTTCCGGTAGAGTTTGTGCTGTTCTTCAAACGGAAATAGCAGCACTCTCTTTTTGCCGATGAACTGGGTATGCAGGATATGACTCATGTCGATGTCAAAATGCATATGTGTAATGGAGCCCTCTCCGCCAACAAACAGCATCGGGAATTTTTTTACAAATCCTTTCATGTAGGCATCCGGCCAGGTAAAATCGGTCACGATCTGGGGAGCATGCTGGAATATATTAAAGAGAAAGATCCGGAGTTCCACCGGGCCTTTTTTTACCATATTCAGGTATTTGCCGAATTTCATATAAGCATCAGCTGTATTGATGGGCGTATAGGAGTCGCTCTTTACATTATTGTAGACGCCCACTTCCCTGTCGCCGACAATATTGATAAAATAATCCCAATTCCATTTATGATAAGCCGGCCACTGACGAGCCAGATCACGGATAACAACCGGTTTGTTCTTTTGGTAATAGTTCTTTTTGAAATCTTCGGGGCTGAGGTGATCGAATTTATCTAAAGCTGTTAATTGCATAATCTATAAATAAACGGCAAATTTAGTAATAGTTTGATAAAATCAAACGTCCCTGGTGGAGGATATGGCCCGGTTTCTGTATATAGATGTCGTAAAAAAACTATCTTTGCAAGTTAAGCAGGAGCGCAAAAACAAACATTGCAAGCTGAAATGAGATAACTTTCGATAATTTAGAAGGAACTGAGGACCCTGAAATTGTGAAAGAAGTGATAAATTTGAACATCTTGCATCAACCAAACCGGCAAGAGATGTTGCGATAGCGGACTTTACAACGTTATTAATAAAAGCAATTGATAACCGGTCTAAACCAAAAAGCAGAAAGACAGATATATGGAAAAAACTCCTTTTACGGTAGCATTAATGATCTCAACCTACAAATGGCCCGAGGCCCTGCAGCTGGTGTTAAAAAGCGTATTATACCAGAGCCGGAGACCGGATGAGATCATTATTGCAGAGGATGGTGACGACGCCCGTACAGCCTGGTGCATAGAGGACTTCAGTAAGAAGCACGGGATCCCTATAAAACACGTGTACCATGAAGACCGGGGTTTTCGTAAAAGTCTGATCCTGAATAAAGCCATAAAGGAGATCGAGTCGGATTATATCATTGAGATCGACGGGGATATCGTAATGCACCGGGAATTCATTGCCGATCACATGAGGGCGGCCCGCAAAGGGTTTTTTGTGCAGGGAAGCCGTACCCTTATTGCAGAATGGCGGACCCACGAACTGTTGCAGACCAAAGACATCAGCAGCCTGCATTCCTTTATGCGGGGACTGGGGAACCGGTTCAATGCATTGCGCGTGCCGCTTTTTTCCGGCTGTTTTTTTGTAAATCCCCGGAAGTCGCACAATATCAAAGGGTGCAACCTGGCATTCTGGAAAAATGATTATGTGAAAGTGAATGGTTATTACAGCGGGTTCGAGGGCTGGGGCAGGGAGGATTCGGAACTGGGGGAGCGTCTGATCAACCTGGGCATCAAAAAGAAGAAAGTAAAGTTAGCCGCAGTAGGCTATCATATATTCCATACTTTTAATTCGCGTGCCAACCTGGGCACCAATGAAAAAATATACCGGGAGACCGTACTTTATAAATACAGCTACCGGCCTAACGGATACCTGGAAGCATAAGTGTGGATGCACGTTCTTTAATCACCCTTATTTGATTTAGTTTTCCCGGAAAATAATGAGAAGGCTGCTGTATTTTATTCCTTTTAATATTATGAAAAACAACGCCGGTGCTCATACCAGAGCCTGGGAGTTGCTGAAAGCGTTTCATAAAATGGGGATCACAGTAGATTATGTACACAGCGAAGATACCTGGGGTGCACCTATGAATAGTGAAGAAACAGCAGAAATGCTACAGACCGGGCTGGTGCGCCGGGTATACGGCCTGCGAAAAAAGCCAAAAGGAGGCGCAGATCTTTGGTACGCGATACAGTACCGGCTGCAGCGTTTTTTCCGGGATCTGATGTTCCGGCGTGCTTTACCCTCGTTTGTCACCCCCTACAACCAGCACCTGTTCAATCAGATCCTTAAAAGAGAACAGTATGATTATATTGTGATCAGCTATGCATACTGGGCGGATCTGATCAGGGATAATACTTTGACCGGGAAGGCCCGGCTGCTCATCGATACGCATGATTTCCTGACGGCACAGGAGCGGGTCTGGAAACGATTCAGTATCGGCAGGGCCTTTTCAAGGGAGATGAAACGGCTGAACTACTTCGACCAGGTATGGGCAATTTCTTCCGAAGAACAATACCTGTTCCGGCAGTTTGTTGATAAGGATGTTAAACTGATCCCCTTTTGCCTTGAAACACCTGCTGTTCCGGAAGGAAATGAGAAGGCATTTGATGTTATTTTTGTTGCCGGCAATAACCGGCACAATATTAAGGCCGTTAACTGGTTTTTTAAAGAAGTATACCCGCTTTTGGAATCATCGGTGCGCTGGTGTGTTATTGGTGGTATTCATAAATACATCCCGGACCTGGAAAATGTGCAGAAGCTGCCGTATGTTGCGGACCTGGGGCCTTATTATTCCCGGGCAAAGCTGGCCATTTGCCCCATGCTTAGCGGTACCGGTGTAAAAATAAAGGTAATCGAAGCCCTTTCCTACGGCCTGCCGGTGGTATGCAGTCCGAGAGGCGTGGACGGGCTCGTAAATAAAACGGACAACGGATGTGTGGTGGCGGACGCGGCTACAGATTTTGCAGACAGTATCAGCAAGCTGCTTGGCAATAACAGCTATTATTCCTTTGTAAAAGAACAGGGACGTATTTTTTTTAATCAGCATCACAGCAGGGAACATTTTAACGGGATAATGGAAAATGTGCTGGCTGCCAGGTAATAAAATCGTCGAATGCAAAAAAGAAATCGACAGATACGGCCGTTTCCGTTGGCAGGTTTATATAATTAAAACAGGAAAGGAACAGCATGAATCAACAGCGCGATAGTCAGGAGATCAAATGCCTGGCCTTTTATCTCCCCCAATATCATCCTATTCCTGAAAATGATAAATGGTGGGGGAAAGGGTTTACAGAATGGACAAATGTGACCAAAGCAAAACCGCTGTTTAAAGGGCACCGGCAGCCGGTATTTCCGGCGGACCTTGGTTATTATGACCTGCGGAAGCCTGAAGTAAGGGAGGCACAGGCAAAAATGGCAAAGAAGTATGGTGTATATGGATTTATTTATTACCATTACTGGTTCGGGAACGGGAAGCAGCTTTTGGAGCAGCCGTTGAATGAAGTGGTGGCTTCCGGAAAACCGGATCTTCCGTTTTGCATCTGCTGGGCCAATCAAACCTGGAGTGGTATCTGGCATGGGGCGCCTGATAAGGTATTGATCAAACAGGAATACCCCGGTGATGAAGACATTGTAATGCATTTTGATTACCTGATAAAGCTTTTTGAAGACCCGCGGTACATACGGGTAAATGATCGTCCGTTGTTTATGATCTATGATGGTATCGAGCTGCCCGATAGCAAGGTGTATACCGATAAATTACGGGCAGAAGCCTTAAGAAGGGGATTGAAGGGGCTGTATATACTGGCATCGAATATCAATGCGGACCATTGGGATTTTAGACAGGCCGGATTTGATGGAAAGGTTTCTTATGCATTTAATAAGGCACAATACCGGTTGATGGGAAAATCAAGAAAACGGCTTCATAAAAAACTGGGTCGGTTTCTGCGAAGGGCATTCGGGGATCGTTCCTACCGGGGAGTGACCTGCGTTGATCAGCGTCGTATTGTAAAACGAGTTATGTTTGAAGACCAGCCGGGGGATATCTACCCCATGGTATTGCCCAACTGGGACAATACCCCGCGGAGCGGACATAACGGGGTGGTGATCCGGAATGCGACCCCGGAATTATTTGGCGCACAGATCCGCAAAGCGGTTGAATATATAAATAACAGGGAAATGAGCGACCGGTTTCTTATCTTAAAGTCCTGGAATGAATGGGCGGAAGGGAATTATGTGGAACCGGATACGCATAATGGATACGGTTATCTGGCGGTACTAAAAAAGTATCTTACCGGATAAAAGCAGGCTGTCTTGGCCGTAGCAGATGTTTCAATAGCCGAAGGGCGTGTAAAAAGATGTTGATATAAGTAGAATGAGTTCAAAAAAATTTACCCGTAGAATAGACCAGTTGAATTATACCACCTGCTACCGGCTGGTACAAAAATACCATCAGTGGAAAGAAGGGGCAAAAAAACGACTGGTGGACAAGAAATTATTGAAACTGCTTTTCAAGCGCGCGTTCTGTTTATTTATACTGATCTTCCGGTTTAATAAATACCCGCACAAGATCCAATATAGAGGAAAGCTGAAAAATTTTATAAAGCAACTGGCAGGGTTCTATGTTTTTAAGAAAGCAGATATTCCTGTCCGGCTTGATCATTATCCTCCGCTTATTTTCCCTTCGTTTCATGTACCTGCTGTTACAATTATCATTGCGGTTTTTAATAAATGGGAATTTACTTATTGTTGCCTGAAATCGATTCTGGCCAATACCACCGGTATTCCCTATAAAATTATTGTTGTTGATGATTGCTCTACGGATGAAACCGCCGCCGGTCTTAAGGCCTGTGAAAACATTACGGTGGTACGGAACGAGCAGAATATGGGATTTCTCCGGTCCTGCAACAGGGCTGCAGCGCTGGCGGATACAAAATTTATCTGCTTTTTAAACAATGATACACTGGTTGTTGAAAAATGGTTGTATCATATGATAGCGGTATTTGATCTTCAGCAGGATACGGGTATTGTGGGGGCCAAATTGGTTTACCCCGACGGACTGTTGCAGGAGGCAGGCGGGTTGGTTACTGCCTCCGGAAAGCCCGCTAATTTTGGCCGGGATACCGACCCTTCCCTGTACCGGTACAACTATCTCCGGGAGACCGATTATTGTTCCGGAGCCTGCATCATTATCCAGCGGGATGACTTTGCTGAATTGAACGGATTTGATGAGCAATATGCGCCGGCTTATTATGAGGATACGGAATTGTGTTTTGCCGTTCGCTATAAACTGAATAAAAAGGTGTTTTATCAGCCCATGGCCGAAGTGGTGCATTTTGAAGGTGTCAGTTCCGGGAAACGTCCGGAAGAAGGGAATGTAAAATCCTATCAGGTGGTCAATGCAACGACATTTGAGAGCCGGTGGGCGGCTTTTTTCAACCGTTTTTCTGATAGCGATCGTTTTGAAGACCAGGTGGATAAATTTTCAGCACATAAAAAGAAGCTGCTTTTTATTGACGGGACCATTCCGTATTATGATAAGGACTCCGGCTCCAGGAGGATGTTTGAACTGATAAAGATTTTTCTTTCGTTGGATGTTGAAGTGTATTTTATGCCGGAAGCGGATGACATTGCAGCACCTTACCGGGCGGAGCTGATAACAATGGGGGTTCGGTTGATCTATGAGCATCCTGCAAAGGAGAAGCGGGCACTTCTGAATGAGCTCTTGCCGGGATTGGATTATGCGTGGATCTGCCGGCCGCATTTAAATGAAAAATATGCGACCCTGGTAAAACAATTCCCCAATATCTACTGGATCTACGATACCGTGGATCTGCATTATTTACGGCTGGAACGCTCGTTGCAGTATGAACCGGCCCAGGGTATTGATCAGACAACGATTGCGACCATCAAAAAACAGGAGCTTGATTTTGCAAAGAACGCCGACCTCACGATTGTGGTAACGCCGGCCGAGGCTGGTGTTTTAGAAAAAGAAGGTGCCGGAACTGTCAAAGTGATTCCCAATATACATCGTATAATGGACCTGGAAAGCGCTCCTGTATTTGAAGAACGGGAAGGACTGTGTTTTATCGGTAGTTATGAGCACCGGCCTAATGTGGATGCCGTATTGTGGCTGGTCCGGGAAATCATGCCCCTTGTATGGCGGCAGCTGCCTGAAATAAGGCTGAACCTGCTTGGCAGCAACCCTCCCCCCGAGGTATTGGCCCTGAGTGGTCCGCTGGTACAGGTGCCGGGCTATTTACAGGATGTTTCCGCTTATTTTTATAACAGCAGGCTGTTTGTGGCGCCCTTACGCTATGGCGCGGGGATGAAGGGGAAAATAGGCCAGGCCATGGAATTCGGGCTGCCGGTTATTACAACCGCTATCGGTGTAGAGGGGATGGAGCTGTTGAACGGCGAGGATGTGTTGCTGGCAGAAACCAGGGAATCCTTTGCGGACGCGATTCTCCGGCTGTATCGTGATAAAGGGCAATGGCAACAGATCTCAAAAAAATCCCAGGCTTCTGTACGACGTTATGCGCCAGAAAACGTTCGTGAATTGGTTAAAGAAATCATTGTATTTAAGTAACCCGTTAACTCTACAAGAGCCGGGTAAAATATCAGATAACCCGCCTGGTCTGCAGATTTTCCCGGATTATCAGCAGCAGTTATAACCTTATTGATTGTATCTGTTGGAGAAACGTCTTTGGGGCCATTCGGCCTGCAGAGCGCTTTCGGATATTATGTTCCCTCAATGCTATTTGTATTTTTTTAACAAATAAATATAAGCCGGCTGTTGCGAAACGGCTGACTTTGTCGTTTATAAATAAAAAGCAGGCAGTAACAACTGCTTGATGGTAACATTTTATTGAAAAACTACAGGTTAAAATTGCTGATTAATGATTCGTAAGAAAAGGGTCCTCTATTTTATGCCTGATCCGCCATTGAGAAAAGATCACGGATGTCGGACGCGGGCACTCCAGTTTCTGGAATATTTTGACAGCCGGTCTGATTTCTTTGAGGTGGATTTTATGAGTATAAAAGAGATTGCAGGCTGGAATGATCAGGATGACCGAGCGTTTAAACAACGATTTCCGAATTTTGGTTTATACGTTGGAACAACCGAGATGCATCAACGGAAGAAGAAATCCCGGAAGGCATTCAGATGGAAACCAATGGATCTTTTTCGAAGCAAAAAGCAATTAAATGAAGCCCCCGCGATAGCCGATCTTACCAACGCTTATTTGCAAAGTCAGTTTGACGGGATATTACAGCAGCATACTTATGATATCATTATTATCAGTTATGTTACATGGGCCAATCTTGTTCGAAACAATCCGTATCTGAAGGGTGCGAGACTGATCATTGATACGCATGATTTCATGACTGTTCAATTTAAAGAACAGGAAGGCTTCAGACTTGGTGCCGCATTTGAACGCGAAATGGAACTGTTGTCCCTGTTTGATGAAATATGGTCGATCTCTATGGACGAATATTATCTGTTCAGCCAGTTTTTGAAAGCAAAGCACCGGTTTGTTCCAGTAATGTTCAGCAATACCAATGAATCCAGTGGCGTTGTCCGGGGCAAGCGGAAATATGATCTTATTTACGTGGCAAGTGATAACCCCAATAATCAGCGGTCGGCCAATTGGTTTTTTGAACAGGTCTATCCGTTGCTGCCTAAAGAACTGACGATTTGTGTTATCGGACTTATCTCAAAGCATTTTCCGGACTATCCGAATGTAGAAAAGCATTTGTTCGTGGAAGAGCTGCACGGTTATTATAATGATGCCAATATTTCCATTTGCCCTATGCTCGGCGGAACCGGAATAAAAGTAAAAGTGGTGGAAGCTATGTCCTATGGCTTGCCGGTAGTGTGTAATCTCAGGGGACTGGACGGTATTCCGCTGAAGTTTGATAACGGATGTATAAGAGCGGATATTCCCAGGGAATTTGCAGAGCAAATCATTAAACTGATGAAAGACAATCAATACAGGGACATCGTCGCCAATCAGGCTAAGACGGTTTTTGGCCGGTTTTTTACCCTGAGCAAGGGATATGAAACGCTGGATGCCATCTTCGAGTTGTCGGCAGAGACGAATGCTCCTATAAAAAGCATTATGCGTGCGTTGCCCAAACAAATGCTGAAAGAAGCTTCCTATGTTGGTTAGTAGTCGGTGGTGGTATGTGGAAATTACCCGGCGTTTAATAATGTCATCATACCAATAATCCTTTTTTAATTTGCCGTTCATGGGCTGTCCCTTGGCTCATGAGCCCATTAAATGTTTCTATGTCGAATAAAGTTGCAGTAGTAATACCGGTTTACAAAACTGCGTTGAGGGATTATGAAGAAATCAGCCTGCGGCAATGCTGCCGCATCTTGGGCACTCATCCACTGGTCTTAATTAAGCCGGAGACGCTCGACATTACAACATATCTCCCTTTTTTTGAAAACAATAACCTGCAGATTGAATCGTTTCCCGATCTTTTTTTTAACGGTATAAAAGGATATAATCATTTAATGCTATCCGCAGCATTCTATGAGCGGTTCTTGAACTACGATTTTATATTGATTTATCAGCTTGACGCTTTCGTATTTAAAGATGAACTGGCATTCTGGTGCCGGCAGGGACTGGATTATATCGGAGCACCATGGATCGAACGACATAAATGGAAAAACAAATTGCTTTCTTTCCTGCACTACCGATTCAACCGCAAAGCGCCCAATAGTAAATTACCTACGGTATTGCAATTTTACAACCGTGTAGGCAATGGCGGGTTCTCGTTGAGGCGGGTTGAGAAATTTTATAATTTATGCAAGACCGAACAGCCGCAAATAGATTTTTATAATGCCCATAACGACAGCAAGTTTTTTAATGAAGACGTCTTTTGGTCGCTAGAAGTAAACAGGTCCGGAAAAAGATTGTGTATCCCGGGTCACATGAAGGCCATTCGTTTTTCCATTGAACAGCAGCCGGAACTTGCAATGGAACTTATGGGTGATACGCTGCCGTTCGGACTTCATGGAATAAATGTATATCCCGATTTTTGGCGACCTTACATTCACCGGGCGGGACACCCTACATTTTAAGTCTGGCAGTGCGGTCATGCAAACAAAAGAAAAAGAGCTCTTGAATAGTTAACGTAACAAGTTTTCAAATCATTAACTGACTAATAAATTTTATGAACATTCAAACCAAACCAAATGTTGCTGTTATCACCTTTCTTTGCCCCTTCCCCGTTTCGGATGGCGGGCGGTTCGGTGTTTTTGGTCAAATTAATGATCTGAGAAAATTTTACAATGTAACATTGGTCTTTAAGGTTGCGATAACCGAAAAGCCGCATGTAGAGGCGTTGCAGGCAATGTGGCCGGAGGTAGAGATCCTGCCGGTCTATAGCAACGATGTTATGGCCAATCATGCATCAAAAAAACAAATATCCTTTTTAAAGAAAATATCCCGGCTCGTAAAGAAAGTTAAAAAACGGAAAAAGGCAAGAAGGTCACATCATCAGGGGATTTCAAATCCGCACCGCCATTATCCCTTTTTACCTGTTGACCGGCAAATGATTGATTTTCTTGAAGCGCTGTTTCAGAAGCAAACATTTGATATTGTTCAGGTAGAATACAGCGATTTGCTCCCCTTGATCCATTCCCTGCCGCACGGTGCAAAGACGGTATTTTTCCAGCATGAAAACCGGTATTTGATCTTACAGGATTACTTTAAACTTTACAATGATAAAAGCCTCTATGCCTCACATGTTATCGATACTGTAAAATTCACAGAGTTGAACCTGATGAATCTTTATGACCGGGTGCTGGTGTTGAATCAGAATGATTTTGCACAGTTACAGGAAGGTGTTCATGAAGCAAAACTGAGGGTATGGCCTACTGCAGTTCCCGATATGTTTTATGCGGCCTCGGTAAACCGGCAGCCACCGGAAAAAGCGGAAAAAATAGTGTTTTTAGGCTCTCAGGGACACCCGCCGAACGAGGATGCATTGAAATGGTTTATTGAGGGAATGTATCCGGCAGTCCTAAAACAAACAGGGATGTTGCTGTATGTTACAGGAGTATGGGAGGAGTCGTTTAAGAACAACTATCCGGAAGTTATTTTTACCGGATTTCTTCAGGACCTGACGGACTTATTGCATGGTGCGGTACTTATTTCCCCGATACGCCTGGGAGGTGGGGGGATCCGTATAAAGATTCTTCAGTCGATGGCAGTGGGAGTACCGGTTATCACCACGCTGCTGGCATGTGACGGGATGGAGGGGATTAAACATGGGGAGAATATTTTTGTTGCAGAACAAGAGGCCGGTTTTATTGAGATCTTACAGGATCTGGCCGCTAAGGAGGGACTGTATGCTTCGGTGTCGGAGCATGCAAAGAAATTTATTCAGGATCATTACAGTGAGGGGGTAACATCACTGATACGGCAAAAAGTATACAATGAATTATTGGCCGAAACCCCTGGTCATCGCAGCGATCAGGGGAAATGATAAAAGATAAAGGAGTAATGATTCTGTGATAAGAATAGCAGCGTTGCAATACATTAAAAAACGATACCATGGAGCGAAGACTTGTAGATGACTATTTAAATGAGCATAAGTTTGTTCTTGAAGAATCCATGCAGGCATTGGGCAGGGAACGGCTGTTCTATGTCCCGGTCAATTTGGGATATGTACGTATCAGCTCGCTTGAGCTTATAGCGGAAGAAATCAGAAAAAATAGTGTGCCGGGTGCAGTGGCGGAGCTTGGTGTATATCGCGGGGATTTTGCTAAATACATGAATGAAGCGTTCCCGGATAAAACCCTGTATCTTTTTGATACATTTGAAGGCTTTTCAAAAAGGGATGTTCTTATTGAAGAAGCAAATAGTTACAGTCCGGGCACACAGGATTTTTCGGACACTAACGCCGGACTGGTATTGGATAAAATGATAAAGCCGGATAATTGTGTTATCAAAAAGGGATATTTCCCTGATTCACTTGAGGGGCTTGAAGACGTTTTCGCCTTTGTTTCCCTGGATGCAGATCTGTATCAACCCATTTATGAAGGATTGCAATATTTTTATCCACGGCTGTCCCGGGGGGGATTTATTTTCATTCATGACTATAATAATGACGAATATAAGGGCGTAAAAAAAGCGGTCACAGATTATTGTAATGATCAGAACGTGCCGTTTGTACCTATTTGTGATCCCTGGGGAACTGCGGTGATCGCAAAATAGGTTCCTGCTGGTTTGACTCTGTATTAGGCTGTTCTAAACCTAAATTGAGCACCAGTAATCTGCGATAGATAGAATAGGGTTAGGTTGTCTAAAAAAATCTTTTTTATACCCGGCTATTTTCTGAATTCATAAAGTTGCAGATTAGCTAAGTTTTTGCAAAAGAAGTTATTGTTTTCAGTTAAAAGTCAACAGAATGTAGGTAGCGTAGCGGCCTATGTTTCCGTTATACAGTTTTAAAGTAGCTTTTTTTAGTTCAAATGCAAATATCTTAGAATTTATTCTTATTTTTAATATAAATTACTAACTAATATGCTACGAACTAATTCGCCTCCGTCAGGGGACCTAAAGTAATAACTCTGAATTACACAGTTTGAATTTTTTATTAGATTCTTTATTTGATTAATAAAAAATTATATATGAAAAAGCTCTCTTTACTAACACTTTTATTGTGCATTTAGTATCTCTTGATAAGGAAAAATCTTTGTAGTGGATATTTGGCGAATGCAAGATATTTTTTGTAAAGAATATCCAACCTGATTTTTTGTTTTCAAAGGGATTAGAAACAAGCAATACAGAACACTTGAATGTAATATGAAATAATACCAATTGCAGGGTGAATTTTACAACAAATTCTCCCAACCGGTATTTAAATACCCCCCTTAAATCTTTTTATAAATTTATTAAAGTGCTTGCGTATTGGTTCTTCAAACTCGATCATTCAAGCGTTTAAACTCCATATCTTATGAGAACGCATTTTTTTAAATATTTCCGGAGCTTAGTTTTAGGGCTATTATTTTTTAGTAATTGCAAAAAAGAAAGAGGGCGAGATACGAATGAAGCGATGGTGCTGATATATATGGCTGCTAATAACGATTTAAGACAAGATGCGATTGATTGTTTGAATCGTATAGAATCAGGATTCTCGGGGAATAATAATCTTTTAGTGTATATCAAGACAACATCAGAAAGCTCTTGTATTTTAAAAATCAAGCACGATAATACAAATAGGATTATGAGTGACACTATTTTGCAGTATGGGAGCGAAAATTCTTCAGATCCCCAATTTATGAAAAGAGTTATCGGTGATGCAAGAAAAATGAGTCCGGCGCTCGAGTACGGGTTGATCCTTTGGTCACATGCCAGTTCTTGGGCGCCTCCATTAGGCATAAAGGTAAAATCATTCGGGGAGGACAGGGGAGTCGATATGGATATTATTGAAATGAAGAATACGTTGCCTTTAGATTTCTCCTATATTATTTTTGATGCCTGCTCAATGGCCAGTGTAGAAGCCATTTATGAATTACGGAACAATGCCAAATATATTTTGGCATCACCAACAGAAGTTCTATCAACTAGTTATCCATATGAACAAATTATCCCATATTTATTTGGAGGGAAAGATGAATTAAAAAAGGTTGCGCAAAGATTCATGAGCTACTATCGCTCTATGAAAGGTGATTATGCCTCGGCTACGGTGTCATTGATTGATACAGAAGAGCTTGATTTACTCGCTCAAAAGACAAAATCATTGTTGGACGCAAAAGAAGCGAAAGGTGATTTTAATGTTAATAATATTCAGCGCTTGGATTTTGATACAAAGACAAGAGTACCTGCCTATGATTTTTTAAATTTTCTGGAACAAAACTTTAATATAGAAGACTATTCTTCTATTACTAATCAGCTAAGGAAAACAATTTTGTTTAAAGACAATACAAGTGGATTCTTAGGTAATCCTATCAATAGTTTTAGCGGTCTTAGTATTTATTTGCCTAGAGTCAATGATATTTATCAAAATTATTATAGCAAGTTAGCTTGGTATCAGAGCGGTGGGTGTTATAATTTATTCAGTCAATAAAAAGACTGGCATTTTTCGAAAAGACTTAGCTGATTCGAGAAAACTATCTTGAAATGTAAAAAGCCAGCTTCTAATTTGTAGTTAAGCAAAAAACTTAACTCAGCTCTATGGATTCTTTGTAAAATCTCTATTATTAATAATAAATAACTCAAATGCAACAGACTCATGCCCCCCCAGGTCTTATCTAGATTGGCATCAATAAGATATAAATAACTACTCGGACTAAAATTTATGAGACCTCCAAACTAAAAAAATATATATGAAAAAGCTTTCTTTACTAACGTTATTATTATGCGTTTTGACGTTTTCTTGTAAAAAATCTGACAAGATTTTAAATGAAGATCAACAAAACAAAGTCGAAAAAGAAGATCACTCTGTATATCAATTCATTAAAAAACTGGGGTATAGCGATTCGGAAATAAAAGATCTCGGAAGTGAATATCTGGTAGATGGTGATATACTTTTTGCCAAAAACGAGTTGCCAAACTTTTCAATTTTTCAGCAAAGTCCCAAAACAAAACAGTACGGAACAAGCTATTATGTCGGCTATAATATACAACCGAATATTACAGTAAGAATAGACCCATCTATGAGTGCATATGCCAGTGAAATTAATGGGGCTATCGATATGTGGAACAATGTTACTAATTCTAGGATTAATTTGACCTTAACCAGTTCAACAAGTCAAGACATCCTTATTACAAATTCTAATCTTGGCTCTGGTATCTGTGGAGCGGGCTACTTCCCGGTAGATGGGCGTCCCGGCGGGTTAATTCGTATTAATATTAGTCAAATTGCTGGAAATTCCTTTGCGCAAAGGCAGCGTACAATAGCACATGAGCTTGGTCATACAATTGGGTTCAGGCATACTAATTGGCAAGCTTCTGGAGAACCTATTGGAGGTCAACTGCCTGATAATAATGCATATTTTTATGCTATGCATTTATTAGGAACTCCAACTGGTGGAGATGCGAACTCGCTAATGAATGGGGGGGAATGCGGAATTGGAGCTACCTCTCTTTCGAGTTATGATATTCTGGCAGTTCAGTTTATGTATCCTATGAATCCTCCCATAGCTGGTTCAATTCCTGTTTTTAGATATTCTGCTGGGGGATATCCAGATATAAGAAATACTGATCACTTTTTTACAATAGATATAACTGAACTAGGAAATGGAAGCAGCACTTACAGTTTTGAAGGAATAGGATTTTTCGCGTTTTCAAGTCAAGTATCAGGTACGGTTCCTGTCTATCGGTATCGTAGAAATCAATATGCAGATCACTATTATACGACTCAGAGTGGTAGTGTTAGCGGATATACTTTTGAAAGTATAGCTTTTTATGCATATCCCTCAGCTATAAATGGAGCCTTGCCTGTTTATAGATATTATAGTGACAGTAAAGCTGATCACCATTACACAAAAAACACTAATGAGTCACAAGACCTTACAACAAATTATGTTTATGAGGGGATTGCTTTTTATGCTTATTGAGATCTAATAAATTATAACGAATGAACGAATGCAAAGCGCTTGTAAATTAGACCCGAGTGCTTTGCTTTTTTTAATGTCCTTATGGCAAAAATATAAGATATAACTGCGTTTGTCCCTAAAACAAACACATCAACAAATAAGTGCTTGTGATATTTTCTCGATAACTTTGGGTAGAGAAATTTCTTCTGTCTAGAGTTTATGGGGCAAAATTATTAAGGAAGTCAGAACAGGAGTTCTATCGCTTCATTCGGAATAACTAATGAAAGGTTTGAAGACATTTATCAAACCAGTATAATAAATTTAGAAAGAATGCAGCGGATCTTAAACTTTATGAATGATCACCATAGTATAAATCATTAGAAAAGGCGCCTTTCCAAAATTTAAAGAAGAAAGCCGCATTTTCTTGTAACTTTGCGCGTTTTAAATATATAAACGCGGATGGGGCTAAAAAAATTCAGTCGCTTATTTAAGTATATTGGCTATTACAAGGGAAAGATCATCCTGTATATTTCTATTACTATTATAGCTTCTTCATTATCAGTAGTCTCTCTGGGTATGCTGGCACCACTGATGTCACTTATCTTTAAAGTGGATGGTATCGGGGGACAAAATATACTGAACAAAATCCCGGGAGGACGCTATATCGGTAAAGCATTGCTGGAGCTGGTGAACAGCGGGCAGCAGATGCGTGCCGTGCTGCTCTGCTGTATATTGGTGATCGTGTCCGTTTTTCTGAAAAACCTGTTGCTCTACGTATCCTCGCTTATTTCGGTGCCGGTGCGGAGCTCCATCATCATTCACCTGAAAAATGATCTTTACTCCAAAGTGCTGAACCTGCCTGTCGGCTATTTTTCCGAACAGAAAAAAGGCGATATCATGAGCCGCATGACCAACGACGCCAACCTGGTGGAAAGCTCTATCGTTAACGCCCTGGAAGGGTTGATAAAGGACCCGGTTATGGTGATCAGCTATCTTTTTGCAATGGTGGCCATCAGTCCCAGCCTTTCGGTGTTTTTATTGATCCTGCTGCCCGTAACTGCTTTTATCATCGGCCGTATCAGCCGCACCCTGAAAAAGCAAAGTAATGCCGCATCGCTCCGGGTGGGTGATACCCTTTCGATATTAGACGAAACCTTAACCGGCATCCGTATTATCAAAGCATTTACCGCGGAAAAAATAATGAATAACCGGTTCATTAGCCTGAACAATACCTTGCTGGGCATCAATAAAAAAATGGCAGCCCGCAGGGACCTGGCGTCACCGCTAACGGAATTGCTGGGTGTGGTGGTGCTCTGTGTGATCATTTATTTCGGAGCGAACCTGATCCTCAACGGCAATACGCTGGGTCCCGGTGATCTTATCTCGTTTATAGCCATATTTGCCATGATGATCAATCCGGCCAAATCGCTGGCCGCATCCTTCTTCAGGGTACAGGAAGGCGCTGCCGCCATCGAGCGCATTGAAAACATACTGACCACACCGGAAAAGGTAGAGGACACAGGAACCAGAAAACTGGATGCGTTTAAGGAAGGGATCGAGTTTAGAAATGTATCATTTGCCTACAATGAAACGCCGATTCTCAAAAATATCAGCCTGTTCATTCCCAAAGGGAAAACCGTGGCCCTGGTGGGCAGCAGCGGGGCCGGAAAAAGCACGCTGGCAGACCTGGTGCCCCGTTTTCATGACATTAGCTCGGGCGAGATCCTTTTTGATGGTGTCAATATCAAAGACTACAGCATCGAATCAATAAGAAAGCAAATCGGTATTGTAAGCCAGGAGCCGATCCTGTTTAACGATACCATCGGCAATAATATTACCCTTTCTGACCCCGATGCCCCCCAGAGTGAAATTGAAAGTGCTGCCAGAATTGCGAATGCCTGGCGTTTTATTGACAATAAACCCGAAAAGTTCAATACCAATATTGGGGACAGGGGGACAAAATTAAGCGGAGGCGAAAAGCAGCGGCTTACCATTGCCCGGGCTGTTCTGAAAAACCCGCCGATCCTCATCCTGGATGAAGCCACTTCCTCCCTGGATACGGAAAGCGAGCGCCTGGTACAGGATGCCATTAATAATATGATGAAAAACCGTACTTCACTGGTGATCGCCCACCGGCTGAGCACCGTCCGGCACGCCGATGAGATCATTGTGCTTAATAAAGGAGAGATCGCAGAGCGGGGATCCCATAAAGAGCTCATGCAGATCGAGGGCGGCATTTATAAAAAGCTGGTGGACATGCAGGAAATGGTTTAAGGGTAATATTAGACTTTTTGTATTCAGATTTTTAGCATTCAGACTTTAGTTTCTAATCGTTTAATAGTGAACAGGTAAGGAATATTTACAAAAATTCTGAATTCTGAAATCCAAAATCTGGATTCTTTCCGTACCTTTGCAGCCCCAATTAGTTCTTTTATAGTTTCCATCTGGATCAGATCCGGAAATGGAAGAGAAGGTCCCGGTAGCTACCGGGATTGGGAGTACCCGGAAATTTTCGGGTACGTTTGAACCAATAAATCGAATAAAATGGCAAAAGAAATCTCTGGCTTTGTAAAGCTGCAATGTAAGGGTGGTCAGGCCAATCCTGCACCTCCCATCGGGCCGGCGTTAGGTTCCAAAGGTGTGAACATCATGGAATTCTGCAAACAATTCAACGCCCGCACTCAAGACAAAATGGGAAAAGTACTTCCCGTATTAATCACTGTTTACAGCGACAAAAGTTTTGAATTTGTAATCAAAACTCCTCCTGCAGCAATTCAGCTGATGGAAGCCGCTAAAATTCAGAAAGGTTCTAAGGAAAGCAACCGCGCCAAGGTAGGTAAAGTTACCTGGGAGCAGGTGGAGGCTATTGCAAAAGACAAAATGCCCGACCTGAACTGCTTTACCGTTGATGCCGCCATGAAAATGGTAGCCGGTACTGCACGCAGCATGGGACTGAATGTTGAAGGAAAAGCCCCATGGGAAAATTAATCCATTTTACAGAACTTAAAAAGAATTGACAAATGGCATTCATTAGTAAAAAAAGAAAAGTTGCAAATGCAAAGGTAGACGCGAACAAAGCGTACTCACTGAAAGAAGCCTCTGCATTGGTAAAAGATACAAATGTGGCGAAATTCGATGCTTCTGTTGACCTGCACGTACGTTTGGGTGTGGATCCTAAAAAAGCAGATCAGGCGATTCGCGGTACGGTAACATTACCTCATGGAACCGGTAAAACAAAAAGAGTACTGGTACTTTGTACTCCTGATAAAGAAGCCGATGCAAACGGCGCGGGTGCAGACTATGTAGGTCTGGACGAATTCATTCAAAAAATTGAAGGTGGCTGGACAGATGTGGATGTAGTGATCGCTACACCGGCTGTAATGCCTAAGATCGGTAAACTGGGTAAGATCCTGGGACCGCGTAACCTGATGCCCAACCCCAAAACAGGCACAGTAACCAATGATGTGGCGGCTGCTGTTAACGAGGTGAAAGGCGGTAAGATCGCGTTCAAAGTGGATAAAGCCGGTATCGTGCATGCTTCCATCGGCCGTGTAAGCTTCAGCCCTGAAAAGATCGCTGAAAACGGACAGGAGCTTTTAAATGCGTTGATCAAGGCAAAACCCACTACAGCAAAAGGTACTTATTTAAAAGGAATCAGCATGGCAAGCTCTATGGGCCCCGGCATTTCTTTGGATACAAAATCTTTTGTACAGTAATCACCCGGCATAACCGGTTTTAATTTTAAAACAGTCAAACCGCAATAAAATGACTAAAGAGCAAAAAAATGAAGTAATTGAGGTATTGAAGGGAAAGTTCTCTCAATACAGCAACTTTTACATAACAGATACCGAGTCGCTCAGTGTAGAGCAGGTAACAAAATTGCGCCGCGCTTGTTTCGATAAGAATGTGGAAATGAAAGTGGCCAAGAACACCCTGATCAAAAAAGCACTGGAAGCAATCGACGCAGAAAAATATTCAGGCGTTTATGATTCATTGCACAAAGTGACCGCGCTGATGTTTTCTGAAAACCCCAAGGAACCGGCGGTTATCTTGAGCGCATTCCGTACTGAAGCAAAGAAGGAAAAGCCGGAACTGAAGCTGGCCTTTATCAATGGGGATGTTTATGCCGGCGATAACCAACTGGCCACACTGGTGAAGATCAAGACAAAGAACGAACTGATCGGCGAAGTGATCGGTCTGTTACTGTCTCCGATCCAGCGTGTGATCGGTGCCCTGCAAAACAAAGCAGATGGTGCCGCTGCTACTGAAGAAGCAGCACCCGCGGCCCCGGAAGCTGATGCACCTGCGGCAGAAGCAACACCCGCAGCTGAATAATTGTATCTATTGGTAATCCTTATAGAGTAGTAAATCGTTCGTAAACAATTTTTTTAAACCCGCCGTCGGACCCATAGCGGGAATGAAGACGGTAAAAATTAAAACAAAATGGCAGATATCAAAACATTAGCAGAAAGCCTGGTAGGTTTAACTGTAAAAGAAGTACAGGAATTAGCAGATTTTTTAAAGACTGAATATGGCATCGAGCCTGCTGCAGCTGCGGTAGTAGTATCCGGCGGTGGCGAAGGTGGAGCGGCGGCTGCTGAAGAAAAAACAGCATTCGACGTGATCCTGAAGAGTGCAGGTGCTTCTAAACTGAACGTTGTTAAGATTGTTAAAGATCTGACTGGTTTAGGTCTGAAAGAAGCAAAAGAACTGGTAGACGGTGCTCCGAAACCGGTAAAAGAGGGTGTATCTAAAGCAGAAGCTGAAGACATCGCTGCTAAATTAAAAGAAGCAGGTGCTGAAGTAGAAGTAGCTTAATCTTACTTTGAAATAGTTTTAGAAAGCAACCAGAAATGGTTGCTTTTTTTTATGGTTATTTTTGCCACAGCTATCACAGAAACACAACAATCAGTGTTTCCGTGCTTCAGTGGCTTATTCAAAGCGGATATAAGGCGCCAGCTTTTCCCATACGTCATTTGTTTGTGTCACCAGGGGCTGCAGCATTTCTATGGAGGTAATCGGCCCGGATCGCCGTTGTTTTACGATCAGATAGGCCAGTTTGCTGCTGATATAAGGATGTGCGTTGAGCGCCTCGTATGAAGCCGTGTTAATATCCAGCTTCCTGAGTACTGATTCATTTAACCTTAAATAAGGCATTATCTTCCGGAACGTCGAGTCGGGCACACCATAGGTTTCCCCCACCTGCCGGATGCTGTAAAACCCACCCAGCTTTTCGCGGAAGTTCACGATCCTTGCAGCCAGCCGGCTTCCGATCCCGTAAAGCGATTTATAGGCAGTGGTGTCCGCGGTATTGATATCAATAGGCACGACCGTGCGCGTGATGCGTTTTTCTCTTTCAGGTGAGGCCGGGTATGCAAAGGAGCGGTCAGGTGCGGCGATCCTGATATAGGGCTGCAGCCGTTCAAATTCTTCGGGCCGCAACCCGTAGATCTTTTTCAGGTCGTCCGGTTTACGGAACGTTCCGCCTTTGCTTCTGTAGTTAAGTATGGTGCGCACCGTTCGCTTCCTGAGGCCCAGTTGCAGCCAGTCGGCCTCTGAAATTGTATTGGGATCAAAAATAAAAAGACGTGCAGGAGCATCAGTAACGGCAGGACCATTGTTGCGCGGGTGGTCTTCGTTATAAACTGTTTCTGCTGGTTTTCCGTGCCCTTGTTCTTTGTTGGCAGCAGGAGGAAAGGCCTGCAGCAGGGATAATGTCTCTTTCTCCGGAAGCGCTTCTTTGGAGGAGCGGGTAGGGATAAGCGGAAGAACAGCAAAAACAAGTATAATAATGAGCAGAAGGGTCAGGCCTGCCAGTTCTTTTTTTGAAAAGCGGAAGTATTGTTTCATAGATCAGTTTTTTGTATCGGTTGCCGGATCGGGTGTCTCCCCTAATTTAAGCCAAAAAGAGTTTACAAAAAAAAAATCGTTAAAATTTGGTTTATTGGTCATTTGGCATTTATCTTTATGCCGGCTATTGCATTGTAAACCTACTTGATTATTGAACTACTAAATAACTATTGTACCAATTATAAACACTGTAGTAGCTAAAAAAAATGAAGATTGCCCCTTTGTCCTTTGTAAACTGACCATCTTCATTTGTGTTTTTTTTGTGATGTGTTGCACCAAAGCGCTGTGTTTTTGAATCGTTCAAAACCAGCTAACGTGAACTCGGATTTTTTTCTTTGCTGCGATGGTGTCCCGATACCGGGATGATCGCTTTTTTGATACGCCGTGATGTGAGGCGTAGGAGTGTTTTGTATTGTAATACTCTCTGGGAGGTGATGTGCCCGGGGAAATAAACTATATCCAATATGAGATTTTATCTACCTCTTAAAACCGCCGCTAGAAAGGCTGCCTTATGTGTATTTTTATTGACTGTCATTTTATCCAACGGATTTGATGCACTGGCCCAGGTATCTACCATACCTGTGAATCAGTATACGCCATGGGTGAATACCGGCGGAAGAGCGCTTACCACAGCAAACAGTCCGGGTCTTCCATTAGTAGCAAGCTGGAACAGCAGTTCGATTGCGAATGCAGTTGATGGTACGCTCACCAATAAAGCCACCTGGAGCAGCCTGGTTTCTTTAGGTGGTCTCACGCAGGCGTGGCTTGAAGTGAAGGACCCCAACGCTACCGGGGCCCAGGTATATCCGGCAGGTTCCTATGCCGGATTTGTTATTGACGACTATGGTGTATTGGATCTTGCCAATACGGTTACCATCACCACTTACCTGGGTTCAGATTTAAAAGAAACCTATACCGTTGACGGTTCGGTCTTATCCGTATCGCTGCTGGGCGGAGGGATGGCAAAGGTTGGTTTTATAACACAGACGTCTGCATTCGACCGGGTGCGGATTACGTTTAATGTAGTAGGTGTTGCTACATCCAGAAGCGTTTATTATGCAGAGATACTTCGTCCGCAAGCCGGACCGGTGCCTGCCTGTAACACCAATACACCACTGGTACAAACAGCTTACCCTGCAACGGTAATTACCGGTACTACCGGTGTTGCCAATGTAAACCTGCTGGGGGGTATTTTTAGCAATACCGGAAATGTGGTAGATGCCAACACCGGTAATGCCGCTACGATTGCGCTTCCGGTAGGAGCCCTGTCTACCGCTTATCTTTCTGTAAAGGAAGCTGGTGCTCCCGGAGCGATCAGTCATCCTGCAGGTTATTTTGCAGGGTTTGAAGTGGCCAACAGTTCTTTGCTTGGGCTTGGGTTGCTTTCCAATTCCAAGATCTCTACCTACCTCGATGGTGCTTTGCAGGAAGAAGTGGCGGGTAATAACCTGCTCCTCTCTGCACCGCTGCTGAATGGTTCAGGCCGGTCCACTATCGGGTTTGTAACCACCAAAAATTTTAACGAGGTACGTTATACACTTACACAGCCACTGAATGTAAATCTCGGTACTACGTCCGTATATGCGGCCGTTATCAAACGGTTCTGCGCAGGTACGCTGGATTGTAACACGCTGACACCGATGTCGGCAAGCACACAACCGGTTTATATTGATGCAGCGAATACCGGATTTACCGGTGCTGTTTGCGCCTCCTGTAACTTTAACGGTATCGATAATGTAATCGACGGCAATCCGGCTACATCAACTACAATGACCTTAACGGCCGGTTTGGGTACCACCGGAAGTCTGGCAGTTGCAGACGCTGTTACTACTTATACTGCCGGAACATTTGCCGGATTTGATATCCAGGTTTCCACACTGGCAAAAATATCTGTACCGGATGCGGTACGTATAGAACTGCTGAATAACGGAACCGTTGTTCAGGCAGCTACAGGCCCTGCTCTTTTAGCGGGAGTGTCTTCAGCATTACTCAGCGGCCAGGTAAGGCTGCCGGTAGGGGTGATCGCCAAAGTGCCGTTTGACGAAGTGAAGATCAGCTTTAACAGCCTTTTGGATGTGAATCTCGGAAGCGTGCAGATATATGATGCGGTTTGGCAGCGGAACTGCGAAACACCATTGCCCTGTAATACAACCTCCATCCTGAAGACACCGGATTTTGGTGTGGTGATCGATGGTGCCTTAACAGGATTCAACGGGTTGGTGGGTGCCGGATCTGTAGTACGTGATCCGCAGAACCTGATCAATGCTTCCAATACCGACTTTGCAAGAATTGAAGTTGTTGCAGGAGCGGCAGCACAGGGTTCCATTGCTGTGGCAGCGGGTGCGAACACCTTCCCCGGCGGAACCTATGCCGGGTTCATTATCCGTGATAATAACTCTCCGATACTGCTGGCAGACCTGCTCAAAGGAATTACCATTGAAACATATAATGACGGGGTGCTGCAGGAAACCAAAACAGATGCGCAATTGCTGGGTCTTACCGTATTGTTGCCGATCCTGGGCGAGTACGGGGTTAAAGATGTTGGCTTTATCACAACACTGCCTTATGATGAGATCCGTATCTCGGTAGGTGCAGTAGTAGGGGCATCGCTTCCAAGAAGTATTGATGTATTTGGTGCCACTGTTGACACCCGTTATGTAGTACCGGGAACACCGGGATTGAACTGCCCGCTGTTTATCACAGCTCCGGATATCAACTACACTACCATTAACAAACCAGTTGACGGAAACGTGGCCACCAACGACAGGGTACCTGCGGGATCCACTTATTCCAATGCGACTCAGGTTCCGGGAGCTAACGGCGGCACCATGCCGACAGGCGGTACCATCAACCTGAATGCAGACGGTACGTATACTTTCACGGCAACCACGGCGGGCGTTTACTCTTACAACATTAATGTGTGCTCCAATACCGGTTACTGCGAATTGCAGAACCTGACCATTACAGTAACCGATCCAAGTATCAATACGAACAAACCCGTGGTGAATACAGATATCATTACCACCAGCACCGGTCAGACCGTAGCCAGCTATCCGATCCTGGCGAACGATCATGCCAGCAATACCGGCGGTACACTGGGTACACCCACCATCACCGGTGTGGCTTCTCACGGTACGGCTACGATCAACGGCGACGGAACCCTCCGTTATGTTCCGGAAATAGGATTTGTCGGAAAGGATACCGTGATCTATAAAGTGTGCGAAACACCGGGAACGGATCTTTGCGGAAGCGCTTATGTGTTTATCGAAGTAAAACCGGGACCGATCAATACCACAACGGCTACGGATGACTTTAACCAGACAGGCGCAGGTGTTGCTGTAACCGGTAATGTAAAATTAAATGACATCGATGCGGAAGGAGATCCACAGACGATCACCACGCAGAACGCCAGCAATACATACGGTACGTTTGTTCTGACTGCCGATGGTGACTATACCTTTACACCGGCGCCCAACTTCTCCGGTACCGCACAGTTTGCTTATAAGACCTGTGATAATAAAGGAGCCTGTGCAATGGCTACCCTCTATGTGTACACGAAAGATGCAGGTGTGAATCTTGGGGTAAGCATGCTGGCATTGCCCACACAGATCTCAGGAACTAAAACAGTTACTGTAAACGTTACTGTATTCACCGGAAACACCGCATCAAACGGAAGCGCAGTTTATGTATTCGTAAATAAATCGCCGAACATTACCCTGGAAACCTACGAGGCAGCAACCACCAATGCGCTGGGGCAGGCAGTACAGAATGCCGATTGGAGTTATGACGGTGACGATGCATCGCGGTATCGCTTTAAACTGGGCGGGGTGAACAACAAGACGGTTATTGCTGCCAGTTCAGCATCTACCTTCAGCTGCAAGTTTACTTTCACCGGAGTGAACGTTTCCGGATCGGATAATATTACTGCAAACATTTTTGAAGGATCTGGCGGAGATAATGACAACACAAATAACAGTGATACGGAAACAATCAAATACAACAGGGATACACCCTAATGGGTACTGTGCCTGATAAAAAGATAATTGAATCGAAAGAAAAATGAGCGACTTAGTTATAATGAAAAAAACAGCATTCAATATGAAAAAAATCTACGCCTTTGTACTGGCTTTGGTAATGTGTGGTGGTGTCTATGCCCAGGATCCCTCTGTCAGCGGGGTAAAAGTTGATCCAAATCCGGCACAGTTAAATGCCAGCGGAACATTTAGTTTTAATTTCCTGAACGCCTCTGCAACGGCCATTCCCTTAGGGCCGGTACCGGCATCGATAACCATCAACCTGAACAGGCTGACCCCTGTTCTGGAGACCGGGAATCCCAAGGTAACCGGTGCAGGTGCTGGTTATTTTGACTGGACCTATGACCCTACCAATAATGTGATCATGGGAAGGCAGAATAAAGTGATCCCCGGCGAAACGCCTACTGTACCTGCGGGCGGGCCGATAGAGATCGAAGTAGTGTTTACAACCGCTGCCTCACAGGCTGAGGCAGGAGCTGGGAATGGTAACGGTGGTATCATTAATATCCAGCCCGGTTCCGGCGGAAACCTGAATCAGACCAATGACCAGGTGAGCGGTTATGGATACACTGATGGTGTGCTTCCCGTTGCCTTTGGTTTCACCAGTGCCAGTTTTGTTTCCGGAAAGCTAAAAGTGGAATGGGCTACACTGACAGAAGTCGATAATAAATCATTTACGATCGAGCTGTCGAAGGACGGTAAACAATTCACTCAGGTAGGACTTGTTCCCACCCAGGCCGCAGATGGCAATTCCACTGCGGAGATCAAATACAGCTTCAGTAAGAACTGGCAGGAAATCGCTGCACAGCTTGGTTTCTCCCCGCTGCAGCTCGCCATCATGGTATTGCTGGTGATCTCTGTTCTGGTATCTGCAAAGCGCGCCAAAAAACAGGCGATGTTGTTCTCCCTGGCCCTGTTGCTTACTGTTGGTATCGGATGCCGTAAGAAAGAAAAAGAGCTGGATCAGCAGAACTATCCCAACGCCTTTGTGCGGATCGGCCAGATCAACAAAGATGGTACCACCTCCAACTATTCCAAGGTGGTGAAAGTGGTTGCAGAATAAAAGGTAGTAAGATTTTTTCAAAATAAAGACGGCCCGGAACCGATTATATCGGTTCCGGGCTTTCCCGTAGAAATAAGCAGCCCCTTCAAATTATTGGGTTCCTATTAATATTTTGATAATCAATAAAATGCAGTTTTCCGGGTGTATGGGCGGGGTAAAAACGGGAAAATACACGAAACAGACAGGCCTGCTTTTTTTAAATAAAATTTTAGAAATGTCACTGTCTGGCAATATTCTTGTGAGAAGTTTTCTTCTTTTCAAAGTTTTCCTTAACTTTGCCTTCCTTTTATTTTGGCCAATAAAAAATTGATTAAACAAGACATGTTCATGTAATTGAATCTCAATGGATTTCTTTTAGCAATAAAAGTGATCCTGTTTTTGTTTTGTACCTGATCAATCATTAAAAAAACCGGGTTTATAACATATGTCATCTACAAAAGTGAATTCAAGAGTAAATTTCGGAAAGATCAAGCATTTAGCTGAAACACCTGATCTGCTCGAAGTACAAATTCAATCCTTTAAGGAATTTTTCCAATTAGAAACCACACCAGACAAACGCAATATTGAGGGCCTGTTCCGGGTATTTAAGGACAACTTCCCCATTACTGACACCCGCAATATCTTTGTGCTGGAGTTTCTGGATTATTTTATTGATCCTCCCCGTTACTCGATAGACGAGTGTATGGAGCGCGGACTGACCTACGCGGTACCCTTAAAGGCGAAACTGAGGCTGAGCTGTAATGACGAAGAGCACGTAGACTTTCAAACCATCGTACAGGATGTGTTTTTAGGAAACATTCCCTACATGACTCCCCGCGGAACCTTTGTGATCAACGGGGCAGAGCGTGTGGTGGTTTCCCAGTTACACCGTTCTCCGGGCGTATTCTTTGGTCAGTCGGTACACCCGAATGGTACTAAGATCTATTCCGCCCGCGTGATCCCGTTCAAAGGATCCTGGATGGAGTTTGCGACAGATATCAACAACGTGATGTATGCTTACATCGACCGTAAGAAAAAATTCCCTGTAACCACGTTACTGCGTTCGATCGGCTATGAAACGGATAAGGACATCCTGGAATTATTCGGCATGGCCGATGAAGTTCCGGGCGACCGCAAAGCACTGGAAAAACAGCTGGGCAAACGCCTGGCCGCCCGTGTACTGCGTACCTGGGTGGAAGACTTTGTAGATGAAGACACCGGTGAGGTGGTTTCCATCGAGCGGAATGAGATCGTGATGGAACGCGATGTGGTGCTGGACGAAGAGGCGATTGATATTATCGCGGACATGGATGTAAAAAGCGTATTCGTACAGCGCGAAGATGTTGGTGGCGACTATGCCATTATTTATAATACGCTGAATAAAGATACTTCCAACAGTGAGCTGGAAGCGGTCCAGTTCATCTACCGCCAGCTGAGAGGTGCCGACGCCCCGGATAACGAAACCGCCCGTGGCATCATCGATAAACTGTTCTTCAGTGATAAACGTTATGATCTGGGTGAAGTAGGACGTTACAAGATCAACCGCAAGCTGAATATTGATGCCCCGGTTACGCAAAAGACGCTGACAAAGGAAGACATTATTGAGATCATTAAATACCTGGTACGTTTAACAAACGGGAAAGCAGAGATCGATGATATCGATCACCTGAGCAACCGTCGTGTGCGGACCGTAGGTGAGCAATTATATGCACAATTCGGTGTTGGTCTGGCCCGTATGGCCCGTACCATCCGTGAGCGTATGAACGTGAGGGATAACGAGGTGTTTACACCCGTTGACCTGATCAATGCGCGGACCCTTTCTTCTGTGATCAACTCGTTCTTCGGAACCTCTCAGTTGTCGCAGTTCCTGGATCAGACCAACCCGTTATCCGAAATCACCCACAAACGCCGTATCTCTGCGCTGGGGCCAGGTGGTCTGAGCCGCGAGCGTGCCGGCTTTGAGGTACGTGACGTACACTATTCGCACTATGGCCGTCTGTGTACGATCGAAACGCCGGAGGGACCGAACATCGGTCTGATCTCTACACTTTGTGTTCACGCCAAGATCAACGAAATGGGCTTCATCGAAACACCTTACCGCAGGGTAACCGATGGTAAAGTGAACATGAAAGAACTGGAGTTGCTGAGCGCAGAAGAAGAAGATACGGCCAAGATCGCGCAGGCCAATGCCCGACTGGATGAAAACGGCAATTTTGTAAATGACCGCGTGGCCAGCCGTGAAACAGGTGACTTCCCGATCCTCGACAAAAGCGAGGTGGAATATATGGACGTTGCTCCGAACCAGATCGTGGGCCTTAGTGCTTCGCTGATCCCGTTCCTGGAGCACGATGATGCCAACCGGGCACTGATGGGTTCAAACATGCAACGCCAGGCGGTTCCGCTGCTGCGTCCGGATGAACCGATCGTAGGTACCGGTCTGGAAGGCAAGGCTGCGAGAGATTCAAGGATCCAGATCCATGCGGAAGGAAATGGTGTGGTGGAGTTTGTGGATGCCAATGAGATCCATGTACGCTACGACCGGGATGTGAATGAAAAACTGGTAAGTTTTGAAGAAGACCTGAAAGTATACAAGCTGACCAAGTTCATCAAGACCAACCACGAAACCTGCATGAACCTGAACCCGGCAGTGAAGAAAGGGCAAAAGGTAAAAGCGGGCGATTTCCTGACCAACGGGTACGCGACAAGAAATGGTGAACTGGCCCTGGGTAAAAACCTGAAAGTGGCCTTCATGCCCTGGAAGGGTTACAACTTCGAGGATGCCATCGTGATCAGCGAAAGAGTGGTAAAAGAAGATATGTTCACTTCGATCCACATTTCCGAATATGAACTGGAAGTGCGCGATACAAAACTGGGTGAAGAAGAACTTACCTCAGATATCCCGAATGTTTCTGAAGAAGCTACAAAAGACCTGGATGAGAACGGTATCATCCGTATCGGAGCCCAGGTAAAAGAAGGTGATATCCTGATCGGAAAGATCACTCCCAAAGGAGAAAGCGACCCGACTCCGGAAGAGAAACTGCTGCGTGCCATCTTTGGTGACAAAGCCGGTGATGCAAAAGATGCTTCTTTAAAAGCTCCGAACGGAGTAGAAGGTGTGGTGATCGGTAAAAAACTGTTCCAGCGCGCCAAGAAAGACAAGAATGCGAAAGTGCGGGAGAAAGCAGCAATCGAAAAACTGGATAAGGCACACGAAAAGAACGAACAGGACCTGCTGAATGTATTGCTGGAGAAACTGGGAACCATCCTGGAAAACCAGGTATCTGCAGGAGTGATGAACAGCTTTGATGAGATCGTGATCGGAAAAGGATCCAAATTCCATGCGAAGAACCTGGGAGCACTGGATTACGCCAACATCAATCCGCTGGGCTGGACCACTGACGAGAAGATCAATAACCAGATCAATACCCTGTTGCACAATTATAATATCAAGTATAACGAAGAGCTGGGAAGATACAAACGCGAGAAATTCAATATTTCTATCGGGGATGAATTACCTGCAGGTGTATTGAAGCTGGCCAAGGTATACCTGGCGGTAAAACGTAAACTGAAGGTGGGGGATAAAATGGCAGGTCGTCACGGTAACAAAGGTATTGTTGCCAAGATCGTTCGCCAGGAAGACATGCCGTTCCTTGAAGATGGAAGCCCGGTAGACATCGTACTGAACCCGCTTGGGGTACCCAGCCGTATGAACCTGGGACAGATCTACGAAACCGTGTTGGGCTGGGCAGGTAAAGAACTGGGAGTGAAATTTGCCACTCCGATCTTTGATGGTGCTGAACCGGAAGAAATTGAAAAGTATTGCGCGGATGCCACCATTCCCAAGTTCGGTCACACGCACCTGTATGATGGTGAAACCGGCGAACGCTTCCACCAGAAAGCAACTGTGGGTGTGATCTATATGATCAAACTGCACCACATGGTGGATGATAAGATGCACGCCCGTTCTATAGGACCATACAGTCTGATCACACAGCAGCCGCTGGGTGGTAAGGCACAGTTCGGTGGTCAGCGTTTTGGTGAGATGGAGGTTTGGGCACTGGAAGCGTATGGTGCGTCCAGCATCCTGCAGGAATTACTGACCATCAAATCTGATGATATCATAGGCCGCGCAAAAACGTATGAAAGCATTGTGAAAGGCGATAATATCCCGAGAGCCGGCGTACCGGAATCCTTTAACGTGTTGATTCACGAATTAAGGGGACTGGGACTGGACCTGACATTCGAATAACGGATATACGGGATCCCGACCGGGACAAAAGCTGAACACAACTATTAAAAATTAAATGATTTGAGGGGAAGGCATTACCTGAACCTCAAATCTCAAATCATAAATCTTAATTAAGATTATGGCTACAAAAAAAGACAATCGCCCAAAGGCAGCATTTTCAAAAATCACCATCGGTCTTGCTTCTCCGGATACCATCCTGGAAAAAAGCCATGGTGAAGTATTAAAGCCCGAAACTATCAACTATCGTACTTACAAACCGGAACGCGATGGTTTGTTCTGCGAAAGAATATTCGGACCGGTAAAAGATTATGAATGTGCCTGCGGAAAATACAAACGTATCCGTTATAAAGGGATCGTGTGCGACCGTTGCGGTGTGGAAGTGACAGAGAAAAAAGTGCGCCGGGAGCGGATGGGGCATATCAAACTGGTGGTACCGGTGGTACATATCTGGTATTTTAAATCCCTGCCCAATAAGATCGGCTACCTGCTGGGAATGAGCTCCAAGAAACTGGAGACCATTATTTACTACGAAAGATACGTAGTGATCCAGGCGGGTGTTCGTGAAGACAAAGGCCAGAACTACGGTGATCTGTTAACAGAAGAAGAATACCTGGATATCCTGGACACACTGCCCAAGGACAACCAGTACCTGCCGGATGATGATCCGCAGAAATTCATTGCCAAAATGGGGGCCGAAGCGGTACACGACCTGTTGCAACGCATCGACCTGGATCAGTTGTCTTTTGATCTGAGAAATTCTGCGGCCACTGAAACCTCCCAGCAACGTAAGGCAGACGCCTTAAAACGTCTGAGCGTTGTGGAAGCTTTCCGTGATGCCAATACAAGAATTACCAACCGTCCGGAATGGATGGTGATGCAATACATCCCGGTGATACCACCGGAGCTGAGACCACTCGTACCGCTGGATGGCGGCCGTTTTGCCTCCTCCGACCTGAATGACCTGTACCGTCGCGTGATCATCCGGAACAACCGTTTGAAACGCCTGATGGAGATCAAGGCGCCCGAGGTGATCCTGCGTAACGAAAAACGGATGCTTCAGGAAGCGATCGATTCTTTGTTTGATAACTCAAGAAAATCCAATGCCGTTAAAGCCGAAGGCGGACGTGCATTAAAATCATTGAGCGATGTACTGAAAGGAAAACAGGGCCGTTTCCGTCAGAACCTGCTGGGTAAACGGGTGGATTACTCCGGCCGTTCCGTAATTGTGGTGGGACCTGAAATGAAAATGCATGAGTGCGGCCTGCCAAAAGATATGGCGGCTGAGCTGTTCAAGCCATTTATCATCCGTAAACTGATCGAAAGAGGTATCGTAAAAACAGTAAAATCCGCCCGTAAACTGGTAGATAAAAAAGAAGCGGTGGTTTGGGATATCCTTGAAAATATTTTAAAAGGGCACCCGGTAATGTTAAACCGTGCCCCAACGCTGCACCGCCTGTCCATCCAGGCATTTCAGCCCAAACTGATCGAAGGTAAAGCGATCCAGCTGCACCCGCTGGTAACCGCGGCATTCAACGCCGACTTTGATGGTGACCAGATGGCTGTGCACGTACCATTGAGCAATGCAGCGATCCTGGAAGCACAGCTGCTGATGCTGGCTTCTCACAACATCCTGAACCCGCAGAATGGTACCCCCATCACCCTGCCTTCACAGGACATGGTACTGGGACTGTACTACATTACCAAAGGAAAGAAATCCACCGAAACCGAAAAGGTGCGCGGGGAAGGGAAAGCCTTTTACTCTGCGGAAGAAGTGATCATCGCTTATAATGAAAAGCAGGTGGACCTTCACGCTTGGATCAAGGTAAAAGGGATCGTGCGTAATGAAAAGACCGGTGAGCTGGAAAGAAAATTAATTGAAACCACTGTTGGCCGGGTTATTTTCAACCAGAATGTTCCGGAAGAGGTAGGCTTTGTAAATGCATTGCTGACCAAGAAGAATCTCCGGGAAATCATCGGGGATATCATCGAGATCACCGACGTACCCAAGACCGCTAAATTCCTGGATGACATCAAACAACTTGGTTTCCGTACTGCCTTCCAGGGCGGGTTGTCCTTCAGCATCAATGACCTGATCATCCCCGATATCAAGCAGGAACTGCTGGATAACGCAAAGGGTGAAGTGGATGAGGTTTGGGACAACTATAACATGGGACTGATCACCAACAACGAGCGTTACAACCAGATCGTGGATATCTGGAGCCGTGTGGATACACGTCTTACAGAAACACTGATCCGCGAACTCAGCTCTGACAAACAGGGATTCAACTCTGTATACATGATGCTGGATTCCGGGGCGCGTGGTAGCAAGCAGCAGATCAAGCAGCTGGCCGGTATCAGGGGATTGATGGCCAAGCCGAGAAAATCAGGCTCCACGGGATCTGAGATCATCGAAAACCCCATCCTCTCTAACTTTAAAGGAGGGCTGAATGTATTGGATTACTTCATCTCCACACACGGTGCGCGTAAAGGTCTTGCGGATACGGCGTTGAAAACCGCTGATGCCGGTTACCTGACCCGTCGTCTGGTGGATGTGGCACAGGATGTGGTGATCACAGAAGAAGATTGCGGAACACTGCGTGGTATCTCTATTGCTGCGTTGAAAGATAATGAAGATGTAATTGAGCCGCTGGCAGACCGTATTGAAGGACGTACTTCACTGCACGATATTTATGATCCGCAGACGGACGAACTGCTGCTGGAGGCAGGAACAGAGATCTCTGCAGAAAAAGCCCGTGCGATCGAAGCTGCAGGCATCGAATCCATTGAGATCCGCTCCGTACTTACCTGCGAAAGCAAGCGCGGTTGCTGCGTGAAATGTTATGGTAAGAACCTCGCATCCGGCATCCTTGCCCAGAAGGGCGATGCAGTGGGTATCATTGCGGCACAATCCATCGGTGAGCCGGGTACACAGCTGACACTGCGTACCTTCCACGTGGGTGGTGTGGCCGGATCTGCTTCAGTAGATTCAACCCTGATCGCGAAATTTGATGGTACAATCCAGTTTGACGGTGTACGCTCTGTTATAACCACCAATGCCGAAGGAGATGATGTACGTGTGGTGATCGGCCGTACCGGTGAAGCCCGTATTATCGATACAAAAAATGACCGCCTGTTAATTACCAATAACATTCCTTACGGATCTACATTACTGGTAAAAGATGGTCAGAAGGTTTCCAAAGGCGATGCGATCTGTTCCTGGGATCCTTATAACAACGTTATCATTGCGGAAGCGGATGGTGTGCTGAAATTTGAAAATGTGATCGAAGGGGTAACCTACCGTGAAGAAGCGGATGAGCAAACCGGTCACCGTGAAAAAGTGGTGATCGAAACCCGCGATAAAACAAAAATTCCTTCTATTGTTGTAGAAGGTAAAGAAAATAAATCCTATAACCTGCCGACAGGAAGCCACCTGATGCTGGATGATGGCGATGAGGTGAAAGCCGGCAGGGTACTGGTGAAGATACCGCGTATCCTGGGTAAGCTGAAGGATATCACAGGGGGTCTGCCCCGTGTAACCGAGCTGTTTGAAGCCCGGAACCCCAGCAGCCCTGCCGTTGTATCCGAGATCGATGGTGTGGTTTCCATGGGCGCCGTTAAACGCGGCAACCGCGAGATCATCATTGAGGCAAAAGATGGCGTTACCCGCAAATACCTGGTGCCGCTGACAAGACAGATCCTGGCACAGGATGGCGACTTTGTAAAAGCCGGCAGCCCGCTTTCTGACGGACAAATCTCTCCGCAGGATATCCTGGCGATCCAGGGACCATTTGCTGTGCAGCAATACGTGGTGAATGAGATCCAGGAGGTATACCGTTTACAGGGTGTGCGTATCAACGATAAACACATTGAAGTAATCGTTCGCCAGATGATGCGTAAGGTAAGCATCGTGGATCCGGGTGATACCCGCTTCCTGGAAGATGACCTGGTGGATAAATTTGAGTTTGTAGATGAGAACGACTTTGTATACGAGAAGAAAGTGATCACCGATCCGGGTGATTCCACCAAGCTCCGCGCGGGTCAGATCATCAGCCTGAGGGAATTGCGCGAGGAGAACTCTGTTCTGCGTCGTAACGACAAGAAAACAGTGGAACACCGCGATGCACAACCGGCTACATCCGCACCCACATTGCTGGGGATCACCAAGGCCTCACTGGGTGTACAGAGCTGGATCTCTGCGGCTTCCTTCCAGGAAACCACCAAGGTACTGTCTTCTGCGGCCATCCATGGTAAAGCAGATGAAATGCTGGGATTGAAAGAGAATGTGATCACAGGTCACCATATCCCTGCCGGTACCGGTTTGCGTGAGTTTGAGAACATGATCGTAGGAAGCAAGGAAGAATACGAACTGTTACAGACCGCACGTGAGGCGATGTCCTTTGACGAAGAAGAATAACTTTTAAACCGGAAGGTTTGTAAATAAGTACAGGAGCGGTTGTAAAAACCGCTCCTTTTTTGTGGAATCCTGCAGAGAGCGACGTCCTTATGTTTTAAAAAACAGACGTATGAGAAAAGCAATCCAGGTTCTTACTGTGTTGTTTATTATACAGGGATGCCATACAGGGGAAACACCGGCTCCTGCTAATAACTCAGATAAGCAAACTGCTGAAACCATTGTGGATAGTGTGTTTCAACGGGATACCGACAGTTTGCATGAGCTTGCAGCCCCTATTCATAGTATGAGGTACTGGCAAGGATTTGAGATGAGCAGTGGGATTCCGGAGAATGACATTTACAAGAAATTAGATAGCATTAATGAAATATTTTCTCCTTTTAAAGATAAGGGGGATACGATGGCAAAGCGGTCCATTGCAGCAGATTATTACAAAACCACCCGGGATGTTTTTGAAGGTCAGGAACATTACAGCTCGGGTAATGTAAAGGATCTTTATGATTGCCGGGCCTATTTACAAAATGATACGCTTCGTATTTTAATTGGTGCTCATTTGGGATTTGGAGATTCGGGTTTGAATATCTGGATCGTCCGGGACCGGTTTGTACTGATGCCTTATAGCTCATTTTGTGTAATTACAGACCATCCATGTGAGCCTCTTAATGCCCCTCTCTGGCAACGGTTGGTGCTGGATAAAAAATCCTATTCCATAGGAGATAGCCTGTACGGTTATCTGTCTTTTGGTGCTGTGTATTACGATGTAAGGAGGAATCCTTCAGGGCAGAAAGCGAAGGGCTTTTTCAGAACCATAATTAAAAAAGGAGAGGGCTAATTTTGTGCTATGCAACAGAATAAATACGACGATCCTTCTTTTTTTGAAAATTACAGCCGTATGCCCCGTTCACAGGAAGGCCTGGGCGCGGCAGGAGAGTGGCCGGTATTACGTGCTATGTTGCCGGATCTGAGAGGAAAACGGGTGCTGGACCTGGGTTGCGGCTACGGGTGGCATTGCCGGTATGCAGCGGACCAGGGCGCTTTACAGGTAACAGGCGTGGACCTGTCGGCTAAAATGCTCGAAAAGGCGCGCAGTTACCGGTTTTCCCCCCTTATTACTTACCTCGAGTCACCGGTCGAATCCGTTGATTTTCCTCCCGGATCTTTTGATGTGGTCATCAGCTCCCTGGCATTGCATTATGTGGCAGATTATGCTTTATTATGCAAAAAGGTATTTGGCTTTCTGACAGCCGGAGGTTGTTTTGTCTTCTCAACAGAGCACCCCGTATTTACAGCAAGGGCGGAACAGGATTGGTTTGTTGATAAGGAAGGAAACCGGCTGCACTGGCCGGTAGACCATTACCAGCAGGAGGGACGGAGGGATACCCGCTTCCTGGGGCATGAAGTGATCAAATATCACCGGACAATGGCTACCCTGTTAAATAGCCTGCTGCAGGCCGGCTTTAGCATCCTGGAAATTGCAGAGCCCGGGCCGGACCCCGGATTATACGGCCGGTATCCGGAAATGGTGGACGAAACACGGAGACCTATTTTTGTGTTGGTTGCAGCCCGGAAGCCGGAATAAAATGCGCCGGATTGACAGCTGTGACAGGATTTATTTTGACGATAAAAAATTATAAAAAAAGTATCCAACAAAATTTATTGAATTGTAAAAAAACCTTACCTTTGCTTTCCAAATTTTTGGGGCAGTTCAGTTGCTTGTTTAGCATCTAACTATCAGAAAATTAGTTCTTTTTTTAAGCCGAAGTAGCTCAGTTGGTAGAGCAGCTGATTTGTAATCAGCAGGTCGCGGGTTCGACTCCCTTCTTCGGCTCAGTTAAGTTGACAAGTTGAAATGTTTAGGGTAACAGCACATGCGGTATCAACATTTAAACTTGTAAACCTGTCAGCTTAAAAAGGGTAGATGGCCGAGTGGTTAAAGGCGACAGACTGTAAATCTGTTCTCTTCGGAGTACGGAGGTTCGAATCCTTCTCTGCCCACAGTTCTTTGTTCGAAAGTTTAAAGTTTAAGGTTCAACGCTGAACTTTAAACTTTGAACTTCAAATTTGTTAAGCGGGAGTAGCTCATTTGGTAGAGCGATAGCCTTCCAAGCTATAGGTGGCGAGTTCGAGCCTCGTCTCCCGCTCCGTTTCGTTTGTAGTTGAGGTTTGTGTAGAACCGGAGCTATCAACTGAGATCGCCGTTGTAGCTCAGGGGTAGAGCACTTCCTTGGTAAGGAAGAGGTCGTGAGTTCAAGTCTCATCAACGGCTCTTCTGGAAGCAGTCATTCCGATTGAAAATCGGGGTTTATGACTCTTCTTTTATATTTTAGATGAGTTGCACTCAATACAGCGATTCAGCTAAAGCATTGCAATCCAGCCCTGGCTGGATTTGTGTATAAACAAAAATTTAGTAAAAACAATTAAAAAAGATAACAATGTCAAAAGAGACCTTTAAGAGGGAGAAACCCCACGTAAACATTGGTACCATTGGCCACGTTGACCATGGTAAGACCACTTTGACTGCCGCTATTACCGATATTCTTTCTAAAAAAGGTTTAGCACAGGCAAAAAAATATGACGAAATTGATGGTGCACCTGAAGAAAAAGAGAGAGGTATTACAATCAATACAGCTCACGTAGAATATGAAACTGCAACTCGTCACTACGCACACGTTGATTGCCCCGGTCACGCTGACTACGTTAAAAATATGATCACTGGTGCTGCACAGATGGATGGAGCCATCCTGGTGGTAGCCGCAACTGATGGTCCGATGCCTCAAACAAAAGAGCACATCCTTTTGGCTGCACAGGTAGGTGTACCTAAAATGGTTGTTTTCTTAAATAAAGTAGACCTGGTTGATGACCCCGAACTGCTGGATCTGGTTGAAATGGAAGTTCGTGATGAACTGACAAAACGTGGTTTCGACGGTGACAACACTCCGATCATCAAAGGTTCTGCTACCGGCGCTCTGGCTGGTGACGAAAAATGGGTGAACGCAGTAGTTGAACTGATGGATGCTGTTGACAGCTACATTCCCCTGCCTCCCCGTCCGATTGATCTGCCGTTCCTGATGAGTGTTGAGGACGTATTCTCTATCACTGGTCGTGGTACAGTAGCTACAGGTCGTATCGAAAGAGGTAAAGTTAAAACCGGTGAGGCTGTAGAAATCGTAGGCCTGATGGAAAAACCCCTGACTTCTACTGTAACAGGTGTGGAAATGTTCCGCAAGATCCTGGACGAAGGTGAAGCTGGTGATAATGCAGGTCTGTTGCTGCGTGGTATTGAGAAAACCCAGATCCGTCGTGGTATGGTAATCTGCAAACCCGGATCAATCACTCCGCATACTGAATTCAAAGCTGAAGTTTACGTACTGAGCAAAGACGAAGGTGGACGTCACACTCCGTTCTTCAACAAGTATCGTCCTCAGTTCTACTTCCGTACAACAGACGTAACTGGTGAAGTTACCCTGAACGAAGGTACTGAAATGATCATGCCTGGTGATAACACTTCACTGACTGTAAAACTGATCACTCCGATCGCGATGGAAAAAGGTCTTAAATTCGCGATCCGTGAAGGTGGACGTACAGTAGGTGCAGGTCAGGTTACTGAAATCATCAAATAAGCCCTCCAGTCCCCGGATGGGGAGTATGGAAGCAGTCTATATTTGCAAAAGTACTTGGGCTGAAAAGTTCAGGTACTTTGCTTTTAAAGTTCTTTATTTTATTGCTCCTTTTACTTTTCATTCAGAAAAGCTGAGGAGCTTTTTGCGGGCATAGTTCTTCCGATAACTATCGGGAGGCAGAATAGAAAAGGCGTAAGTTTATTCTGTTCGGTGTTCGGAAAGTAGTTCTTAAGCCGGGTATATCCCGGCTGTATACGGGCATAGTTCTCCCGATAACTATCGGGAGGTAGAATAGAAAAGGCGTAAGTTTATTCTGTTCGGTGTTCGGAAAGTAGTTCTTAAGCCGGGTATATCCCGGCTGTATACGGGCATAGTTCAATGGTAGAATAGAGGTCTCCAAAACCTTTGATCAGGGTTCGAATCCTTGTGCCCGTGCAAATTTTTGTTCAATGTTCATGTGTTTGACGTTTAATGTGGCTACATTAAACCTTGAACCTTGAACTTTAAACCTGGAAAATGAGCAAGTTCGGAGATTATGTAAAAAACAGCTATAAGGAGCTGGCAGAAAAAGTGACCTGGCCCACATGGAGCGAACTGCAACAGTCTACAATGATTGTGCTGGGTGCTACCGTCCTGATCACGGTGATGATCTGGCTGATGGATTTTATTGCCGGCGGCGGGCTGAATTTTTTATACAAAATCCTTTATAGTTAAATAATGGAAGAAGTAAACACAACAGATAACACAACTCCGGAAGCACCCCAGCAGGATACCAAATGGTATGTGTTGCGGGTGGTTAGTGGTAAAGAGCGGAAGGTAAAGGAGTATCTGGATAAAGAAATTTCGAGAAGCGAATTTGAGAAGGTGGTAAAGCAGGTGTTCCTTCCGGTGGAGAAAGTATATAAAGTACAGAACGGGAAAAAGGTAATGCGGGAACGCAACTATTATCCCGGCTATGTAATGATCGAAGTGCTGGATGGCAAGATGAGTGATGATCTGAGGGATATGGTGGTAAATACGAACAGTGTGATCCATTTTCTTGGAAAAGACAACCCGATCGCACTCCGTAAGGCTGAGGTGAACAAAATGCTGGGCAGGATGGATGAAATGGCTGAAGCCGGCGGTGTAAGCATGGTAGAGCCATTCATAGTTGGCGAAACCATCAAGATCGTTGAAGGACCTTTCAACGATTTTAATGGTGTTATTGAAGAAGTGAACGATGAAAAGAAAAAGCTGAAGGTTACTGTGAAGATTTTCGGAAGGTCTACACCGGTGGAACTGAACTATATGCAGGTAGAGAAGATCGTTTAATGGGAACCGAAAGATAGTCGAAAGCCGCTCTGATGCAGTCAGAGCGGCTTTTTTAGGCTGTTAAGGGTTTCATAAGATAGCTTTTTCAGATTTTTTTTGTTTAATTCATTGGTATATTGCAAGTTGTTTTATATTTATTGTAAAAAATTGAGAAATGAAGAATGCACTTCTTGTTGTTAATGCATTGCTGGTAATAGCTGTGGGTTTTTTGTTGTTTAAGCAGTTTGGCGGAACAACAGAAAGGGCGCCTCATGCCGACGATGTTATTTCAAAAGGCAAGGACTCCCTGATGAGCCGGAAAGCAGTGTTTGCCTATATCGATATGGATTCGATACAGGAGCACTATGACCTTGCAAAAAGCGTTCAGGGGGAAGTTGAGAAAAAGAAAAGTGCCATTACAGTAGAACTGGATAAGATGGAGAAATCGTTTAAGGCAAAAGTAGGCGGCTACCAGCAGCAGAGCAATACGATGACCGACGAACAGGCAATGGCCGCCCGGCAGGATGTAGAAACGACCCAGGCGCAGATGATGGATAAACGGCAAAGTCTGATGGACGACTTTAATAACTTTGTCAGCAGCAAGAACCTCAGCGTTAAAAAGAAGATCGAAGATTTTCTAAAGGTCTTTAATGCCGACAGAACTTTCTCTTTCATTTTTGCCTACGAACCGGGGTTGTTTTACTACAAAGACACGGTTTATGATATTACAAAAGAGGTGGTGAAAGGGCTTAACGAGCAATACGCCAAAGAAAAGAAATAGCACGGGGATCCCCCGTTTTTTCAATATTCCTTGCGAACTTCCGCAAGGTTTTTTTTGCCGTTTATTTCCAATAAAATCTTATTTTGAGCTAATAAATTTAAACGATGGCTGAAAAAGTTACATTTAAACAATCGCTCAACCTGTTTGACGGAACCATGATCGTGGCCGGATCCATGATTGGTTCCGGTATTTTTATTGTAACATCAGACATGACCCGTCAGGTGGGATCGGCCGGCTGGCTGGTAGCACTTTGGGTGATTACCGGGCTGATGACGGTTTTTGCTGCGGTCACCTATGGCGAACTGTCGTCCATGTTTCCAAAGGCCGGCGGGCAATATGTTTATCTGAAAGAAGCCTACAATCCCATGTTGGGATTTTTATACGGATGGAGCTTTTTTTCTGTTATACAAACGGGCACCATTGCAGCGGTAGGAGTAGCCTTCAGCAAATTTGCCGGCTATTTTATCCCGGCATTGACCATGGATGAAAAGAACCTTCTTTTTGAGCTGGGCTGGATACGCATTTTCCCGGCACAGCTGGTGTCCATCGCATTGATCATTTTTCTCACCTACATCAATACCCGGGGGGTAAAAGATGGAAAAACGATCCAGACGATCTTCACCATTGTAAAATTATTCTCGCTTTTCGGACTGATCATCTTCGGATTATTGATAGCTGCCAAAGCAGACATCTGGAATGCAAACTGGGCCACCGGATTTGATATGAAATTTACAGCACCGGTTACCGATGCGGCGGGTGTAAAACAGGGTTGGTCCGTGTTCCAGTCGCCCGGCAGCATGATGATCGCGCTGGGGCTGATCAGCGGGGCCATGGTAGGTTCGGTTTTCAGCAGCGTGGCCTGGGAAAACGTAACCTTTATCGCCGGAGAAATAAAGAACCCCAAAAAGAATGTCGGCTTAAGCCTTTTCCTGGGTACCCTGGTAGTAACGGTGGTTTACCTGTTGGCCAACCTGATGTACCTGGCGGTGTTACCCATGTTCCCTCCTGCTTCGGGTGCGGAAGTGGCTTATGCTTCTGAAGTGGCTGCGCCCAATATCGCTTTTGCGGTTCAGGACCGTGTAGCCACTGCTGCTGCATCCTCTATATTTGGCAATTATGGTGCTGCGGTCATCGCAATAATGATCATGATCTCCACTTTCGGATGTAATAACGGGCTCATATTGTCGGGGGCACGTGTGTATTATACCATGGCAAAGGACAATCTCTTTCTTCTCCAGGCCGGAACACTCAATAAAAATGCGGTCCCCCAATGGGCACTGTGGGCGCAATGTGTATGGGCCAGCGCGCTTTGCCTGAGCGGACAGTATGGTGTATTGCTTGATTACGTGGTATTCATAACCGTAGTGTTTTATATACTGACCATTGTAGGGGTATTCCGGCTGCGGCGGAGCAGGCCCGAAGCCGAAAGGCCATATAAAGCTTTTGGCTATCCGGTCATCCCCGTGATCTATCTGCTGATGGCGGGTACTTTAGGAATCGGTTTGTTGTATGCAAAGACCTCTACTTCATTATTAGGCCTGGTTATTGTTATAATAGGAGTGCCCATTTATTACTATTATGCGCGTAAAACGAAACGGGCTTCCGGTCCGGCTGTTTAGCGCACAGCTATGGGTGATTAACAATATTTAGAGCAATTCCGGTGCCGGGAACAGCCATGCCCGCTGATCCTGTGGGAGTTGGATCTGATCACAAAAACTTAAAGGTTCGAATGAAATTGAATCCGTTCTTATTCGTATTTGTATTGCTTGTTATGGCAGGTTGCAAAAGTAAGATCACTATGACGGCCAAGCAGTTCAGTGATGAAATCGCAAAGGAGGAACAAAGCCTGGCTGAGCCGATCCGTGCGGCTGAAAATGCCATTAAAGTCCATGCAGACAGCGCCGACTATAAAAGCGTGGCCGAGGAAGCCAAGAAAATGGAAGTCCTGATACAGGAAAAAATTGACCGCATTGAAAAAGTGGATGTCTCTTCATTGACAGGGGGAGAGGACTTTAAAACGGTCGCCATACGGTATTTCGAGTATTTCAAAAGTCTGTATACCGCCTACCGGGAAATCGGCGATGCACCCGATGAGGCCGCCCGGATTACGGCGAGCGATCGGATGAACCAGATCCTGGTGGCCCAGGAGGAAGTGATCCTTCGTTTACAGGACACCCAGGCACGCTTTGCTGCTGAAAATGGCTTTATACTAGAGAAAGCACCCGCAGAACCGGCTGCCCCGGCCACTAATCCACAATCCGGTAAACGGGATAGCGCATAAAATCAGGGTCCTTATAAGGCGATTGATCGAAGATAAATGTCAGCTGCGCAGCGGCATTGCCGGCAAACGCCGGGTCGGCGGTGCGTTTCGCTTCAAGCGCTTTCCGGAGGGTGGTATCCTTCTTCAGCTGTTCTGCCGCAATGTCTTCATAATTATAGGCGGAATACCATTCCTTGTTATTCAGTATCCCGTCAAAAAAATTCCAGGCAAAATAGCTGTCTTCACAATATGGTTCCAGCGTTTCAAACAGGAAGCGGTTGGCGGTCTGGTTCATAGGGATCAGCCAATCGCCTTTCCAGAAATGCAGGGATTGTTTTTTTGTTTCCACTTCCACATCAGTATTAGCGTGATGCATCTGGTAAGGCGCGGGGGAAGAACGGTATTTCGTTATGTAGTAGGTCTCCACACCGATCGTGGTATCCCTGGTAAGCGGCTCCAGGATCACCTTATTGGCCTTCAAACGGTCAATGACCTTCCACCAGCCCTGGGGGATCACATATGCCTTGGGTTTCCGGACCAGCCGCTCCGGAATGTATTGATTGTGGAAAGGGATCTGCCGTGTAAATGGCCTGGACCGGTCATAGTAAAGCCGCGGCAATCCCGAAACCGCACTTTTTTTACGGATGGCCTCATAGCCTTTAAAAGTGATGGTGCCGGCAGCTGAGGAGTCAAGCCTGAAAGATACCGGAAATGCCTCCGTATGCAGTAATGCAGCGCGCGCTTCCTTCCGCAGTTGCCGGATCGTTATGCCGTTTTCCTTTGCAAAGGTGATAAAGCTCTTCATCAGGGCATAAGTGGCTTTTACACGTTGGGGATAGGGTTTCAGCATATGTGTTTCCGGAACAAATGCGAAGGACTGGAACAGCGTGGCATATCCGCTGGCATATCTCGGACTGTCCCAGAAACCTGCCCACCCGTTTGTAACGGAGTCCCCGAAATCATTTACGTAAGGGATCAGGTCAAACCCTTCTTTTCCCATTAGCTGATACAGGGCGGGTTCAAAACGGCGGTTCATAAATTCGCCCATTTTTCCACCCAGTTTATTGTGCTGCGAGGTAAGCAGGGTCATCACATGCTGATAATCCGCACCATTGCTTACATGGTTGTCAATAAAGATATCCGGATCCACCCGGTGAAAGATCTCTGTAAATGCAAAGGCATCTTTTGTATCGCACTTGATAAAATCGCGGTTCAGATCAAGGTTCTGGGAATTGCCTCTGGATCCGAATGCTTCGGGTCCGTCCTGGTCCACCCGGTAAAGGCTGCTGCGGTTCAGGCATCCGCCGATATTATATACCGGGATCAGGGCCAGCACCACATTATCTGGGAGCGTCAGTTTTTTCTCAACAATATCCCTTATGAGCAGCATGGAGGCATCAATACCATCCGGCTCGCCGGGGTGGATACCGTTATTGATGAGGAGTACAGTCTTTCCCTGCTGATGTGCGGCTTCAAAGCCGGTCATCGGCTGGTTACTTACCATCACCAGGTGCAGCGGGTAGCCGGCATCGGTCATTCCCACGGCTTGCATACTTACCTTGTCGGAAGCCTGGTCCAGCTGCTGCCACCATTTGATGATATCGGGGTATTCCGGGGTCTGTTTACCATTGCTGGTTTCAAACAAGGTCGTGATCTGCTGTGCACGTCCTGAAATGGCAAGCACTATTATTGCAGTCAACAGAAAAAAGAAACGAACCATAGTATAATTATGTGAAAGTGAAAACTACAGGCTGCTGCGCATGGCGAGCTGTCGTTTATACAGCTGAATGGTATTTTCAAAACCCAGGTAAAGCGCATCGCAAATAAGGGCATGGCCGATACTTACTTCATCCAGCCAGGGTATCTGCTGGCTGAAGTAGTTGAGGTTCTTCAGGTCGAGGTCATGCCCGGCATTCAATCCCAGTCCCAGTTCGCGGGCTTTTTCCGCTGCGGTTACATAGGGTGCAATGGCGGCTTCTTTTCCGGAAGCAAAATGGCGGGCATAGGCTTCGGTGTACAGTTCAATACGATCGGTTCCTGTTGTGGCGGCACCTTCTACCATTTCAACAACCGGGTCCACAAAAATGGAGACTCTTATACCGGCATCTTTAAAGATCCGTATTGTTTCTTTCAGATACACGTTGTGTTGAATGGTATCCCAACCATGATCGGAGGTCAGCTGGCCGGTGGCATCGGGCACCAGCGTTACCTGCTGCGGCCTTATTTCCAAAACCAGGTCAATGAATTTTTGTTCCCTGCTGTTCCCTTCAATATTGAGCTCCGTGGCAAGCAGGGGTTTCAGGTCACGCAGGTCCTGGTACCGGATATGCCGTTCATCGGGCCGGGGATGTACCGTGATGCCATCTGCACCAAAGCTTTCAGCGTCCAGCGCCATTTTAACCAGGTCTGGATTATTACCGCCACGCGAATTACGCAGGGTGGCGATCTTGTTGATATTTACGGATAGCTTTGTCATATTTTAAATTTAGCAGGAATAAAAATTCCTTTTTTGGGAGCATTGCTGCCGGAAGTTCATAGCTGATGCAATGTACGCTATTTTAGTTTAGCAGGAACGGCGATCATACCGGCAGATCAGAAAAGAAAGGGCTCCGCTAATAACCGGTTAGGTTAGCTTTTATGGCAGAATCTTTCTGCGCGGGAGTAAGGCTGTGGCTGTTGCCGTAGATCGCATCTTCCCAGCCGCCATAGGTAATATTGGGCAGTATAATAAATCTTGTACCGAATTGCGCCGCATTTTCTTCCACCCGTTGCAGCCGTTCCTTGGTTGTTTTTTTATCCCATAGCATACTGAAGTCGGCAAGGTTGTCACCCAGCAGCAGCACAATATCGTAACGGGCAGCGATTTGCTGGCGGCGTGCCTCTTTTGAACTTTCCTTTTGCATCATAATGAGGTGGGCATCGTCCGCAAAAGGATAATTGAACCGTTTGAGGTTGGCCATTGTACCCGCCCGTTCGTTTTCTCCACGGTTGGTAACATAAAAGACGGTCACACCCTTTGAAGCGGCATAGTTGAAAAAAGCGACACTTCCCGGTAACGGAACTGCGTTGCCTTTTGAGGTCCATTCCTGCCAGGTCTTACTGTCGTAATCCAGGCCCTGAAAGGCGCGGTAAACGGCATAAGGACTGTTATCAAGAAAGGTTTCATCAATGTCCGTCACAATGGCCCGGGGTTTTGCAGATACCGGGCCTGATAAGGTTTTGTCGAGACTTGCCTGTGCCGCATTATAGGCCTGGTGGCAGAGGGCGGCATACTCTGCCGCTTTTTGCTGGAAAAGGGAGCCCCATAGCTTTCCGCTTACCGGCAGGGCCGGGGCGGTTTGCGTCTCGCGGGCTGAATGCCTGGTTGTGGAACAGGAGATGGCCGTTACAAGAAGCAGCAATAAGAGCCTTTTCATCTGTTATTTTTTTCAGTTGCCAGATACAAACAACGCAGCCTTAAACGATTGTTGTTGCAGGAATGGTACGGCTGTTTTAAGACGGTAGTAATTAATTATTTAATACGCCTTCCTCAAGTTCTGTGATCAGCAATTCCCGGTTATCGGTAACCCATTCGGGGACAGGCATCTTCGTGGTAAGCGCCCATTCATTATCTTCCTTTAGCAGCCGGAAGAACAACCTGTTTCCACGATCATCAGCGGTATCCACATCAAAAACATAGCTGCCGGCATTGTTATTTTTCCGGTAGTTAAATTCTCTTAATCGGCCGTTTATTTTTATAAGGCGGGTGAAGTGTACAATTTTATTAAATGAAGTATGCATAAGTTATATCTATCAATTTTTGTGCTAACTTATTGTATATACCGCTCAAAAACGGTTTTCATAAAGTACAATACGGATGTCAGCGCCATAAGGCCGTCTAAAATAAAATAAAAAAGGTAATCATTTTTAGATTTTATTGCCAGGGGGTAGAGCAGGTAGGTGAACGCTGCCGGTAAAGAAAGGAAAATGAACTGTATAAGATCTTGAGTATAAGTATATAAGATAAAGGATCCGGCAATATTGATGACAATAAACAGCGTGAAAATAATTTTTATTTTTTCAAGTGGAAGAATGGTCACCAGGCTCTTTACACCGGTTTGACGGTCGAACTGTTTGTCCCGTATATCAAAGAGGATGCAGATCGCAAAGATCAGTGCAAACCGAAGTGCCACATAGATAAAATGGGGTGGCTGCCAGTTGGCATGAAGTACAAAAAAAGGTAAAGCCGTTGTTACGTAGGTCCACATAGCAGCGAGCAGAAAGGTCTTGCCCAGGATAAACCGTTGCAAAGACCGGAAAAAGGGATGCGGAAATTTTGGGGCGGTGTACATCAGTGTAAGTCCCACGGCCGGCAGGATGTACAACCAGTATGCCTGCAACCGGATCAAAAAGAAACCGGTGCCGATGGCGCTGATGATGAAAAAGGTGGCATGTACTTTTTTATACTGCCGCAGCCAGTCGGTGCGGCTGGCGGTTGTTTCCTCCTCTTCATTGGTAAGGTACCAGTGAATGCTGTAACTGGACAGGGTGGAGAAGAAAACAAAGGCCACAAAATCAACGGGGAGCTTCCCCAGGCCAAACAGAGCGGTACTGCAAAGACACATCGCAACAGCACAAAATGCGATAAAAAGGTTGCTGAAAATAATGAAATCAAAAAAAATCTTGCCTTTTGCCGCCATCCTGTAAGCTTTTCAACTGCAAACTTAATCCTATTTATCTGCATCCTATTTGTATTTTTGCTCCTGATTTGTATGAAGACATGGAAGGATGCGATATTTTCAGTGGATACCGGAGGGTTTGAGGCCCTTGCAAAAGAACTCTTTCTTTTTCAGTATGAGCAGAATGCAGTTTACAGGAATTACGCGGATGCGATCGGCAGGCGGCCGGGGACAATAAGCCGGCTGGAAGATATTCCGTTCCTGCCCATCCGCTTTTTTAAAACACACGCCGTTACGGCAACAGACTTTACTCCTGAAATCATTTTTGAAAGCAGCGGAACCACCGGTATGGTCAATAGCAGGCACCTGCTGAAAAATGATGAGATATATATAGAAAGTTTTATGCGGGCATTCCGGCAGTTCTATGGGGATGTAACAACATTTTGTGTGCTGGGCCTGTTGCCCTCCTACCTGGAGCGGGGGAATTCTTCCCTGGTATTCATGGTGGATCACCTGATACGGGAGAGCGGACATCCGCAGAGCGGTTTTTATCTGAATGATCTGGAATCACTGGCCGGCACCTTAAAAAAACTGGAGGCAGCAGGGCAGAAGACACTGCTGATCGGTGTCACCTATGCGCTGCTTGATTTTGCTGAACAGTTTCCCATGTCCCTGCAACATACCATTGTAATGGAAACAGGAGGAATGAAAGGCCGCCGCAGGGAGCTGGTACGTGCGGAGGTGCACGAACGGCTGATGCAGGAGTTTAAGCTAACGGATGTCCATTCGGAATATGGCATGACAGAACTGCTTTCCCAGGCCTATTCAAAAGGCAAAGGGGTCTTTAACACACCGCCATGGATGAAGATCGTTTTGAGAGAAGAGGATGATCCGCTTTCCCTGCTGAATCGTCCGGGACGTGGTGTCCTGAATGTCATCGACCTGGCCAATGTGTATTCCTGCAGTTTTATAGCAACGGATGATCTCGGACTGGTTCATGCCAACGGTTCTTTTGAAGTGCTGGGGCGCAGGGACAACAGCGATATAAGGGGCTGCAGTTTGCTGGCGCTTTGAACTCCTTTGCCAGAGTACCGCTTCATTATTTTTCTTTTATTATGAAACCTGGATTTCTTTTTGTTTTTTGTTTACTGGGTATTTGCGGTTCATTGCTGGCGCAGCAGGATGAGCAGCTGCAGGATTCGCTGGAGAACGAACGGCTGGCTCAAATGGTCACACTTTCAGAAGTAGTGACCAATAATAAACTGAATGTGCCCAGCTTTATCGACCGCGTAAAAAAAGATACTACATTTTATAAGGCCTTTAAAAACCTGAGGATACTGAGCTTTTCTTCCCTGAATAATATTGTAATGAAAGATAAGCGGGGTGCACAGATCGCCTCGCTGAACAGCAAGACCCACCAGGTATACAAAGACGATTGCCGCACTATGACCAAGGAATATGAGAAGACCACCGGAGATATGACGGACGGGGAGGGGAATTATAATTACTATACAGCGGAATTATATGCAGGCCTCTTCTTTACAGCTGGAAAAGTGTGCGGTGAAAATAATATTGTTGGAGCTGCCGGCCTGAACCCCAAAAGCAAATCGGGTATCGCAAAAAGAAAGGAACAACTGAAAATGCTTTTTTTCAATCCCGGAAAAAGAATTCCGGGCATTCCGCTGATGGGTGAGAAAAGTAATGTATTCGATCCCCGGGTAGCGGACCTGTATGACTATACCATCGATTATGTTTCTTATAAAGGACAACGGGCCTATAAATTTGAGATCAAAGCAAAGGAAGGACTGAGTGGCTCCGACCGGAACAAGATCGTTTATGATAATATGACCACCTGGTTCAATGACCATAATTTTGAGATAATGGGCCGGACCTATGCTCTGAGCTATAATACAGGCGCCTATGATTTTAATGTGCAGATGGAAGTGGAGTTGACCCATGTAGGAAAACTGCTGGTGCCGAGTGTGCTCCGGTATATCGGGAACTGGGATATTATTTTTAAGAAACGGGAACGCGGGCTGTTTACTGCTACGTTGTTTAACTTCAGGTAGCCCTTATTCAGGAAAAAGGGTGAGCGGCAGCCGCTGTTCCTGAAGAATGTTGTATTTTCCCTTCTCAACACAATTACTATGAGAAGGTTTTTGCTTTTACTGATGGCGTTGGGGTGTCTCGGCGTACAGGCGCAGGTGGCACAGCGTATCTCCGGGGCAATGGAGGCATTTAATGGGGACGAACAGCTGGCACATGCATTGAGTTCCCTTTATATAATCGATGCGGCAACGGGGACGGTAGTTTATGACCAGAACAGCAGGATCGGTATGGCCACCGCATCAACAGAAAAAATAATAACTGCAGCCACGGCGTTTGATTTGCTGGGCAGCGACTACAACTATGAAACGCGGTTCGGGATCGTCAACACACCGCAGGGCAAATGCCTGTACGTATATCCTTCAGGTGATCCAACCCTTGCCAGCTGGCGCTGGGAGGAGACGAAGGACCTGGCTTTTCTGGCAAGGCTGAAAGCGGCATTGCAGGAAGCCGGTGTAAAAGAACTGCATTCGGTAATGGTATACAATGGCGAATGGGGAAACGAAACGATTCCCGACGGATGGATCTGGCAGGACCTTGGGAATTATTATGGTGCCGGTGCACAGGCCATCAACTGGAGGGAGAATCAGTTTGACCTGATCCTCCGGTCCGGCAACAGTATCGGCAGTCCGGTCAGCGTGGTAAAAACCAATCCCTATCTGTATGATTATCGTATCACCTCCCTGGCAACAGCGGCAGTAAAGGGCTCAGGCGATAACAGTACCCTGTATTATCCGTCGATGGGACGGAACACCGGCCTGCTCACCGGGACCATTCCGGCTGACCAGACCGGTTTTGTTGTTGCGGGTTCTATCTATGACCCGGTGAATCAGTTTACAAAGACCCTTATCAACAACCTGAAAGGGACTGTCCGCTTTTCAAGTGATAAGCCCGTTATTACAAACAAGGGAACAAAAGAGGTCAAATGGGTCTATACTAACCGTTCGCCGGAACTTTCAAAGATCTGCTACTGGTTTTTAAAAAAAAGCATCAACCTCTATGGCGAAGCGCTGTTGAGAACGGTTGGTCTGAAACAGAAAGGCATGGCGACAACCGAAAACGGGATCAGTGCCATACAGGAGCACTGGAAAAGCAGGGGAGTGGATGCGGATGAACTGCATTTATATGACGGATCGGGTTTGTCGCCGCAAAACAGGATCACCACAAGGGCACAGGTGACCATTTTAAAATACGCACAGCAGCAACCCTGGTTTGACGCTTATTATGAAGGGTTTCCGCTTTACAATGAGATGAAAATGAAAAGTGGTACCATTAACCGGGTAAAAGGATTTTCGGGATACCAGAAATCAAAAGAAGGGAAGAGCTATATCTTCTCATTTTTGGTAAATAATTACAGCGGCAGCCAGCTTTCACTGATCCGCAAGATGTATAAAGTGCTGGATGTGTTGAAATAGACAATAAAATAGTTGATAATAAAAATAAAACACGGCAAATGAAATTTAATGCATCAAGATACGCCACCATGCAATACCGCAGAAGCGGCGCCTCCGGACTGAAGCTGCCGGCCATTTCACTGGGTCTCTGGCATAACTTCGGTGATGTGGATGATGAGAAAGTGTTTCGTAAAACACTGCATACGGCATTTGATATCGGCATCACCCATTTTGACCTCGCCAATAATTATGGTCCTCCTCCGGGTTCGGCAGAAACCAACTTTGGAAAAATGCTGCATACAGATTTCAAACAGCACCGGGACGAGCTGATCATTTCGACGAAAGCGGGCTATACAATGTGGGAGGGGCCTTATGGTGACTGGGGTTCCAAGAAGTACCTGGTGTCCAGCCTGGATCAGAGTTTAAAACGCATGAAGCTGGAGTATGTGGATATTTTCTATCACCACCGGCCGGATCCCGAAACACCGCTGGAGGAAACGATGGCGGCACTGGACCTGATCGTGCGCCAGGGTAAGGCGCTTTATGTAGGTATTTCCAACTATCAGAAAAAAGAAGCAGCACAGGCTTTTAAGATACTGAAGAAACTGGGGACGCCCTGCCTGATCCATCAACCCAAATACTCCATGTTTGAGCGCTGGGTGGAGAACGGTTTGCTCGATCTCCTGGAAACCGAAGGCGTGGGCTGTATTCCTTTTTCGCCCCTGGCACAGGGATTGCTCACTAATAAATACCTGAAAGGGATCCCGAAGCATTCGCGGGCAGCAAAAAAGCACGGCTTCCTCAAGAAGGACCAGATCACGGAAAACAAACGCTGGCAGATACAGCAACTTAATGCGCTTGCGGAAGCACGCGGACAAAGCCTTGCACAAATGGCACTGTCCTGGATACTGAAAGACAACAGGATCACATCGGTCCTGGTAGGCGCCAGCAGCAGCGCGCAGCTGCTCGATTCGGCAGATTGCCTTAAAAATCTTAATTTTAACAGTGATGAGCTGACCCGTATCGAAAAGATCCTGAATGTGAAGGAATAGCAATTGAATGGTTAAACCTTAAATAGCCCTGTATGAAATTAAAAATTCAATTCTGTTTACTCGGTCTGTTTTGCCTGATGCTGTCTACCGCTTTTTCAGAACCTGCACAAAAGCATCCGGTTAATGGCAGCTGGATGTTCACCAGCGATAATGAAACCTGGCTGCTGATGGCTGCGGACGGTTATTGCATGGTTACGCATTATGACCAGGCGGGAAAAAAATTCTTTAAAACATTCGGCGGCTTTCTGTCGCTGGAGAATGATAAACTGAAGCTCCAGTACCGGTTCCATTCGGGTGATCAGGGCAAAACGGGCACTACTGCTGTGTTTACCTGGGAACCCAATGGCAAAAATGCGGAAAGTGATCTCTCCGGGAGCCGGGGAACCTGGGTGAGAGTAGGGGAGGCTGATAGTGAAATGACCGGGATATGGCGTATTACGCAGCGTAAAGAGGGCGCGAATATGCGGGAGATCCGCCTGGCCCCGAGACGTACGTTAAAGTTTCTCACCAATGACCGTTTTCAATGGGCTGCCATCAATGTAGAGACCGGAGAATTTTCCGGCACCGGCGGCGGCACTTATACCTTTAAAGACGGGACCTATGCCGAAACCATCCATTTTTTCTCACGCGACAGCTCAAGGGTAGGGATGACCCTGGAATTTAAAGACCGGATGGAAGGAAGCAACTGGGTGCATACCGGATTGAGTTCCAAAGGGGATCCGATCTATGAAGTATGGTCCAAGACCAGTAAAAATGAGCAATAGCGGCATGAAATTGAAATACGACAAAAAACACGTATATTTGTGACAAAAGTCGTTTTGTGAAAAAAAGCACCAAAAAATATCCTACAGCAGCCGATGCTCCTCTTCCGATGGTTTCGGATTTTGAAGCCATCTATGAAGTGCGGCAGAAAAGTTCCAAAAAAGAACCTGCAGTAAAAGACTTTACGTATGCCCGTTTTAAAAAAATTGCAGACAAAAGTCCGTTCACTTTAAATGACTGGGCAGATCTGCTTTATATCAGCGAACGCTCCCTGCACCGCTACGCAAAAGACGGCAGCGGTTTTAACGGCCTCCAGATCGAACGGATCCTTTTGCTGGAAATGCTGATCGATATCGGCAATGATTTCTTTGGTAAGGAGGGGTTTCGCCAGTGGCTCGACAGCCGGCCTTTTTCTTTAAACGGGGCGTTGGTAAAAGAGCAGCTTACCACACATGCCGGTATAGAGGAGGTCATTGCGCTGCTTCATCGTCTTGAACACGGAATCTCCGCCTGATGCTGGTCTATCGTCTGGTAAATGCTCCTTACCGGGAAGATATTTCCGGATACGGTGCTTTTCTGTTTGGAGGCCGCTGGAATTCGAAAGGAGTATATGCACTTTATACCTCTGAACATATTTCGCTGGCGGCGTTGGAAATCGTCGTGAATTTTGACCGTGGTCTGTATAAAATGCTGCTGAATTACTACCTGCTTACGCTTGATGTTCCCGAAAGTCCGGGTGTTCAGATCCAGCTAAATGTTCTGAAGGACAAATGGGCGGAGGATATGGAGTATACGCGGTTTATGGGCGACCAGTTCCTGCTGCACCGCTCCCACCTGGTGCTGCGGATGCCTTCTGCTGTGATCCCTGAAGAATGCAATCTTCTGCTGAATCCCCAGCATTCGGATTTTAAAAAGGTAAAAATTGTTGAATCCCGGCCCTATGGTCTGGACAACCGCCTGTTTAAATAACCGCCGGATTAAAAAGCGGCCGGTTTCAGGTTCAGACCTGCTCTTTCATCCAGATCAAACAGGAGGTTCATATTTTGTACCGCCTGTCCGCTGGCGCCTTTTAAAAGATTGTCTGCTGCCGAATGCACTACTAGTTTGGTACCTACTTTTTCCAGTTGTATCACAGCCTTGTTGGTGTTTACGATCTGTTTTAGGAAAATCGGTGTGCGGCTCACTGAAGTAAAGGGATGGCCCTTGTAAAAATCTTCAAAAAGTACATACAGTTCTTCAAGTGCCAGGTCTGTAGTGATGGTGGAGCTGATAAAGATCCCACGGGCAAAATCGCCCCGCCAGGGAACAAAGCTCAGGTCGATCTCTGTGCCCGGTTGCAGCTGGTCCAACGATTCGCCTATTTCTCCCAGGTGCTGGTGTGTCAGTGTTTTATAGGCCTGTATATTGTTGGCCCTCCAGCTGAAATGGGAGGTGGCGGCCAGTTTTTGACCCGCTCCTGTTGAACCTGTAATGCCGGTGGTGTAGATCTCTTTAAGAACACCGGTGTGCGCCAGTGGTAACAATCCCAGCTGAATGGTTGTGGCAAAGCACCCGGGATTGGCAATGTTCTGTGCTTTCCGGATCGCTTCCCGGTTCAATTCCGGAAGCCCGTAAACAAAGCTGCGGTTCAGTTCCGGCTGATTGCTGTCCTTTCTCAGGCGGAAGTCATTGGCCAGGTCAATGATCCGGATGGAAGCATTGACCGGGGTCTCTTTTAGAAATTTAGTGGACTCTCCATGCCCCAGGCAAAGGAACAACACATCAATATCCTGTGAGATGTCACCACTGAAGATAAGGTCCGTATCACCGATCAGATCCGAGTGTACATCGGTAACCGGTTTTCCTGCATTGCTTCGGCTGTGAATAAAAGAAATGGTTACAAAGGGGTGATGGATCAGCAAACGAATCAGTTCACCACCCGTATATCCTGCGCCACCGATTATTCCAGCTTTTATCTTCATCCGTATCTTTTTTTATGAATGCAAATTTAAACGATCCTGATCTGTTGAAGGAGTCGAATATACAATAAATTCAAGCAGCTGCTCCTTATTGTTGGAGATCCGGTGCGCCTGACCCGGAAAGATCTCAATGCCCTGTCCGGCGTTCACTTCAAATGCAGCTCCATCAATCTCAAAAGAGGCCGTTCCTTCAAGGATGTAAAAGAATTGTGTGGCTTTATGATGCAGGAGGAACTGTTCCCCGCTTCCGGAAGGAATGGATTCTTTTTTCACCGAAAAATGTTCACTGCCGGAAAGTACATATGCGTTACAGTTGACTCCCCAGGCATACGCGGAAATCGGCTGCTGCTGATGAACTACTTTATTTTCCTTCGTGGGCATTTTCTTTTATCTGATGGTAGATGGACGTCTGATTGCCAAAGATCCTAGTAAAGCCTTTTACATCCTCTCCCGTAAAACTCCTGTTTGCTTCACCATAGCTGCCAAATGCATTATTCATCAGATCATAAGGGCTTTCAATACCCAGTACCTGGTAACGGTAAGGGTGCAGCTGAAGAAAAACCGTTCCGGTTACATTGCGCTGGCTGCTTTCCAGGTAGGCTTCAATATCCCGCATTACCGGATCCAGGATCTGTCCTTCGTGCAGCCAGGTTCCGTAGAACTGAGCGATCTGGTCTTTCCATTGCAGCTGCCATTTGCTTAAAACATGCTTTTCCAGTGCATGGTGTGCTTTAATGATCAACATAGGAGCCGCTGCCTCAAAACCCACCCGGCCCTTGATACCGATGATGGTATCACCTACATGGATGTCGCGTCCTATTCCGTAAGGACCCGCCAGTTGCTGCAGGAACTGGATGGCTTCTGTAGGATGATCAAATTCCTCGTCATTTACCTTTTTCAGTTCGCCGTTTTCAAATACAAGTGTTACGGCTTCTGTGTCTGTTTTGGTAACAGGCGTGGGCCAGGCATCTTCCGGCAGGTACCCGTTTGAGGATAATGTTTCCTTACCCCCCACGCTGGTACCCCACAATCCTTTATTGATGGAATACACCGATTTTTCAAAATTCATATCAACACCTTTTCCTTTGAGGTATTCCACCTCTGAGGCGCGGCTGAGGTTCATGTCCCGGATAGGAGTGATGATCTCCAGTTCGGGCACCATTATGTGAAACACCATATCAAAACGTACCTGGTCGTTACCGGCGCCGGTACTTCCGTGCGCAATCGCATCGGCATTGATCTCACGTGCATAATTGGCAATATGAAGCGCCTGGCTCAAACGCTCTGCGGATACGCTGAGCGGGTAGGTGTTGTTCTTTAATACGTTTCCGTAAACCAGATAACGGATAATGGAGTCGTAGTAGTTTTTTACAGCATTAACGGTTTTGTGCGATTTTACGCCCAGCTTTTTTGCGTGCTCCTCGATCTTTTTTAATTCGTCTTCGCTGAAACCTCCTGTGTTCACGATAATGCTGTGCACTTCGTATCCCTTTTCATCGGTCAGGTATTTTACACAAAAAGAAGTGTCCAAACCGCCACTAAAACCCAATACAACTTTTTTGGCCATTTTAATTGAATGATTTAATGAAATAAGTTAAAGAATGATTTTAATGTTCCTGATCCGGTTCCGGTCTTGTCTTTTTTCCGGAATGCTTTCAGGAATTTCCATTGTTTCAACCGCTGGAGCCGTTCGAGCCCGGTTTTGTTTTCTTCAAAAAACGCCTTGGTCTCTTCGGGTTCGTAATGATCCTTGGGGTCATAGAGCATGGCCGTGCACATACAGTTCTTCCGGTCTTTGCTCATCAGGATCTCATAGTTCACACAGCTTTTGCATCCTGCCCAGAACTGCTCGTCCTGGGTAAGCTCCGAGTAAGTAACCGGCTCATACCCCAGCTCGCTGTTGATCTTCATCACGGCCAGACCGGTGGTGAGTCCGAAGATCTTTGCTTCCGGGAACATTTTACGGCTGAGCCGGAAAATGGTCTGTTTGATCTGTTTGGCCACTCCGCTTTTACGGAAATGAGGCGCAACGATCAGTCCTGAGTTGGCTACATATTCCCCGTGGCTCCAGGTTTCTATGTAGCAGAAACCGACCCATTCCCCTTTGCTGGTAAGCGCTATAACGGCTTTACCCTCATCGATCTTTTTTTCGATATATTCCGGACTTCTTTTTGCAATGCCGGTTCCCCGGGCTTTTGCCGACGCTTCCATTTCGTCCGTAATAATGATAGCATATTTTTTATCAGCAGCTTCCGCTACTCTTACGATAATTTCCTGATTGAGATTGTCCACGATGTGTAATTAAGATGAATTTGCGGGAGACCAGTCCTGAAAAGTTTTTGGCGGGGAGATTTCACTGACAGGGCCCAGGTCAGGGGTTCGTCCTGTCAGCAATCAGGACAGCGCATCGGTCGTGGAAAGCATACAGCTACATCAAAACCGACGGCATAAATACCCGTGGTTATATTTGCATGAAATGCAACGTGTTTTGTATGCTTTAAAAAGTTATTCATTTAAAAACAAATTGTACTTTCGATTAGCAAAAATAATGCAATATTGAATATTGTACATTAAATTTTTTAAGTTAAACCTTTTTTATGGAAACCTTACCAATTGAGAACCAAACAAGAGCAAACAAACGTTCGGGTTGCCGCCGGTATTTTTTTATAGCCCTGCTGGTGTTTGTGTTGATTGCCGGAGGGTATGTGTACTGGCATTACTACAATGTGTTTGGCGACGGGGTGAAATCGGGTATCCTTAAGAATGTGGTGCGCAAGGGACAGATCTTTAAAACATTTGAGGGAGAACTGATCCAGGCGGGCATAAAAGGCGCTGTCGGAGGAGGCGCGCAATCCAATAATTTTGTTTTTTCCATCGAGAATAAACGTATTTATGATACCCTTGCGATCCATAGCGGAAAACGTTTCGATCTTCACTACAAAGAATACCGTGGCGCGTTGCCCTGGCGGGGAAATACGGTCTATATAGTCGACAGCATCATTGCAATGACCGATGCCGGTGTTTCACCTTTTTAACAAAAAGATCGCCGGCCGCTTGTGCAGGTCAGGGATTGCCTGTTGCCACTGCTGAATGGTTTTTGTTTGTATGGATTCGTTGGTGCCGGTGATATCCACCGCAATACACAGACGGGTCTGAGGCTGGCATTGTTTTAACAGGGAGTCCAGCAACTGGTTGTTCCGGTAAGGGGTTTCAATAAAGATCTGTGTGCTGTTTTTTCGCAGCGATTCGGTTTCCAGTTCTTTTATGGCTTTGATACGTTGCCCGTTGTCAATGGGAAGGTAACCCGCAAAACTGAACTGCTGGCCGTTTAAGCCGCTGGCCATCAGGGAAAGCAGGATGGAACTGGGGCCTACCAGGGGGATCACCCGGGCACCGGCATCCTGGGCTGTGGCAATCAGCAGCTGACCGGGATCGGCAACACCCGGGCATCCGGCTTCGCTGATGATGCCGATCGTTTTGCCTTCTTCTAGTTTTTGCCGGAATTGCTGCAGCACTTTTTCTTCATCCTTCTGAATGCCGAACCATTCAAAATCGTCGATCACGATTTCTTTTTTCAGTTGCTTCAGATAGCGCCGGGCGGTGCGTTCGTTCTCGGCAAAAAGCACGGTACATTGCTCAATGTGTTCCAGAAGGTACGCCGGCAATACCTGCAGGTTGTCTTCGTGCAGGTAAGTAGGAATAAGATAAACCTGTGCTGTCATAACTGGAACAATGTTACAATTTTTTAATTGAGATATACCGGAACAGCTGCAAGGACCCTGAGGCAGGAAACCCGAACAACGTTCATGGTTTTATACAACACCCTGGGCCAGCATGGAATCGGCAATTTTTACAAAGCCGCTGATATTCGCACCGCGTTCGTAATTGATGTGGCCGTCGGTTTCCTTTCCGTATTTTAAACAACGCTGGTGGATCTCGCACATGATATCCTTCAGCTTATTATCCACTTCCGTCCGGGTCCAGGAATACCGCTGTGAGTTTTGCGACATCTCCAGGCCGGAAACAGCCACCCCGCCTGCATTTGCTGCTTTCCCCGGGGCATAATATACTTTTGCCTTGTTAAATGCAGCTACCGCTTCCGGGGTACAGGGCATATTGGCCCCTTCTGCCACACAGAAAACCCCGTTCTTTATCAAGGTACGTGCATCCGACAACTCCAGCTCATTTTGTGTGGCATTCGGAAGTGCGATATCACATTTGATTTTCCACGGCCGTTCACCTGCAAAATATTCACAATGGTACTTGGTGGCATATTTTTTAATACGTCCCCGTGTATGATTCTTCAGCTCTTTAATGAACTCCAGTTTTTCCTTATCGATACCCGACGGATCATAAATAAATCCCTCAGAGTCAGACATGGTCAGTACCCGGGCGCCTTTTTCAATACATTTTTCTGCGGCAAACTGGGCCACATTTCCCGAGCCGGAAATGGTTACCTTTTTGCCCACCAGTGAATCCTCCCTGGTCTTCAATATTTCTTCTACAAAGTAGATCAGCCCATAGCCCGTGGCCTCCGGCCGGATGAGACTGCCGCCCCACTCGTAGCCTTTCCCGGTAAGCACTCCATTGAATGCCCCGGCAATGCGCTTGTACTGGCCAAACAGGTAGCCGATCTCGCGGCCGCCCACACCGATATCTCCCGCAGGGATATCGATATCCGCACCTACATGGCGGTAGAGTTCGGTCATAAAACTCTGGCAGAATTTCATTACCTCATTATCCGATTTTCCTTTGGGATCAAAATCAGCGCCTCCTTTTCCGGCACCCATGGGCAGGCCGGTAAGGCTGTTTTTAAAGATCTGTTCAAAGGCCAGGAACTTCAATACACCCAGGTTTACAGAAGGATGGAACCGCAGCCCTCCCTTGTAAGGACCGATGGCGCTGTTCATCTGCACCCGGAACCCCCGGTTGACCTGGATCTCACCCTGATCATCGAGCCAGGGAACCCTGAAAATCACTACCCGCTCCGGTTCTACAATGCGTTCGAGGACTTTACTGTTCCGGTACCGGGGCTCTGATTCAATAAAAGGAATAATAGAAGTGGCTACTTCCGTTACAGCCTGTAAAAATTCGGATTCCCCGGCATTTCTTATCTTAACCTGGTTGATGAAATGCCTGATCGATTCGTTCATAGTTCTTTAATAGTAAATAAGATAGATTGGTCTGGAAAAATAAAGAATAATTCCTTACACCGGGGGGTTAATTTTTTTGCCGGCAGACAAAAGGCAATAAAAGGTAGGATCGTCCTACTAAAAAACAAAGAAGTGTTCCCCAAAAAATACAGGCAGCGCGGTTGTTATAGTGATTCCGGTACCGGCGTGGTGTCAGTATTGGGCTTTTCCGCCAAAAGCCAGGTCCCCGGCATCTCCCAGGCCAGGAACAATATAGCCCTTAGCTGTTATCTCATCGTCAATGTCGCCGCACCAGACCTTTAATGCAGGCTCCTCGCGCAATACGTATTCTATTCCTTCAGTACAGGCGATAGCGGCGGCTACATGGATCGTTTTGGGACGGCCCACTTCCCTCAGGAACTGAATGGTTTTTACCAGGGAAGCCCCGGTAGCCAGCATGGGATCCGAAACAATGATGATACGGTCTTCCAGTTCGGGGCTGCTGAGGTATTCCACGTTGATCGTAAAACTTCCATCCTTGTGATGTTTGCGGTAAGCAGATACAAAAGCGTTGTCTGCTTTATCAAAATAATTGAGCAACCCCTGGTGCATGGGGAGTCCCGCTCTTAATATGGTAGCCAGTACCGGCTGCTCTTCCAGTACCTTTGAACTGGAGATGCCGAGCGGCGTTTGGGTCTCCACTATTTTATAAGGAAGTTCCTTACTGATCTCATAAGCGATCACTTCGCCGATCCGCTCCAGGTTTCTGCGAAAACGCATGCGGTCGTTCTGAACTTCAATATCCCTTAGTTCGCTGACCCAATTGCTCACCAGGCTGTGTTGCTCGCTTAAATTGATGATCATGTTGTTTTTAGTTTATTGTTCCCTTGAGTAATAAAAATAATACAATCAATGCAGCCATTAAAGCCGGAACCGTTTTTTGTTTGTTATTTTTGGCAAATCTAAAATTTTATTATGATCTACAGGGCTATAGGTATTATGAGCGGCAGTTCGCTGGATGGGCTGGATATCGCATTTGTGGAATTTCATGAGAACGGGGGCAAATGGCAGTTTGAGATACAACAGGCGGAATGCCTTCCCTATACACCGGAATGGAAATCGAAACTGGAGCAGGCCGTGCATCTGAATGCGCTGGAATACCGGCTGTTGCATACAGATTACGGTCATTATATCGGAGAGCAGGTCAATACCTTTATAGACCGGCACAGGCTGCACTATAAAGTTGCGGTGATTGGCTCCCATGGTCATACCACTTTTCACATGCCGGAACGCCGGATGACCGGGCAGATCGGTGACGGGGCGGCCATCGCCGCGGAAACGGGGCTGACCGTTGTTTCGGATCTTCGTGCCCTGGATGTGGCGCTGGGCGGGCAGGGTGCGCCGATCGTACCCATTGGAGAGCAACTGCTGCTGGGCGCGTACCGCTATTTTTTAAATATAGGAGGGATCGCCAACCTTTCGGTAAATACCGAGCCTTACCGGGCTTTTGATGTTTGTGCTGCCAACAGGGTCTTAAACCTGGTAGCGGGTACAGTAGGGGCGGAGTACGATGCCGGCGGGCGGTTTGCAGCGGCCGGAAATATCAATCAGGCGCTCCTCGAAGAATTGAACGGGCTTGATTATTACAACCAGCCCGCGCCCAAATCGCTGGCAAATGATTTTGGTACGGATACCGTGTACCCCATCCTCCTTAAACATGGCGGACCGGCAGCGGATCAGCTGCGGACCTATGTGGAGCACATTGCATTTCAGGTAGGACGGGCACTGGAGGCAGACCCCGGGTACGGGGAAGAAGGGCAACAACTACTGGTAACCGGCGGCGGGGCGTTTAATGATTTCCTGGTCAGCCGGATGAAAGAACTGCTGAAAGCAGAAGTGGTGGTGCCGGAGGAAAAGCTTGTACAATATAAGGAGGCCCTCATCATGGCGCTGATCGCCGTATTGCGGTGGCGGGAGGAAAAAAATGTACTGGGAAGCGTTACCGGAGCCAGCCGCAACAGTGCGGGCGGAGCGATGTGGCTGGGCGCGGGGGAATGATGTTCCGAATTTGAACGTTAAAATTTAAGGTATACGTTATCTTTGACTAATGGAAGTAAATGAGGCATTAATTGATAAACTGGCGCATCTTTCAAAACTCAGCTTTTCAGATGAAGAGAAACTGGAGTTTCGGGGCGATCTCGAAAAGATGATCGGTTTTGTGGAAAAACTGAATGAACTGGATTTAAAAGCGGTGGATCCGCTGATGCATATGAGTGAGGAGATCAATGTGCTGCGCGATGACGCTGTTAAAGGCTCCATCACCCGTGAAGCCGCATTGCGGAATGCTCCTGCGACCGATGGCGTTTTTTTTAAGGTACCAAAAGTAATCCGGAAATAGCGTGATGCACTCCATCATCCATATCGACAATTTGCGTAAAAGCTATTTTATGGGACAGCAGGAACTGCCTGTTTTAAAAGGGGTTTCCTTAAACATTAACAAGAACGAATATGTCGCCCTTATGGGGCCGTCAGGCAGCGGGAAAAGCACACTGATGAATATCCTCGGATGCCTTGATACGCCTACCTCGGGCACCTATGTACTGAACAGCAAGGATGTAAGCAAGATGGAAGACAATGCGCTGGCTGAGGTCCGTAACAAAGAGATCGGTTTTGTATTCCAGCAGTTCAACTTATTACCGCGGCTTACCGCATTGGAAAATGTTGCATTGCCCCTGATCTATGCAGGTATCAAAAAAAGCGAACGCAATGAAAAGGCGATGCAGATGCTGGAGCTGGTGAGTCTTACCGACCGGTATCACCACAAACCCAATGAGCTGAGCGGGGGACAGTGTCAGCGTGTGGCCATTGCCCGGGCACTGGTCAACGACCCCTCCCTGATCCTGGCGGATGAGCCAACAGGAAACCTGGACACCAAGACCTCCTACGAGATCATGGATATCTTTAACCGGATCCACAGCAATGGAAATACAGTGGTGCTGGTAACCCATGAAGAAGATATTGCCAATCATGCGCATCGCATTGTACGGCTGCGCGACGGAGTTATCGAAAGCGATGAGGCGGTGGCAAAAGCAGCGGTACCATCCTAAAACAGGCGGGCTGAGCCATTCCCGGTCCTGCTGCGGGCCCGACTTCCGCAGTATCAATGCGGATGTCTTATAACCTCAATTCTGAATGCAATGACTTTTCGTATTTACACAAAGACAGGCGATAAAGGTAAAACGGCGCTGATCGGCGGCACCAAGGTTTCAAAAGCGCACCTGAGAATAGAAGCCTATGGAAACGTGGATGAATTGAACTCTTTTATCGGTTTGTGCAGTGATGCCTTGCACGACGCTGCGGGAAAAAAAATATTGCAGGAGATACAGGACCGTCTTTTTACGGCGGGTGCCGTGCTGGCGCAGGATCCGGGTAAACATACAAAAATGCAGTTGCCCGATCTGCACGAGACGGATATCGAATTACTGGAACAGGAAATAGACCGGATGACGGCCGTGCTTCCGGAAATGAAATCGTTTATTGTACCGGGAGGTAGTATCGCTGTTTCTTATCTGCATGTTGCCCGGTGCATTTGTCGCAGGGCAGAGCGCTCCTGTGTACGGTTACAGGAAGAAGAACCTGTGGCAGAGATCGTTATAAAATACCTCAACCGGCTCAGTGATTATCTCTTTACCCTGGCCCGCTATACCGGCCATCTCGCGGGAATTGCGGATATTCCCTGGCGTCCGCGTACCTGATAATCAACCAGGATTACCACCTGCTTTCGCTTTAACAAAAGTTTAGAAAAATTTTCAGCGACACGTTGTTGATTCTAAGCGTCTTTCAGACGTTATCCGGACCACATGCCGGGCTTGGCATAAATCTTGAAATATTTAAACCGTAAACTTTAAAACCGAAAAGAATATCATGAAATCAAGTTCAAAAATTATTTTAGCCGCTTTATTGATCAGTACACTTGCGCTGGGCGCTTGTTCCCGGACAAAAGACGCACTGGGGCTCGATACGATGTACAATGCCATCTCTGTTGGTAAATGGTATCACTGGACCTCTACCGTTACGCCAGGTGCCTCTGTCAACAATCTTCAGGAAGGCCAGTATCTTACGTTCGGTAAGTCGAACGGGACAGCCTACGTATATAATGCGGACGGCAGCCAGGTTACAGGGTCAAAACATACGTATGAGTTCCTCGATACCAAACGTATGGTATTTGACGGTGTGACTTACGAGATCAAGGAGAATTTTGCAGGCAGCTTTAAGACACTTACCCTGGAAAACAAGAATGGAAGTGTTACTACCACACAGGCATTGGAACGTTAAGACGCGTTAAAAAAAGCAATACAAAAAGGTCCGGCCGAGAGCCGGATTTTTTTATACGATAAGCCCGTCTTTCATATGCAACGTGCGGTCGCTTAAGCGGGCCAGTTCTTCGTTATGTGTTACAATAAGAAAAGTTTGCTGCAACCGCTGCCGGAGATCAAAAAAAAGCTGGTGCAGGTCCCGGGCATTGGTGGTGTCAAGGTTACCGGTAGGCTCATCCGCAAAAATGATCTCAGGCTGGTTGATCAGCGCGCGTGCCACGGCTACCCGCTGCTGCTCGCCCCCGCTCAGTTCGTTTGGTTTATTTTCAAGGCGATGAGCAACACCTAAAATGCCCAGCAGTTCCTGCGCCTGTTGCGTCACTTCTTTTTTTCTGCGTCCGGCAAGCCAGCCGGGAATACAAACATTTTCAAGTGCTGAAAATTCGGGGAGGAGGTGGTGGAACTGAAATACAAAGCCGATATTTTTATTCCGGAATGCAGCCAGCTGCCGGCCGCTCAAAGCGCTGATCGGTGTGTCATTCATGACCACCGCACCTGTATCCGGTTTATCCAGTGTGCCCAGGATATGCAGCAGGGTGCTTTTCCCGCTGCCTGACGGTCCTACGATTGAGACCACCTCGCCTTTGCTGATGTCTATGTTCACGCCTTTCAGCACCTGTACGGCGCCATAGGCCTTATGTATATTATTGCCGGAAATCATCGCCGTAAATATACTTATTGTACCCTGCTTCAGCAACAGGATTATCAGGAAGGGACAGCGCCGCCATTTTTAGCACTGATCCGGGTGCGGGGTGCTTTTATGGCATCCGTCCTGAAATCAGAAAAGGCGTTTTTCAAACCCCTGGTTTTGGCACAATTTGCATTGTCGATTTGCACAAAAACAGCTGTTTTTTTGATGAGTTTCCAAATTAATAATAAGTATTTTTTAAATTACAGAATACAGTTACTTTTGCAAAAATTTGAAAATACCCTGAACCTTGTTTCAGGTATCCTGTTAATTATTAAAAAACCGAATATAGTATGTTTTGGACACTTGAGTTAGCCTCTTATTTAGAAGATGCCCCTTGGCCGGCCACTAAAGATGAACTAATTGACTTTGCTATCAGGAGTGGGGCGCCCATTGAAGTGGTTGAAAATTTACAGGAGCTGGAAGATGAGGGCGATGTTTACGAAACCATAGAAGACATCTGGCCGGATTATCCCACCCAGGAAGATTTCCTGTTCAACGAAGACGAATACTAATTCTAATTTCCGAAAAAATTAAACATCAGAAAGCTGCTTCCGTTTCCGGAAGGGCTTTTTTTTATGCTGCTGTAACCGTTTTTCGGATAAGCAGGGGCGCGCCGTTCAAATGCCACAAACACGCAAGTACCATGAAATAACTGTAACCATTTTTGCTGATTGAATACAGCATTCTTGCAGCAATACCATTTTTAATTTATAATGTGAATCAGAGGGCCCCTAATCATTCTTAACTTTTTAATGATTTTAATTCCTGATACACATTTACCGCAAATCTGTGGTACTATTTTCCGTTAAGCTGAAACCTCCGCACTTCCCGCCGTTATCCGCAATCCCCGTCGGGTGTGCAGGATTCCCCCTCTGTGATTTCAAAGGATGCAGCCGGGTTGCTTTGGCGCCATTCCGAAAAAGCCTTGTCGATGGTTTGTGTAAAGGCCTCCGGCGGCTGGGCCTCTGAAACCGCATATTTACGGTCGAATACAAAAAAGGGAACGCCGGTTATACCTAGTTGCTGCGCCTCATCGATATCCTGATTGACCCGGCCCGCATAAGCATCGCCGGTAAGGGATTCGCTCACTTCTGCTTCTGTAAGACCGATCTCCTTTCCCAGTTCCGTCAATGTATTCCGGTCGGCAATATCCCGCCCTTCCGTAAAATAAGCCCTGAAGAGCCGTTCTTCTGCTGCATCGCCAAGTCCTTTTGTTTTAGCCATCTGGATGATGCGATGTGCATTGAAAGAATTCACCGTAACAATGTTCTCGAAATGATAATCGAGGCCCGCATTTTTTGCCGACTGCGTTACATGGTCCAGTAAGGCTTTTACCTGTGCCTGAGGCAACCCTTTGCGTTCCGTCAGATATTGTTCATGACCGATCTCTTCTTTTTCCGGAAGAGAAGGATCCAGCTGGAAACTCTTCCAGGTGATCGTTATATTGTTTTTACCGGCAAATGTTTCAAGTGCCGTTTCAAAATGCCGCTTCCCAATATAACAGAACGGACACATGACATCGCTCCATATTTCTACCTGCATCTTATTTGTACTCATGATTGAATTTTTATGTTAACAAGTTCCGGATCAGAAAGTAGTGTACAATTTTTATGCTTAAACAGGCAGCGGCCCGGATGGCTGCCATTCCGGTAAAAACCGTGCCATCAGCGACTGCTTCCCGGGTCAGTATGTGCCGATGTGACAGCAGGTACCGGCTGAAGCGCTGCTTTGACACCCCGCTGTTTCAGTATACGGTTTCTTAGTTGCAGGCAGGGGTTTTCCACCAGATAGCGAAACAACAACCCAACGGCTATACAATTGAAAACAGCGATCAGCAGGGCAAGATTGCTGGTGGTAGCAATGCCCGTTCTCTCAAGAAGGGTTTGCGTCATGTGGATGACGCCTTTGTGCGACAAATAGATGGTGAACGATAGACGGGCCAGCTGCTCCGTAATGAACCATCCTTTTTTATACAAAAAAGAAGACGGCGCTGCGGCAGCAGCCACCCAGCATCCGAAACCAACAGCAACCAGGAGAAAGCCCCATATGCTGGCAGCAAAAGAAGCCTGGTCCCGGCAGATAAACCAGGCGGCGGTCAGAAAGGGGAGCCCGGCAAGAAAAAATAAATTGCCGTTTTTTGAAATAATGGCAGCGCCGCGGGGGGCATAATGCACCACCCACGCGAGTCCCACGCCGATCAAAAGCCCGTCGAGTCTTGTATAGGTCGGATAATAAATGTACTTGTACCAAAGCAGCCAGAAACCGGTTTCGTTGCTGTTGAGCGGAGCGATCCAGGTATCCCAGGAGATCCAGCGCAGCAACAGCACCAGGAGCAGCAGCAGGAAAAAAAGAACCCGGGGGGCTGAACGGCTTTTATACAGCAGGAGCAGGATAAAAGGCAGGGTGAGATAAAACTGTTCTTCAATACAAAGGGACCAGGCATGCGAGAAAGTACCCTTATGAATCACATCCAAACCGAAATTATGTGTAAAAGTCAGGAATTTCCATAAGGGAGCCAGGGCCTCACGCTCCCTGAAAAAAGGAAAACAAAAATAAAGGGCCACCACAACGAGATAGGGCGGGATGATCCGGAAAAAACGTTTTATAAAGAACTGCTTCAGAAGCAGGGTTCCGCTGGTCTTCAGCTGTCCGAAAAGCTGACCCGCTATCAGAAATCCGCTTAATACAAAGAACAGGTCCACTCCCGTCCAGCCGAAATCAGTAAACTGATCAATCCACGCAGGATGATGAAACCCCCGGTAATGGTATAAAAAAACGAGTAAAATAGCCAGCGCCCTCAGATGATCCAGGCCGTAAAGTTTTTTTGAAATTACGGACATACTTCCGGTGTTTTGATTCATAAAATTTTTCTATTGACAGTTGAATGCCGGCTCCCTGAACCGGGAATTAAAGTTAGTGAAAACCTCCTGCCGGCATAAACTGTTTTAATTAATTTTTCCGATTGCCGGCAATGAACAGGAGTACTGCCGCGAGATGGTGATTCTTTTACTGGTACCGTGGGATGCAAACCCCTTTAACTTTTACCCTTTATATAGCTAAAAAGCCGATTTTTGCCGAATTAAATCTGGCAGTATTGCGTCTATTGAGAAGCATAGCATTTTTTATTTATCTTTTTTGCCTGGCGGGCGGGTTAAGTGCACAGGAATCTCCTTCTTCCCGGCCATTATCCAACCTGAGAAGCAAATTACTGCCGGTTGAACAGGACAGGATCAGCGTGGACAGCCTGAGTATCATTCCCGGCAGTTTTTATGCGGAAGCTGTGGACAGTGCAGATTACCGGCTGGATTATGTAAATGCGGTCCTGTACTGGGTACACAAACCCGCGGAACCGGTAAAGGTGCAATACCGCGTTTTTCCGGTGAAGCTGAACCCGGTAGTACAGCGGATGCAGTTTGATAGCCTGGTGCTGAATTCTGCGGCGCCGATCGCGCCGCCGGAGGCTACCGAAAAGGCCCGCCAGTTATTTAATTTCGGTAACATCAATGCACAGGGAAGCTTTGGCCGGCAGATGGGGTTCGGAAATAATCAAAGCCTGGTACTGAACTCGAATCTGAATGTGCAGCTGAGCGGTATGCTGGCCGACAGCATTGAGCTGCAGGCGGCCATTACTGATAATAATATTCCCATACAGCCGGATGGCAATACGCAACAGCTGAATGAGTTTGATGAGGTATACATCCGCTTCAAAAAAAAGAACTGGCAGCTGAATATCGGTGATCTGGACCTGAGAGAGAACCGCAGTTATTTCCTTAATTTTTACAAGCGGCTTCAGGGTGTGTCGTTCCAGACGGATAACTATATCTCAAAAAAAACGAGCTCCAATACGCTGATCAGTGGGTCCATCGCCAAGGGTAAATTTACACGCAATGTATTCCAGGGACTGGAAGGGAACCAGGGACCCTACAAGTTGCAGGGGGCCAATAATGAGTTTTTTTTTATCGTACTCGCCAATACGGAACGGGTGTTTATTGACGGGGAACTGCTGCAACGGGGAGAGGACCAGGATTATGTAATTAACTATAACACGGCAGAAGTGAGTTTTACCCCGCGCCGTATGATCACCAAGGACAGCCGCATCCAGATCGAGTTTGAATATGCCGACCGGAACTTTCTGAACACAAATGTTTATGGCATGCAGGAGCTCAATTTCAATGATAAGGTGAAACTGCGTGTGGGCTTTTTTAATAACAGTGATGCCAAGAACTCTTCGATCAACCAGGTGCTGGACAACCGGCAAAAGCAATTTCTTTCCCAGATCGGTGATAGCATTCAGAATGCATTGTATCCTTCTGCAGTGCCGGATACCTTCGCGGCAGGAAAAGTGTTGTATGCCCTGGATTATTTAATGGAAGGAACTACGGTGATCGATTCCTTTTACCGCTACTCGGTGAACAGGGACTCTGCAAAATACAATGTTTCGTTCATGGATGTCGGTTTCGGAAAGGGGGATTATGTTGCGGATATTAACAGTGCCAATGGAAAGGTATTCCAGTATGTGGCTCCTGTAAACGGGCAGAAGCAGGGGAACTTTGCCCCGGTTATGGCATTGGTCACTCCCAAGAAACAACAGGTGCTTACACTGGGGGTGGATTATGCCCTCACCAAAAATACCCTGCTGAAAACAGAAGTGGCCGCCAGCAGTTATGATGTCAATACCTTTTCCCGCGTGGATAATGGAGATGACAAGGGTTTTGCGGCAAAGGTCAATCTCTCCAACACAGCAGCACTTAGCAGTAAGAATAACCTGCGGCTGATCTCTGCCATCGACTATGAAATGGTACAGTCCCGTTTCCAGCCTGTGGAACGGCTGCGGAGCGTGGAATTTACGCGGGATTGGGGGTTGCCGTTGGTTACAGCGCGTGTCAATGAGAACATTATCCGGGCCAGCGCCGAACTGAAAAATGAAAAAGGCAACAGCCTGCAATACCGCTTCACCAACTACAACCGGAGCGACCGGTACAATGGATTTCAGAATGCGCTGACCCAGTTTACACAATGGAAGAACTGGACCTTCAATAATGATGTTACCATTACCAATTATTCCGGTGCGCTGGATAAAGGATATTTCCTGCGCCCCGTACTGGATATCAGCAAAAAAATACCGGCGCTTGACAACTGGAGCGTGGGGGCAAGGTATACCCTGGAGCGCAATGAGAGCCGCAACAGTGCAACCGACACCCTTAATGCGACTGCCTTCTCTTTTGATACCTATACGTTCTTTTTAAAATCGGATGAGGCCCGTCAGAATCGTTATGGCATCAGTTTTTATACAAGGGAAGACCAATACCCCGTACAGCGGGGATTTATAAAGGGTGACCGCAGTTACAATCTTAATTTGACCGCAGAACTTTTGTCCAACAAAAACCGGCAGCTTTATATGAACACGACGCTGCGGCGGCTGAAGGTAAATGACGCGGCCGTGAGCCATCAGCAGGAGGAAAATTCCATCCTTTCAAGGCTTGAATACAATATGAATGAGTTCAAAGGCTTTCTTACGGGTAATGTATTGTATGAAGTAGGATCCGGACAGGAACAAAAAAGGGAATATGCCTACCTGGAAGTACCCGCGGGCACCGGGCAATACACCTGGATCGATCTGAACCAGGACAGTGTACAGCAATTGAATGAATTTGAGCTGGCGGCTTTCCCCGATCAGGCCCGGTTTATCAGGATCAATACACCTACCAATGAGTATATAAAGGCAAATTATAATACCCTGAACTACAGCCTGGGTTTTAATCCACGGTTACTCTGGAATGAAAAAACAGCCAGCGGCCTGCAAAAATTTGCAGCACGTTTCAACCTGACCAGCACCCTCCAGGTTTCAAGGAAGGCGCAGGCCACCGGGCCAGTGGCGTTGAATCCTTTCCGGTATGGGCTGAATGATACCAACCTGATCACCATGAGCTCCGTATTGGTGAACACACTTTCGTTTAACCGGCTGAGTACCGTATGGGGAATTGATATCAGCAACCTGCAGAATACGGGCAAGTCGCTGCTTACCTATGGTTATGAAAGCAGGAAGACAAAGGAATGGTCCGTAAAATACCGGCATTTCTTTGGCGGCAATTTTACCTTTAACCTGGATGCGCGCAACGGCGTGCTGGCGCTTTATTCGGATAATTCGCAGTTCGATAACCGCAACTACGAGATCAGGAAGAACAGCGCGGAACCTTCCGTTTCTTTTATCAGCGGCACCACCTTTCGTGTAATGGCCGGGTATAAATATGAGATAAAGAAGAACCGGCCGGATTATGGCGGCGAAAAAGCAGTCTCCAATGCCCTAACAGCAGAAACAAAATATAACATTCTGCAAAGCGCTGCAGTTACTGCCCGCTTTACGCTGGATAATCTGAATTATCAGTCTGCAGCATCAAACACCACAACGGTCAGCTATATCATGCTCGACGGATTGCTGCCAGGTAAGAACTATCTCTGGAACATCATGCTTACCAAACGGCTGATGAGCAACCTGGAACTGAACTTCCAATACGATGGTCGAAAGCCGGGTACCACCAAAACCATCCATACCGGAAAAGCTTCGCTGACCGCGATTTTTTAAAGTTCTTCTGTCGTCGCCGGCAGATCTGCAATGCCCGACGGCGGTGTAGTGGTAAGAAAAAACAGGTCGCTGATGCAAAAGCCAATCCAATAGAGGTAGACACCCAGGTGAAAACGTTCACCCAGCCACCGATGTGAGAGCGCGTTGCGGAAATCGGAATAGGTCAGGTACAGGCCTACCAGGAACAAGAACAGGAAGAACGTCAGCAACAGCACACGTCTGCTTCCTTTGAATTTTTTGTCGATCCAGTACAACAGCAGGGTCACAACTACAAAGAGTATCAGACATACCAGCGCCGCCTGCCACCAGGTTTTAAAAAAGCGGTAGTTTTTGTAAAACGTATTGACACCGACACGGCCTACAAAAGAAATTCCGGATGTCAGTATCCCGGACAGCAGCGAAAAGAGGAGCAATAACCCGGAGAGAAGGTAATAGTTTCGTTTCATAAATTTTTTAATATCCTGTAAACCCGTTTAGGGCGGCTGTGCAGCATTATTGTTTTTATCCGGGGAACTATAATGTGGTGATTATGCGTGGCGCCCGGAATGCACCATTGCAGGATCTGCACAAAGTTCTATAAAAAAAATGATCAGTCAAAAACAGGCGTAACGGTATAGCCTTGTTTTTTCAGCAGGGCGATCAGACCATCGGTACCGCCGAGGTGTCCGGCGCCAACGGCGAACAGTGTGGCTGATTGCTGCATTTTTCCGGGCAGCAGCTTTATCCAGTTGTGATTACGTTCTTTTAGCAGCAGGCTTTGCTGATCAGTGCTTATAAACCGGGGATCGCTCATTAATGTGTTTAACCGGGGCAGGTCTTCCGATCGATACACGCCCACCAGGTCCTTCATGAAATAGGGCGCTTCCCTGATGCCTTTCAATGTCGTCAATAATTCGTCGATCGTGTTCATGGAGCGGATCATATTGATCTGGAATTCGATGGATTCCAGGTGATCGATGCGCAGGGAATCGTCTACAGCCAGGTTATAGAGTTCTTTTTCCATCATTTTTACATTGGCCCTGTCATCGCAGTTAAAGGCCTTTATTGTTAAAATGGACGTAACGCCAAAGGGAGACATATGATTCAATACATCCAGCGTGAGCTGGTTCTCTTTAAACAGACTATCGAGTGCGGTCAGTTGTTCCGGCCGGGCCTGTTTCAGAATACCGGGTACGGGTTGCACCAGCTCCATCAGTTTTTCAGATCCTTCCATGTTGGCAATATCTGCTTCAAAAGTTACCGTATGTACCTGACTGAGTGCTTTTTTAATCTTGGGTGTTATTTCAAAATCTTCCCCGCAAACCATATGCATGGTGCCCAGCAGGTAGGAGGGCGCTGAAAGGTTATTACCGCTGATCTTCCAAAGCATTGAGCGGGCTTCCTGCGCGTTTAGAAAAGTGGCAGAGAGCGTTAACGCTGTAAGCATAAACAAGAGGCCACTTCTGGCAATAAAATATTTAAATCGGTTCATACGGTTTTATATTTTAATGAAAGGCCGGTGCACATCAAAAAAGCGGCCACAAAGGGACCGCCTTTATATTTGCAATTGCCAGAACTATTTTGAACGTACCACTTCATACAACAGCTTCCCTTCTATAGTTACTTCCTTATAGTAGGTCCCTGCCGGTGAACGGTACTGTTTTTTTCCATCTACTGTAACGGCCTGCGAATTTTTGGGCAACTGATCAAACTGATCGCCTACCTGCGGGTGGTTGTAATAAGCATTGCCGGTTGTAGTATCATCCGTATCGCCGGCTGCATCTGCTGCATCATAGGGAGCCTCCGCATCTGTTTCATCGCCGTCATTATTTTCATAATCCCCGGGATAAGCGTTGTCACTACGTGTTGCACTGGCCGCATCGCCGGTATTTAGCTCACCATTTCTTCCCACTACTACGTAAATACGGTCGCCGTTATCATCAAGATCCGGTTTATAATAAGTACCATTGTATTCGTAGTAAGTAGTTCCGTCAATTTTGCGCATACGTGCTCCGTTAGGCAGCCGTTCTGAAGTTGCTCCAAGCGGAGGGGCCACTACTTCATATCTGCCCTTATCGCGTTCCGTATAATAGGTATTGTTTCTGTAGTAGTAAGGCACGCCGCCATAATAAACCCTCCGTGATCCGGGAGGAAGGGCATAGATCGTGGCTCCGATCGGCGGAAGGGCGATACCTACTGAAACACCCACATTTGGTCCGTAGCCGTACCGGTAATAAGGCGCCGGCCAGCCAAAAACCCCACCGATACCCACAGAAACCCGAGGTGCGCGGTGGTAGTGGTAGCTTCTGTAAACACGCTGCGGGTAGCGCCGGTATTGCCCAAAACTGTCAATAGCCAGCAAAAGACTGGCACCCAGCAGGAACATGCCAAATTTTATAAAATTGCTGTTCATTTTTTTATTTATATTTATAAGACGACAGAACCGCGTAAAATGGTGGCAGCGGCGGCTGTTATTGTGTAAAAAAAAATGCTAAAAAATTGGCTGTTCAAAAACAGGAAATCAAAACCGTTGCGGCCTACCTGGAACAGGTGCCCGAACCGTACCGGCTGGCGCTGCAACGGCTGCGGGAGGTGATCCTGGCGCACTTGCCAAAAGGATATGCAGAGGTCATCAGCTATGGAATGATCGGCTATGTGGTGCCACATGCAATTTATCCGGACGGGTACCACTGCACGCCTGCATTGCCATTGCCCTTTATGAACATTGCCTCCCAGAAAAGCGGACTGGTACTTTATCATATGGGCTTATATGCTGACGCAGGTTTAATACATTGGTTCGTAACCGAATACGAACGTGTGACAGGAAAAAAGCCGGATATGGGCAAAAGCTGTATCCGGTTTAAAAAACCGGACCAGCTGCCGTTTGAGCTGATCGGTGTACTTGCGGGAAAAATGCCGGTGGATGACTGGATCCGGCTGTATGAGAAAAACCTGCTACCAAAAAGCCGCAGGTCCTCAAAAATATGACCTGCGGCTGAAAAGGATCTATCCTTCGTTATTGATCGATCTACCTTCTGGAAGAACGGCTGTTGCTGCTGCCAGACCGGCCCTGATTATAACTGCCCCTTGATGAAGCGGGCGGTGCCTGCCGGATGCTCCGGGCAGGCGGACTGTAGGAACGCTGCGGTGTTGTAGTACGTGAGCGCACCTCAGTAGAGCGGGAGTTCGAATTGCTGTTACTCCGTGATCTTGCCTGGGCCGAACGGGAATTCGAATTTGTATTGCTGTTTCGCTGGCGGTAATATTCTGCATTGCTCCGGCTGTTGTTAACGCGGTAATCCCTGTTATTCGGGGTTCTCCTTTTGTCATCATACCTGCGGCGGTCATCGCGTCTGTAATACCTGCTATTCCTGTTATTCCGGTAATAGCGGCTGTTATTGTAATAACCATTGCCATAATAACCGTAGTATCCCGGGGAGTAGTAATAGTAATTGGGGTAATACCCATAATATCCGTCGTCATAATAGCCATTGGATGGATAATAGGCATCCGCACAGGAGCTCAGACCGGCAACGAGAACGATTAAAACACCGGCAACCAGCATACGGTTTTTTTTAAATAGCTGTAGTTTCATTGCCTTGTTTGTTTAAGAATTATAAAAAAATTAATACCTGTAATAACGTTTATTATGTCCCGGCGCAAAGTCTCTTGCCGATTTTGCACCATAGTATTTTTTTGCCTGTCCCGGGGGCATCCTTTTGTAGCCGGATTGCCGGTAGTAATTATTCGGGTAGTAAACATCGCTGCAGGAACTCAGACCTATTGCGAAGAGTACGGCAATGAACAAAAACAGGATCCCGGACCTGCCCCATTTTAAGTTATACATTTTCATATTTACGGATTTAAACGGGTAGTATTCAAACTTTGTACCAAACAGTCAGGCCACCTGGAAAGGTGGCGACTGATAAATCAATTTTAAACCTTATGAATCACTCTCTTATCTTTTTTACTGTTTATTCTGATCCTTAGTGCCGGTGGCTTTTATGGTGCCTGTGCGCACTGTATCTGTATGATTTGTGATGATGATACTTTTTTGCAATTCCCGGAGGTAGGTGCCGTACACGATGATAACGGCTGTACCTGTAGGACGGATAGGTACTGTAGTACCCGTAGGTAGCAGGATAGTACACTACCCGCGCCGGACGGCTGTAATAATGTCCTTTTTTGTAATACGTATAATGCCTTTTTTCATAACGGGAGTGCTGCGCGTTCGACTGTGTAACGCCTACCACCAGGATTATAAATGCCAACAGGGCCAGTTTCACTTTCATAACAATTTCAATTAGGGTTATTGATTAAAATGTTTTCATTTATAGGACGCTAATGTGCGACTAACGTCTGTTAATGAAAGGTAAATGTTTGAAACTGCTAGTTAAGCGATTGGGCGATCCTGGAGATATTAAGACTGCGTGCGGAAGCGTTGAATATTTCGCGATAGGTTCCGTTCAATCCGATGAGCTGCTCATGTGTGCCGGATTCGACCACATGTCCCTGCTTCAGTACATAGATCATATCGGCATCAATGATCTGTGAAATGGAATGAGAGATGATGACAACGGTCCGGTTCTTTTTAATGGCATCCAGGCTGTTCTTTATCTGTTCGGTTGCAATGGCATCCAGGCTTGCCGTAGGCTCATCCAGGAAAATGACCGGCGGATCTTTTAAGAAAAGGCGGGCGATGGCGATGCGTTGCTGCTGTCCGCCGCTGAGCAGCTGTGCATCGCTGTTGTACTGAAGCGGAAGCTCCATGATCTGATCGTGCAGGTAAGCTTTTTGAGCAGCAGCAATGATCTCTTCTTTTGTAGCATTCATTTTTCCGTACCGGATATTGTCTTCGATCGAGCCTTTGAATATATGGTTCTTTTGCAGTACCAGGCCGATCTCCCCGCGTAATATCGTATTGTCGTAGTCGTTCAGACCGACTCCATCCAGGACGATGGTACCATTGTCGGGAACATAAAACTTATTGAGCAGGTTGAGTATGGTGCTTTTGCCGGCACCGCTCAGCCCTACCAGTGCCGTGGTTTTACCGCCTTCGATTTTCAGGGTGATATCATGCAGTGCTTTTGTGCCGTTCGGATAGGTGAAGTTTACCTGCTGCATTTCAAAGTCACCCTTTACCACTTCTTCCGTATAGGATCCGGATTGTTCGGTAGCTTCTTCTGCATCCAGGATCTGGAAATAGGCTTCTGCATAAACAAAGGCATCATTTACCTCGTCGTAGATGCGGTGCAGCTGGCGGATCGGGGCAGACACATTATTGAACAGCATGATGTGCAGCATAATGGCGCCGATGCTGATCTGGTGGTCCAGTACCAGGTAGGTGGTAAGGATAATGATGAGCACCACCCCGATCTGTTCGATAAAAGACTTTATACCATCGTAACGAAAATTTGTTTTACGGGTATATAGCTGGTCCTGGGTAAGCTGATCCTGGATCTCCAGCTGTTTCTTTTCTTCGTAGGGTTCACGGGCAAAGCTTTTGATAACGGTGATCGATTCGATCAGGTTCAGCAGTCCGTTGTTCTTATTCTCCCTGCCGCGCCGCAACTGCCGGCGCACTCCCTGCAGTTTTTTTGCCTGCCGGCTGCTTACGTAAAAATAAGCAGGCAGGATAACCGTAGCTACCACGCCTACCGAAACATTGGCCATATACATGATCACCAGTGCCAGCAACGCATTGGAGAACAGGGGCAGGATGTCGATGAAGAAGTTCTGAACCAGGCGGGTAAGACTTTCCACGCCGCGATCGATCCTTGTTTGCAGTCTGCCGGACTGGTTTTCGGGGGCCGCATAGAAGGCCATCCCGTAGGAAAGTATCTTTTCAATAGCCGCTTCCGAAAGGCGGTTACTGACATTGATCCGTATTTTTTCGCCGTAAAATTTTTGTCCGAACTGGATAAAGATATTGACCAGCTCTTTGGTAAAGAGGATGATGGAGATATACAGCAGCAGCCGCATTCCTTCCTGCATCGGGTCCGGTACCTGCAGCAGGGTATCTACATGATCTACTGTATACTTGAGAATGAGCGGGTTTACCTGGGCGGCAAGCGACCCGATCAGTGTGAGTCCCAGTGTGCCCAGGATCATCGTCCGGTATGGCTTTACAAACGGCCAGAGCTGTTTTACAATATTTACCAGATTGAGTGTTTTTGTAAAGGGTTTGGACATGGTTGAAATGTGAAAAGTGAATGGTGAGTAGTACCCGTTTGACAGGAGCCTGCTTTGTTCCGGAGCCGGCTGCTGCCCTTTGCACTGAAGATGAACGGAGCGCCGCAACACTGCTGCCCTTTGCACTGCTGTCCGGTCAATAAAAATCCGGTTTACCGTTATACACAGTGAACCGGATTTTTAGACGACAAAAAAATTAAAAACGTTCGATGATACCTGCGATTCCCTGTCCGCCGCCGACACAGGCGGTAACCATTCCGTATTTTTTGTTCAGGCGTTTCAGGTCTCCCAGTATCTGCATCGTGAGCTTGCAACCGGTGCAGCCCAGCGGGTGTCCCAATGCTATGGCACCGCCGTTTATATTCACAATTTCCGGATTCAATCCTGCCTCCTGTATCACAGCCAGTGCCTGTGCTCCGAAGGCCTCATTCAGTTCGATAAGATCAATATCGTTTAAGGATAGTCCGGCCCGCGCCAGTGCTTTGGGAATAGCGGCCACGGGACCTACGCCCATGATACGCGGGTGCACGCCGGCCACAGCGCTGGCCACCAGTTTTCCGATGGGTTGCAGCTGCAGTTCGTTCATCATGGATTCACTCATTACCACCACAAAGGCAGCGCCGTCGCTGGTTTGGGAAGAATTTCCTGCCGTTACCACGCCGTTGGCCGCAAATACCGGTTTCAGTTTTTGTAATGCCTCCATCGAAGTATCGGAGCGGGGGCCTTCATCGGTATCCACCACAAATTTTTTCACCTGGCGTTTTCCTTTGTTATCTACGTATACCTCTTCCACTTCAATGGGAAGGATGCCCTCTTTAAAATAGCCGTTCTGAATGGCGTTGATGGCTTTCTGGTGCGACTGGTAGCTGAAGCTGTCCGCGGCTTCGCGGGTAATATTAAATTCCTTTGATACGGCTTCTGCGGTCAGTCCCATATTAAGGTAATAATCCGGTTCATCGCTGGCGATGGAATAGGAAGGTACGGTTTTCCATCCTGATGCAGGTACCAGGCTCATGCTTTCGGTGCCGCCGGCGATAATGCAGTCTGCCTGACCGGTGCGGATCTTGGCCGTTGCCATGGCGATGGTTTCCAGTCCGGAGGCACAGTACCGGTTGACGGTTGCTCCGGGAACTTCGATGCCCAGTGCGCGGGCGGAGATGATGCGTGCCACCTGCAAACCCTGTTCGGCTTCCGGTACTGCATTTCCCACCAGCACGTCATCCACCCGTTTGGGATCCAGTTGCGGCACGGATGCCATCAGTCCTTTGATCACAGTGATCGCCAGGTCGTCCGGGCGATAAAAACGGAACCCGCCTTTTTTGGCTTTGCCGACTGCGGTACGGTAACCGGCGACGATATATGCTTCCTGCATGATCTGTGTTTTTAGTGAATCAGAATAAATAGTTGTTTATGCAACTTCTTTGATCAAATATAATCAATTTTCAGCATACCCCAGGGGCTGGCAGCCATTATGTTTGCGGTATTTTATTTTTTTCTGCAATTTTTTTTGAGATTTTGCGACTTTATGCTGTTTTCCTTTTTACCTTTAGGAATAAATTAACGATTGTGTTAAAGAAAGAACGACAGGCATACATACTTCACCGGCTGGATCTGCACAATAAAGTACTCAGTGCCAAGCTTTGTGTTGATATGAATGTATCCGAAGACACTGTACGCAGGGATCTGCAGGAGCTTGCGGAGGCGGGGAGGCTGATCAAAGTGCATGGCGGAGCGCTTTCACTGGCTTTTAATGAAGTGCATTTTACTGCCAGTCCGGTGTACTCCCAAACGCAGAAAGCCATTATTGCGCAGAAGGCGATCGGGCTGATCAAAGAACAGATGTATGTGCTGACGAGCGGGGGGACCACCATCCTGGAGCTGGCCAAGCGGCTGCCGCCCCAGCTCAGGGCAACATTTATAACGGGGAGTATTCCCGTGCTGAACGCGTATATCGCCCATCCGAACATCAATGTGGTGGTGGTGGGTGACAAGGTGAATAAGGAATCAAAGATCACTGTGGGCGCCAGTGCCATTGCCAAGATCAAGGAAGTGAATGCGGATCTGTGCATCCTGGGAACCAATGCCATCGATCTGCGGCGGGGCATTACCGACAGCGACTGGGAGGTGGTGGAGCTGAAGAAGGCAATGGTAGCGGCTTCCGCCAGAACCGTTTGCCTGACGATCGCCGAGAAGCTGAACTCCTTTGAAGCCCTGCAGGTATGCACGCTGAAGCAGATCGACTACCTGATAACGGAACTGGATCCGGAAGACGAGCTGTTGCAACCTTATGTAGACGCCGGGATTACTGTTTTATAACAAGTATTAAAATAGATTTTTAAATAGAAGTACATATGAGAAAGAGTTTTTTCAACAAGGTATTCCTGCTTTTTATGCTGCTCTGCTTATCCCTCCTGGGGCAGGCGCAGGTAAAAACGATTACAGGAACGGTTACTTCCGGAGAAGGTGCTCCGCTGGCCGGAGTTACGGTGACTGCAGGAACTGCTGCCACAGCAACAAACGACGCTGGTGCCTATAAGATACAGGCTTCGGAAGGCAGTAGCATGACTTTTTCTTTCGTTGGATATGCTAGTCAAACAGTTGTGGTTGGTAGTGAGGATACGATCTCGATTGTACTGCAGTCCGGACAATCTAATCTGGATGAGGTTGTGGTAGTAGGTTATGGTACGCAAAGAAAAGGGAACCTCACTGGTGCTGTATCAACGGTGGATCTGGGTAAATCACTTTCCAGCAGACCGATTGCAGATGTGGGAAGAGCGCTGCAAGGTGCGGCATCCGGTCTCAGTATTACCGTTCCCAGTGGTGAGGTGGGTTCAGATCCACTGATTAAAATAAGAGGGCAGGTAGGTTCATTAAATGGAGGCAGCGCGCCGCTGATCCTCTTGGATAATGTGGAGATACCCAGCATTCAGGTAGTGAATCCAACAGATATTGAATCCATCACTGTGCTGAAAGATGCAGCTTCAGCATCTATTTATGGTGCGAAAGCTGCTTTTGGTGTGATACTTATTACTACAAAGAAAGGATCAGGCACCGGGAAACCTATTGTTTACTATACCAACAACTTTAGCTGGCAGAATGTATGGAAAGATCTGAAGATGGCCGATGTGAACGGTCTGAGATATACCGTGGATGCCGCAGAGCGAATTGGGACTTTTACCCCTGTAGGTGCTTTTTATTATGTAGACAGGGCCAGTTACGAAAAGGCCGTGGAATGGAAGAACAAATATGGCGGCAGTATCGGACCGGATGATCCGACCGTGTTTGGCCGGGACTGGTATGTGCAGGGAGCTAGTAATCAAAAAATGGGAGTAAGAACTTATGATCCTTATGATTATATGGTAAGGGAATGGGCGCCCACGGCACAGCATAATTTATCCATTGGTGCCCGAACAGGAAAGACCTCATACAATATTGGTCTTGGAACATTAGATCAAAGTGGCATGCTGAAGCCCGCTAAATTGGATAATTTCAGGCGGGATAACGCGTCTCTGCGAGTATCGAGCGAGATAAATAAATACCTGACTGTTCGCGCCGGTGCTATTTACTCTGCAAGGAATAAGCAGTATGCTTACGCGACCAACTCTACTACTGCAGACCCCTGGCTTTACCTGTACCGGTGGAGTTCTTTGTACCCGCTTGGCAAAGATGAAAATGGTGATCCCATACGCAGCCCCGAAAGTGAGATAGCTGCAGCCAACACAGCTAGTATAAAGACAAAGTATATGAATTTGAACCTGGGAGCTACTGTTCACATTATGAAGAACTGGAGGTTTGATTTTGACTATACCTATACCGATCAGGATGAAATATGGAGCAGGCCTGGTACCAGGTTTACAGCACGAAACTCCTGGGTGGCGCCGAAAGAACGACTCGATGCCGATGGAAATCCTGTGTATGTAAACAGCGAAGGACAGATTGTTGCTGCCACTGATCCCGGAGCCATAAAGGCTTTTGATCTTTCTTCAGAAACGTATACAGCTCCCGGTTCAAATCCTGATCATTTTGCGCGCACCGTCACAAATTTTTACAGCAGCACTATTAACGCCTATACGACCTATAATTGGAAAATAGAAGACGATCATAATTTTAAATTTTTACTAGGTGTTAACCGGGTGGCCGGTACAACAGAATGGCAGTCTTCACAAATAAACAACTTATCTAATATAGAGAACCCCCAATTCCCCTTTGGTACGGGTACAGAAACGGTGGCCGGCGACAAAACCTGGGAGGCTCAACTAGGCTATTTTGGCCGCATTAACTATGCATTTAGGAATAAGTACCTGTTGGAAGGCAACCTGCGTTATGACGGATCTTCTAAATTTCCGTCTGATTTATGGTGGAGATGGTATCCATCATTTTCCGCAGGCTGGGTAGCCACAGAAGAAACATTTATGAATTGGGCAAAACCCGTACTAAGTTTCTTAAAGATCCGGGGTTCATGGGGGTCTATCGGTGATCAAACAGTACCTAATAATTTATACCTTCCCATTATGCCCAGCGGCAAATCAACCTGGATCAACGCAGTTGGAGCCAGAGTGCCATATGTTGGGTCACCTTTGGCCATCGATCCCAATATCTACTGGCAGAATATTGTAAGTTCAAATATTGGTTTCGATATGGGTTTCTTCGAAAATAAGATCAATGTATCCTTTGATCTGTTTAAAAGAAATACCGATGATATGATCGTCCCTCTTGAAGGCATCCCCTTCACTTTTGGCGCTACTCCGCCCTTAGGTAATTATGGCTCATTAAGCACAAAGGGCTGGGAGTTAACAGTAGATTTTAATCACAGGTTTGAAAACGGGCTTGGCATTAACCTGAGAGGAAATATTTCAGATGCAAGAACTATTTTAACTAAGATAGGTACCGGTAAGCAGGTCAACGGAAATTATGATGGAAAAGATATCGGAGAAATATGGGGATATCGTACAGACAGGTTATATCAATACGCTGATTTTGAACTGGATGGTAATGGCAAACCTATCCTGATAACTCTTACCGCGGATGAAAGCCCATTATATGCCGGCAGAAAAGCATATAAACTAAAAGCAGGCCCGAACGGAGAAAAGCCCGTATATCAACCTTACTTACAAAACTCTGATAATTTCTTTTTCGGCCCGGGTGATGTGAAATTCAAGGATATTAATGGAGATGGTGAAATAAATGATGGTAAAGGATCGCTGAGCGATCATGGTGACCTTCAAGTGATAGGGAATTCAACCCCGCGTTATGAATGGGGTGCATGGGTGGGATTGGATTACAAAGGCGTTGATATCAGTGCATTCTTCCAGGGTGTTGGTAAGCGCGAGATATGGGGGGTAGGCTTTTTAACCACTCCTGGTTTTAATGCGAGTGATGGTGCAATGCCTGAAGCTATTGCAAGTAATTACTGGCGGCCTGATAATACGGGCGCTTTTTATCCGGCTGCTTATAATAATGCCGGTGCTAATAATTCAAATAATATGCAGGTACAGGACAGGTACCTGCTGAATATGGCATACACCAGGCTGAAAAATCTTACATTGGGTTATACGCTGCCGGAAAGTTTAACGAAGAAAATTTGGGTCAACTCGTTAAGAGTGTATGGCGCATTAGAGAATTTCTTTACCTGGGATCACCTGGGCGATCTCCCGATAGACCCTGAAAGCATTAGCGGTTATTCTATGTGGAATACGAGCAATTATAACTCAGGCCGCACCGGAACCGGTATTCCTGCATTTAAATCCTTTTCATTTGGTCTTCAATTGATTTTTTAAAAACAGCAATTATGAAATACTTCTATGGTATCACCATCTGTCTCGTTTTCATGGCTTGTAATAAAAACGTGCTTGATAGACCGCCTCTTACTAACTATATGGATGACAAGTACTGGCGTAACGAAGACGATGTACGTATGTATGTAAATACTTATTACCCTAATTATTTTAACGGATACAATAGTTCTTTTACTGTAGACTATGCACCGGTAAGGGGATATACATTCAACGATGATCTGACAAAGAAAAATGTACAGACAAATTTTGAGAGCACGATTCCCAACTCAAGAGGTTCTTATTCAGAAAGTGCAGAATGGCTGCAGAATTATGGAGGACCAACATGGGATTTTGCGTGGGTACGAAAATCAAACGTGCTGCTTGATCGGCTGGAGAATGTTCTTAAAGCAAAAATTCCTGATGAAGCGTACAAACACTGGGCTGCTGTAGGCAGATTCTTTCGTGGGTTTGAGTATAGTCGTTTGGTGAGTGTGTTTGGTAATATACCTTATTATGACAGAGTGATTGAGCAAAGTGATTTGAATGCCTTGTACAAGGATAGAGAAAACCGTGGCTTGGTGATGGATAAGGTGTATGATGATTTTAAATATGCGTTGGCTAATATGCGCGAAAATGACGGAGCACAGCTCGTGAATAAATATATCGCAGCCGCATTTATTTCCCGATTGATGCTTTTCGAAGGCACGTTTGAACATTACCACGGAATCGATGAGGCTCGCGCAAAAAAATACCTGGAATTTGCCGCAGAAGCTGCGGATATAGTAATGACCAGCAATAAGTATCAGTTTGGAAGTGATTTTAAAGCGCTGTTTTCATCAGATAATCTTTCCGGAAATCCCGAAGTCATACTTTACAGATCCTATGACGCGGGTCAAAGTATCACGCATGCCATAGGTTCTTATCAAAACGGAACGGAAGTGGTGGGTGTGGATGCCAATCTTGTTCTTATGAAATCATTTATTTTAAATGATGGCAGGGTTTGGCAGGATTCTGCCTCATCATCTCTACCCCATACAGGCAGCTTTGCCATTGCCGATCTCATAAAAACCCGTGATCCACGTTTTGAGGCGTCATTTTTTGACAAGCCGTTGGGCAGTTCCGCTACACTTTTGTATGGTTTCAAGTTTGCTTCCCGTGAAGCACTCACTTATATTGGTAAGCCTTATCCGCCGGCATGGGGCAGTAATACCAATACCAGTGATGCTCCTGTAATACGTTTAGCCGAGGTAGTGCTGAATTGGATAGAAGCAAAGGCCGAGTTGGCGGAACATTTTGGCGGCTCTGCAGTAACGCAAAATGATATTGATAAATCTATCAATGCGATACGGGACCGCCCGCTGGATGGGGCGGCTATTGCCAAGGGTATTAAAAAAACGGCCCATTTATCGCTGGCTTCTCTTCCAAATGATCCTGCGCGGGATGGCGATGTATCCCCTCTACTTTGGGAAATACGACGTGAAAGAAGAATGGAATTTGTATTTGAGTTTTCCAGATTAATGGACCTGAAAAGATGGAAAAAAATTCAATACATGAATTTTACCAATCCTGACTATTTCCTTGGACCATGGGTGAATGTACCGGTAGAAATTCCTTCTGCTTTGAGCACAACGACTATTGGTAAAGCCCGGGTAAAAAAAGCCGATGGTACTGTAATTACCTACGATGGTACCAATGCGGCGAATATGGTAGGGTACTGGATGGTAGAAAATGCATCCAACAGAAATGCTTTTACAGACAGGGTATATACGTCACCTGTTGGTACCTCGCAGATCCAGGAATATGAGTCAAGAGGATATAAGCTCACTCAAACTAATGGCTGGTGAGTTCGACAGCTCCTGTGTTGCATTTCCGATCTCAACAATAAGTTTTCTGAAGCTGTCCTTGTGGCGGCTTCTTCTTTACGTTAATTAATGGCCGCCTCGAAATAGTGCAATAATTTGCAGGTTTTTTAGAGAAATTGCTTGTTTTTGAGGGAATTTTACATATCTTTAACACAGACATTCAGAAGAAGATTGACGATCTGATTGGTTCATTTTTGATTCACTGTTACGGATTGAGGCTTTGTTGTGAGAAATGCAGAGAAGTGTTTTGCCTGGGTACCCATTAGATAGAGCATAATTTGTTTGAGAGCTGCAAAGGGAATCAAAAACCTGCAAACCCACCGCAGATGGGCATTTAATTGGCGGTGCAACAGGACGATTGTATTATATAAGAACAGAGAGTTGTATTTGCTGAATAAAAAATAAATAGAAGGATCATTATGGGAAGATGCGCTTTACCAGGAATGGCGCTGTTCAAACTTTTCTTTTTTACTTCCTTGCCCGGAGGCCGGGCAAATAAAAACCATCACAGAAAAAGCAACCGGCAGAACGAAAGTGTCGGAACCAGGCTTTACTGTCGTGAACTGCCGGTGCAGCGATCATGACGGGGTATGGGATCTTTCCCGATTTAATGCGGCAGGTCCCCGTTGCTTCATTATACACCAATCATTTTTAAAGGAGTTTTTTAAGAATCATTCAATAAAATCTAAAAACTGATGAAACGTTTAGTGCTTTTGGGTTTGACACTTCTGCTGTTGGGGGTATCCCCGGCATGGCTATTAGCGCAAACCTCCCGAATCTCAGGTACTGTAACCACCGATGACGGCGCGCCGCTGTCCGGTGTAACTGTATCCGTACAGGAAACCAACAATGCGGTAGTCACTGATGCCGAAGGCCGGTTCACAATTTCTGTTCCGGATGGCAGGATGCTTGAAATAAGCTATGTAGGTTACCAGACAAAAATTGTGAAACCTTCCCAGGGTATGGCGGTAACATTAATGCCGGGTACATCCATACAAATGGAAGATGTAGTTGTTACGGCGATGGGCATAAAAAGAGAGCGAAAGGCGCTGGGGTACTCGGTTTCCGACCTGAGTGCGCAGGAACTGATGAAGAATAAGAATACGAACATCGTCAACTCGCTGGCAGGCAAAGTACCGGGGGTAAACATTACACAGTTCAGCGGTTCCGCAGGTGCCGGTGCGTCGATCACCATCCGTGGAGGAAACTCCACATCAGATGGCCGGCAAAACCAGCCCTTATTTGTTATTGATGGTGTTATCTATGATAACTCCACTACCGTTACCGGTAACACGGCAACGGATGGCTCATCCCGCAGCAATACCACGTATTCAAACCGCATCATGGATATCAACCCGGAGGATGTTGAGACCCTGTCGGTACTGAAAGGCGCTGCAGCAGCGGCATTGTACGGATCCCGCGCAGCGGATGGTGTTGTGATCATTACAACAAAAAAAGGAGCCGCGGGCTCGGTAACAGTAAATGTGAATAGCAAAATAAGCACCTCCTGGGCCAACAAACTGCCGCAGGCGCAAACCCGGTTCGGTATCGGTTCTTATGCCAAGAACGGAGTTTTGAATGAAATTACTTATGATTCCTGGGGAGAAGAGATCCCGGCAGACAGTACGCTATACGACAACATCGGCAACTTTTTTCAAAACGGCATTATATACGACAATAATGTCAACGTTTCCGGAGGGACGAAGAACAGCTCTTTTTATTTATCGGGATCCAATTTTAACCAGACGGGTATTGTGCCCAACACCGGTTACCGGAAAACAACGTTCCGTTTTAACGGGGAGCAGAAGTATGGGCACTTGACCCTGAACGCCAATGCGGCGTATTCCATTGCCAATACCGACAGAACGCTGACCACTGCAGGCCTTTACAATGGCGGAGGGAACGGAGCGATGGGCGCAGTATACAGCTGGCCGCAGGTATTCGATATGAAACGTTATATCAATCAGGATGGTACCCAATACCGTCCTTTTGCGGGAACACGTGAACTGGAAAATGATACAGACAACCCTTACTGGATCATCAATATGGATAATTTAACTTCCCAGACCAGGCGGTTTACCGGTGGTATCAGCGGTAACTATAAAATAGCAGACTGGTGGGATGTGATCGCACGTCTGGGATACGATCAGTACTCTACGAATGACTATACTTATATTGCTCCGGGCTCCGCCGTGATCCCTTTATACCAGAACGGACGGCTAAGTAAAAATCTGAATGACTATTCGTACACCACTACAACTGTAATGAGCAACTTTCATAAAACCTTTGGCGATTTTGATACGCGGCTGATGGTGGGTACTACTTCGGAAGACACAAAGATCATTAATCAAAATCACTGGGGCTACAATTTTACCAGTGATGTGACACAGAGCTTCAGCACCATTGCGCCGGAAAATCAGCGGTTCAAAGATGCGACAGTCAGAAAACGCCTGGTAGGGGCGTACGGAGAGTTTGGAGCTTCTTATAAGAACATTGCTTTTCTAACGTTAACGGGCCGCAACGACTGGACCTCCACCTTACTCCCGGCGCCGACCAATTCCTATTTTTATCCTTCTGTAAGCGGATCGTTTGTCTTTTCAGAACTAATGACCAGGACCGATATACTTTCTTTTGGTAAGATCCGTGCAAGCTGGGCACAGGTGGGTAAGGATGCAAATCCCTATGCGACCCTCACTTACGTAAATCCGCCCATCAGTATTGGCCCTTTTACAGGGATCGGTAACCAGTATACCCGGGGGAATGATCTGCTGAAACCAGAGATCCAGCGATCCTGGGAAGTAGGAGGTGAGTTCCGGTTCCTGAAGGGCCGCATCGGTCTGGATTATACCTATTACCACAGCGAGACAAATAACCAGATCGCCCAGCCGCGTTTGTCCAATGCCGGGGGCTATATTCTTGTTTCGATCAATTCCGGCTCCGTAATTAATAGGGGTATGGAAATAGCGCTTACCGGTAAGCCGGTGGTACAAACAGATTTTGGATGGGATGTAGTGCTGAACTTCTCCTATAACAAAGGGCGGCTGGGAGATTTTCTTCCGGGCGTAGCCTATTTTTATCCAACAGACGCCCAGTTCGGAACCGTAAAGGCGGCGTCCATTCCCAATGGTGGCTACTTCCTCGGGATGACGGGATCCCGTTACCTGCGTGAGGCAGATGCAAATGGAAATGAGATAGAGAACGGCCGCTACCAGGTAGATCCGACCACCGGTCTGTATAAATTTTTTACAGGGACCAACGCAGCGATCGTAGGAAACCGTGAACCACAGTTCATCGGTGGGTTTAACAATACGTTCCGGTACAAGGATCTTTCCTTATCCTTCCTACTCGACATCCGGAGGGGCGGAGATGTATATAACGGTACAGAATATGCAATGGTTGTAAACGGTCTGAGCAAAAGAACATTGCAGAATGACCGGCAGTCGGTGACCGTAACCGGGGTCAACAGCCAGACCGGAGCCGACTTTACACAAACCTATAATGCCGATGAAACCTATATGATCAACGGAACAGAAGTTGACGGCCGATCGATGATCCAGCAATATTGGGCCAATTACGCGGCCAACTCCTTAAATTTTATTACCTCCGTAAACTGGCTGAAGCTGCGTTCCCTGTCATTGACGTATGACTTCACCCGTATGCTGAAAAGTCAGAAAGTAATCAAGGGCATATCGGCAACAGCAGTGGGTACGAACCTGCTGACATGGACAAATTACAAGGGAATGGATCCTGAGGTGAGTGCTGCGGGCGGAACCGGCGGTTCGGGCTCTACCGGTATCGATTACCTGGGCGTGCCGGCAGTGGCAGGTTTTACATTCGGGATAAATCTTACGTTTTAATTAAATGAAAACAACGGATCATGAAAAATTTAAAATATATCATATTAGGCTGCATACTCATAGCAGGTTCCACTTCCTGTAAAAAATGGCTGGATGTAAATACAGATCCGGACAATCCGAACAGTGCCAACATCTCTGTTCAGAACCGGCTGCCCTGGATCCAGCATTTTTATACTTATACGGCAGGAGTGACCAATTTCCGCACGGCTTGTCAGGCTGGCGTTTATTACAGCACCACTGCATCGGCCAATACCTTAAGTACTACCTGGACCGCATCGTCAGGTAATGTAACACCCTACCAGACCTGGTTTGTGGAAGTGTCTTCCAATATACACGATATGTATATTGCTGCCGAGAAAAAAGGAGCTTATCATTATATGGCTGCGGCCAATGTTTTTTCGGCGTTGGGTTTTATGCAGATGCTGGATGTTTATGGCGAAATGCCTTATACACAAACCCATGCAATATCCGGGGTGGCGGTTCCAAGTCCGGCCTATGATGACGGCAAAACGATTTACAATGGCTGTATGACCAAGTTGAATGAAGCGATCAGCCTGTTCAGCCGGGCACAGGAGGCGGGAGCTCCTTCCTTTTCTTCGGGCGATATGTGGAACGGCGGCGATGCCGGTAAGTGGATAAAGCTGTGCTATGGATTAAAGGCCCGCTATATGCTGAAGCTCTCGAAGAAAGCGAACCTCTTCAATCCGGATTCTATTTTATATTGTTTGTCTAAAGGGCCTCAGTCGAATGCAGACAATATAGTACAACCGTGTTACAATAACAGCACGGAGCTCGATTACCTGTTAGGGGATCCTGTTGTAACAAACGGTAACTGGGATTATGCGGGATACGGCAGTAATCAACGGATCACACACTACTATTACAACCTGCTTACCAATATGCGCAACGAGGGGATCACAGATCCGCGGATGACCAAAATCGTTCCGGCTTCCATGGCAAATGTAAAACTGGATAAAAATGGTAAAGCGACGTCTTATACCTGGAACCGCTCTATAGGCGTCGACTCTTATGGACCGTCTGACCGGTTAAAAAAAGGAGGTCCTGCCTCGATTGTAACAGTAAGCTATGCTACCGATACAACCGATATAAAATATGCCATCGAAAAAGCGTCAGAACGTGCCGATTTTATCGCTGCCCAGGTGCAGGCGGGGCGTGCGTATACCGTTAATGGAAATGATGTGACCGTTACTTATCCTGCCGGCTCCATCTATATCAATAGCACGAACTACCTGTATGCAGGAGATACCGATTATGTAAACCTGCGCAGTTTTTCCATCGCAACGGGAGGGTTAAGCGAAAAGGACCTTAACTGGTACCCGTCGGCAGATGCCAATGCTGCGGGTGTGGTGGGCTCTACAGGGTCGTTCCAGATCCGCCCTGTTTCTGATCAGGAGATATTGACCTATCATGAGATGTGCTTTATTAAAGCTGAAACTTATATGTGGAAAGGGGATCAGGCCAATGCGCAGATCGCCTATAAAGAAGGGATCCGGGCACATCTGAATATGATGCAGGCCAAGCTGACTGAATGGAAGGCCGGCGGATATGATAATAATCCCGATATGTGGCCGATGGATCAAAATGCGATTGATGCGTATCTTCAGAGTGCTGCCGTTAGCCAGAGTGCAGGGACCTTGACAATGGCGGATATTATGTTGCAAAAATATATTGCTATGGGTTGCAGTGTGGAGAACTGGAATGATATGCGCCGGTTCAATTTCAGCACAGGAAATGTAGGCGGCTTTGGTGTGGTGTATCCCGGGTACGACAGAGGCCCTTTATTTGCGGGTACTGCTTTATACACCGGTGGTTCCAAAACAGATCCCCGGTACTGGCAGCGCCGGTGGATGTTGCCGGGAACCCTTGAGCTCAACTACAACTCGGCAAATGCACTTGCTATGAACCGTCATGCCGCAGATCCCAATATATGGAGCATGCCGGTTTGGTGGGATTGCGCCACAGATGATGAGTATTACGGATACCTGAAATAGCAGCAGACGGACAGCCCTTGGTGAAAGGAATAATGTGAAGTTTTGCCATCCTTCTTCTATCAGGATAAAAAATGCGGATAAGACCTTATCCGCATTTTTTATAGCTATAAGGGATAACCAGACTGCAATTTTATATAACTGTTTTATTAGGAGGGTGTTAGAGATTGCGATTAGAGGCCGGGCAGAAAAAAATGCCGTTAAATGCTTTTAGTTGCTGCGGGATTGGCAGGTTTATGCCGTATTTTCTGCATGTTTTTTTTTGTTTTTGCAGCTTTTTTTAAAAGAATTTGCATATTTTTAACACTAGAGTTGACTGGATGATGAGAAAAATGAACCTGCTCCTTCTTTGGGAGTAACAAAAGACTGTAGTGAATTCCATTTTAATAAGTGTAGAGAGAAGCGTGCTGACTAGTTGTTGCAACCTTATGCGGATGCCAAAATAACTGTTCTGTGATAACGTAAAACAAAATCTTATGATGAGAAAATTGCTAGCTGCGGTAGTTGTCTTTACTGCCGGCCTATTCATTTCAATACATGCTTTCGGGCAAACAGTTTCAGGCACTGTCGTTTCCCAAGATGACGGAGCAGTCATGATGGGTGTTACGGTTAATAATGAAACTTCCAAAGGTGCAACTGTAACTAATACCTCAGGGAACTTCTCTATAAAAGCTGTAAAAGGAGATCAGCTGGTCTTTACATTTGTGGGTTATACTGCCCAAACAGTGACTGTAGGTGCCCAAACAGTGATTGCAGTAAAAATGGCCCCCGATAACAGTAATATGGATGATATTATAGTAACGGGTTATGGTCAGAGCAGAAGCAAACGCTCCCTGCCGTATCAGGCGCCCAGTGTTTCAGGCGAAGAATTGGCTGATACGCGAAGAGACAATTTTTTAAACGCTCTTGCTGGCCGCATTCCTGGTCTGCAGGTGACTTCAACATCCGGTCTGCCCGGCTCAAGCGCGCAGATCATGCTGCGCTCTGGTACATCCATTGGTGGTAATAATGCTCCGCTATTTATTGTAGACGGATTACCGCTGAACGATGGGGCGCTGAACCAGGAAGATCTGGCACAATCTTCAGGAGCGGCATTGGCAAATCGAAACAGTGATTACTCCAACCGGATTGCCGACATTAATCCGAATGATATTGAAAGCGTAGTGGTATTGAAAGGGCCAGAAGCAACAGCACAATACGGATCGGACGGAGCAAGCGGTGCTATAGTAATTACCACCAAAAAAGGAAAAGCCGGCAGGGCTACCATCACTTATAATGCATCAATGGGGCTTTCAAAGGTATATCGTTATCCGCAATTGCAGGAAGTATATACTCGTGGTTCGGATGGTGTGTTTAATCCGGACTCATACAACACCACGTATGGTTACCGGTTCTTTGGTCCCCGTTATCCGGAAGGGACAAAGTTTTACGACAATATGCGTAATTTTTTTCAGACCGGCGTAAACCAGAATCATAACTTGTCGATGACCTCGGGGACGAATCAGTTAAACTACCGGCTTTCAGCAGGATATTTCGATAGTAAAGGTGTTGTACCGAACTCAGGACTTAGGCGATACACGTTTAATTTAGATGCGTCAGCGGAACTTCATAAGAATGTTAGTTTAAGAGCAAAAGTTTTTTACACCAATCAGGACAATGATAAAGTGACAAAAGGCATGGGTTCTTACTATCTCAACCTGATGTTGTATCCTCGTGATATCGATGCTACAGATTATCTGAATCCCAATGGTACCCGTAAGTTATTACGTTCTGCTGGTAATGGTAGCGAAATCAATAATCCATACTGGGATGTAAATAAGAATAGTTCAAATGATCTTACCAATAATTTTAACGGGCAATTAAATCTGGATGTAAAGCTGGCAAAAGGGTTGACGGCCTCCGGTATTTTTGGAGTAAACAACGCTAATTCGCTGGGATACCTTGTATATCATCCTGAATCAAAAGAGTATTTTTCTGTGGGTGGATATTTATCTACTTACCAGCGCGTTTATACCAATATTACCGGAACCGGCCGGTTAACATATAGCACCGTCATTGCAAAGAACTTTACAAGTGATCTGAATGTCGGAACTTATTTTGAGAATAACAAAGGCTGGCTTAACTCACAGCGGGGTGAGCGGTTTTATGAGCCGGATTTTATTTCTATCATGAATACAGACCCCACTTCGCGACTTGCAACTTTGGCTCAAACGCAAACTCGAAAAGCACGGTTTTATGGTAGCTATTTGCTGGGCTATAGAAATATTGCCTTTCTGAGTCTGACAGGTACCCGCGAAGGGGTTTCTACCTTTATGTCGAAGTTCAGGGAGAACCAACCCTTTTTTAACTATGGATCGGCATCGGGTAGTTTTGTTTTTTCCGACCTGGATTTTATGAAACGGGCCAAAACCTGGCTGAGCTATGGTAAGCTGCGTTTTTCCTATGCAACCTCTGGTAAAGGCCCAATCCTGCCTTATGTAATAGATAATCTTTTCCGAAGTGTGACTTCTACCGGCGGCGGCTTTGCATTCGGTTTTTATGCAAATAACTATAATTTAAAACCTGAGATTTCAAAGAACATGGAGATTGGAGGTGAAATGAAATTTCTTAACAACAGACTGAGTCTGGATGTGGCTTGGTTTCAAACAAGGGTTAAGGATAATATTTATGCAACAAGAATTAGCTATGCAACCGGTGCTATCTTGAAGTATGTAAATGGAGGAACACTTCAGGCGAGGGGCTGGGAGATCCAGCTAATTGGTAAGCCCGTAAAAAGCAGGGACTTTGATTGGGAAATGATAGTGAATTTTGACAAATCCCGTTCTATTGTCAAAACACTGCCGGGTGGATTACCTTTTTATTATGATTCCGATACCTGGGTGTTCGGGAATTCCCGTTCTCAGGTGGCTGCCGGGCAATCGCTGGCTTCTATATCGGGAAACACTTTTGAACGAAACAGCAAAGGACAATTACTGATTAATCCGTCAACCGGTCTTCCTACAACATCGCTTGCAAACTGGGATCAGATAGGCGATCGTCAGCCGGATTTTAAGCTGGGGATTGTTAATAATATTGGATACAAAAACGTTTCCCTCTCGTTCAACCTTGATATCAGAAAAGGAGGAGATGTGTTTAATGCTAACGAAATGTTTATGACCATTATGGGAATCAGCACACGGACGTTGGATCGTGAAACGCCGCGTGTGATACAAGGTGTTTTAAAAGATGGATTAGAAGAAACAGATAATCCTACAGTAAATACGATAGCGATCACACCATACTTCCGATCCGGATATTATAATGGTGTTTTTGCGGAAGCGGATTATGTGGAAGAAGTAAACTGGCTGCGCATGCGCGATATCACATTAAGTTATAGATTGGGCTCTAAAATCATCAATGCACAACGGGTGTTTAAGTCAGCGTCGGTGTTTGCCACCGTAACAGATGTATTCATGATTACCAACTATACAGGTATGGATCCCAACACGAACGCACTCAACTCTTCAAATGCACGAGGCTATGGCGGTGCGGGATTTGATTTTGGCGCTATACCTAATCCACGGACTTATAATTTTGGTTTAAAACTCACCCTGTAATTTAAAATCGACTGTAATATGAAAAATAGTTCAATAATATTAATCATTGTTATACTGATGGCTTTTGCAGGATGTAAAAAATGGCTGGATGTTAACTCCGATCCAGATACCCCGCAACAGCCTTCCGGTGGTTCTGTATTGCCGCAGATTCAGGCCTCTATGGCTACCTCATTACAATCGGATGGCGGTTTATATGTAGCGAAGTATACCCAAAACTGGTTAACGAATGCGGTATCCAATAATAATACCTATGATCTTCAGGGATACGTATTTTCGGGAGGTACTATGGCTTCCGCCTGGGGGATGATCTACAATGCGTTCGGATTGAACATGGAATATCTTTTAGAAAGTTCTGCGAAGAACAATCAGAATGATTACATAGGAGCAGCCCTGGCCTTAAAAGCATGGAGCTATCAGTACGGTACCGATTATTTTTCTGATTTGCCTTTTTATGAAGCTTACAGACCTGACACTTATAAATTCAGGTATGAAACCCAGGAAACCATTTATCGTGTAGTAGATTCCATGTGCAAAGCAGCACTGGTTTATTTAAGAGCGGCAGACGGCGATCCCACAAATACGCTTGCCAAAGGAGATCTGGTGTATGGCGGCGATATACAGAAATGGAAACGTTTTGTTTTTGGTATCTTGGCCCGCAATCACAATCATCTTTCGAAAAAGTCATTTTACAATGCGGATTCCGTGATCAGTTATTGCGATAGCGCGTTAACAGTAGTAGCAGATGACTATTGTGTACCTTTTGATGCAACTTTTAATGATAATTCTAATTATTTCGGCCCTTACCGGGATAATATGCCGGCACTCAGACAAAGTAATTTTATTGTACATCTGCTGGATGGTACCATTCTTTGTGACTCTACTGTCAGTCATAAAGTAAACAGAGACCCGCGTTTGGCCCATATGTTGACCTGCTCGCATGATACTACGAATGGTAACGGCGGTTACCGCGGAGTTGATCCTGGCGCAGGAGATCCGTTTTCAGCACTCAACCCGCCTGAAGAGTATTATGAAAATGGTCAGCCGCCTACTTCTGATCCTAAGTTGACCAACTATAATAATGCCCGCAAGAAGGTCTCCATTGCATTTGGCGATAGTCTCTATGTCAATCCAAGCAGAGCAGCCTTTGGAAGCCAGGGCAAATATTTGTTCAAAAATAAATCCGCCTTTCCGATTATGACTGCTGCGGAAATCCAGTTTATTAAAGCAGAAGCAGCATTTAGGAAGGGTGATTTGGGCCTTGCACATACAGCTTATCGGAATGGAATCCGTCTACATTTTGATTTTATTAACAGGGATTACTCTCGGGTGCGCGGTTCTTTTAGTCTTTATAATATTAATCCGATCCAGCAGGATGCAATTACCGCTTATATGGATGGAAAGAATGTAAAACAATCACCCGCGACCCTTACACTATCTGACATCATGCTTCAGAAGTATATTGCCCTTTGGGGGTGGGGATTTGTGGAAACCTGGGTGGATTTTCGACGTAATGATTTTTATGATCCTGCGGATGAGGCTGCATTTGGAAACTTTATGTCGATTTATAAAGGGTTGTATGGAGGCACAATCCCGCTTGCGGGAAATAACGAAGGAAAGTTTGCACAACGGGTTCGTCCGCATTATACCTCTGAAAATACCTATAATCTGGACGAGATTACCAGGTTGGGGATTTTGCAAACGGATTGGCATGTGAAAAAAATGTGGTTTTCCGAGCCTTAATTATTTGATTTAAAAAAATTATAGCATATGATGAAGCATTTTAAACCACTAATAATGACTATTTGCCTCACAGTTGCACTGATGATGGCCTGTAAGAAAAACGTACTTAGAACATCACCTTATGATTCCGTAGACGGAAAAGCCTTACTGAAAGTGAACTATGCCTGTCCTTACAGAAATAACCCGGGGGTACTGATAAAAATTAATGATCAGATAGTAAGCAGTCTTGTTACTTACACAACGCCCTATCCGGGTGGCGGATTGAATACCGGAGGCAATAGCTATGGTGATTATCTTTCTGTAAATCCAGGTCAGAACAAATTCAGCTTGGTTATTCCTTATAAAGGCACCGGCAGAGATTCTGTAGTGCTCTATTCAACTTCATTGGATCTTAAGCCCAATGAATACCAGACTGTTCATGTAACAGATACGCTGAAGGATGGCTCTATCAATAACACAACCCATGTGATGACAACAGACCTGTCGCAAAAGCCAGATTCCGGATGGGTTATATATAAGTTTGTGAATTTGATCCCTAATGCGGGCCCGCTGGACCTTTATTATGGCCCCAATAAACTGGTTTCAGGCATTGAATTTAAACAGGCATCGGATACATTTAGGTTACAGGCTGGCCAAATACAAACCACGGGATGGACAATAAGGATGAAAGATAGTACGATTACATTGGGTTCTGCATACACAGCAAGTGCTGCCTCTACCGTGGCGAATCAACGGGTGTTTACCGTTTATGCTAGAGGATATGCTGGTCTGCCTACAACGGATATCCGAAATCCGCGTGTATCGCTTCTGTATGTTAAGTGAACTGCAGGACACATTATTGATAATGCATATGACTTTATAATAAATGTATCTTAATTAAAAAGCCGCATTTCAAGCAGCTTTTTAATGAGTTCTGTTTTTCTAATGAATTATATCTGACTGTAATTATGTCCAAAAGAAGCGCATCATTTTTTGATATGACCAATAGTAATTATCGATACTCCTAAAACTGGCAAAGCAGGGAGAATAGGGGCAGGGGGTGATGTCGGTTACAACGACAATTCCCGATGAAGCCGGGCCCGTTTGGAAAATAAATCCACTATAAGCTTCTGTATCTCCTTTTGGAACAACAACAGTGAATGGTGCATTAGGGGTGCTGGTCCCTCCATCTTCTCTGATGTAACCGGTTACGGTAACGTCGCCATCACAGGAGGGTGAAGCGAGGATTACCTTTGCGCCAAAATAGTTGTACATACCTAATTGAGGGTCGGGAGCATAAACATCAACAGAGACACCGTCGCAATAGTCTGTTTGGGGATAGGCGTGCAGCTGAAATAAGAGAAACGCAAGTGATAAGCTGAGCAGTTTTCTTTTCATGGCTTTGTTATTTAGATGGTTGAGTAAACAGTATAATTTAAAACTATTTGGGGTTATTAACCTATGTACATAGTCTGACTGGAATGATGGATTAATTATATTGTAGCAGGCTATTGGTAGGCTCTTTATTCCTTATAAAAGTAATCAAAATAACAAGGTGGCCCAATTTATTTTTAGGGAAGGATCTTCTGATTTCGTCTTTACTCAAACAGCCATTCCAAATCTTCTTTTTCAAGGTTCCGGATAAAGCCTTCATCGGTGCCGATCAGATCCGCCGAGAGTTGTTTTTTGCGCTGCTGTAATAAGGTGATCTTTTCTTCAATCGTATCCTTGCAGATCAGTTTATAGGCAAATACATTTTTGGTCTGGCCGATGCGATGGGTACGGTCGATCGCCTGCTGCTGCACGGCTTCATTCCACCAGGGGTCAAACAGGAATACATAGTCGGCAGCGGTCAATGTAATACCTGCATTACCGGCCTTGAGGCTGATCAGGAACAAACCTACCGGGTTGTTCTTGTCCTGGAAGGCCGTTACCATTTCCATACGCCGGGCTGCCGGGGTTTGTCCGTCAAAATGATAATAAGCAATGTCTTTTTGATCACAGACCTGTGCAATCAGGTTCAGCATACCGGTGAATTGGGAAAAGACCAGCACCTTGTGTCGTGGAAGCACCTGTTCCAGTTCTTCAAAAAGCCGCTCCATTTTTACAGCGTCTCCGCCCCGGTTCCGGTTCTCCGCCAATAGCCGGGGGGCGTTACAAAGCTGGCGGAGCTTTAGAATGCCCTGCAATACACCCAGTTTTGCTTTGGCCATTCCATTTTTTTCAATATCCAGGAAGAGGCTGCTGCGGATCTGTTCTTTTACTTCATTATACAGCTCGCGTTGTTGCTCGCCCATCTCACACCAGAGGGTGATCTCGGTTTTTTCGGGCAGGTCTGTTGCTACCTGTTCCTTTGTCCTGCGCAGGATAAAAGGGGCTATGAGTTTTTGCAGCCGCTGTTTTTTGATGTCATCGCCGTAGCGGTCGATGGCGTCTGCATACTCCCGTTTAAAAAATTCCCGTGTACCCAGCAAACCGGGCAGCGCCGTATTTAATTGTGCATACAGGTCGAAGGTATTATTGACAACGGGGGTTCCGCTAAGCGCAAAGCAATAGACCGATCGGATGTTTCCTGCTGCTCTTGTGATTTTTGCAGCCGGATTTTTTATGTTATGACTTTCATCAATAAACACGGTCAGATAGGATTGTGCATTGAATTTCTCTTCTTCACTGCGCAGGGTGCCATAACTGGAGATGATCACCTGTTGCTGCAGATCGCCGATCACCGTTGCATCCTTTCGCGGGCCGTGATAGACCGTTACGGACAATGCGGGGGCAAACTTTTTTAATTCCTGTTCCCAGTTATAGACAAGTGAAGCCGGGCATATCACAAGACTTTGCATACCAGGTTGCTTTTCGATGGCCCTTGCAAGAAAGGCGATCGCCTGAAGGGTTTTTCCCAATCCCATATCATCGGCCAGACATCCGCCGGCGCCTGCATCTGCCATAAGGCACATCCATTCATATCCTTTTTGCTGATAGGGCCGGAGTGATGCCTGTAACAGACGGGGCAAGGGATACACTATGGTTTCTTTCTGCCACTGCTGCCAGTGTTGCCACCATTCTCGGGTATTGGTATCGGAAAAGGCAGTATCCGTATCACCGGCCTCCTGCAGCGAAAAGCCAAGCCAGCGCGGAACGGCAAGTTCCTGTTTGTTCACTTTGGCATGCTTTACCGATGTCGCATACCGTTCCATCCATTCTTCATTCAGAAGCCCCAGCGTTCCGTCTTTTAGGAGTACGGCGTTCTGACCGGCCCACAGAAGTTTTTGAAGTTCGGAAAGCGCGATCTTTTCCTTGCCGAAGCGCACCGAGAAATGATAGATCAATTGCTGACCGCTTTCGCGTATCAATTCCATTTCTGTTTCCGGCAGGTGCGATGAGTACCTGAAATGCTGTAACAGGTCCATACCCTTTAATTCCACACCGGATAACAGCAACTGGTGGTAGGTCTTCGGGAACCATTGCCGTTTCTGTGCATCGGAAAAAGACAGGTAGTAGTATCCTTTGTGCTGATCGGGGAAACGCGGATGAAATGATTCCAGTAATAGAATGAGTTCATTCTCTTTTTCCCGGTTGCGCCGGATAATGATGCGTTCCCCGTTTTGCAGGATCGCGGTTTCCTGTTCCCAGGGATTTTCAACCGTATATCCGTCATAGGACCATTGAGGTGTCAGCATAAGGAAGGTATTACTGAGTTCACTGAGCAGCACGCCAGGCACGGGTTCCGCGGTTATGGTCTGGCTGCTCCGGAGCAAATCCTGTTTTACCGGATATTTTTCTTCCAGCAGCAACAGCTGCGTTTTTACATGTGCTTCATTACCGGGTTGCAGACCATTTGTTTTGGAGAGTTCCTCCAGGGTATGATGATCGGCAAGGGAAAGCAGGAAGTATTCCTGATCCTTCCGCAAAAAAAAGTAATGGCGTTCCAGTTCCCTGAGTGAATAACAGGCACCGTTTATTTCAGCAAATCCTTCGAGACAATACCCCTCACCGGATTGTTGCACCTCAAACTGCAGTGAAGGACGGTAGGTACTGAGCGCGCAGGGAGCCGTAAGCCAACGGTCATTCGGGCCCCTGCGGCTGTGGTACCATTTAATGGTATTGAAATGCGGCTTAACAGCACGGAGCAGGTCGTAATGATGTTTGATCAGTTCTTTCTCCTGAAATTCCCGGTAAGAAAGGGTTCCTTTCTGTACTTCAAAGTACTGTTTGACAGCAGCAAGCGTTTTTGATAAATGTGTTTCGCTGAAAGCGGTTAATGCCTTTAACAGCGGATCGGGCAGCCGCCCGAAGTTCCCGAGTAGGGACCTGGAATCCAGTGGCAGGGTTTCATATGCCGGAGGTTTACTGTTTTTATCGATCGATAATACCTGTAAAAGCCCCTGTTTTTCCCCGGCTTTGTGGGGCGATATAAGAATTGCGGTGGTACGTTGCGCTGCCATTATGATTCGATATAGAGCCGGGCAAGATAGGCAAAACCCTGCTACATAAAAAGCCCGGGGCGGGGATTCCTGCCTGAAAAATGCGAATAATTTGCATCTTTTTGCAACTTAAATTGGTGTTATTTTGCAGGTTTAAATAAAAAAATGCGGTTTTTTGCAAATTTGATCCTATCTTTAAGCAAACTTTAAAACTGATTGACTTGCTAAAGAAAGAACGACAGGCTTATATACTGCATAAACTGGATCTGCATAATAAAGTAGTTAACACGAGTTTGTGTACCGACATGGGCGTATCGGAAGATACCGTCCGGAGGGATCTTCAGGAGCTATCCCAGGCAGGCAAATTGATCAAGGTACATGGCGGAGCATTATCACTGGCATTTAATGAGGTCCGGTTCGACTCATCCAATGTGTACTCCCAGTCGAAGAAAGTACGGATCGCAGAAAAAGCGATCCGGCTCATCCAGAACAACATGTATGTGCTGACCAGCGGGGGGACCACCATCCTGGAGATGGCAAAACAGTTGCCGCCGCAGTTAAAAGCAACTTTTATAACCGGAAGTATACCTGCACTGAATGTTTATATCACGCACCCCAATATCAATGTGGTGGTGGTGGGCGACAAGGTAAACAAAGTAGCCCGGATCACCGTAGGTGCCAGCGCCTTATCAAAGATACGCGAAGTGAACGCAGACCTTTGCTTTTTGGGAACCAATGCGATCGATCTGCAACGTGGGATCACCGATAACGATTGGGAGGTGGTGGAATTGAAAAAGGCCATGGTGGCGGCTTCTGCCAAAACGGTATGCCTGGCCATCTCTGAAAAACTGAACTCTTTTGAGGCCCTGCAGGTATGTGTACTGAAACAGATCGACTATTTGATAACAGAATTAGATCCGGACGATCCGTTGCTGCAGCCGTATGTAGCAGCAGGGATAACTGTTTTGTAGAAAATAAATATCAGAAAATAATGAGAAGATTACGAACCTATGTACTGCTTATTGTAGTGCTTGCACTTTCTGCGCCGTACAGCTTATGGGGTCAGCAGCAGCAGCTATCCGGGACCGTGGTTTCGGAGTCAGGTAACCTCATGCCGGGGGTGACCATTGTTGTCAAAGGAACAGGTGTTTCCACGCTTACAGACATTGCAGGTTTTTTTTCCATCCAGGCCGGCGAAGGTCAGGTACTGCAGTTCAGTTATGTGGGGTACCGGGATCAGGAGCTGCAGGTAGACACAGCCCGTTCGATTAAAGTGACGATGCAGCCGGGAACAAATTCCCTGGATGAGGTGATCGTAGTGGGTTATGGTAAACAACGCCGCGGAAATATTACGGGAGCAGTAACCAATGTTAATATGGACAATTTAAAAAGCCGGCCGATAGCTGATGTAGGCAGGGGCTTACAGGGAGTCGTACCCGGCCTTTCCATACGTATCCCCAGTGGTGAAGTAGGCTCGGATCCGCTGATCAACATCCGTGGCTTTATCGGTTCTGTCCAGGGATCCAGCCAGCCGTTGATTCTCGTAGACAACGTGGAAGTGCCCAGCATACAGGACCTGAATCCCAATGATGTGGAAAGTGTTACAATACTGAAAGATGCGGCATCCGCATCCATATACGGAGCCAAAGCCGCATTCGGCGTAATCCTGATCACCACGAAACAGGGCACAAGAAAACAGGGGACAGATCTTACCTATAGCTCCAATCTGTCGTGGCAAATGCCTTTTAAAGACCTGGAGCTGGCGGGAATCGACGGCTTGCAATATACCCTGGATGCGCAAAAGAATATGAAGGGAACGGGGCCTGCCGGCGGATTCTGGCGCCTGGACAGCGCGAGCCTGGAAAAAGCCCGCGAATGGCAGCGGCTGTATGGAAATACGGTAAAGCCGACGGATCCTGTAGTATATGGACGCGATTGGTATTTTAATGGTACAGACAAATACGGTTACCGGATCTATGACCCCATTGGCACAATGATCAAGAAATACAGTTTTACGCAAAATCATAATATTTCGCTGAACGGAAGAGCGAATAATACTACTTATAATATTGGTTTTGGATACCTCGGTCAGGAGGGGATGATGAAGCCCGCCAAGCATGACGATTTTACGCGGTATACCGCCAATCTTAAAGTAGCCACAAAAGTCAACGATTTTATTACTGTAAGAGGCGGCGCTTTATATTCCGACAGGGCCAAGCGGTATCCGAATTCAACCAATACCTCCGGTTTTGGAGCAGATCCCTGGCTTTACCTGTATCGCTGGAGCCTGTTATTCCCGACAGGGGTGAAAGAGCTGGGTGAAGAGATCCGGGATCCTTATTGGGATGCTAAAAATGCAAACACCGCCACACTTGGTAATAAGTATGCCAATCTGAGTTTCGGAACTACCATCGACGTAACAAAGAACTGGCAGATCATTGCGGACTATACCTATGATTATCGTAATGAAACATTAAATTCTTCGCTGCCCACCCTTAGTTTACGCGAACCCTGGTACGCTGGTGTACCCTGGCTGGACGAAAACGGAGACCGTGTATATGTGGATGCGGCCGGAAATGTCACCGACTCAGCGGGCATACCCGGCTACCGGTTCCCGCTGGTGAACTATGTTACCAAGGATCAGAGTAATGTATACCAGTCTACATGGGCTGCACAGCGCCATACGGTAAATGCCTACTCCGTATACAATCTGAAATTAAACGCTCAGCATGATTTTAAATTTACCCTGGGTACCAATATCGTGGCTAATAAGTGGAAAAGCCACTGGTCCAGAAAGACGGATCTGATCAATAGTGATAACCCGCAATTTGACTTCGCAGTAGGTTCGGAAACAACCGGTGGGGATGCCAACTGGGATGCATTGCTGGGCTATTTCGGAAGGGTGAATTACGCATTCAAAAATAAATACCTTCTTGAGGGCAATCTTCGCTACGATGCTACTTCCAAGTTTCCTGCTGACCTGCGCTGGAAATGGTATCCGTCCTTTTCAGCGGGTTGGGTCATCAGTGATGAAGAATTTATGAAAGGATTTGAACCCGTCCTCAGTTTTGCAAAGTTCCGTGGCTCCTGGGGTGCTATCGGCGATCAGTCGGTACCTAACACGCTCTACATGTCTACAATGGATATATCCAAAAACTCCTGGCTCACCAGTGCCGGCAAGCAGTTTGTTCAGCTAAGTACGCCGGGGCCGGTTTCCCAGGGTATAACATGGCAGAATATCCGGACGATTGATCTGGGAGCTGATCTCCGGTTTTTTAAGAACAAGTTCGGTATTGTGTTTGACTGGTACAGCAGGGAAACAGAAAACATGATTATCAGCGGTGAATCAATGCCCGCAACCTTTGGCGCCGCTGCCCCTCTGGGCAACTATGGGAATTTAAGAACCAACGGATGGGAGGTCGCCTTTGACTTTAATCACCGGTTTGAGAGTGGCCTCGGGTTGAATATTACAGCCAACCTGTCTGACGCCATTACGATGATCACCAAAGCTCCCGACTGGAATACACCCTGGGGAGACCGCAAGGTCGACAATACATTTACAACCGGCAAGCGGTATGGAGATATTTATGGATACGTAACAGACCGGTTGTATCAAAAAGAGGATTTTGTATATGATGACAATGGCAAATTTGTACAGGAAACCATTATCTGGGAGGGAACGGCCAAGCGCACCAATAAGTTAGCTGGTAATAACCCTGTATACCAGACCTTCTTTGAGGATGGCAACCAGATATTGCTTGTCAGCCCGGGTGATATAAAGTTTGTGGATGTAAATGGGGATGGCTATATCACACCAGGAAAAGGAACGTTCGGCGATCCGGGTGACCGGGTGGTGATCGGGAATATGATGCCCCGGTATGAATATGGCTTCCGTATTGCGCTCGACTATAAATCATTTGATTTTTCTGTGATGGGACAGGGGGTTGGCAAAAGAAGCATATGGGGATCCGGCCAGCTGGCTATTCCTGGTTTTTTTGCCAAAGAAGGCGCCATGCCGCAGGCTATAGCGGCCGACTACTGGCGACCGGATCGTACGGATGCTTTTTATCCCCGTGCCTGGGATATGGGCGGCTCAAACTCCGGTTTTGTAATGGTGCCACAAACGCGTTACCTGCTCAATATGGCCTATTTCAGGGTAAAGAACATTACGTTGGGATATAGTGTAGCGGAAAACCTGCTGAAGCGGGCAAAACTGAAACAGGCACGCTTGTATGTGTCGCTGGAGAATTTTATAACATTTGACAAGCTGAGAGGGTTGCCCATTGATCCGGAAGCGATCTCTGGCTATTCGATGTTGCGCTCCGATGGCAACTACAACCTGGGCCGCACCGGTGCCTCAAACCCCACATTCAAGATCGCATCAATAGGGATAAATATAGGATTATAATGCTTTTTTATATTTCGCTATAAAACAAAGAAAATGAAACTGAAGTATACTTTTATATGCATAGTTTTAATTGCTGCCACTACCGGCTGTAAAAAATTTTTAGACAGACCCCCATTAACCAGTCTGCCCGATGAAACGGCCTGGAGTTCTGAAGATAATCTAAGGTTGTATGCAAACAAATTTTATTCGGGTTATTTTGTGGGATATGGCACGCAGTTCAGTGCTGAAGCAGGGGCCGCTTTGCTTGGTTTTAGATTTAGTGATGATGTGTTCCTCATGGGCAACCAGAGCAATTTTTCGCGGGCGGTACCCAACAGCGGGATCTGGAGTATGACAACCCTTCGCTCGATCAACATCATGCTGGACCGGATAAAGAACCGTATGAAGAATGTTTTGTCGGAGGAGGCCTATAACCACTGGACCGGTATCGGTCGTTTTTTCAGAGCCATGGAGTATGCCGACCTGGTTTCCGAATACGGAGATGTTCCATATTTTGGCTATGTGCCGGTAGAAACGGATCTGGCTGATCTGTATAAGCCCCGTACCTCCCGCAACCAGGTAATGGATTCAGTATATGAGGACCTGAGATTTGCGATGAGCAATGTAAGAAAAACCGATGGCGACCAACAGGTAAACCAATATATTGTAGCAGCTTTTGCTTCCCGTATCGCACTTTCCGAAGCCTCCTGGCAAAAATATTATTATAATGATCTGGCCCGGTCCGGTAAGTTTTTCAGGTTGGCACAGGAGTCGGCAGACCTGGTGATCAATAGCGGTAAGTATGATATAGTGACTGATTTCCGGTCGTTGTTTACATCCAATTCGCTATCCGGAAATAAAGACGTGATCCTCTACCGGCAGTACGACCCGGCTGTAGGTGTTACACATTCAATCGCAACCAATAATAATCTTTCGGAGTCCGTTGCTTTTGGGCCCTCTACAGATCTGATCAAGTCGTTTATTTGTGTGGATGGAAGCACCTATCAGGAATCTGACATCGCCCATGCTGATGACTTCTCGTTATCAAGTATGATCAAAACAAGGGATTCGCGACTGGAAGCTACCTTTTATGATAAACCCAACGTAAGGAACCGGGCGTCATACTGGTACATCAATAAGTTTCTGCCCCGTAGTGCCGCGGCCATAGTGGATGCCGGCAGTACGATTCCTGTTGAATTCACATCCAATAAAAACCAGACCGCCTACCCGGTGTTCCGGTATGCTGAAGTGTTGTTGAACTGGATCGAGGCCAAGGCCGAACTGGGTATGGCTACACAGGCGGATATTGAGGTTTCCATCAACAAGATCCGGAAACGGCCGCTGGCGCCGGAGGCTACTGCAAAGGGAGTAAGCCAGACGGCTCCGCTAACCCTGGCCAAGCTTCCTGAAGATCCATCACGTGACCCCTCGGTGCCGGCATTATTATGGGAGATCAGGCGGGAGCGGAGGATGGAATTTGTTTTCGAATATTCCCGCTATCAGGACCTGAGGCGATGGAAAAAGCTGGAGTATATGGATACTGATAATAAACCGGACCTGCTGTCGGGCGGCTGGGTGAATTTTATCACGGAATTGCCGAAAGAACTGGTTGCCGCTAAGGTAGGGCTGATTGCTGTAGTGCCGCTTGAGGGCGGCAGCCCTGTTGTGTATAACGGAAGTAATGGGGCGTTAATGAACGGGTTTTACCGGGATGTGAATACCAATGGCCGTTTGCCTTTCCTGGATCAAACAGGAGTGAATCCTTATCTGTCGCCTGTGGGCAAAACCCAGATGGATGATTACAAAAGCAAGGGCTATAAGCTGGAACAAACAACGGGATGGCCGGCATATGAATAAGAATATGATTCGTCAACGAAAAATTGCATAAAATGAAAAAAAGCATTTCAAAATATCCAGTGATGATACTGGCACTGCTGGTACTATTGCTGGCGGCTTCCTGCCAGAAAAAATATCCGGAGAACGTGGAATCTTCCGATGAAGTGGTATTGAAAACCATAAAAATTGTAAATGCCGGCGCTAACGGGAATACGGTACTGGAAGGTACGATCGATGAGAATAGGAAGGCGATCACTTTTCCACGCCTCGATACCATGAGTGATTTCAATAATATTAAGTTTGAAGCCACTATGTCTGATGGAGCGGTACTGGAAACAACCTCTTACCAGCTGGATTTCAAAGATGGCAGCGATTATTTTATTGACGGTAAATCATCGCTTACCAAGGTTATTAAGGTAGTAAACAGCGCACGCTTCCGGGAGTATTTTGCAACGCTGATTTTAAAGATTCCTCCTTTTGGAGCTGATTTCGGAAAGCCCCAGATATACGATTATACGAATAACGAATTGGGTAATCCGATCTATCCAACCTTCACAGGTGGTTCAACAAGAGGATCGGGCTTTGACGGGGAGCATATATTGATTGTTACGAGGGCTTCCGGTGGTTCGCATCTTCTGAAGGTATCAGATATCCGGAATAATGTGATCGCTCCCATACCGCTGAACCAGGCAGGGGTGAGCGGTGGTACTTTTGCGGTTAACGTTGGCGCACAGGTGAACGGCCATTCATATATTGCCAATCTTTCCGGTAATTCGGCTGGATCCCCATTGAAAATTTATCACTGGACCACTCCTTCGGCAGCCCCTCAGCTGATCGGTAGCCTGGTGGTGCCGGACGGAGGCGTCCGCCTTGGCGATAATATGTCAGCGAATCTCGACAACGACGGAAATGGATATTTCTTTTTTGGTGATAATGCAGCAACACGAGTTGTAAGGGTAAAAGTGACGGGCTATACGCAATTGTCCGAGCCGGCCGCATTTGTAAGTGCAACCGGTTCAAGTTATACAATGTCCCTGAACAGGGTAGGGAATACTCCTGATTATATCTATACCGGTTACGATGCTCCTATCAGGCTGGCCAATGAGTCGGCCGTCGTCTCTTATGCGTTAAATGATGATGCGGTGCCTAAAAAAGGATCCGATGCGCATGTGATCACCTTCAACAGGGAGCGCTATCTGATCATGACCACTGCTGCGCGATCCGGATCGGATCCGGTTGTATTGTACGTATATGATATTACAAAGGGAAAAACAACAAGGGAAGCATTGGAACTGTTTAATGGAAGACCCGATAAAGCAGCGGTATACCAGTACTCTTTATTAGGGCCGGCAGGACCCAACTGTTTTTTGCAGACCCGGTGGTATATAACAAAAGATGGCGAGGGAAGGGATGAGAAATTGACCTTGTACGCTGCACATACGGATGCCGGTTTTGTAATGATCGATTTTCCCACAAAAACCTCAGAGGATTAAATGAACGGTTATTGTAGAATAGGAATACATCCCGCCCCGGGCGGAACAATTAAATACATGTCTGATATGAAAAAGATGATCTGGTTTTTTATAATTACGGTACTTCTAACCGGGCTGAATGCATGTAAAAAAGACGATAGCAGTATAGATGATACTAAAACCCCGGATAATGGCTTTATCCTGCCAAAAAAAGAAATGCGGGCTGTGTGGGTGACCACTGCCTGGGGGTTAGACTGGCCGCAGGATCAACACAGTGCGGCTGTGCAGAAGCAACAGTACATTGATTATCTTAACAAGTTTAAAGCGTTAAACATTAATGCCGTTTTTGTACAGATAAAAGGCATGGGCGACGCTTTTTATAATTCACCGTACGAACCCTGGAGTGCTGCAATCACGGGCACAAGAGGAAAAGACCCGGGATATGATGTACTGAAATTTATGCTGGATGAAGCACATGCGCGGGGAATGGAATTTCATGCCTGGCTGAACCCTTACCGTATTGCAACACGTGCGGGCAGCAGTACGGCCTATCCGGATCTGCATCCTTCAGTAGAACCGGACTGGGTCGTAAGTCATGAAAAGATCCAGATATATAACCCGGCTGTTCCGGAAGTGCGTCAGCGGCTGGCAGACATAATAAAGGATCTTATCACAAAGTATGCGGTAGATGGAGTTCATTTTGATGATTATTTTTACCCGGATCCTTCGGCAGCAGGTGTAATGGTTGCTGATAAAGATGACTATGAAAAATACGGCGCCGGCATTGCTTCTATAGAGGACTTCAGGAGGGATAATGTGAATAAAGCGATCAAAGCCGTGCATGATATCATTGTGACTACCCGGCCGGAAGTGGTGTTCTCTATTTCGCCGGCGGCAAGCGACACCTATAACTACAATACCTTATATGCGGATGTATTAAAATGGAACCAGGAAGGTTGGGTGGATATCATCATTCCCCAGCTTTACCAGCAGGTTGGTGCGGCAACCAGCGACTTTAAGGAGCGCCTGCATTGGTGGCACCAGTTCCGCTATCAGGCTACTATGATGGTGGGATATGCTTACTACCGGTTTGGAGATCCTGCTGCACCATCTGCTTTTCAGTCAGCAAATGAGCTGAAAAAACAGTTGGAGCTAACAAAAAAATACAGGGCTTCACTGGGGCATGTGCTGTACAGTGCCAAATATATCTTGCAGAACCCGGTGGGCGTTACCGATACGCTGACCAAACTCTGGAATACCCCCACCGTAATACCTTTTTTAGGCCGGAGTGTAGCAGCCGATCCCGGTGAACCACAAAATGTACGTTTTGAAGGCGGCAGTCTGAAATGGACCACCAATGGAGCGGTACGATCCGTAGTTTATTTTACACCCGATTTAAAGCAGGAAGCGAAAGTGTTCACTATCACCACTGAAAATACAGCGGTGACGCCGGCTGCCGGATATTATTGCGTAACTACGATCAACAGCGACAATAAAGAAAGTAAGGCATCAGATGTGATCCGGAAGCAGTGATCCTGTTCTGTAATAATCCCGTTTGGGAATTTGCCGGGTTTGCTGAATAAGAGGCCGTCTTTTATGTTGGTGGAAATCAGCAGGAAAGACGGCTTGTTGTTCAATCGTCGTTTTAGCCTGCCCGGGATCGGATGTTACACCCCCTCCAGGAAACTTTCACTGATATACCGGCCCACATCGGTCAGGTTTTTCGTCTGTTCAAACAGCGCCAGCTGGCGGTCTGCCCCGGTGCCCCTTTCCAGGATCTTATGAACATGTTCGATACGATGTCGGCTGCCAAGATGATCGATCACCGGATCCAGGAAGTCGAGCAGCTCATAGATCAGCGCCCTTGTGTTCACTTCTTCTTCTTTTCCAAAATCGATCAGGTAGCCATCGATCCCGTAACGGCTGGCCCGCCATTTGTTTTCATTGATCAGGGGCCTTGAATACTGGATGAAGTTCAGGTTCTTGCTGCGCAGCATATAGATACGGGCGCAAACTGCCTGGAACAGGGCAGTGATAGCAATGGTTTCATCCACCGTCATAGGAATATCGCAGATGCGGAACTCCACCGTATTAAAAAAGGGATGTACCCTGAGGTCCCACCAGATCTTTTTGGCGTTATCAATACAGTTGGTTTTGATGAGCATTTTTACATAATTATCGTATGCTTCGATGCTTTCAAAAGCATCCGGTATCCCTGTACGGGGAAATTTATCGAACACTTTTGTACGGTACGATTTATAACCGGTGGTGCGTCCTTCCCAAAACGGGGAATTGGTACTCAGTGCGAAAATATGCGGCAGGAAATACCGGGTGGAGTTGGCAATATGGTTGGCCAGCTCCCTGCTTTCCATCCCCACATGCACGTGCAGTCCGAAAATAAGATTGCTCCGGGCGGCTTCCTGGAGCTCGGCTACAATTTCATTGTACCGTATGTGATCGGTGATCAGCTGTTTTTCCCAATGGCTGAACGGGTGGGTGCCGGATGCTCCCAGTGTGAGATCCAGGGTACCGGCTATCTCTGAGATCGTTTTCCTGAGCAGCGACACATCTTTGTAGGCTTCGTCTATATCCTGGCAGATATCGGTGCCCACTTCCACTACGGCCTGGTGCATCTCTGCCTTTACCTTGTCTTTAATGATTTTCTGCCCTTCCTGTACAATGCGCTGTTCATGACTTTTGAGTTCAAAACTGTCTTTGTCCAGCACCATGTACTCTTCTTCCACACCAAGGGTAAATGTTTTGTAATTAATACTCATGTAGCGATTCTGATTTATAAAGACCGTTCCTGTTTAAAGGCAACGATATGATCCTAAAGCGCTGTTTTCCCGGCGCTTGCTTTTACATATTCCCCCCAGGTCAGGTTATCTCCGGCCTGGTTGGTTTGTGCCTTTTCAATAGCATAGCTGGCTGCGGTTTCCACCACCCATTCAAAGTTTTCGGGTCCCACGCTTTTCAGGTCGGCATCAGGTGCCGGGTTGCAGAAGTCAATGGCATAGGGTACTCCGTTGCGTAAGGCCAGCTCCACCGTATTGAAATCATATCCCAGGTACCGGTTGATCTTAAGGACGATCTCCGTCATCTCCTGCAGCTTTTCGGGGGAAGGGCGGAAGTCGGCCACATACCGCAGGTGGTGCGGATTACGGGGCTCATAAGGCATGATCCGCACATGTTTGCTACCGATGCAGTAACACCGGTAATATTCCTCAAACACGATCTCCTCCTGCAGGAGCATTACCAGCTGCCCGGTTTCGCGGTGTTTATCAAAGAATTCCTCTTTGTTATGCAGCTTATAAACATGCTTCCACCCGCCGCCGGCAAAGGGTTTCATATAAGCGGGGAATCCCACTTCCTGAAAAATGCCCTCCCAGTCCAGCGGATAGGCCAGATTGCTGAACGAAGCATCGGAAGTGTCATCCGGCCGGTCGTGGGAGGGGACGATCGCGGTTTTTGGCACCGGTATTCCTATCTGTGTCATCAGGCAGTTATTGAAATATTTATCATCGGCGCTCCACCAGAACGGATTATTGATGACTGCTGTTCCTGTTAACGCAGCGTTTTTCAGCCAGGTACGGTAAAACGGAACGTCCTGGCTGATCCGGTCGATGATCACTTCATACCCAGATGGTTGCCCCTGTAATGCTTTGTCGATGCGGACCGGTTCTGCCATGATCCCATCTATATTCTTACTGTTCACCCGCTGCACAAAAGCTTCGGGAAAAGAGCGCTCCTTGCCAAAAAGAATTCCGATTTTTTTCATTTTCTGTTTTTTAGTGTCCGTTCAGCAGACAGGTTTAATGATTGTTCTGCAGGCAGTGTAATCAATTCAAACGATACGGAGAAGATGGCCGGGATCCCGGTACTGACATTATTTTGCCGGTTCTTCATATAAAGTGCTTTCATGGTCTGGTAGTAAAACAGTTCCCGGTATTCTAATGTGAATGCCGCCCTTTGCCGGTCCCATATACGTTTGTTTATTTTCGATTCAATTTAAGTTATTCTCAAGTACCCGCAAAAAATTATTCGGCATGAAATATTTCAATCAGGAGATAAGCGTATTTCACTACTTTTGAGCCGATGAATACAGTAGAAGATCCAGGCTATTTGACCGAACAGGCAACTCTTTTTTCGGTCCTGCTGGAAAGGTCCGTGACAGTTGATTTTTACCTGCCTGCCGGCGTGCGCGATGTATCGGAGATCAGCCTGCTGCTGATCAATGACGGACAGGATCTGGCAGTGATGAATTTTCAGCAGTTACTGACAGGATTATATCATAAAGGGGCCATTGCTCCGGTTTTATGTGCGGGAATTACCGCGGGTAACAACCGGAAACGGGAGTACGGAGTGGCCGCTGAACCGGATTATCTCGGACGCGGTGACCTGGCGGCCGGTTATACCCGTTTTATTCTGGAAGAATTGATGCCCTATATCTCCGGTAAATATAAAGTCGCAACATTTAAAGACATTGCATTTGCAGGTTTTTCCCTGGGAGGGTTAAGTGCACTGGATATCGTGTGGAACCATCCGGAGGTCTTTTCAAAGGCAGGTGTCTTTTCGGGATCGCTCTGGTGGCGGAGCAGGGATCAGGAGGCCGCGGGTTATGACGACGACCGGCATCGCATTATGCAGCAGCAGATCCGGAACGGAAGCTACAGGCCGGGACTGAGGTTCTTTTTACAATGCGGGCTGATGGATGAAGCACATGACCGGAATAACAATGGCGTCATCGACGCTGTGGATGATACGCGGGATCTGGTAAAAGAACTGATCAAAAAAGGATATACGCCGGAAGATGTGGCTTATCTCGAACTGGAAGAAGGGAAGCATGACATAGCCACCTGGGGAACAGCAATGCCGGTTTTCCTTAAATGGGGATGGGGCCGGTAGCAATGTGAGAATGAGAATCCGGGATCAGGAAAAGGGCTTCAGGTAATGCAGGGATCTGACCTGAAACATTAAATCTGGAATTTTAAACGCATTTATGTCCAATCATCTCCTATACGAAACAAGTCCCTATTTATTACAACACGCCCACAATCCGGTGGATTGGTATCCCTGGGGGGCCGAAGCGCTGGAACGCGCCGTAAAGGAAGATAAACCGATCCTCGTCAGCATCGGTTACGCCGCCTGTCACTGGTGTCATGTAATGGAACGGGAAAGTTTTGAAGATGCGGTTACTGCGAAGCTTATGAATGAGCAGTTCATTAATATTAAGATCGACAGGGAAGAGCGGCCGGACCTTGATCATATTTATATGGATGCGGTACAGACCATGACCGGCAGCGGGGGCTGGCCGCTGAATGTTTTTCTGACCCCGGCAGGAAAGCCTTTTTATGGCGGCACTTATTACCCGCCGCAGGCCTATGCAAACCGGCCCTCCTGGAAAGATGTACTGACCGCTGTTGCAGCTGCTTTTAAAGAAAAAAGGGAAGAAATCGAAAAACAGGCGGAAGGACTGACGGGTCAGCTGGTGGAGGCCAATGCTTTTGGGATCAACGATACTGCGACTGTCTCATTTACACAGGATGAGGCCGATGCTTCCGGTTCCAACATTCTGAAGCAGTCGGATACGGTCTGGGGTGGGTTTGGCCGGGCGCCGAAATTCCCCCAGACACAGACCATCCGCTACCTGCTCCGGTATTCCGTTCTGGAAGCGGCGCGGCCCGAAAGCCTCGCGATAAAGGCAAGGGACCAGGCATTGCTGAGCCTGGATAAAATGATCGAAGGCGGTATTTACGACCAGGTTGGAGGCGGGTTTGCCCGTTATGCGACTGACACCGAGTGGCTGGCCCCTCATTTTGAAAAAATGCTTTACGATAATGCCTTACTGGTGACAACGCTCAGTGAGGCTTTTCAGGTAACACAGGACCTTCGATACCGGCAATGCATCCAGGAGACAATCACTTTTATTGAACGGGAATTGCTGCACCCGCAGGGCGGTTTTTATGCAGCGCTGGATGCCGATAGTGAAGGGGAAGAAGGTAAATTTTATGTTTGGGACAAGGAAGAAACCGACCGGCTGCTTGGCGCTGATGCCGCACTCTTTGCTGCTTACTATGATATATCCGAAACGGGGAACTGGGAAGGTAAAAACATCCTCAGGATCTTGCGGTCCAAAGACACGGTTGCTGCTGAGCAGGGGATCTCCGTGCAGGAGCTGGATGCGGTACTGGAGAGAGGGAAGGCCCGCCTGCTGGAAGCGCGTGCTGCACGGGTGCGTCCGGCGCTGGATGATAAAGTATTGCTGGGCTGGAATGCCCTCATGAATACGGCATACGGTAAGGCATTTGAAGCTACCGGGGATGAATCCTATAAGACCCGGGCGGTTTCCAATATGGAATTTCTTCTGGAAGCCTTTGCCAGAAAAGACGGCCAGCTTTTGCATGTGTGGAAGGACGGGAACGCAAAATACCCTGCTTTTCTGGATGACTACGCGTATCTGATCGAAGCGCTGCTGCAGTTGTACCGGATATCGGCAGACAGCCGGTGGCTGTTTAAGGCAAGGGAGATCGGTGAAAAAGTACAGCGTGATTTTGTTGAAATAGCCACCGGGTATTTTTACTACACACCTGAAGGGCAGCAGGATGTTATTTTCAGAAAAAAAGAAGTGTACGACGGGGCCACCCCTTCGGGAAACGCTGTTATGGCAAAGAACCTGCTGGAGCTGGCAGTGCTGTTTGATATTCCCGGCTGGCAGTTGCAGGCAGAACGGATGATTGCACAGCTGAGCCATGCCATTATCCGGTATCCGACTTCTTTCGGAGGATGGATGCTCAATTTTTACCAGGTACATAAAGGGCTGAAGGAAATCGTTTTGTCGGGTAATTATCAAGTTCCCCTGCAAGCCCTGCTGCAGCAGTTTCTGCCTCACAGCGTAATTATGGCCACCGCACATGCTGATGAGCGATTTCCGCTGCTCTCCGGCAAAGAACCGGGTGATCCGCTGTGGATCTACCTTTGTGAGCATTATGCCTGCCAGCAGCCGGTGCGGACAACAGACGAATTATTTCAGCTGATCAATAACAAAAAAGATGGAGCCGCATAAATTATTTTTTCTGCTACTGGGTTGCACACCGCCGGGAAGACATACGGAGCAGCATGATGTTTTTTTCTGTATCGGAAGGAGCCTGTCGGAAACAGTTCCGCTCATACAGGCATTCTGGCCGGAGGCTGCGGGCGGCATCCACATTGATGCCTGGCGGGAAGTAACGGCGGTGGACGGATATCGCATCCGGGTGACGGAACGTACCGGGGCGGAGCTTCGGAAAGACCAGCTTTTTTTTATCAACCTGGGCGGATATTTACCCGGTGTTTTTGAAGAATACCATCATAAAACACTGATCGTTGCGCAAAGTATGGGGGCCGCGGTGCAGCAGGCCCGGCAAACGGCTTTTTATAAAGACTACAACGCCGCTGCAAATGCGGTAAGCCATGTAGACAACAAATACGGGGTAGATATTGACGAAATCTACAATGTGGAGGAGATCCTGCCGCCCTTCCAGAAGCAGCGGTTTTGCCTTTTTATTGATAAGGAGGCATCGCTTTCCGAAGATATTACGGAGATCGGCTATCTGAAGCTCGACAAGCTCCGCGGTTGACACGGTCCTTATAAGCTGCATCTCATAAATTGTATATCGCTTCCGCAGTCCAAATTGTTTTATCCACAACTGTGCATATTTAGGGCTGGGAATCCTGGTTTTGTAAAAGTAAATTCGTTAAAGTCTCCTTTAAGTATAACCTTAACCAAACTTTTATAAAAATGGCGTCAGCGAAAAAACAAAACCAGAACGGTCTGGGTTTTTCCAGGAAGTTCACCCGGGACGGAATTAGCCCTTTTGATATGTTCGAGTATGATTACCGTACCTCTGTGATCAAGAACCCCAGCGGAGAGGTGGTGTTCCAGGTAGACAACGTTGAAGTGCCAAAACAATGGAGTCAGATCGCAACGGATATACTGGCTCAGAAATACTTTCGTAAAGCAGGTGTTCCGCAGGCGGATGGAAGTACCGGCCGGGAAACCAGTGTGAAACAGGTGGCCCATCGCCTGGCCCATTGCTGGCGGATATGGGGAGAGCGGTATAATTATTTTGCCACTCCTCAGGACGGTCAGGTTTTTTATGATGAGCTGGTTTACTCCATCCTGAATCAGTCCTGCGCACCTAACAGCCCGCAATGGTTTAACACCGGTTTGCATGAAGTATATGGGATCACCGGCAAACCGCAGGGGCATTACTATGTGGATCAGAAGGATGGAAAATTAAAAAAATCCACATCGGCGTATGAGCGGCCGCAACCCCATGCCTGTTTTATATTAAATGTGGAAGACGACCTGGTGAATGATGGAGGTATCATGGATCTTTGGGTGCGGGAAGCGCGGATCTTCAAATACGGCAGTGGTGTAGGTACCAATTTCAGCAGCATCCGCGGTGAAGGCGAACGGCTTAGCGGCGGCGGAACCTCCAGTGGCCTGATGAGTTTTCTGAAGATCGGGGACCGCGCAGCCGGGGCCATAAAAAGCGGTGGCACCACACGGCGTGCGGCAAAGATGGTATGCCTGGACCTGGACCATCCGGAGATCGTCGAGTTTGTAAACTGGAAGGTTGGGGAAGAAGATAAAGTGGCTGCATTGATCGCTGCCGGCTACTCCAGCGATTATGAAGGAGAAGCTTACCGGACGGTAAGCGGGCAAAACAGTAATAACTCAGTGCGTATTCCCAATGCTTTTTTTAAGGCGCTGGCAGCGGATGGTGACTGGGAGCTTAAAGCGCGTAGCACCGGCAAGACCATGCGCACGGTGAAGGCAAAAGACCTCTGGGATCAGATCAATTATGCTGCCTGGCGTTGTGCAGACCCGGGAACACAATATGATACCACCATTAATGAATGGCATACCTGTCCCGAAGGTGGCCCGATCCGCGCCAGTAATCCCTGCAGCGAATACATGTTCCTGGACAATACCGCCTGTAACCTGGCAAGCGTCAACCTCCGCAAATTTTTTGATGAAAAAGAAAACCGGTTTGATGTTTCCGGTTTTGAATATACCTGCCGGTTATGGACCGTAGTGCTGGAGATCTCTGTGCTGATGGCACAGTTCCCTTCAAAAGAAGTGGCCCGGTTAAGCTACGACTACCGGACGCTGGGTCTGGGATATGCCAATATCGGATCGATGCTGATGGTAAGCGGGATCCCCTACGACAGTGAAGCAGCAAGAGGCATTGCAGGAGCTATTACTGCTATCATGACCGGTACGGCCTATACGGTGTCTGCGGAGATGGCGGGCAACCTCGGCGCCTTCCCCCGCTATAAAGAAAACAGGGAACATATGCTTCGGGTGATGCGCAATCACCGTGCGGCTGCCTATGATGCAGGAGCTGCCTATGAAGGCCTGGAGATCCAGCCGCAGGGCATCAATGCTGCGCATTGTCCTGACTATCTTTTAAAGGCTGCAACCAGGGCGTGGGATACAGCAGTGCAGTTGGGTGAGCAATATGGCTACCGCAATGCCCAGACCACCGTGATCGCACCCACCGGAACGATAGGACTGGTAATGGATTGCGATACTACGGGTGTAGAGCCTGATTTTGCTTTGGTGAAGTTCAAAAAGCTAAGTGGCGGCGGTTATTTTAAGATCATCAATCAAAGTGTGCCCCAGGCATTACAAACCCTGGGCTATACCCGGGAGCAGATCACTGCAATTGTTAACTATGCAAAGGGCTCTGCCACGCTGAACGGAGCGCCTCACATTAATAACGAGACCCTCGCAGGGAAAGGATTCACTGCTTCAGAGATCGAGAAGCTGAATGCCGCCATGGCCACTGCTTTTGAAATTTCTTTTGCTTTTAATGTATTTACACTGGGTGAGGATTGTATGCAGCGGCTGGGCTTTAAGCCGGAGCAGTATAACGACTTTGGCTGGAACATGCTGGAGGCCCTCGGCTTCACAAAAAAGGAAATAGATGCTGCCAATACCTATGTATGTGGCACCATGACCATCGAAGGCGCCCCGTTCTTGAAAGAGGAGCATCTTCCTGTTTTTGATTGTGCCAATAAGTGTGGTCAGATCGGTAAGCGTTATATCCATGCGCACGGCCATATCCGGATGATGGCAGCAGCGCAACCCTTCCTGAGTGGCGCCATCAGCAAAACCATCAACCTCCCTAATGAAGCCACGATAGAAGAAATTGCGGATGCTTATAAACTAAGCTGGGAGCTGGGTCTGAAAGCATGTGCCCTGTACCGGGATGGGTCCAAACTGAGCCAGCCTCTGAGCAATAAGGCGGATACAACAACGAAGAACGAAGATGAAGAAGAAGCCGGACAACAGGAAACCGAAACTACCATTATTGACCTGGGAAAACTGACGATCGATGAATTGCTGGAAGAGGTGAATCACCGGGTACAGAATAGTGCTGATACTTCCCTGAAGCGCCAGCTGGCAATGATCGTGGAACGGAGATCGCTGCCGGCCAAACGAAGGGGATTTACGCAAAAGGCAAAGATCAACGGGCAAACGCTTTTTGTGCGCACAGGGGAATACAATGATGGTACTCTGGGTGAAATATTTATTGATATGGCCAAGGAAGGCGCCACCATGCGCAGCATGCTGAACTGTTTTGCTATTGCCGTTTCCATAGGGCTGCAGTACGGTGTGCCACTGGAGGAATTTGTGGAGAAATTTGTATTCACCCGGTTTGAGCCATCCGGAATGGTGCAGCACCCCAATATAAAATCCACCACTTCCATTATCGACTTTATGTTCCGCTCACTGGCATATGAATATTTGGGTCGCACGGATCTTGTACATGTGCTGGATAACTCTAGGGAACCGGTACCGGATGAGGAGGACTGGGATGACGAAACACCCGTTATCGGCGACCGGATACCCGAGCTGAGTGAAGTAAGGGTGGTGGGTAAGGCCGCTACACGGTCCTCGGCGGGTGCCGATACGATCAAAGCCGGCAGCCTGAGCAGCCTGGATGCGGTGAATGCGGCTGCCAAAAGCATGCAGGGAGATGCTCCTGCTTGTAATGTATGCGGACATATAACCATCCGTAGCGGTACCTGTTACAAATGCCTGAATTGCGGCAACAGTCTCGGGTGCAGCTAAGGGTATCAGTAAACAATAGATAAAGGATGCGGCTCAGATGCGCATCCTTTTTTTATGATAATTTGTAAAACAGAAGAATGAAAACCTATGATTTCTGCCCGGATTTATGTTAGAAATTGTATATTTTTGACTGAGAATACACGTGTTATAAAAATCGCCTGTCTGATATGAAACAGAGGGAAGGCCAATGCCCCTATACTGCTATCCTGTTTTTTCTGGCCCTGATGGGTTCGATCATTACCGGAAGTGCCCAGAATCTGAGAATGGTACGCTCGTTTACGATGAATGACGGACTGCCCAGCAATTATATTTATTCCTGTGCGGAAGACGATAAAGGATTTTTGTGGGTGGCTACGGATAATGGCGTATGCCGCTTTGATGGCCGGTATTTTAAAAAATACGGCAAACTGGAGGGGGTGCCGGATAACGATGTGCTGGAGGTGGTAAAAGAAAAGGATGGTACTATCTGGATCAACAGCTTTAAGAAAGGTCCTCACTATTATGATGAGATGAAGGACCGGTTTATAAATCCGCTCAGGGATACAGAAGCCTCAAGAGCTATAATCAATCTGCCAATGTGGTCAAGACCTTTGGATAAAGGCGGTATCGTATTTTACAATATTATCGGAGAATTATTTTTTAAGAACAGACAATTAGTTTCCACTCATGATAGGGTTGCATATCAATGCGATGACGAAAATGAAAAATACTGGATGTATTCTGCGCCAGCAATTAATGGAGACCCGGATCGAAATGTTTATTTAGAAAGAAAGAATCCGGCTAGTAAAGACAGTGTGCTGTTATTCGTTATGGATAAAAAGCGATTACGAAATGAATTGTTCGCTGTAATTAAAAATAAATTATACATGTGCACCAGTGCGGGCGACATATATATAGGTCAAAAAGGATTTGGGAAAAATGCCATCAGGGTGACAAAAAATAAAATTGAGGAAGGTCCGTTGATGGTACGGAAGAATAGGGATGAACTGAATGTATCAACTTCAAAGGGCTCTATTTATGTCTTTGATTTTGCTACTGACACATATAAGTTCAAAATATCAGGAAACTTTTTTGCAAATTCTTCTTTCAGGGATAGATATAACAATATCTGGGTGTCTACTGTAGATAAAGGACTGCTTTTGTATCGTAAAGGTGGGTTAAACATTTTGCGGCCGTTTCCTGATCCGCCCACGAGAAATAATTTCAGATGTATTTTTATCGATGATTACGGAACGATTTATGGTGGAAATAACTATGGAGAAATAATTGAAAAAAACAGAAATGGCGAAATTCGATTTCAAACAATCAATAATAAGCAAGGGTCAACCAGGGTTTTGGGAATTCTTTCATCACAGAATAAGATCTTTATTGCTTCAGAGTGGGGATGTATTGTCGATTATAAACGTTCGATTATTGAAGAGAAAACGGGAAATGCTATTGGACAGATAAAGAGGATCGCTGTGTTCAATGACAGCATCATTCTTGCTGCAAGCATGAGTGCCGCTGGGAGTCTGTATAAAATCAATACAATAACCGAAAAAGCGAGGCGTCTGAAAATCCCGTTAATGCGTATTTCAAGCATCACCGTGAAGGAGAAGATGGTTTATCTGGGAACAATGGATGGATTGTATGTATATAATTACGGTCATGATACTATGAAACACGTTGCTGAAAATACACTTTTGAAAGGTTCACGTATTTTGTCAGCAACGCTAACGCCGGATGGCCTGCTTTGGGTCTCCACAACAAACAATGGGATTTTTGTACTGAAGGATAACCATGTTATTTATCAGTTAACAGATCCACAGCTGATAAGTTTTGCAGCGGTCAAACTTCAGAGCGCGGAAAAATCAGGTATTGTATGGGCTGCTACCCGGAGGGGAATGTCCTATATCCGATATGAAATTAATGGAAGCTGGATGCGACATACCATTACAAATTTAAATCACGAGGAATGGATATCTAATAATGTTATTGGTGATATTGTTTACAAAAATGACTCTGTTTACATAGCCGCTGAAATGGGAATGGTCAGTATTCCTGCGAATGTGAAAGTTCCCCAGCTTAATATAAAAACTTATCTTACTGATATAAAGGTCAACCAGGGCGCTATACCCATTGCAGGTTCCTATAACCTTTCCAGCAGCGAACGTACCATCACACTTACTTTTGCGGGAGTCAACCTTTCCGGTTATTTTGATCATTTTGTTTATTCCCTCGATGATGATTCGACCCTTTCTGAAATTGTTGGCAATACCTTAAACCTCCGGTTAGAGCCGGGAAGTCATGCCATCAGGGTAAGAGCCGTTGATATAAATGGCGTGATCAGCCAGTACACGCTTCCGTTGCGCTTCAACATCAATGCACCCTTTTATCGTAAGGGCTGGTTTGTTTTTTTGACCACATCATTATTTATGGGGGCATTCTTTTTTACCCTGTACCAGCTGCGGATCATGAAGCAGCGGCGGATGTATGCGCAAAGAGCACGGATCGAGAAAGAGCGGAACCGTATTACGGAAGACCTGCATGATGATATCGGCTCTACATTAAGCAGTCTGAAAGTATATAGTGATGTGGCGGGCCGACTAATGGAAAAAGATGCTCCGAAAACAAAATACCTCTTGCGGCAGATCTCGGAGAATTCCTCGAAAATCCTGGAAGATATCGGCGACATCATCTGGAGTATGCGTACGGATAAGTTCAATACGCTTTCTATCGACAGCCGGATCAAGAACTTTGTAAGTGAGGTATTGGGGAGCCGGGAGATCGGATACGAAGTGAACATACCCCAGGAAATCAATGAGCTGGTTCAGAACATTACGGCAAGAAAAAATGTGGTGCTGATCGTGAAGGAAGCGATCAATAATATCGTAAAATACAGCAAGGCCAGTTTTGTATCCATCCATATTTACACCGGGGAAGCGCTGCTTAAAATAGAAGTGGCCGATAATGGTGTTGGGTTTTCCGCCGGGATGCAGCCGGCCGGGAACGGATTGCGGAATATGAAAAAGCGCGCCGAAGAGCTGGGTGGTACCTTTACCCTGGAAACTGATCCGGAAAACGGTACCCGCATCTATGTAACAGTTCCTGTCACGAATATTCATGACAAGGAAGTATAAGTATCTCATTTATATTTGCCGAAGCAATGCCGATCAGAGTTTTTATATACGATGATAATATGGCCCGGAGGGATAGCCTTAAAACCCTGATTCAATTGACAGATGACCTCGAATATGTGGGCGCTGCAGAAAATTGTAAGAATGCCGTTGCGGATATGGAAAACACACTGCCCGATGTGGTACTGATGGATATCAATATGCCGGAAGTAAATGGATTGGAAGGACTGAAGACGATCAAGACCAGACGCCCGGAGATCAAAGTGCTTATGCAGACTGTGTTTGATGACAACGAAAAAATCTTTACCAGTATCCGGAATGGAGCCAGCGGTTATGTTTTAAAAACAGATTCCTCCCAAAAGCTGTTGCAGGCGATCCATGATGTACATGAGGGAGGTGCCGTTATGAACCCCGGTATTGCCCTGAAAGTGCTGGAGTACTTTAAACCCGCCACCGTTACCACTACATTGAGTGAGAGGGAGATGGAGGTTTTAAAATTGCTGGCGGACGGGTTGAGTTATAAGATGATCGCTGATAAGCTCAAGATCACGTTTAACACAGTGGGCACTTACACCCGGAGGATTTATGAAAAGCTGCATGTAGCTTCTCTCGGAGAAGCCATATCATATTATTATAAACATCTTAAATGAGAGTAACCGGTTAATGAAAAATACCTTTTAACCTTTTACTGAAAAGGCCATCTGAAAATGGCCTTTTTTATTTTTTGCAGCTTACAACAGCGCGCAGGTTATTTGAGCTGGATCTTTCCAAACTCGCTTCGGATCGATACTTTACGGTCGGCCTTCGGCGCAGAAGCGCTGTATTTTGTTTCCGTCATTTTTCCGCCGTCCCGGTCCACCAGTTTTAAGTCACTGTTATTGGTAACACGCCCGAAGTTGGTGACGATATCGAAATTGGCATCAAACGATCGGGGTATGTGAATAGTAAGATCTGAATATTTGGTCTCTATGGTTATATTGCGTATGGCGGTGGTGAACCCGATAGTTGGTTTTGAGCAGAACTGGAAGTTGCCGTCAAAATTCCCGGAGAGCTTACTGATCTCCACTTCTGAAAATTTTACAAATACCTTGGTGTTTTCCAGCTCTTTCGCCGCAAGCCGCCCAAATTCAACAGAGAGCCGGTCGATATTGGTTAAACTGCCGGTGGTAAGGTTTCCGTAGGCCTGGGAGAGCTCTGTGCTCCCGTTGCGGTCGGGTATAAAAGTGTTGCCAAACGAATTCATCACCTTTAAAGTGGTGGCCGCAGGCAGGTATATCACATAATCGATCTGCATGGAGGAGCTTTTATTGCGCCCTGAACTTCTGCCGTTGCCGGACCGGATCCTGGTTTCAAAGGATACTGTACTGCCGCCGCTTTCTTCGATCGTGATGGCATCCAGAAGAGCTGTTGCCGCTTCATCGGTGGAAGCTTTTACCGTGACGGTTATATCTACTTTAACCTCATCCTTACTCCAGTTCAGCACATTTACATTTCCGAATGAATTTTTTACAGAAACCCTGGACCGGTCGGATAGAGAATAGGACTTTGAGATGGTCTTTTTTCTTTCCACGTTCCAGTCGTCCGGCGCAGCGTAGGCATTTATGTATACAGCCAGCAGCAGGAGGAACAGGCTAAATATTTTTATATGTCGCTTCATTTTTCTGTTGTTTGAGTTTTTTTGTGATCTCCAGCTGCCGGTTTAAAAGTTCTGTTTGCAATTTAAGATTTTCGATCATCGCACTCAGGAGCTGTTCACTGTTCAGTCCTTCATCATACTTGTGTTTTAATGTAGTGTAGGAAGTATTCAGCGTTGTAAGGTCTTCTGAAAACTGTTCAAATAGTTCCGGATAGTTATTCTTTAAAGTAGCTATTTCTTTTTGTTTGATCTCTATCAGGCGGGCATAGTGGAAGAGCTCTTCTTTTACTTCATTGGCCGCTGGCTGTGGCTCAGTACCCGTCTGGTTCCGCTGCAAATTTCTTTCACTGCCGTTACGCCGGCGGGCCTCTTCTTCATCACCGGGTTCCGTTCCGGCTGTAGCATTTTCATTGCTGTCCCGGCGTTCGCCCTGCAATTGTCCGGAGTCGCCGGAATGGGCGTAATAAGGAGGTGCAGTAGAGGTAGAGGTCCTCCAGTAAGGCCGGCTCAGCACACCCGCAGTGATAAGGATCATGGCGGCAGCTGCCCATTTCCACCAATTGATTTTAACCACTTTTGAAGCTGGAGGCTTCTGGTCGCGGACAGGCTGCGGAGCAGATTCCTGCATTTTTTTTTCCAGACGCTTCCAGAGAGCCGCAGAGGGCTCCTGGTCGTCAAATGCGGCCTTGTTCTTATGGATAAAATCTTCTAATTTACTGTTCATTATCATCCGATTTTAAAATGTCCAGCACTTTTTTCTTTGCGCGGTGATAAATAGTTCTGACATTATTATGAGAAATATTGAGGAGCGCAGCAATTTCATCCTGCTTCAACTCATCTATAACAAACAAATTAAAAATGATCCGGTAATTTTCGGGGAGCGTACGGATTGCTGTTCTTATTCGTTGTACATCAAATTCAAACTGCTCCTCATTTGTTTCGCCGGATTCCTCAGCCGCAGTACCGGAAAGATCAACAACGGCCCAGGTGATTTTGCGCTTTCTGAGCAGGCTGATGGACTTGTTGATAACAATCCTTCGCAGCCATGCTTCAAATGAGCTTTTATAGGTAAAGGACTCCAGGTTGTTGAATGCGTCAATAAATGCCTCCTGTACCATGTCCTCCGCGTCTGCGATATTGTTTACGATCCGCATACTGCTGTTCAGCATGGGTTTGGCATATCGCTCATAGATGGCAAAATAGGCGCTGGTGTCACCCTTTCTGCAAAGTTCAACCTGCTCATCTCTTGCTATTTCTATGGTGTGGTCCAACGAAGTGATTTACCCTTTACATAATAATAGCAAAAACTTTTAAAATGTTACACATTGTATTCGCATTTTTTCCGTATCGTTATAAGTTGTTAATAAATAACAGTATGCAACTGAAAACTGCAGGAGCAGGTGCTCTTTCCATCCGTACAGGTGCTGTCCGCAAACGGAACCGGCCGCACTTTTCAAAATCATCAGATCAAGGCGGTTGATTTATCTTTGTGCGATTATGGCCATAAGAGCAAAACAATTGTTGCTGAGGAATATAAAACGGGTTTGGGACAATATTGTGAATGTAGGGATTCAGCCAGCCATGCCCTATATCGAATCCCGGCGTACCAAATTGTTGAATTTACTGGCGCTGCCCTGCATCCCGTTTATGCTTTTTTATGCGGGGGTTAACCTGCTTCAGGAGCGGTACGTGCTGGCGGGCCTGAACCTGATGAGCACTGTCTCTTCGCTGATGGTGCTGATTATGCACCGGTACCGGTTGTATCTGGGCGCGCGGCTGGTGTTGATCGGCGTCAATTTACTCATTTATACTTTTACCGGTCTGTATTTTCATAACGGGGCACAATACTTTTTACTCAATATTCTTATTATCGCCATCCTGGTTTATGACGACCGGAGGGTGGTAACAGGACTAAGCCTGCTGATCATTGCAGCGCATCTCTTCATCATTTTTTACCCACAGCCGCCGCTGTTCGGCCCGCCGGTACCGGAAAAGCGGATGTGGGCCAATATCACCACGGCCCTGCTGTTTGTGATCCTGGCCCTGCTTTTCTTTAAACACATCCAGTCCGACTATGAACGGAAAATTGAAGGGCAACGCCAGGTACTGGCAATGATGAACCAGGATAAGGAGAAGCTGTTCTCCATTATTGCCCACGATATCCGCAGTCCGGTAGTGACACTGGATGCATTGCTCGGACAATTCCGGAGCGGGCTGATGGACCGTGAGGAAATGCAGGAAGCTACCGCATTACTGCAGGACCGCGTTTCGCAGCTGGACAGCACACTTGATAACCTGTTGCGCTGGAGTGCGCGCGGTATGCAGGGGATACAACTGGACCCGCAACATTTTCTGGTTTTGCCATTGATAGAAGAGATCGGCCGCTTTTTTGAACCGGTAGTACAGCAAAAGAAAATCGGGATGGACATCCGTATTCTTCCCGGAACAACCGTATATGCAGACAGGGATCAGGTTTCCGTAGTGCTACGGAATCTTATAAGTAATGCACTGAAGTTTAGTTTTATCAACGGACTGATAGAAATTATTGCCGGTGAGCAGGCCGGCGGGATGTCCGTAATTGTAGCCGATCACGGTATAGGAATTGAAACGGAACGGCTACAAAAAATGTTTTCCGATCCGCTGGATCCGGCTTATGGTACTGCAGGAGAAAGGGGAACGGGTGTAGGCTTACTGCTTTGCAGCGAATTTGTACGGCAGAATAGGGGGACCATCGATGTTCAAAGTACTCCGGGTACAGGGACCCGGTTTACGATCTGGTTGCCTCAAGGTCCGCCATCTGAGGATTAAATAACATGGCTGAAGAATCGGATAATAAAATCAGTTACGTGGTACCTTACAGATAATACCAGGGATTTCTTTTTGAAGAGTGAATATAATTTTTCACATTTTTAAAGAACGCCAGTATCATATAGATCAGGATAGGAGAGCCCATGGTGAGAACGGAGGTGTAAATAAAATATTGCCGTATGCGACTGGGTGAGATGTTCAACCGGTTGCCAATGGAAGAACAAACACCGAACGCATTCCATTCTACAAAACTTTTCAGACGGTTCATAGTTAGTACAATCAAATTGATACCACAAAAATATTTATTATAAACTGATTTTTGCAATTCCGGGAGAATAAAATTGACAGAATATGCGAATTGAGTATAAGATTTTGTAAATTAGCTAGTTATACTTATTCCAGGTAAAGGTTCTTTTAGCGGGGCGCTAAAACTTCTACCGGCTGCTAAAACCCGGATGCCGGATCTGATTTTTTTGTTAAGAATAGCACCAGGCAGCCTGTAACTCCTGTTTTACTGGATAATATTGTCATTTTCAGGTTCTCCAAGACGTGAAAATTTTGTAAATTCGCGGCAATTCATTCACATCCAATTAAATGATTTTTTATGGCATTTGATATTGACCTGATAAAGAAGGTTTACGCCGAATTTGAAGGGAAGGTAAACGAGGCGCGTAAGCTGGTGAACAAGCCTTTAACCTTTACCGAAAAAGTACTGTATGCACACCTGACCTCACCTGCGCAGCGAGCCTACCAGAGGGGTATTGATTATGTAGATTTTGCTCCGGACCGTGTGGCGATGCAGGACGCAACCGCCCAAATGGCGTTGTTGCAGTTTATGCAGGCAGGGCGCGATAAGGCCGCTGTTCCGTCCACCGTGCATTGTGATCACCTGATTATGGCACAGACCGGCGCAGCGCAGGATCTGGCAGTTGCAAAAAAAGACAGCAGTGAAGTATTTGATTTTCTCGCTTCTGTTTCCAATAAATATGGTATTGGTTTCTGGAAACCCGGAGCCGGTATCATTCACCAGGTAGTACTGGAGAATTATGCCTTCCCCGGCGGAATGATGATAGGAACCGACAGCCATACAGTAAATGCAGGCGGTCTGGGAATGATCGCTATCGGTGTGGGAGGGGCGGATGCCTGCGATGTAATGTCCGGGCTGCCCTGGGAACTGAAGATGCCCAAATTAATTGGTGTGAAACTTACCGGGAAGCTGAACGGATGGGCAGCCCCCAAGGATGTGATCCTGAAAGTGGCAGGTATTCTCACTGTAAAAGGAGGAACCGGCTGCATTGTTGAATATTTTGGCGAAGGCGCGCAATCATTGAGCTGTACCGGTAAAGGAACGATATGTAATATGGGTGCGGAGATCGGCGCTACCACGTCTACGTTTGCTTACGACGACAGTATGAGCCGTTATCTGAAAGCAACCGGTCGTGAGGATGTGGCTGCTGCTGCGGATGCTATCAAAGACCAGCTGACAGCAGACCCTGAGGTATACGCCAATCCTGAGCAGTATTTCGATCAGTTGATCGAAATCGATCTGAATGAGCTGGAACCCCATCTGAACGGCCCCTTCACCCCGGATCTGGCAACGCCGATTTCAAAAATGAAGGAAGCCGCCGCAGCAAACGAATGGCCAACAAAAGTAGAAGTAGGTCTGATCGGCAGCTGTACCAATTCTTCTTATGAAGATATCAGCAGGGCGGTATCGCTGGCAAAACAGGTAAATGAAAAAGGCTTAAAAACAAAAGCGGAATTCACCATTACCCCGGGCTCCGAGCAGGTGCGCTATACCATCGAAAGAGACGGATTCCTGGATACTTTTGCAAGTATTGGTGCTACTGTATTTGCCAATGCCTGCGGACCCTGTATCGGTATGTGGAACCGCCTGGGTGCCGATAAGCAGGAAAAAAATACGATCGTTCACTCCTTCAACCGGAACTTTGCAAAGCGGGCGGATGGTAACCCCAATACCTATGCATTTGTGGCTTCACCGGAACTGGTGACCGCACTGGCAATAGCAGGAGACCTGACCTTCAACCCGCTCACCGATACCCTGGTGAATGAAAAAGGAGAAACCGTGAAGCTGGACCCGCCAACCGGTGAAGAGCTTCCCGTAAAAGGATTTTCCGTGGATGATCCCGGTTATCAGGCACCTGCCGCTGATGGCTCCGGTGTACAGGTGATCGTGGCTCCGGACAGCAAACGCCTTCAGTTACTGGAACCATTCCCCGAATGGGAAGGTACCGATCTGAAAGGACTGAAACTGCTGATCAAGGCTAAAGGTAAATGCACAACAGATCATATCTCCATGGCAGGTCCCTGGCTGAAGTTCCGCGGCCACCTGGATAATATCTCCAATAACCTGCTGATCGGTGCGGTAAACTATTTCAACGATAAAACAGATAATGTAAAGAACCAGCTGACCGGGGAATACGGTCCGGTACCTGCTACCCAGCGGGCTTACAAAGCCGCCGGCATCGGCACGCTGATCGTAGGCGACGAGAACTATGGGGAAGGAAGCAGCCGGGAACATGCGGCTATGGAACCCCGCCACCTGGGAGCCCGCGCCGTACTGGTTAAATCCTTTGCGCGTATCCACGAAACCAACCTGAAGAAACAGGGAATGCTGGCACTGACCTTTGCTGATAAAGATGATTATGAAAAGATCCAGGAAGATGATATTATTGACATCCTCGGTCTTACAACATTTGCTCCTGATAAACAGCTGACACTGGTATTGCATCATAAGGATGGTACTACGGACTCCATCCTTGTAAATCATTCCTATAATACACAGCAGATCGAATGGTTTAAAGCCGGCGCAGCCCTGAATATCATCCGGAGGGAATTTGCCGAAAAGCAGAAAGCGTAATTCAATACAGTTTAAATGATAGCAAACGGTCTTATTAAAGGCCGTTTTTTTTTTACTTTTCCCGGAAGCTGTTGCATTTTGCGGTATGGTTCCGTTTTACCGGTAAATCAACCTTGATCTGTTATGGAGAAAAACCAGGTGCTGTCGTTGTCGGCTTCCCTGCTGACGATGTTACTATTGTTAATTGCTGCCTGCAAAAAGGACGCCCATACTGAAAAAGAGGGTTATGAGCGGGTTGCAGCCTATAAAAATGAGCTGTCCGTATCGGTGGAACTGCGGCGGGGAGTGGTCTGGCAGCGTTCCCTATCCATGCCGGATACCCTCGTTTACCGGGATACCATTTATATAGCGCCCGGTACAACGTATGAGCAAAAGCAATTTATCTGTACCCGTAATTGCATTCCGGAAGGGATGTATGCAACAAGTGTTGTGAGCTATATTGAAATCGCAAAGATCCTTATAGGAGATAAGGTTCGTATGGATTCTTCCTGCCAGGCCGTTGCACTTTTTTCCAAAATGCAGTTCTTTAAATGTGAGGAACTGGTCAAAGGTCCCAATATCTTTAATCCCCGGCGTTTTGCCGAAACCCGGGATGCCGGGGGGAATGTAGTGCGGAGCGAATATGTATTCAACGAAGAAGATCAGCAATCGGTAAACTGACCCGGTTGCAGCACAGTTTCCGGTGGCAGGCAGAAAAAATATAAAAAAGCCCCGCCGGAAAGGCAGGGCTGTAACAGGATGGGAATTTCTTTACTGAAGATTTTCGTACATATAAATGGGATCAACCGGGTTGTTGTCCGGTGTGATCGTATGCAGGGCGTGCAGCTGCCCGTCATCCAGGCCATACACCCAGCCATGCAGCATCGGTGCCTGCCGCTCCTGCCAGGCTTTTTGAATAATGGAGGTCTTTGCCAGCTTTTCTACCTGTTCTTTTACATTCAGTTCTACCAGGCGGTTCGCTCTTGCCGTTTCGTCACTGATACCGTTTAACTCCTCCTTATGTTTATAATAAACATCTTTGATCACCCGGAGCCACATATTAAGTACCTGGTGAAAATCACCATTGCTCATAGCCGCTTTAACACCGCCGCATCCGTAGTGCCCGCAAACAATTACATGTTTTACTTTCAGATGTGCCACCGCATACTCTAAAACACTGATCAGGTTTATATCAGTATGCACCACCAGGTTGGCAATGTTACGGTGCACAAATATCTCACCGGAAGTGGTTCCGGTTACCTCGTTGGCCGGTACACGGCTGTCGCTGCAACCGATCCACAGGAATTCAGGCTTTTGTGTTTCCGCCAGATTGTCAAAAAAATGAGGATCGAAGCTCAGTTTCTTTGCTGCCCATTCTTTATTGTTCTTTAATAATTTCTCGTATGATTGCATAATTCGATTATCGTTGTATGTTTTTTAATAACGGACAACTATTGAGGCGTTGCTAAGTTAGCCAATTCCTCTTTAGCTTCCGGAGTTGTTTTTTGTTTTGTACTGGTGATCACCTTTGTGTAGGTACGTCTTAAATGCCCATCGCTGTTGTCGTTCGCCAATATTTTATAAGAAAATCCGTGATCAATAAACCCGCTGGTCTCCAGTTGTACATCGATGTTTTTTAACGGCGCATGGATGATGAAGTCTTCAATAACCTCCACGATGTCCTTATCAATATAATCCGCGCGCATGGCATCGATGATGACCTGGGCGCCTTCCGGCACTTTTTCAAGGTTTTGCTTGATGATGGCTTTATTGAGGAACGATACATCCTTTCTTAAGCGGAACAGATATTTTGTATCGTCCTTTACCACAAATACGGCCTTGCGGAAATTGGAACGGAAGGCAAAAAATAATCCTACACCGATCCCTACGATAACCCCCTTTAAAAGGTCGGTTGCAAGAATGGCCGCAATAGTGATCACAAATGGTAAGAACTGGTCCCAGCCTTTTTTATAATACAGTTTAAAAAGGGACGGTTTTGCCAGCTTGTACCCGGTGAATATCAGGATGGCAGCCAGTGCCGTCTTGGGGATCATGTTTAATAAAAAAGGAATAAAAGCCACACAGCTCAGCAGCAACAGCCCGTGCAGGATGGTGGACATTTTGGTTTTGGCACCGGAATTCACATTTGCCGAAGAACGTACGATCACGCTGGTAACCGGAATACCACCAATAAGTCCGGAAACGATGTTGCCGATCCCCTGCGCTTTTAATTCACGGTTGGTAGGACTGGCACGCTGATAAGGATCCATATCATCGATCGCTTCCAGGCTCAGCAGGCTTTCCAGGCTGGCTACCAGCGCAACGGTTACAGCCAGTATCCATATCTGTGAGTTCCAGATGGTGCTCCAGTCGGGAGTTGTAAAAAAGGTAACAAATTCTTCTGCCGAATTCGCCCTTGGAATATTTACAAGGTAACTATCTGCAAGACCCGGCATTAATCCGGTGCTTGCGAACAGGGCGTTCAGTCCGACCCCGATAAACACGATCAGCAACGGAGCGGGGATGAGTTTGAGAAACCCTTTTTTACCAGCCACCAGCTTTTCCCATATGAAATGGAAGGCCAGGCAGATCCCGCCGATCAGCAGTGCCGCAGGGGTGATATGACCAAATGCTTTGAAGAAGTTTACAAAAATATTCCCGGTAGCAGCGATCGACTCTTCGTCGTTGGCCGGCAGCGCAGATTTGTCGCCCAGCAGCTGCGGTACCTGGTTGATGATGAGGATCAGACCGATCGCAGCAAGCATTCCCTTAATAACGCTGTTGGGAATATAGTCACCAATGATCCCGGCTTTTACAAATCCCAGAATCACCTGTAATACCCCCGCCAGTACCACTACAACCAGGAAGGCTTCGAAGGACTGAAGCGTGATGATCGCAGACGCAACAATGGCAGTAAGACCTGCAGCTGGCCCGCTCACGCTGAGCTGGGAGCCACTGATAATACCCACGATAATACCACCGCAGACACCGGCAATAATACCACTGAATAAGGGCGCGTTGGATGCCAGGGCCACTCCAAGACACAAGGGCAATGCCACCAGGAATACCACGATCGACGACGGGATATCGGACGCCAGATTTGAAAATATATTTTTCGATTTAGAATTCGTATTCATAATTATATCATTGAATAATGATCCCCCTGGTATTCTATAATATAGAACAGGGTATGGGAAAATAGATGCAGGATGCGATAGCCTTCGAACAAGGCTACACCGGTTGATCCTCACCGCAGCAAAGCAGGAGGTACCAAAGCGTTACAGTAAGGTGTTGGGGGGCGGTGCATGCAGCTCGCCATGAAAAGCGATATAGGTGCCTTCATGCGCGTGCAGGTAAGCAATGTCTTTCAGAAACTCCGTAACTGAAAAATCATAGGTGCCATGGTGCAGGTATTCTTCTGTGATCGATACCGTAGGATTGTTTGGAACTTTCTCTTCAGTAGCGCCTGCCATAGGATTGTTCTGATTCTTCGATTTGGTTTCCGATTGTTCGGTTAGTTGTTGTTTGGCCTCGTATACAAAAGGAAGGCTTACCGTAAGCCATAACAACACCATCCCCAGCAATACTGCCAGAACCCCTGATGTTGTTTTATTGTATAAAAAGCTTGATGTCATACGATGCAAAAATAGCGGATTGACTTTTCCCCGACAAAAAAACCCGGGAATATTACAATAATTTAACGAAAAGAAACAAAATACAAAGAGCTGCTAACCATTCAGGTTCAGCTGGATAGCCCTTCCGGCCTGCATTGCGGACGATCATGATCAGGATTTACGGGTATACTCGCCTTTCAGCGCATACCAGCCAAAAATCATCAGGCCTACAGCTATGGGTAAAAAAATGGTAATGATGATGATCCATATCACCGGGTTATTGATGTCTTTTTTTCCTTCCGGATCAATGTTGTGCGCCGCTCCGGCAAATAAAAAGCAAACAACCGCAGGCCCCAGCAGCAGCCATACGATACCGAGTATTTTTCTTATTGTGTTCATTTTTGTTTTTTTTAAAGGAGCGGAATGGTTAATCGGTTACATCTTTGTCGATCTTGTTGGAGAGATAAACAGTTCCGATGATCAGGCTTAGCGCGGCAATACCGATCGGGTACCACAGTCCCACCAGCGGATCTTCGGTAAATGTCGTTTGTAACAATACCCCGATAAAAGGAACGAGTCCTCCGAATACACCGTTACCGATATGATAAGGTAATGACATGGACGTATACCGGATGTGTACCGGGAAGAGCTCCACAAGAAACGCGGCAATAGGACCATATACCATCGTAACATAGAAGATCAGCAGGAAAACGAGCCCGACAAATTTCCAGTATACCGGGCGGGGCAACAGTTTGTCCTTAATAACCGTTTTGCCTTTGACAAGTGTTCCGGAAGCAACCTGAAGTGTATCTGTTTGTTCTTTTATGCAGGCTGCGCCATTGGAAAAAGTAATGTGTTCGGTTGTTTGTATCAGTGAGTCGCTGCCGTTCTTTAAGAGTGTTGATTGTCTTTTGGAGGCGTCCGGTATGGTATTTTCCACCTGCCATTTTTCCATCCGGGCATCTTCCAGCAGGCAGTTAAAGATCGGGCGGTAAGTAAGTACGCCCAACAGCATGCCAGCCAGCATGATCCATTTGCGTCCGACCTTATCGCTCAGCCAGCCGAAAACGATGAAGAAAGGTGTTGCCAGTAATATGGCCCAGAGCAGGATGGAGCGGCTTTGTTCAAAGTTGAGGGCCACTTTTGTTTCTAAAAAACTCTGTGCATAAAATTGTCCTGTATACCAGATCACTCCCTGTCCCATAGCGGCACCAAACAGGGCCAGCAGCACCATCTTAAAGTTGGCCTTGTTCCGGAAACTTTCCTTCAACGGGTTTTTAGCTACTTTACCTTCGGTTTTTAACCGCGCAAACAAAGGAGATTCTTCCATTTTCAACCGGATATAAACGGATACCACAACCAGAACGATCGAGAACCAGAAAGGATACCGCCATCCGCCCCATTCCGCATTAAAACGTTCGTCACTGAGATTCATTTTTACAAGCATGATCACACCCAGTGCAAGGAACAAACCCAAAGTAGCTGTGGTCTGGATCCAGCTGGTATAAAATCCTCTTTTACCCGGAGGTGCATGTTCTGCCACATAGGTGGCGGCGCCGCCATATTCACCACCCAGGGCAAGCCCTTGCAAGAGGCGCAGCAGTAATACAATCAGCGGAGCCGCAATACCAATGCTGTGATAACCGGGTACCAGTCCGATCAGAAACGTGGAGCCCCCCATCAGCACAAGTGTCAGCAAAAAGGTGGATTTTCTTCCCAGCAGATCACCCAGGCGTCCGAAGAACAGGGCACCAAAGGGACGTACAATAAAACCGGCAGCAAATATAGCCAGGGTGCTCAGCAATGCGGCAGTGCTGTTCCCCTCCGGAAAGAATTCGGTGGAAATGGTTTTAGCCAGCATTCCGAAAATGTAAAAATCATACCATTCAATCATGGTCCCCAACGAAGAGGCTCCAATGACTTTACGAAGCACACCTGCTTCACTTGCTTGTTTCATGAAATTTTGATTTGTGCAATAAAATATCAACAATCGTTCGGTAACGTTCTCATTAACCGGTGTCAAGATAATATTTCTTTCAATAAAATATTAATAATTTTGGATAATTTTTATTGTATTGCCTATATTTAAGCCCGCAAAAAAAAACGTTAGTCATGTCATATTCATTTCAGATAAAGTCGATTGAGCAGTATCACGACGATTACAGGAAAAGTGTGGAGGATCCGGAAGGATTTTGGTCGGCAGTGGCCGATACATTTGAGTGGAGAAAGAAACAACCGTTCAGCAGCCGTGCACTTGAATGGAACTTTGTAGAGCCGCGGGTGAAATGGTTTGAAGGTGCAAAATTGAATATCACCGAGAATTGTCTGGACCGCCATCTGAAAACACTGGCTGATACACCGGCGATCGTTTGGGAACCCAATGACCCGAACGAGAAAGTGCGGACCCTGACCTATAAGGTGCTGCATCGTAAAGTGTGTGAATTTGCACAGGTACTGCGCAACAATGGTGTTAAAAAGGGCGACCGGGTTTGTATCTATATGGGCATGATTCCCGAACTGGTAATCGCAGTACTGGCCTGCGCACGCGTTGGTGCCATTCATTCGGTGATCTTTGGCGGCTTCTCCGCACAAAGTATTGCCGACCGCCTGGATGATGCCGGTGCCGAATACATCATTACCTGCGACGGTGCATACAGAGGTGCAAAGGATATCCCGTTGAAATCGATCATTGACGACGCATTGATCGGTAATAAGGTGGTAAAAAGAGTAATTGTGCATACGCGTACCCGCACTCCGGTAAGCATGATCAAAGGCCGTGATGTGTGGTGGCGCGATGAGGTGGAGGATGTCATTGAAACCATGAATGATGAAGTATTGAATATACCTGCTGAAGAGATGGATGCCGAAGATCCGTTGTTCATTCTTTATACCTCCGGTAGTACCGGCAAGCCCAAAGGAGTGGTACATACCTGTGCCGGCTATATGCTCTGGACCACTTATACCTTTGTGAATGTATTTCAGTACCAGCCTAAAGATGTTTTCTTTTGTACAGCCGATATCGGCTGGATCACCGGGCATAGTTATATTGTGTACGGCCCGCTGTTGTCCGGCGCCACCTGTCTGATGTTTGAAGGTATTCCTACCTGGCCGGATGCGGGAAGATTCTGGGAAATTGTGGACAAGCACAGGGTTAATATTTTGTATACTGCTCCCACTGCGATCCGTTCGCTGATGAGTTACGGGCTGGACCCGCTGAAAGATAAAGATCTTTCTTCATTAAAGGTACTGGGTACTGTGGGTGAACCGATCAATGAAGAAGCCTGGCATTGGTACGATGAGCACATCGGCAAAAAACGGTGCCCCATCGTGGATACCTGGTGGCAGACGGAAACCGGAGGGATCCTGATCTCCAACCTGGCGGGTATTACGCCGGCAAGGCCAAGCTGGGCCACATTGCCCCTGCCGGGTGTGCAGCCCTTACTGGTAGATGAAAAGGGAGCAGAGATCACGGAATTCACGGATGACGTAATGAGCGGGAATCTTTGTATGAAAGCTCCCTGGCCCGGTATTCTCAGAACCACTTATGGCGATCATGAACGTTGCCGGCAAACTTATTTCAGTGCGTATAAAGACCTTTATTTTACCGGTGATGGTGCCTGGAAGGATGAACAGGGCAATTACAAGATCACCGGTCGTGTCGACGATGTGCTGAATGTAAGCGGCCACCGCCTGGGTACGGCAGAGGTAGAGAACGCGATCAACATGCATGCCAGTGTTATTGAGAGTGCCGTAGTAGGATATCCGCATGAAGTAAAAGGACAGGGCGTTTATGCCTATGTGGTACTTGATGATAAACGGCATAAGGATGAAGATGACCTTACACGGAAAGATATACTGGCCACGGTGAGCCGGATCATCGGCCCTATTGCAAAACCGGACAAGATCCAGTTTGTAAGCGGACTTCCGAAAACAAGAAGCGGAAAGATTATGCGGCGCATTTTGCGGAAGGTGGCTGAAGGAGAACTGAACAACCTGGGTGATACCACTACCTTGCTGGATCCGGCGATAGTGGATGAAATCAGGGAAGGCCGGCTTTGATCCCCGGACCGGACTTTTTTTTGTGGCGGTTTTAAAAGTCGTTTTTTTAATGCAGTATCATGCTGAACCAGTATGGTAGCAACGACCTTTAAAACCGTCATATTTTTTTGCAGGCCTACACGGCCGTGCCCGCCCCGGAAAGGCCATGCAATGCGACGTTGCAGCTATTCTGTCAAACGGGATTTACGCGCGCTTTTTATCAGGCAAGCACGATCTTTATTCCTTTTTCCTGAAGGGCAAAAAGTGTTTTTTCGGATATTTTTTTATCGGTAACAATGTATTCCACCTGATCCAGGTTACAGATCTTGCCCAGTCCGCGTTTGTTGAATTTAGAGCTGTCGGCAAGCAGTATCAGGCGTTGCGATACTTCGATCATTTTCCGGTTCAGCGAGGCTTCGGAGATATTGGAGATCGAAACGCCGTGTTCCAGGTCGATCCCGTCCACACCAAGGAATAACAGGTCACAGGATATTTCATCCAGTACCTGCAGCGCCTGGGTTCCTGCAACCGAAGAAGAGTTCGGACGGATCAGTCCCCCCAGTTGAAGTACTTCGATATTGGGCCGGTTATTCAGTTCCAGCCCCACTTTAAGTGCCGGGGTGATGGCCGTCATTTTATGATCGGGATACAATACACGGGCCAGTTCAAAAACGGTGGTTCCCGAGCCGATCATGATGGAATCGGTCTGGCCGATCAGCTGTAATGCCGCTCGGGCGATCTTTCTTTTTGAATCGGAGTTGATCAGTTCTTTTTCATTGATCGGCTTATCAATAGCATAAGGATTGGTTAGCGATCCGCCGCCCTTGGTCCGGAACAGCAGGTTCTTGTCTTCCAGCATTTTCAGATCTTTCCGGATGGTTACGCTGGAAATATTGATCTCCTCTGCCAGATCCAAAATTGCCACTTTTCCTTCTTTTTTGAGTTTATTCAGGATAAATTCATGTCTTTCTGTAATATTTTTCATATCCAAGTATTCTGTAATGCAAAGAAATGAAAAAGAAGTGTATATAAAACGTTTTCGCCCGTATTTATTTAACTTTTTAACTTTTTTTACTTTAATTTAGTTTAATAATCTTTGATTATCTTTAAATTTGTTTCAAATAATTGCTGTATGAATCAACTGAATGATGAAAAGAATTTCCTCGGAAAAATAGGTCTCCCCCCGAACCTCGTGTGGGGTTATCTTGGTATTCTGATCTTTATGATGGGGGATGGGGTGGAACAGGGTTGGCTGAGTCCTTACCTGATACATGACCGTGGGCTGACAATCGAACAGTCGGCCACACTCTTCAGTATATACGGTCTTACCGTAGCCATTTCCTCTTTTTTATCCGGTATCCTGGCGGAAGCCCTGGGTGTCCGCAAGGCCATGTGGATAGGGTTCCTGCTTTTTATAGCGGGCACTTTTGGTTTTGTCGGCCTGGGGCTGAAAGACCTGGATTTTGGGGTCATGCTGTTCACCTATGCCATCCGCGGATTTGGTTACCCGTTGTTTGCTTATACGTTTCTGGTGTGGATCACCTACCGGACGCCTCAGAATAAACTGGGAACAGCAGTGGGCTGGTTCTGGTTTGTATTTACCGGCGGACTGAATGTATTTGGTGCTTATTATTCCAGCTGGGCGATCAATCGGCTGGGCCACATCAACACCTTATGGACATCGCTTTTCTGGGTGGCCCTGGGGGCGTTGTTTGCATTGCTGATCAACCGCGACCGTATCAAACGGACCGGCACGCAGGATAAGCTCCGGGAACTGGCCGACAGCATTAAGATCGCGGTAAATGAGCCGAAAGTTTTTCTGGGAGGTATTGTCCGTACCATCAATACCACTGCACAGTTCGCATTCCCGGTGTTTATGCCGATCTATTTTGAAAAATATGGTTTTACAACAGCAGACTGGCTGAAAATATGGGGCACGATCTTTACAGCCAATATCATTTTTAATCTCATATTCGGTTTTGTCGGGGATAAATTCGGCTGGCGCCGGACCATCGCTCTTTTTGGCGGCGTTGGTTGTGGTTTAACCACGCTGTTGTTCTATTATTCACCTCAGTTATTTAACGGCAATTTTTCCATGGTGCTGCTGAGTGGTGTGCTGTGGGGCGCATTACTGGCCGGTTACGTGCCCCTGTCGGCATTGGTGCCTTCGCTGGTTCCAAAAGGAAAAGGTGCCGCTATGGCCTTTCTGAATCTGGGTGCGGGTTTGTCGGTCTTTGCCGGTCCGCTGATCGTGCGGCTTTTTATCGGATCCGCAGGAAATGCAGGTGTGATCTGGATCCTGGCGGTACTTTATTTTATCAGTGCCCTGCTGACACGTTTTATAACACTGCCTAAAAATGACACCGCACAAAATGCTGATCAGGAATTAAAAACATCAACCATTTAATACGAATCAATTTATATGACTATTTTAATTACAGCGCCGTATAACGAAGCGGGACGCAGGGAACTGGAAGCCCGCTTTGGAAAAGTGATTTACAAAGTATGGAAAGAGAACGGGCGCGCTTTTAATGCAGCAGAACTGGATCAGCTGCTGAACGAAACACAGGCGGATGCATTGATCACCGAACACGACGAGGTTACGGAAACCGTGATCCGCAATCATCCCGGGTTACGGTTTATCGGCGTGTGCCGGGGAACGCCATCAAATGTAGCCGTGAAAACCGCTGCTGAGCTGGGTATTGAAGTATTACATACACCTGCAAGGAATGCCCAGGCGGTGGCGGAACTGTTTGTGGCCAATGTGATCACTTTCCTGCGGAAGACCTTTCCGGCTACGGACTGGTTAAAACAGCGTAACTGGCAAAAAGGGGCGCACGCATCTTACCTGCAGTTCAAAGGAAATGAACTGGCGGGAAAAACGATCGGCATGGTTGGCTTTGGCGCGGTGGGGCAGCGGATCGCCACATTGACAAGGGCCTTTCCCTGTACGATACAATTTTATGATCCGTATCAGGAAAGTCCGGATCCGGCGTATAGCAGCACAAGTCTGGAAACTGTTTTTGAGACCAGCGATATCGTCTCGATACACCTGCCGGTAAATCCTTCTACCATTGGAATGATCGATAAAAAACTCATTGGAAAAATGAAGCCCGAAGCGATTTTCGTAAACACCGCCAGGGCCAGTGTGGTAAACCGGAATGACCTGCTGGATGCCGTTGAAGGCCACAGGATCCGGGGTGCCATTCTGGATGTATTTGACCATGAACCGCCGGATGATACCGATTACCGGCTGATCGATCATCCAAATGTACTGGCCACACCGCATACTGCAGGTGCAACCGATGAAGTGGAAGATCATCATGTTTCGATCCTTAATGAAAAATTATTGAACTGGGCGGAGAAGCAACCGGCCAATTCTTTACATTTATCAAATCAGTAATAATGGCTCAGACAAACGCACACCTCATCATCGATTTTGGCACCGGAAACCTGCGCGCAGCGGTAATTTCCGTCAATGGTGCTGTTCTGGGCGTGGCCCGGGAAGATATCCCTTATATAAGGGATGAGCGGTATGCCGATTCCATTTATTTTGACCCGGAGGTATTGTGGAATCAGATACTGGAGCTGGCCACCATAGCGCTGAAGCAGGCGGGATCTGTACAGATCCTGGCCATTACGGCAACCAGCCAGCGGGAAGGGATTGTGGTGCTGGATCAGGCCGGCACGCCTGTTGTGGGAATGCCCAATATTGATCACCGCGGGAGGGAATGGGAACATATCATCCCGGATAAAGAACCGGTATACCGGCTCGCGGGGCGTTATCCCACCTCGTTGTTTTCTGCATTTAAACTGGTAGGACTGCGGGAAGCGCGAAAAGAATGGTGGCAGCAGCTGGGTACGTTCCTCAGCATCAGCGACTGGGTGGAATATATGTTCTGCGGGATAGAACATTATGAACACTCACAGGCATCGGAGACCCTGCTGTATGATGTGGAGCAGCAGATCTGGTCGGAATCTTTATGCGAATTATTTTCATTTCCTTTTTCCTTATTGCCACCGCTAATGAGTTCGGGAACCGTGCTGGGAACGATCCGGCAGCCGCTGGCAGAAGCCCTGTCGATAGATCCTGAAGCAAAAGTGATCGTAGGAGGGGCTGATACGCAACTGGCGGTGCTCAGTACCCGCGCGTATGCAGGCGATATGGTGATCGTTTCCGGCACCACCACGCCAATCATAAAATTATCAGCAGCATACGATCTTGATGGACAACAACGGACCTGGACGGGAAGGTATATCGATGAAGACAGTTATATGGTGGAGGCCAATGCCGGCGTGACCGGGCTGAATTATCAGCGCCTCAAAAAAATATTTTATCCGAATGAAGGGTATGATGTCATTGAAGAAGAGCTGCGTTCGGTTACAGACTTTCAATGTGTGGCATCGCTGGGCTCGCTGGTGGCGGATGAAAAAAAGCCCCTGATCAAAGGCGGTTTTATTTTTAATACACCGGTCAATCATGAGTTGTCGCGGGCCGGCATGGTTTGGGCCACTTTATGGGACATCGCCTGCAGTATTTTTGAAAATTACAATACACTTATTTCCGTTACACCTAATAAGCAATCGTATATCTGGACCTGTGGCGGAGGTATGGAAAGCAGGATGCTCCGGCAGTTCATTGCCGATCTTACCGGCAAGGAAGTGCGCATCCGCGATAATTACCGGCACGCTTCGGTGGTGGGAGGCATGATGATCTGTAATAAGGCATTGGACATAGATGCGGAACAGACGGATGTGTATGAACAGGTGCAGCCTGCAGCAGGTGCGCAGCATATGCATTTTTACAAACGCTGGAAAGAGCACCGGGAATTGTTAAAGAAGATTTTTTAAATGAGTGAGGCATATTTTATTGGAATTGATCTGGGCACGCAGGGATTGCGCGTAGTGGTACTGGATGGGAAGGGAACAATTGTTGCCAGTGCAGAGCAGGGTTTCCCGTTGTCGCCGGAGATGCGCATGGAACAGGATGCTGATGAATGGTGGACGATCTGCAGGGCCTGCCTGGATAAGGCCATTGGCCAGCTGTCGCAGCAACAGCGGGCCCGTGTGCGTGCGGTGGCGGTTGATTCTACTTCCGGAACGGTTATTCCGCTTGATAAAGAGCAGCGCCCGTTACACCCTGCAATCATGTACAGTGATCAGCGTTCCGCTGTTCAGGCCCGATACTGCACTGATGCTGCGCGGCAGCATCAGTTGCATGGATTTACCGGCTTCAGTACTTCCACAGGATTGGCCAAGATGGTATGGTTCGCCGAGACCTACCCTGAAAAAGCGGCGCAACTCTTTCGATGGATCCATGCGGCGGATTTTATTACGGGAAAATTATGCGGCGTATGGAATGTTACGGATTATACCAATGTGCTGAAATCGGGATATGACCTGTCATTGTTGTGCTGGCCCGATTATATCAGCGACATATTGGGCGTAAAGAAAGAATGGTTACAGGAAGTGCAGCCATCCGGCACGGTTATCGGAAAGCTTACAGCAGACCTGGCACGCGGGCTGCGATTGCCTGCTGATGTAGCCGTTACAACAGGCATTACAGATGGGTGCGCATCGCAGGTAGCATCTGGTGCTATGAAACCGGGACAGTGGAATACGACCATTGGCACCACGCTTGTTATAAAAGGGGTATCGGTAAAAGAAATAAAAGATCCGCTGGACCGGCTGTACAATCACCGGCACCCTGCCGGCTACTGGATGCCGGGAGGCGCGGGAAATATAGGCGCCGACTGGGTTTCCGCCGGATTTAAAGAGGGGCTGGCGCATTATAATGCCGTTGCAGCTTCATTAACACCGACCGGTCAGATCGCCTATCCGTTGATCCAGAAGGGAGAGCGGTTCCCGTTTGTGGCGCCCGGGGCGGAAGGCTTTGGTCCCGGAGAAGTATCCAAAGAAGTATTATATACGGCCAATATGGAAGGGGTGGCATTTGCCGAACGGTATGCTTACGAGCTGATCCAGGACCTTTCGGGAGAGAAAGTGGAAGCCATTTATACAGCAGGAGGGGCCAGCAACAGCGACAGCTGGCTGCAGATCCGTAGCGATGTATTGCAAAAACCGGTGTGCAAAATGAAATATGTATCGGGTGCGGTGGGTGCGGCAATTGTGGCCGCATCGAATACCGGCTTCAATGATATTACAGAAGCAACGGCCGCACTGACACAGGCGGAAAAATGGGTGACGCCGCGAACTGCATTGAAACAGCCATACAATGATCAGTATGGCCGGTTTCTGGAGATAATGGAAGAACGGAAATTTATAAATAAGGCAGAGCAGGGATAATGCAATTTTTTAAACCGCTTAATGGAGCAAGTACGATCTTTCCGGTGAGAAAAAAAGAAGGAACTTCAGATTTGTATAAAATAAAAAAAGGATGCTAAAAGTGATTTTATTGCGGCATGGTGAAACAGCTTATAATGCTGATGGTAACCGGTATTGCGGCAGAACGGATATAGGACTTACAGAAAAAGGAACCGCGCAGGCCCGTAAAGTATTTGAAGCGCTGAAAGGCATATCGGTTGATGCCGTCTATTCATCACCCTTGCAGCGGGCCCGGGCAACTGCGGCTATCGCCTCCGGCGACCATGCTGTAATAACGGACGAACGCCTTATTGAAGCTGATTTCGGCCTGTGGGAAGGAAAAACAAAAGAAGAGTTCAATGCGGAAAACCCCGCACTTTGGGCACAATGGATGAACGACCCTGAAGTGGCGAGGGCCGGTGGTACAGGAGAAACCGGCGGCGAAATTGTAAAGCGGGTGAATGATTTTTTTGAGGAACTGCATCGCCGGCATAACGGACAGCTGGTGATAGTAGTGGCACACAATGGCATCAACCGGTTATACCTGGCTAAAAAAATGGGAATGCCATTGTCCAATTACCGTCGCTTCGATATGGAAAATTCTGCGGTGTCTTATTTTGAGCTGGATGATGAGAATGTACTGACACTAAAAAAATTAAATGCGACGGCACTCTGAGTACCTGTTAACGGTAATAACGTTATGCCGGGCGCAACATAATGGTCCTGATAAATCGAATCGGCGTCAGGCTAATAGTAGCCGTTAAAATGCAGCAGCGCACCGGGAATAGCATAAGTGACTGTGCAGGCGCTGCGCCTGGTTTAACTGACAAATTGTAAGAGAGAGGCCGGTCTGCCCGGCATTTCAGCCGAATGGGGGGTTTCTTGTCTTGACGCCTATACAATAAACCGGATGAAGGACTGCTGAATGGTTAGATGTGGCAGGTAGCGCATCTTAAATAGTTAAATTCAAAACCGTAATCATTTATAGTAATGAATATTCGTAATAAATGGCTGCTCTGTTTTATTCTTGTTGCTTTATGGAGTTGCAGCAGTGCTCAGAAAGGCCGGCACTCCAAAAACGAAAAAGAGCCGTTCTCCATAAACGATCTTCCCCGTCGCATCTACCGGGAAGAAGGGAACTTTCATGTACAGGGTGTTGCTGTTGACATAAAACGCGGATATGTCTATTTTTCATTTACAACAAGCCTGGTAAAAACCAACCTGCAGGGAGAAATCATCGGGAGTGTGGATGGGTTCATTGGCCACCTGGGTTGTCTGGACATCAATCCGGAAGACGGACGTATCTATGCTTCGCTGGAATATAAGAATGATAATATTGGCAAAGGAATTCTGAAAGGATTGGGAAGCGGGGCACAGTCCATCCAAAATGAAGAAAGCTCTTTCTATATCGCGATTTTTGACGGGGAAAAGATAAACCGGCCGGGTATGAATGCAGAAACCAATAACATCATCCATACCGTTTATCTGAAAGAGGTGGCGGATGATTATAAGGCAACGGTTAAAAACAGGGGAAAAGAGGTGGAGCACCGCTATGGATGCAGTGGTATCGATGGCATTGCTTTTGGTCCGCAGTTCGGGAAGGAAAAGGGCCGGAACTTCTTAAACCTGGCTTACGGTATATACGGGGATACTTCCCGTACGGACAATGATTACCAGGTGATCCTACAATACGATGCCGGCAGCCTCCGGCAATATGAGCGGCCGTTATCGCAAAGCGGGTTTAATAAAACAGGACCGGCCCGCCCGCTGAACAAGTACTTTCTTTACACGGGGAACACCTCTTATGGCATTCAGAACCTTGAATATGACATCCGCACCGGATATTGGTTTGCTGCTGTTTATACCGGAAAGAAAACACCATTTCCCAATTACAGTCTGTTTGCAATAGACGGCTCCGGAAGCCCGGTGTCACAGGTGTTAAAAGGATTTGACAATGGAGAAAAAGGCAATGTGCTACAGCTGGCGGCAGCCGGGAAGTACGATGAAAAAAGCGGTGTGCGTGGTTGGGATTATGAATGGGGTGCTACCGGCATGCATTCCCTGGGTAACGGGTATTTCTATATTTCCCGGAACGGAGTGACCAAAAATAAAAAACAGTATTGCGATCTCCGTTTGTATCGCTGGACGGGACAGGTATCGGCTCCGTTTGAAGAAGTAAAATAACAACCGGCGCTGCCCCGGCATAGTGGATTTATACATGCAATCGGAGGGGATCAAAAGTCATTGCTGCTATCCGGAACTTGTTTCAGAAGCTGTTATCAAAAGATAACTTTTGAGAAGCCGGCCCGCTGCTGTGGTATATATCCACAGGTCATAAACAGATTTTTGTTCAGCTCAAATAAATCGTCTGACCCATTCACAGTATATAAACTTCAATATAAAACGGCCATGCAATTAAAAAGAAGGAGTTTCTTAAAGATCAGCGGATTGGCGGGTTTTCATATGGTAATGGTGCATAAGCTGCCGCTGGCGGGTATGACGGAGATGGGTACAACGGATTCGTTGTTCAACGATTTTGTATCTCCGCCTGCGAAGTCGGGTTCTTCCTGCTACTGGTGGTGGTTTAACGGACTCGTGGATCAGGAGGGCATCCGGAGGGATCTTGAAGCGTTCAAAGCAAAGGGGATGAGTGGCGTACTGCTGGTGAATTCATCGGATGGATTGGGTGGCGCCCGTATCCCGCAGGGTGCAAAATTCCTTTCTGAAGAGTGGAGGGAGCTGTATCGCTTTGCCATGAAAGAAGCCAAGCGGCTGGGTATTGAGGTCGGCATCAATCTCAGTTCCGGATGGTGCATGGGTGGGCCGTGGATCAGGCCGGAAAACGCCGGCCGGTGGTACCTCCAATCAACGCAGGAGCTGAAAGGTCCGCAACAATTCAATGGTGTCCTGCCACTGCCGGGCAACCGCGCGGGATATGACAACGTGTTTAATCCTCCGGGATATAAAGAATACATCGATCTTCCTTTGTCAGCGCTGGATTACCGGGATACGGCGGTTGTAGCCATCCGTACATCCGGGAAGGAACATAAAATAACCGGCAGCCGTGCCGCATTGCTCGAAGCGAAGACCAACCGGAAAGATGCCAGCAATTTTGCAAAGTCCTTTGAAATCACCGGTCCGGTTCAAACACCCTGGACGAATGAGCCCGGTGATGCGGCGATCGCCCTGACCGATGTGATCGATCTTACAGACAAGATGGATGCTACGGGACGGCTGCACTGGGAGGTGCCGCCGGGTACCTGGACGATCGTGCGTACCGGCCATCGTATGACCGGATCAAAACTGATGATCGCCCAGCCGGAAGCGGACGGGTTGTCTATTGACTGGTTTGATAAAAAAGGTGTTGAGTTGCAGTTTGAGCACCTGGGCAAAGTGTTCATTGATGAAGCTGCAAAAGTAGGGACAAAGCCCGCGTATTTTTGCGACGACAGTTTTGAAGACGGGTTCCCGAACTGGACCGGACTTATTCTTGAAAAGTTCCGGCACTACCGGGGGTATGATGCCACATCCTATTTGCCCGTACTCTCCGGTTATGTTATCGGCAGCGCCGAAATATCGGACCGCTTTTTGAACGACTACAGACGAACGATTGCGGATTGCATGGCCGATGAACATTACGGGCATTTTGCAGCACTTTGTCACCAGCACGGAATGCTGGTACAAAATGAGGCCGCGGGCCCCAGCCGTTCGGGTACGATCTGTATGGATGGATTAAAAAACCTGGGCCGCAGCGACCTGCCCATGGGTGAATTCTGGCTGGCGCCAAAGCATGAAGATCAGGAAAATTTAACGGATGATAAATCCTATGGGGTATCCCGGCTGGATTTCGGACAGAATAAGGTAACAAAGATGACCGCTTCCGCGGCACATATCTATGGCCGTAAACTGGCGTCAGCAGAGGCCTTCACCAGCTTCCGGCACTGGACCGATTATCCGGGATCCCTGAAGCAGGCGCTGGACCGCGCTTTCTGCGAAGGGATCAACCGTGTTGTGATCCATACTTCCACTGCTACAAGGCCAAAAGACGGATTACCAGGTTATGAGTATGGTGCAGGAACGCATTTTAATCCCAACGTGACCTGGTGGGAATTTTCGGCACCTTTCTTTTCGTATATCGCGCGCAGTCAGCACCTGCTGCGGGCCGGGCACTTTGTGGCAGATCTGTTATTCTATAACGGTGATATCGCGCCGAATCTGGCAGCGCAAAAAAATATATACCCCACATTGGGTAAGGGCTATGATTATGATGTCTGTAATACAGAAGTGCTTTTGGGCCGCGTAAGCGTACGTAACGGAAGACTGGTGCTGCCGGATGGAATGCAATACCGGATACTGGTGTTGCCGGAAAGTGATCGTATGCCGGTTGCGGTATTAAAAAAAATAATAATGCTTTTGGAAGCAGGAGCGCTGGTAATAGGTGCTCCGCCGCAGACCGATTGCGGTCTGACGGATTATCCGCACTGCGATGCGGAGATCCGGCGGCTGGCAAAAATATTATGGAAGATGCCGGTTGCAGACAAAGGTATTGAAACGGGAAAGGGGCGTCTGTTCTATCCCGGATCCATACGGGCAGTATTACAGGATATCGGTTGTGTACCGGATTTTGAAGTGACTGATGAAAAGGCATGGATCGATTTTATACATCGCACTACGGATGAAGCTGAGATCTACTTCATCACCAACCGGAAAAAAGAACATGCCCGGGCAGATTGCCTGTTCCGTGTAACCGGCCGCCACCCGGAGATCTGGGATCCTGTTTCGGGGAAGCGGTGGCGTCCCGTATACAAGCCGGAAGACGGACGTATTAAAATCACATTGGAGCTTGACCGGTTTCAATCTCTGTTCATCGTGTTTCCCAAAGTAAAGACAAAAGGGCTTTCTGTGGCAACGCCGAATGCGTGGCAACCCGCCAACGGTTTTCATAAACTACAGGAGCTCTCCGGTTCCTGGCAGCTTGCGTTTGACCCCGAATGGGGAGGCCCCGCATCCATTGTTTTTGAAGAACTGCAGGACTGGATCCGGCATCCGGATCCGGGTATCCGCTATTACTCCGGCAAGGCTGTTTACCGCAAGCAGTTTTCCTTCGATGATGCATTACCGGCCAGCGCTTTATTCATCGATCTCGGGATCGTAAAAAATATCTGCCGGGTATGGCTGAACGGAACCGATATGGGGGTCGTATGGACGGCACCCTGGCGGGTGGAGGTGACCGGTAAACTAAAACAGGGGAACAATGATATCCGCATCGAAGTGATTAATCTCTGGCCCAACCGGCTGATTGGTGATGCAGGCTTACCCGCTGAACAGCGAAGAACGAATACTAATATCCCGTTTAAAAAAGAAGACCCGCTGTTACCTTCGGGGCTGCTGGGGCCGGTAACGCTTACCACGCTTTCCTGATCGCTCTATCCGGCTCCGCCGCCCAATGCCTTGTAAAGCTGGATCAATACATGCGCCTGATCCCGCCGGGCTTTAAGCAGGTCGAGGTCTGCGGTGATCTTGCTTTTCTGTGCGGCAATGATCTCCAGGTAAGTGGCATATGCCGTTACATACAGATCATTGGATACTTCGATGCCTTTGCCAAGGGCTTCCACCTCTTTGTGCTTCTCCGCCAGTATCTTTTCATTGTTGTCAATATAGCTCAGCAAGGTCCTTACTTCCTGAAAAGCTTTATTGATCGTTTTCTGATAATTCAGAAATGCAATCTCCTGTTCCGCTGTTGCGATATTGAAGTTTGCTTTTAGCTGTTTTTTCTGAAACACCGGTGCACTGATGCCGCCCAGCAGCTGGGTGGCGATGGAAGTGGGGTTAAAAAACTGGGCAGCATTAAAGGACTGCAACCCCGCCGTGGCAGCCAGGTTTACAGTCGGAAAAAATGCCGCGCGGGCTGCCAGTGCATCGGCATGACTGGCCTGGAGCTCATGATAAGCCGCCCTGATATCCGGCCGGTATTGCAATAATTGCTGCGGATGACCATGTTCCGCCAGGTAGCGGATGGCTTTTATGTCGATAGTTGTACTACGTTCAACAGTGCCGGTATAGCTGCCGGTAAGCTCCAGGAGCTTATTTTCTGTTGCGGTAATTTCCTGCCGGACGCCGTAAAGCGTCGCTTTGGTATTGGCCAGCTGGGCATCAAATTGCTGTACGGCGAGTTCCGTTGCCCGCCCCACTTCTTTATGGATCTTTACGATCTCAAGTGCCCGGTGCTGCAGTTCTATGTTCTCATTCAGAATGGCCACTTCCCGGTCGAGCATGATCAGTTCGTAATACAGGGTTGCGGTATGTGTGATAAGTGCTGCTGTCAGCAGGTCTTTTCCCTGCCGGGTGGCCAGGAACCGTTCGCGCGCTGCCTGTTGCAGATTGCCCAATTTGCCCCAAAGATCAATTTCCCATGAGGCGCTTAATCCCAGCCAGTAATCCGGAGTAATGACCGTAGGAATGCGCTGGCTGTTTTCTATATTGGAGGAGAGGTTCGTATCAAAATTGCCGACCCCTTCCATGGTATGTTTGCCATAATGCGTTCCGGAAGCACGCAGGCCGGCAGTTACGGATGGCAGCAGGGCCCCGCGCCTGGCTTCAAGATAGGCGTCAGCAATTTTTATCTGTGCTGCGGCGATCCGGGTATCGAGATTATGAGCCAGTACATGGTCGATGAGTGCCACCAGGTGTTTGTCGTTAAAGAAGTTCCTGAACTGCAGACGGGCCACACTAATGCTGTCGCCGGCTGTTTGAGTATACTGATCAGGAAGCGGCGCGGCCTGTTTGACCGCGGTTGTTTTGGGAACGGCACAACCAATGGAAAGAATGGAAACAGCCAGGGCCGACAGGAATTTATTGTTGTTAATTTTCATTGTCAATAATTTTTATATCAGATTTCTGAAGAGGGATATCGGTAGCCTGCTTTTTTCCACGCTCCGACAAAGAAGCAAAAAGTACATAGAGGCCGGGTATGATAAGCAGACCGAATATTGTACCGATCAGCATTCCTCCTGCAGCTGCCACACCGATAGAACGGTTGCCCATTGCGCCGGCGCCGGTAGCCATACATAAGGGGATCAGACCCGCTACAAAAGCAAAAGAGGTCATCAGGATCGGACGCAATCGCTGCGCGGCACCTTCTATGGCGGCCTGTAATACCGGATAGCCTTCTTTGCGCCGCTGGATCGCAAATTCAATGATCAGAATAGCGTTCTTGCCCAGCAACCCGATCAGCATTACCAGTGCTACCTGTGCATAGATATTATTATCCAATCCTGCCAGCTTAAGGAAAAAGAAGGAGCCGAATATACCGGCCGGTAAACTCAGGATAACCGGTAAGGGAAGTAAAAAGCTCTCATACTGTGCGGCAAGCAACAGGTATACAAACAATAAGCAAAGCGCAAAGATGTATACGGCCTGGTTCCCGGAAAGAATTTCTTCCCGTGTCATCCCGCTCCAGTCAAAATCATAACCACGGGGCAGTTTTTCCGCCGCCACTTTTTCAACCGCCCGGATGGCATCGCTGCTGCTGTAACCGGGGGCAGCTTCTCCGTTGATCATGGCCGAAGTGTACATGTTGTAGCGGGTCAGCTGTTCCGGTCCGTAAACCCGTTCCATACGTATAAACGAAGAATAGGGTACCATTTCGCCATTGCTGTTCTTGACATACTGATGAAGTACATCTGCCGGTTCTGCGCGGAACTGCGGGCCGGCCTGTACCATTACTTTATACATCTGGTTGAAGCGGATAAAATTGGTGGCATAGTAACTGCCCAGCAATGTTTGGAGGGTATTCATCGCATTGTCTACCGTTACATTTTTCTTTGCCGCCATATCATAATCCACGTGGATCAGGTATTGGGGAAAGGAAGCATCAAAGCTGGTAAAAACATTGTTCACTTCTTTTGTACTGTCAATCGCTTGCACAAATGCCTTGGTGATTTCAGATGTTTCCGTAATGTCTTCCCCGCCTCTGTTCAGCAGCCGCAGCTCAAACCCGCTTGTATTTCCAAAGCCCGGCACCGTAGGTGGTGCAAACACTTCGATCGATGCATCCGTGAGCTTCGCGGTCTGCGCTTCGATGGCATCAATGATCTGGTCCACGCTTTTTTTGCGTTCCTTCCATGACCTGAGATTGATCATGCCCATGCCATAAGAAGCGCCGGCGATCTCATTGGTCAGACTGTATCCGGCAAGGGTGGTTACGCTTTCCACTCCCTCGATATCCTTTGTTACAGCATTGAGTTCATCCAGTACTTTTTCAGTGCGTTCCACAGTAGCCCCCTGCGGCGTTGTAACATTTACATAGATCATTCCCTGATCCTCCGTGGGAATAAACCCTCCGGGAAGGACCGCTCCCGCACCCCAGGTGGCAAGGAAGAACAGCGCCAGCATCCCCAGCGTGACTATACGCCGCCCGGCTATTTTACCCAGAATACTGCGGTATTTGTTTGTCGTTTTATCAAATCCTTTATTAAAGGCATTAAAGAACCGGCCCATCCATCCCCGTTTACGGGGTCCGTTATGCTTCAGCATCAGGGCGCAAAGGGCAGGAGTGAGGGTCAGTGCATTGATGCCGGAGATCACAATAGAGAAGGCCAGTGTTAATGAGAACTGACGGTAAAATACGCCCACAGGACCGCTTAAAAAAGCAACGGGCACAAACACGGCAGACATAACCAGGGTAATGGCAATGATGGCACCGGTAATCTCCTTCATTGCTGCTATCGTAGCTTCAAGTGGTGGAAGATGTTCCTCCTCCATTTTTACATGGACGGCCTCCACGACGACAATCGCATTGTCCACAACAATTCCAATGGCAAGGACCAGGGCAAATAAGGTAAGCAGGTTGATGGAAAAGCCCAGTAACAGCATAAAGGCAAGGGTGCCCACCAATGCCACGGGCACAGCCAGTACCGGGATCAGGGTAGATCTCCAGTCCTGGAGAAAGATGAATACGACGATGGCCACCAGCACAAATGCTTCCACAAGTGTTGTAAGTACGGCATTGATAGATGCATCAAGAAAACGGGAAACATCATAAGCCATGCTGTAATTCATGCCGGGAGGGAAACTGGAGGCTTTGAGCTCCTCCATTTTCAGCTTGATGTTATCGATCACATCGCTGGCATTGGATCCGGGCCGTTGTTTGATCATAATGGAAGCTGCGGGTTTGCCATCACTTTTTGATACCATGCTGTAGCTCATGGCGCCAAACTCCACATCCGCCACGTCTTTTAATTTAAGAATGGAACCATCGCTGTTAGAGCGGATGGCAATGTTCTCATATTGCCGGGGTTCCGAGAATTTCCCGGTGTAACGCAGCACATATTGCAGTGCATTTTTTGTTTTGCCGGAGCTCTCACCGGTCTTGCCCGGAGCGGCAGAGACATTCTGGTTCCGCAACGCAGTGATCACTTCATCGGTGGATACGTTGTAGGCAAATAATTTTTCAGGGTTCAGCCATACCCGCATGGCATAATCTTTATACCCCATGATCTCCGCACGGCCTACCCCGTCGATCCGTTTCAGCTCTTTCAGGATGTTGATGTCGGTGAAGTTGTAGATGAAGTCCTCATCGGCAGCTTCATCCGTGCTGGTGATGTTCAGGTACATCAGCATACTGTTCACTTCTTTTTCGGTGGTAACACCTGCTTTGATCACTTCTTCCGGCAGTTCATCCAGTACGGTGGTGACCCGGTTTTGTACATTCACTGCTGCCACATCAGGGTCGGTGCCTACTTTAAAATAAACGGTGATCATCGTAACACCGTCGTTACCGGATACCGTGGACATATAGGTCATGCCGGGAACCCCATTGATAGCGCGTTCCAGCGGAACGGCAACGGCGTCCACGGAAACTTCGGCATTGGCACCGGTATAGCGCGCCGTTACGGAAACGGAGGGCGGAACGATATCCGGGAATTGTGTGATGGGTAAACTGAACAATGCCAGTACACCGATGAGCGTGATAAAAATAGAAAGCACCAGCGAAAGGACCGGCCTTCTTATAAACGTTTCAACCATAGTTTTATAGATTCAGATGGTGTAATAAAGTTTTGGCAGCCAGGGGAGCCCGGCTGATAATACAATGAATAACGGCATTGCAGCTATCCTTTAGGAGTGATCCTTTCACCTTCACGAATGCTCTTGATGCCTTCGTAAACGATGCGGTCATTAGCATCCAGTCCTCCGGAAATTACGTAGTAATCTGCCAGGCGCTGATCGATACGGATGCTTCTCATCCGGGCAATATTATTCTGATCCAACACGAAAACGTAATTCTTATCCTGTATTTCAAAAACCGTTTTCTGCGGAAGCAGGATCGCGTTTTGCAGCGGCCTTGTGATCAGTAGTTTGCCGGAAGCGCCATGGCGCAGGGTTTTCTCAGGATTGCTAAAACGGGCTTTATAGGCGATGTTGCCGGTATTTTCGTCAATTTCACTTTCCGCGCTTTCGAGCTGACCATTATAGGGATAACGGGTGCCATCGGGTAATATCAGGTTGATGGAAGTGATCTGCTGTGCACTGTTTCCGCTGAGCAAGGTCCGGAAGTATTCATTCTCTGAAATATTAAAATAGGCAAATACGGTACCGATGTCGGATATAGTGGTCAGTAGCGAACCGGTGGTAACCAGGCTGCCCTCTTTAAAAGGGATACGGTCTACCACGCCGTCAAAGGGTGCGGCGATACTGGTATAGGAGATCCGCTGTTGTACCGCATTTTTATCTGCCAGTGCCACATCTGCTTTTGCAAGCAAGGCTTTATATTTTGCAGTGACCAAGTCCAGCTCTGTTTTGGTGATAACTTTTTTATCTACCAGCATTTGTACCCGGTCTACTTCCACCTGGGCCACTTTTGCATCGGCTACCGCACTTTTGTAGGCCGCGGCTGCTTTGTTGAGCTCGATCCGCAGTTCGCTGTCGTTGATTTTAAACAACACCTGTCCCTTGCGCACCTGTTGCCCTTCCCGGATATAGATTCTGTCAAGTAATCCGTCAATGCGGGGATGGAGTTCGATATTGCGTCCCGCCTGTATATTGGCCACATAAGAGATCGAAAGCGTGGTATCGCGCGGCTGAACGGTAACTACAGGGTATTCTTTATCGCCGGAGCTGTTGTTCCCCTGGGAGTTGCTATGACAGGCGGCAATGGTTGTAATAAGGAGTCCGTAAAAAATATAATTTTTTATCATGATGATCAGTTAATTTAATAAAATAGGGATGATACCTGAAATGAGGATCAGTGGTGCATTAGATGAAATTATGCACTTTCCGTTCCGTTGCAGTTACAGCAACAGACAGGTAATAAAACAAATATCGAAATTGCTAAAAGAGGTAGTAGAGAAAGAGATTGCCGTAGCCGGGTTCTTGCAGCGGGGTCGGGCTCAGGTGCTTCCATGCAGGAAGTAGTACATTAAAATGAAAAAGGGGCAGGGAAAGGATGCTGTAGAATGTTCGCTGTGAAAGCTGGTCTGCCCGGTTGATGAAATGATTACAGAACCGGTTGATGATGATATGATCCCCCGCATCCTGTGTATTATTCTTATGTTGCTGCTGTTGCCGGTCTTTTACTGCTGAATTGCATACATTGCTTTTAACAGGAGCGAACGCTTCGATCGTATCGGAACTACTTCCAATGAACAAGATAAAGAAAGCAAGTATATGGGCGAATTTTCTCATTTTCCCCTGGGTGCGTAACAATTTAAATTTCAGTAAAAGCTTGCAGATGGCGCGAAGTAAGGGAATAATTAAGTAAAATGCAACAAAAGCAGTTTAAAAAAATATTAAAATAGCTTCGCCCATTCATACAGCCTTTTTACGCAGTTGCTAACAAAATAGCGTGAAAAAAGTTTAAAAAAATAAAAAATGCAGCGACTGATAAGCGAAAGCGGATTATTGATAGGAGGAGCGGGTTGTTTTTACTGCTGTCAATCTTTCAGCACCTGGTTGGCTGTTTCCAGGTCCTTTGAAAAGATCTTTACTTCAATACCAGCCAGGGGTGTCATACCTACTACGTCCATATCGTCAATGGTAGCAGTGATACCGGCTTCCTCTAATTTTTCTTTTGCAGAAACAGCTGTTGCGATATCATTATAGGTTCTTACAACAACAATGGCGTCCTTATTATGATCGGTCATAAGAGTGGATTTACTTTAAAAGTACAACAAATCGCTGATATAAAGGCGGGCCACGAAGGCGCGAAGAAACAACAAAGGGTTAGAGTTCGTAATACTTTAGGTCCTGGAGCCCTGGTGGCAATAAAGGATCAGTATTTCTGTGTCTCAGCGGCAAAAATCAGCTGTTGCCACTTTACCCGAGTTATTGAAAAATGGATTAGCTTTACAGGTATATAATAAACCATTGCTTCATTTAAGTATACATCAACTATGAACCGTAAGACCTTTTTACAGCATACCAGCGTGCTGAGCGCCGGACTGGCATTGAATCATTTTTCTTTTGCCCAAAGCAAAAACGATTTTCCTTTGGTACGGGTTTCCGAAAGTGAGCGGCATTTTAAAAGCGCCGCAATTGAAAACGCGATCAAGGCATTTCAGTCGAAAGTAAAAAGTAAAGAACTGGGCTGGTTGTTCAACAATTGTTTTCCCAATACACTGGACACAACGGTTTTTTATACTGAAAAGGACGGAAAACCGGACACCTACGTTATTACCGGCGATATTGATGCCATGTGGCTGCGCGACAGCTCCGCACAGGTGTATCCTTATTTACAGTTTACGAAACAGGACCAGGCGCTGCATAAGCTGATTGCGGGTGTGATCCGTAAGCAAACCCATTTTATTTTGAAAGATCCGTATGCCAATGCTTTTTATAATGATGACAGCAAAGTAAGTGAATGGAAGGAAACGGATAACACCGATATGAAACCCGGTATACATGAACGGAAATGGGAGATCGATTCATTGTGTTATCCCATCCGGCTGGCCCATCGTTTCTGGAAGGAAACAGGAGATACCACACCTTTTGATGCTACATGGAAGGAAGGTATTGCCCTTACATTGAAAACCTTTAAAGAACAACAGCGTAAGGAAGGGCCCGGTCCTTATAAGTTTGAACGGAAAACTTCCTGGGCTACAGACGGCATCCCGATGGGGGGCTATGGCTACCCGGTAAAACCCGTGGGGCTGATCTGTTCCATGTTCCGGCCAAGCGATGATGCTACTATTTTCGCTTATCTGATCCCCTCCAACCTGTTTGCCGTGGTAAGTTTGCGACAAGCTTCAGAAATGGTGGGCAAGATTTCAGGAGATGCCCGGCTGGCGAATGAACTCACGCAATTGGCAGATGAGGTGGAAACTGCTGTAAAAAAATATGCAATCATTACACATCCGCAATACGGAAAAATGTACGCCTATGAGGTAAACGGCTATGGCAGCCATATATTGATGGACGATGCCAACGTTCCCAGTCTGCTGGGACTGCCCTACCTGGGTGCAGTAAAGAATACAGACCCCTTGTATAAAGCTACACGTAATTATGTATGGTCATCCGAGAATCCGTTCTTCTTTAGAGGTTCGGCGGCTGAAGGTATTGGCGGTCCGCATATTGGTAAAGACATGATCTGGCCCATGAGCATCACCATGAAAGCACTTACCTCCAATGATGACAAGGAAATCCGCTGGAGTATCAGCACCCTTCAAAAAACACACGGCGATACCGGCTTTATGCATGAGTCTTTTCATAAGGATGATCCGAAGAAGTTCACCCGGAAATGGTTTGCCTGGTCCAATACCCTGTTCGGCGAATTGCTCTGGAAGACCTTTAATGAGCGTCCGGCACTGTTGGGATAGCCGTCGTAAAGCGATTTCCGGTGCTATGTTTTAACGCATGATCGTTCCGTCAGGATTAAGTACCTGTATCCGGGGCTGCTTGTCCTTGTCAATAAAGATCTTGATGCGGGGTTTGCCATCCTGGTCCTTAATGAAAAGCCCCATTTCTTTTTCATAGGTCTGGCCGATGAACAGGCGGTCCTGCATCAGCAGGCTGTCTTTCAGCATTTGTTCATAGGCTTTATCCTGTTCTTCCCTGGTGGGGAGTTGTTTTAAGGCCTTGAACCGGCGCAGGCGCTCATCAAAGGTATTTTCTTTGGGATAATCCCAGAGCTGTAATCCATATTTCCGGCGCTGTTTCTGAGGATTCTCTGAATATTGAAGTTGCATGACCTGGTCATCCCCGAACTTATCTACCGAGAGGAAAAGACCGGCATCCTTATCATTGCCATTATACACAAGCCCGCCACATTCGTCGCCGGCTTCATTAAAAAAAATGATGCCGGCAGGCCGTTCACGTGCAGGCAGCTGCTGCCCGTTCATTCTGCCCGGGTGCTGGCGGTGCTCGTTGCTGACGACCATGCGAAGGGCGCCGTCTTCGTCTACTATATTTATACGTTTTACAGTGAGCTCATCCGTCGTCTGACGGAGGGTGGCCCGGCGAAAGGATGTGAATGCCAGGAAACCGCATACAGCGGTGATTGCGATTACGTAGATGATTAAGAAACGTAGTTTTTTTTCCAGTTTACCGGTTGTCATAGTTATCTGTTTAGCATTAATAAGAGGGTTCAGCGATTGACGCTTTTATGCAGCCTTACCTGGCTGGAGTGCCGGGATGTATAAAAATAATAAAAAAAAACGCAACAGGCGTCAGCTACAGCCCGGCCGGCTTCTACTCCTGAAAACTATCGCGGATATCTCTTCTCTTTTGTAGCTTTGGTGTAGCCTGGTACCGTTTTTCAGGCAGGGTCGTTATTCGTTATTTATGAAGTCCGAAAGCAGTAATACAAAAAAATACCTCTTATTGTTAACAGCAGTGATGTGGTTGCCCTTGCTTGCCTTTTCTCAAAAGGCCTACGATGCGGTGGATTACCTGGGTAAGACAGCGGATCTGACCATCCGGTTTACATTGGGAGATGGCTATATTGCCGCCTGTGAGATCAAAACGACCGATAATAATACAAAAAAGACCTCCCGGTTCCTGCCAGAGAAAGGATATCCTGAAGAGGATAAGACGATGAAGTTCTATCATGTTTCAGTTACCGATAGAACGTTTACAGATTATTTTATCCTGAAAGGCATCAAAGAATATTACGAACAAGTACCGGCAACCATCAGTGGGGTCTACTATTTCGCCGGCAGGGAGTATCCGTTTGTACTAAAGCGGTACCGGCATAATCGTTAACAGGGAAGGACATAAATATAAGGACAGGTGTTTGCCCGTCCTTATTATCAGTAGTTGCTTTATTTTGATTGCCGTCAGCTATCGCTGATTTCCGGGAATTGCGATCCAGTCTGCATATTGGGTAGGGCCAAGATAAACGGCTGCTTTGGGAGTCAGTGTATCAGCTTCCAATGGCGCGCCTGAATATAGCGCTGTAGCATCGGATGTTACTGCGTAATTCTTATGAGTGGCCTGCATATATTGCCCGATCCAGGACTTCATATTGAATTTTTCAGGTCCGCCTATTTCCAGGATTTTATTGGCCGGGGCTGCCAGCGCCGTTTCTGCTATAAATGCCGCCACATCCTTGCTGGCGATAGGCTGGATATTGGCATCCGGTAAAACAATGGTATCGCCTGTGAGACTCATCTGGATAATACCACCGGCAAATTCAAAGAATTGTGTGGCATGTACAATCGTGTAGGGGATGCCGGATGCTTTGATCATATCTTCCTGCACCTGTTTCGCGCGAAAATATCCGCTGGCCTGCAGGTCCGGGGTGCCAACTACCGACAGGGCGATATGATGTTGCACGCCCGCTGCTTTTTCCGCCGGCAACAGGTGCTCATTGGAAGTTTTGAAAAAATTCATTACAGGTTCATCTGCAAAGGAAGGCGAGTTGGAAACATCAACCACTACCTGAGCGCCCGCTAACACTTCGTTCAACCCTTCACCGGTAAGCGTGTTCACCCCCGTATTCGGAGAAGCTGCGATGGCTTCATGTCCTGCCTGCTGCAATTGACTGACAACCTGGCTACCAATAAGGCCGGTACCGCCGATAACAACTATTTTCATCTTGTAATTTTTTGTACAGCAAAGATGAAAGGCATTCCGGCCGGAAAACTTAAGCTGGTTTAAGAAATAAGGGCCTGCCTGATCGCTATCAGTTGTTCCGTTGAAACACCCATATAAGAAGCAAAAAGGGCATCGGGCACCCGTTGCAGGAAAGCAGGATAAGTGGTGCTGAAATAACGATAAAAATCTTCTTTGGACAAGGTGGCATAGGTCTTTTGTTTGAACAGTGCTGCGCCATAAGCCCGTTCATGTATTTTGTTAAAATACAGTGCCATCATCGGGACGTGCAGCAGCAGTTGCTCATAGTCTTTGCGGCTGATGCTGGTGATCTCCGAGTCTTCCACAGCAGCTATCGCATACACAGAAGGGTTTTCATCACCAAATGTTTTATAATCCGTCAGCCACCAGTTCTCCAGTGCAAAATGAATGACTTCCTTCCGGTTATTATAATTATAAAAAAGATAGAGACACCCCCTGTTTACAAAATAAATGTCGTTGCAGAGCATTGCTTCTTCTAAAAGCAGTTCTTCCTTTTTTACGGACCGGGTCCGGAATAAAGAACGCATTTCTTCCCGGGGCGGGATAAAATCCGGGAGTAATTGTTGAATATGGCGGATCAGCTGTTCAGTCATTCTTATTTTTTTCGATTCTTTTTTTGCGCAGCTCGCTCAGGTACTCCGGTGTAAAACCCAGGAAGGAAGCCAGCACCTTTTGAGGCACCCGCTGGATGAAATCCGGATATTTAGATTCAAAGAGTTCATAAAATTCATTTTTCGGCAACCGCGAGATCATCTGCACGCGAAGCAGTGATGCTGCATAGGCACGTTCATACACCCGGCGGAAATATTTTTCCATCAGGGGGATTTCTTCCAGTAGTTGCGCATAGTTTTTTGCATCGATGGCCAGTACTTCTGTGGCTTCCAGTGCCTGGATGGAGTAAGCCGAGTTCCGCCCGGTACGAAAAGCGTCCAGGTCGGTCATCCACCAGTTCTCCAGTGCAAACTGCATGGTCTGCTCTGCTCCGTTGTGATCGGTAAAAAATAAGCGCAGGCATCCTTTTATTACAAAAAAATAAGAAAGGCAGCGTTTGTCTTCTTCCTGTAGCAATGCCTTTTTCCGGTAAGACCGGGCTTCAAAAAACGGCAGGAGCTGTGCTTCGCCGGCATCACCGGAGCTGGTGATCTTTTGGATGTGTTGAATAAGAGGATGCATGGTTCAATGACAGCGGAAAGATATAAAAAAACGTGGAAGAATGTACCAGATGCAATGCGGTAAACCGATGAAATACAGCTGGAAATGATCGTTTCGGAATTTATTTTCCGGGGAAATAAAAAAAATATTTGTGTAGCTAAATAACTACATGTATATTTGTAGTCAAATAACTACATAATGAATCTGAGACGCGATGTTTTCCAGGCAATAGCAGATCCCACCAGAAGGGCCATCCTGCTGCTGGTAGCGGCACAATCCATGACGGCCGGTGCCATCGCCGCAAATTTTGATACCGCCCGCCCCACTGTATCCAAGCATCTGCAGATCCTTACGGAATGCGAATTACTGCAACAGGAACAGAACGGCCGGGAAATTTATTACCATTTTAATGCAAAAAAAATGAAAGCAGTAGCCGATTTTATTGAACCCTTCCGCAAGATGTGGGACGACCGGTTTAACAAACTGGAGGACGTGATGAAAAAATACAAATCAAAAAAATAATACAACATGGAACGAAAAACAAAAATCGATGCCGCAGAAGGCCGGCAGGATCTGGTGATTACAAGGGAATTTGATTTGCCGCTGGACCTGCTGTTCCGGGCATATGCCGAGCCCGAAATTATTGAACAATGGATGGGTACCAAAGTACTCAAACTGGAGAATAAACAGCACGGAGGATATCAGTTTGAAACCAGTGATGGTAAGGGCAATATCGTTTTCCGCGCCAATGGTGCTATTCATGAATTTGTACCGGAAAAAAAGATCACCCGCACCTTTGAAATGGAAAACGCCCTTTTTGGGATCCAGCTGGAATTCCTGGAGTTTGAATCCCTGTCGGAAGATACCAGCAAGCTCATCATGCAGATCGTTTACCGGTCGGCAAAACACCGGGAGGAGCAATTGAAACTGCCCTTTTCCTATGGGATCAATATGGCGCACGACCGGCTGGAAGAGGTGCTGGGCAAATTAAAATAAGATCACTGCTACCCCTGTATAACCTAATATAAACGACTATCATGAATAGGAGAAACAAGATCATCTACTGGATCGCTACCGTCTGGCTGGCACTGGGTATGACATCTACCGGTATCGTACAGCTGATCCGGCAAAAAGAAGAAACGGAAATGATGGTACACCTGGGTTACCCGGTTTACCTGCTTACACTACTCGGCATCTGGAAAATCCTGGGCGTGATCGCTGTACTGATCCCCCGGCATCCTTTGCTGAAAGAATGGGCTTATGCCGGTTTTTTCTTTACCGTGACGGGTGCGATCTTTTCCCACCTGGCCGGCGGTGATGGTGGCAGGGGGCTTTTTGGCCCGGTGCTGTTACTGGTGCTTACCGCGGTTTCCTGGTATTTCCGTCCGGCAGACCGGAGAACAAGTACGAGAAATCAGTAACGGCTGGGAAGCTGTTTTTTATACCGGATCGTTAGTAAAAACCAGTGATCGCAGTATGTGTTTTGCCAGTGTATTTATATATCTTTATAGAAGACAGTAATTTCAGGGTTCAGGATTTAGCTTTTAAATGAAAAGTAACCTTGTAAAACTGCAGGTGCCGGATTTCTGATCAATTACTATGAGGTGCAGACCAGTGATTTATAGGTATTTAATTATGCATGCAAAGAAAACAAAAACAGAAGTTGCAAAGCTCACATTGGTGGCAGAGCTATCACAACTGATAGAGCAAAGCCAGCAACAGGTAGTACAGCAGGTGAATAGCGGGCTTACAATGCTCTTCTGGAAAATAGGCAGACGTGTAAATGCCGATATTCTGCAAAATAAGCGGGCTGACTATGGTAAGCAAATCATATCAACTGTGGCGGCACAATTGGAGGCCCGTTATGGGCGCAATTTTGAAGAGAAAAATCTTCGCAGAATGTTGCAGTTTGCTGAACAATTCCCTTTGGAAGAAATTGTCGTGCCACTGGCACGACAATTGAGTTGGTCGCATTTTCTCATTCTTATTCCGCTTAAAAGTTGGGAGGCAAAGGAATTTTATGCGAATAAAACGATATCGGAATCCCTGGGAAAACGTGAATTACGTAAGCAAATTGCAGAAAAAGTATATGAGCGGACAGCCATCGCAAACCTACACAATATAGGAAACAGTAGTCCCGCACTGCACAATAACTTTAAAGATCCCTACTTTCTGGATTTTCTTGGTTTACAGAACACTTTTTTGGAGAAGGATCTCGAAGCCGCCATTTTGAGAGAACTGGAAGCATTCATTCTTGAATTAGGCAAGGGCTTTGCATTTATTGAAAGGCAGAAAAGGATGATTATTGACGGCGAAGATTTTTACCTTGATCTTTTGTTTTATCATCGCGGCTTGAAACGATTGGTGGCGGTAGAGTTAAAGCTTGGAAAATTTGAGGCAAAGCATAAAGGACAAATGGAACTGTATCTGCGGTGGTTAGATAAATACGAAAAACAGCAGGGAGAGCAGGCTCCCGTTGGTTTGATCCTTTGCGCTGAAAGCAGCCGGGAACAGGTGGAGCTGCTGGAAATGCATAAGGATGGAATTATAGTGGCAGAATATTGGACCGAACTTCCTCCCAAAAAAGAACTCGAAAAAAAAATACACAGTATTTTAATAGAAGCACGTGAACGGATACAGCAAAACAGACTGGGATTGTAAGTGAAACAGATATCTTACGGTTAAGATATAAGCGGTCTCCACAGCATAAGAATGAATATCAGTAATAGAACAGTATAAACAAAACACATGAACCCAAAGGTTGACTTCTACTTCGATAAAGGAAAATGGCAGGAAGAAATAAAGCTCCTGCGGAAGATCGTTCTGGATTGTGGCCTCACCGAAGAGCTGAAATGGGGCTGTCCCTGTTATGTATTTGAAGACCGGAACATCGTATTGATCCATGTGTTTAAAGAATATTGCGCATTGCTGTTGTTTAAAGGCGCCCTGCTGCAAGATCCGGAAGGCATACTGATTCAGCAAACGGAGAATGTGCAATCGGCACGCCAGATCCGGTTCGCCAACACCAGGGAAATTACGAGTCAGGCAGCTGCTATAAAATCCTATATCTACGAGGCCGTTGAAGTAGAGCGGGCCGGATTGAAAGTGCCGTTAAAAAAAACAAGGGACTACGCCATTCCGGAAGAATTTCAAAAACAACTGAACAAAAGTTCTGCATTGAAGAAGGCCTTTGAGACGTTGACGCCGGGTCGCCAGCGGGCTTACCTGTTTTATTTCTCGCAAGCCAAACAATCCAAAACCCGGGAGGAACGGGTGGAGAAATATATACCAAAGATCCTGGAAGGAAAAGGCCTGGAAGATTAGCGGAAGCCAATAGCTGGAAGAATGATGCTGCCAGGATTTTGGGATCTCGGTCGTAAATTATAAGTTGTTAATGAAGTATTATACCGTTTTAAAGGATATCGGTCCGTTTTCAGAAAGCGATCTGTTGTGTTTTGAAGAGGCCGCCGTAAGAAGGCACGTGAATAAAAATGAGCTGTTGTTAAAAGAAGGAATGGTGTGCAGATCTGTTTTTTATGTACTGTCGGGTTTGTTGTATCAATACCGGTCCGGTGAAATACAGGAAGAAATCATTGACCTGCACCTCGAAAAAGAATGGGTCTTCAATCACGCCAGCCTGATCGGTCAATCTCCCTCAACAACTGCCATTAAATGCTTTGCAAAATCTGAGATTCTTGAATTGAGTCTGGAGCGCCTTCACGCGCTTATTGCAGCATCAAAGGCGTTTCTGCAATTTGGAAAAATTTTTAACCAACATCAGGCCCGGACCTATCTCTTTGACAACGGTTTAAGTCCGGCCCGTAAATACAGGTATATACAGGAAGCAAAACCGGGAATAGCAGCGGTTTTTCCGGTTAAAATGATCGCCTCCTATTTGAAAATGGCTCCGGAAACATTAAGCCGGGTTCGGGCAATGCCCTGAGATTTCCTGATCCGGATCAGTTCCGGTTTGTGAAGAATCGCCCAATTTTGCAGAAAAAAATGCTTACAGACATTCATCCAAAATTGCCGATGCGCAATAAAGACCGCACAAAAGAGTTTTATATAGATAAACTAGGCTTCCGGCAATCCGGAGGCGATTTCGACGGATACCTGATGGTTCAGAAAGATAATATTCAAATTCATTTTTTTGAGTTTAAGGATCTTGATCCGGCGGAAAATTACGGACAGGTGTATATCCGCACCAACCAGATCGAACGGCTTTATCAGTCATTGCTGGAGAGCGCGGTAGACATACACCCTGCAGGTCACCTGGAGGATAAACCCTGGGGGCAGAAAGAATTCGCATTACTGGATCCTGACAATAATTTGCTAACTTTCGGACAGCAAAGCTGACCGGAAGAAATAATAAAAGGTCAGTAGCCCCTTTAAGTCAAGACCATGGACAGGCGCATCGAAAAACTAATTAAGTTCCGGCAGTTTTTGCTGGCGCAGATCGACGGACTTACCGCCCGCCAGCTGAATGCCATCCCGCCAGGGTATAACAATAATATCATCTGGAACCTGGGACATATGATCTGCGCGCAGCAGGGTGTTTGTTATATAAGGGCGGGGCTGCCGGTAATTGTGGAAGATAAATACATGAGGCCTTTCCAGACAAATACAAAACCCGAAGGCCTTATCGGGGAACCGGAAATAAAAAGTATTAAAACATTACTGGAGCGTACGATCGATGTATTTCAAGCTGATTTTGATAAAAAAATATTCAACAATTACACAACGTCACCCAATATATTGAAGGTGTACGGCATAACGCTGAATAATATTGACGACGCGCTTGAGTTTCTGATTTATCATGATGGGGTACATAGTGGTACAATACTGGCATTGAAACACCTGGTATAAATTATAGCACGCCGAAAAAGAAAAAAATATGGAAAATACGGTTATAGAAAAAACAGTGATCATCAATGCACCGGTCAGTAAGGTGTGGAATGTTTTTACAGATCCCGCGGTTACAAAACAAATGGGCGGATATTATGACACCGACTGGAAGCCCGGCAGTTCTTTCGGATTCAGGAATATGCAGGGCAATAAAGTGACGAATGGTGAGCTGCTTGAATTTGAACCGGGGCGGCTGATTAAACATGACCTCCGGGAGTCGGATAATGAAACCATTCTGTCCGTGATCACATATGAATTCAGGGAAGAAGATGGCGCTACGATACTCACAGGAAAAGAAGTGATGAAACATCCGCTGGAGCAAACCGCTTTTGATGATGCTGAAGCTGGCTGGGAATTTGCACTGAAGGCCGTGAAGGATCTTGCCGAAAAACTATGATATTGTAACGGTAATAAACAACAGCGAAATGAAAACAAGTAAAAAACAATTGCCTGCTTCGCAAAAGGAAACCCTGCTTGGGGCACTGAAAAAGCGTTTTGAAAAGAATACCAACCGGCATAAAGGGATTGAATGGGCCAGCGTACTGGCAAAGCTGGAAGCCAGCCCGGAAAAACTCTGGTCGCTGGATGAAATGGAAAGTACAGAAGGAGAGCCGGATGTGGTAGGATATGATAAAAAGAATGATACATATATATTCATGGATTGTTCAGCGGAAAGCCCAAAGGGACGCAGAAGCCTTTGTTTTGATGGTGACGCACTGGCCTCAAGAAAAGAGCACAAACCGGCAGACAGTGCTATGGAAATGGCAAAGGCCATGGGCATTGAGCTGCTGACCGAAGAGCAATACCGGGAATTACAGCAGTTGGGCAGCTTTGACCTTAAAACATCCAGCTGGGTGCAAACTCCTGCAGCGATAAGAAAACTGGGAGGGGCGTTGTTCTGCGACCGCCGCTATGATCAGGTATTTACCTATCACAACGGAGCGGAATCGTATTATGCCGCAAGGGGCTTCCGCGGAGTGCTGCACGTATAGATAATATTGGTACGGCAGAATTTATTGACTTAATTAATCATTTGTGTAATGCCAAATATTCACCATGAAGTAGTGATCGCCGCTACTGCTGAAAAAGTATATCATGCCCTTACCACACAGGAAGGACTGTCGGCCTGGTGGACGCCGCATACGACTGCCGTACCGGAGGTGGATGCCATTGCCCGTTTTGCATTTGGCGGGGATTATTTTAAGGAGATGAGGATCGTTGAGCTGCGGCCGTTTGAACGCGTACAATGGCTCTGCGTTGCCGGTGCGCAGGAGTGGATCGGTACTACCATTGCTTTCGGACTTCAGACCGGCGACAGGGAATACCTGTTACAGACGCATCCGGAAGCGGCAGACCAGATACAGCAAAAAATTACGGACGGGCCGGCAACGATCTTAACCCTGCGTCACGACAACTGGAGCGATTACTCGCCCATGTTTGCCGAATGCAGTTATACCTGGGCACAGTTTCTCCGCAGCCTGAAGTTAGCAGGTGAAACAGGAACAGGCCGCCCCTGGCCGCACCAGCATCAGTAATATAGTAACCCCTCCTGAGAACAAGGATGTTCTTTAATAAAATTAACAATGATACATCAAGACTTTGAACAGATTGATAACTGGCTACGGCAGCATGCCGAGAAAATCGCTGTTCATTCCCTGCAACCGCCGGCAACAGAAGCGGCATTGGAGAAGTTGGAGACTGCAATCGGCAAACCATTGCCCACGGATTTTAAAAAGCTCTATCAATGGCACAATGGATTATCCGATACCGAAAATTTCGGCAGCCTGTTCTTTGGAATGGATTTTTTTTCCATCGACCGGATCATAACGGAATATGGCGGGCAACGGGATGCTGCATCGGATATTATTCCGCTGAAAAAGGCAGACATGGAAATCGAAGCTTCCAACCTCTTTAACCCTTCCTGGATCCAATTCGCATTTGACGGATCGCATACCGGCTTGTACCTGGACCTGGCTCCTGCAGCGGCCGGACAAATCGGGCAAATCATTTTTATCGACACCGAATATGACACGGGCATATGCGTTGCCAGCTCCACGGCCGGCCTGGTTGCTGACTTTGCGAAGTACCTGAGGAATGGACTGTACCACCTGGCGGAGGATGCCCTGGAGGATGATAACCACTATCTGGAAGCGGATGATACTATTGATATAGTGAACTGGCAAACCAGTGAACGCTGGCGCCGTTAAGGAAAATGCAACTGGGAGGCCTCGTGCGGCCGAAGGATGCTGGCCTGCTCTGTCAGGCGCCAAACTGCCGCAGGTGATGATCTAAATGTTTGTAAGCAAAGATGCCTATTTGTTCTCTGGTCATCTTTCCAAAAAAATCATGTATGAACCGGTCGTTGGAATAGGTGGCGTAATCCCCGATCAACTGGATCCAGTGTGCTTTTTCTGTTTCCAGGTTACCATCCCTGTCTTTTATCACAAGTGCACCTGCGGGCATGTTCCTGCCCATCGGTTTGTCGTTTTTGGTATTGCTGCGCAACGCCATCTTGCCAAAGATCTTACCCAGGAGATCCTGCTTATAAACATGGTTATTGTAGCCGCCTTTTCCTAAAACCCAGCTGTTCCACTTATTGCAATGCCTTGCCATTTGCACTACATCCATTTTGCCCCACCGGGCTTTGCTGTCCGCTTCCAGTGATTGGATGCGGTTTAATAATTCGTCTCTTACTGTTTTATCAAATAAGGTTTTCATTGTAGTGGTTTTTACTGTTAATAAAGGTTTATCGATTTTATCGAAGGAACCCGGAAGCCGTTACCTGTTACGGCTGCTGGTCAAAATTGTTCAGTGGCTGAAGCGAAAAGTAATTGCCGGAGTCGTCTTTAAAAAGGGCTTCCGTGCCGTAGAACTCCTTGGTAGGTGGTTTTATAAATTCCACGCCCTTGGCCTTCAGTTCTTCATAGGTGGCAAAGATATCGTTGCAGGTAAGCACCCCGCAGCCAAAGATCCCCTGTTTAATCAGTTTGATCAATGCATCTGCGGTTTCCTTCGGAAACATTTTGCTCACTTTTACGGGGAAGAGTACCAGTTGCAGGTCTGGTTGCTCGGGAGGTGATACGGTAAGCCATCTCGTGTCCGGCCCCATGGGAATATCGTCCACCAGGGTAAAGCCCAGTTTGTTTATATAAAAATCATAGGCACTGTCCTGGTCCAGAACATGGATGTTGGTAACGGTCATTTTTGTAATCATATCTTTCGTTTTAGTGGTTAATAACGAAAGTAAAATTAGCCCCCCCGTTACTGGTCTGTTTCTTCAAAATTGCTATTTTCCGTCCAGCCATGCTGGTAGGCATAACAGCCGGGTATAAAAGCCAGCGGTGTTTTGGCTTTTTGCTCCTTGTTCTGTTGGTAATGTGCGGCGTAGGCAGACGCTGATTGCCCCACCATCCGTTTAAAAAGACCGCTGAAAGAGCTCAGGCTGTCGAAACCAACCAGGAAACAGGCATCCGATACGGGTTTGCCCTCACGCAGCAGTTGTTTGGCTTTTTCAATACGTGTAGCTTTTAAATACTGATGCGGTGTTTTCCCATATACCGTTTTAAAAAGGCGTATAAAATGGAATTTTGAAAAATAAGCTTCGTCGGAAATATTATCCAGATCGATCTTATCGGCATAATTGACATCAATAAACAACTTTGCCTGTACGATCCTGCGGTACAAATAAACCTTGGGGTATTCCTGTGCTGCGCTCATTCTCTTTAAAAATAGGGCTTTTTAGTGGTTATGTACGCGATAACCTTAACAAATGTCGCTGTTTTTATAGGAGGGAGGAGGCATATACAATAACTAATTCATTTGGTTTTTGATCCATTTAATCGCCGCTTTTACTTTTTCATCTTTTTTAAGGTCATTAAAACTGTCAGGGCTTATGATCGATATGTCCGGCTGTATAATACCTTTATAAATTGTTTCATTTGCATCACGACCGTAACTGCTGGCAATAAGTAAGGATGCTTCTTTGTTGATCTGCAGACCAATATTACCGGTGGCATAACCGGCGGTGGGCTCCCCAATAAATATCCTGTTTTTAATGACTTTGAGGGCGATGGCAAAAAATTCTCCGGAGCTGCCGGTAGCGCCGTTAATCAGAACAGCAACGGGCAGTGCTACTTTTGCGTTGCTGCATTTAGGAGTAATACTTGCCAGTATAGCGCTGTCTAACAGGAAATTATTTTCTTTTAAATACCAGGTCTCATTACTTCTTCCTGTAAAAGAGCCGATTTTGCCTTTTGGTAATAATTGCTGTACTCCAAGTATCATTGGATACATGGCTCCGCCTCCATTTATTCTTAAGTCGATGATTAATCCTTTAATGTTCTGAGCCAGCAGATAGCAAAGGCTGTCATTCAATTGCTGGGCTTGTTTATCTGCCTCTTCTTTTCCTGAAAATGGCATAGAAGGAACACGAAGATATCCTACCGCATTTTCAAATATGGCGGTTTTAATTCCGCTTCTTTTATTCCATTCGTTTTGTACGGAGTCGGAGATAGGTGCTGAATGTCTTTCCCATCGGAATACGCTGTCCTTGTAGTAGAACATACCGTGATCGTCATTGACAGACTGGAACAAATATCTGAATGCATTTCCGGCTTCATACATGCCGTTACTTTTTTGGCATATTGCATATGCTTGCCTGCGTATTTTATTCCAGTCGACCTTTTGCCCATTCAATGCATTTTTTTGCATTAATGTAATAGTGGTATCCAAAAGATGCCTTACTTCAGCCGGCTGACTGAACAGGATGGTTGTATGTAAAAGAAACATACACGTTAAGCAAAACAAAAGTTTCCCTTTCATAAGTGTCAGTGTTTTGAATTTAGTTATTAAGATTTTCCACTCTAAATTAAGCCATTTATAAAAGGAGAATTGTTAATATTGATCTTAACGAAGTGATAGCAGCGTAAAGGTCATAGCAGCGCACCCGCGCTGTCGCTTGCCGGATCATCTCATTTTTGTACCTTGAATTCTAATTTGAGTTTATGCGCAATCTTTTCCGGTTCGGGATGGTTTTTCTGCCTGTAATATTATTGGGAGCGATCATCGGGTATAATATCAGTTGGCGGTCTCAAATAACTTCTATTCCGATGGATCTATTTGATACACTCGAAAACCATTCTTTAACTCCTGTAAAAAGTGATGCGCTCCGGATGGAAGTGGTGAATAAGATATTGGCGCAACTGGACAGTTCGGCAGCAATTACAGAAATAAAACATAGCGCGGAACTCATGATTCCGGTTCAGGTTGTAAGATGCAATCTGGATAGTGTATCAATATACCTAAAACCTTCAGCAATTTCTGCTGATATCTATTCGAAATTCGCAAAAGAACTGGATGCTGCAGTTTCACCGAAAGTTGAAAGGGTGGTTCTTGATCTGCGTGGAACCGCTGGTGATAACTATGATGCCGCGATCCGGATTGCCGATGAATTTTTATCAGGTGATAAACTAATAGCATATGCTAAAAGTATACATACTTCAACACAGGAATTCAGAGCGCAGCGACCCGGTCTGTATGAGGAAGGCCGGCTGGAACTCCTGGTCGATAACTTAACCTCCGGCGCGAGCGAAGTCATTTGCGCGGCTATTAAAAGCTGGAAAAGAGGTTTGCTGATCGGAACCAAAACTGCAGGGGAGGCGCTCCGGAAGGAACGGTTTGTTATAGAAGATAAATTTGAAATAACAATTCCAACACTCAGGTATTTCTCCCCTGACGGAGACCGTCTGCAAAAGAACTTTGCTGAAAATACCACAGGTGGAATATCACCGGATTCTGTTGTGGATTTTAAGTCGCACGCCCTGTGAGCTCTGCCTGAAATGAGGAAGCTTTATAACATTTCCACCAGTTGTATATGATTGCCGCAGGTATCATCAAGTACCGCAATCTTAACCGTGCCCATTTCCGTCGGTTTTACACTAAAGGCAACACCCAGGCCGGTCAGCCGCTGGTATTCTTCTTCTACGTTGTCCACATCAAACTGGGTATAAGGGATACCGGCGTTAAACAATGCTTTCTGGTAGGTGCTGGCTGCTTCCAGGTGGTTGGGACTGGGTTCCAGTAATATTTCTGCTCCGTCCGGTTCTTCTTTGGCTACTACGGTCAGCCACCGGTCGTTTCCGCTCAGTGGCACATCATGTTTTTTTATAAAACCCAGTTTGCCGGTATAAAAATCCAAGGCCTTTTGCTGGTCCTGTACGGGGATGCTTATAACTTTTACTCTCATTTTCTATGATTTAAAATTAAAGCGGCAAGTTCCTCAAATGGGGGTTAATACACTTTGCGAAAATTGCTTTTTTTGAAATTCGGCCGGAGGCAATCCTGTTTTCTGCTTGAACAGTGTGCTGAAAGAGCTCGGACATTCAAATCCCACTGAAAAGCAGGTATCGGTCACCGTCATGCCTCCCTTAAGGCAGGCTATCGATTGTACGATGCGCTTATGCGTGAGGTATTGTTTGGGGGTTTGACCGTAATACTTTTTAAAAAGCCGCAGCAGATGGAACTTTGAGGTGAGACCGGCCTGCGCCAGTTGTTCCAAATTCAACTCCTTTTCAAAATTATCATTGATAAAGCGCCGGGTCCGTATCACAGCGATCAGGTGCGCGTCATTTGAATAAACGGTGCTCCGGATCCGGTTTATTTCCTGTTGATAAAAGGTCATGTTATTAAAATTAGGATTATTCATCAAAATCTGATGCTATTAGGTGGCCTGTCTGATGAGATCATGGCGACCGGGGGGGCAGGGTGGTTGATGGATGATTTTTGTAAACACCTTTATATCAGCGTTTTTATTGCAGGGGTTGGAGGGGTACAGGATCTGCTGTTGCAAATATTTTATAACAAAAAAGGTTGTCAGAGGAAGCAAAAAGATAGTTCAGCCCGGCAAAAGGCGGAAGATGTGTTTAAAATGTTTTTATTTTTTTTATTGTCCGGGCTTTAGTGCTCATGGCGGCGGTCTTGCGTCGCACTCTTTAGCTTCTCAATAGGTGGCGGCAGACGGTTGATGTGTGTTGTAACACTTCCAGGATTTTTACTTCGGAATTTATTCCGGCGGCCAAACATACTAAAAGAGCAGGTGAGTGCCATAGGAACGGTTCATACGGGTACCTGCATGTCTCACCAATCTCGCCGTATCCAATGCGAATACTACAGGGGCCTCCAGAACAGTAATATTAGCAGGACATTAATTTCATTGAGCTCAGTACTGACTAAATCGTGGCGCCTGGCTGCTCTTTGCCATGTATCAGATTCGGTATAAGAAAAGCACCGCCAGTTGTTCACTACATAAGTTTCTGTACCAATCGGCGCTTCATCGTGTCCGGAGTATAAACAGATCCGGTCGTCAAATATGATGGCGGTAGCACCTGTATTCCTAATAACCAATCGTCACTCCGACATTCACCGAGCGGCCCCGGCCCTTGGAATAAAACCCGGGCTGCATAAACCATTGCGCGCGGGCAGGGAAATAGTCTTCATTAAACAGGTTGTCCACGCCCAGCGTAATGCGGGTGTTTTTGCTCACCGCGTAGCTGCCCAGCAGGTTGAACAGGTTATAGGCTTTCACCGCCCCCTCGTTGCCGTTGTAGACGCCCTTATCATTTTTATCAAAACGGCTACGGGAGCCGATGCCGGTGTAATAGAGGGTAAAGTTGAGGTCGGTAATGGGGGTGTAGCTGATCATACCGGTGATCTTGGGCGGGGCAATACGACGTCCGTTAAGGTACATATCGGTATCATCATTGTATTGGCCATTATCGTTGATATCGCGCTTGCCCTCCGTATAGCTGTAGGACGCGCCCAGCTGTAATTGCGGGGATACCGTATACTGCGCAGCGGCCTCAAAACCATAGATCTTTTCCGGGCTGCGTGCCGTATTAAAGAGATCCGTTGCCGGATCATACACCACTTCAATACCCAGTTTGGAAGTGCTGGTATAACCGGATACAGTCAGTTGCAGGTTGCGGATGCGGGTATCAAACCCCGCTTCATAATTATTCACCAGTACCGCATCGGTATTGATCTTACTGATATTGTCTACCTTGGCATCCCGCAGTGCGAGACCGATATCCATTACGGAAAAGCCCTGCGAGAAACTTACATACGGGCTAAAAAAAGCCCATTTATTATACTTCAGCCCGGCATTGAACAGACGTGCATCATACTTTAAAGCACCGCCGGTTACGGCAAAAGAGGGAGTTACCGTAGTGCCGTTGGCTCCGGTAATGCGCAGTGTCTGGTAGTCATCTACATGAATGGCTACTTTTTCATAACGGAAGCCCGCTTTTGCAATGAGGTGACGGAACAGGGTGGCATCGGCCTGCACAAAGGGTGCCAGGTTGTTCATGTCCATCGTAGGTACCCAGGTGCGGCCATCCACCAGGGGCTGGGCTGTCTTGTCATTTAAAAAATCAAATCCATATGAGAGATTGGCAATAGCCGCGGTACTTTGTACCACGGGCGTGTGCAAAAACAGACGCGCTCCTTTTTTATCGTTGGTTGCCAGTGATTGTCCGTCGCCGCCATCAAAGCGGCCCAGGGATACATAAAAGATATCCTTCCGGATTTCATAATAAGCATCTGCGGTAAGACTGGTATTTTTAAACAGGCTGTCGATGGTATACATCAGATGCAGGTTATGATTGTATTTTACACCGGTGGGGATGCCTGCGGGCTTGCCCAGCACGCCGGTAGCCTTCTTACCGTTGGCGATGTCGCCGTTCACCAGGGTGAAATTGCTGTTCTGTAAGCTGCTGTATAAGTTATAAGTGACTTGTATGCGCTGGTTGGCGGCGGGGGTGTAGCCCAGCTTGGCAAAAGCATTATAGCTGTCTGTTTCACCCAGGCTGTAATTAGGGCCAACCACATCGCCGTCGGCATCTTTATATTCTCCTGTTTGCTCATACATACCGCTTACTACGTAATCGAATTTATTCAGTTTGCCATAGAACTGCTGGCTGATGCGGCCACCTGCGGAGTTCTTCAGGTTCACCACAGAGCCGTTGAGGTTCAGCTGTGTTTTACCGGCAAAGCGGTCGGCGGTATCAGGTACCAGGGTCGTGTAGTTCACCAGCCCACCTGCCGCACCATTACCATAAATAGCGGTAGCTCCTTTGATCACTTCTATCTGCTGCAACACACCGGGGTCAATCGAACGCAGGTCCACCTCTGCATTGCGCAGGGGGGAGGATTGGCTGACACCGTCGATCATTACCAGCATGGGGCGTCCGCGCAGGTTCTGTCCTACATTATTGCCGGTTTGCGCTGTCGGACCAAAGCCCGGTACCTGGTTGGCCAGGATGGTGCTGGGGTCGGGGGTAAGCGCGATCTCTTTTTGGAGGGTGGCGTGATTGATCACGCTTACGGAAGCCACCACATTGCGAATGTCCTGCGGGCGGCGTGTGGCAGAAATGATCACTTCCTCAAGACTGTTTTCCCCGATGGAGAGTTCAAAGTCGATCAGGGTATCCTGTGTAAGGACCGGTATTTTGATGGTTTGCGGCAGATAACCGGCAGCAGTGGCTTCCAGTTGTATGGGACCGGCGTTGTCCAGCACCAGCTGGTAATGTCCACTCTGGTCGGTGGTGGTTTTTGCCGTGCCTTTTACCGAGAGGGTGGCAAAAGGAACGGGTCCGTCTTGTTTTTTTACAGCACCTTGTATCGTAACGGATTGTGCAGCAGCCATAACACCGATGGAAAGGCTGGCACCAAGTATAAATACCTTCTTCATGCAGGGGATCCAAAATTTTTGCAAATGTAGCAGTGAGCGGCTGCGTGATAGTTTCGAAATACGGAAAAATTACAAGAAAATGCAATCGATTAACATTACAAATGTGTGAGAACCAGTCCGGAAAAGAAAAAAGGCCTGCCCTGAAAAGAGCTGGCCGTTGCTAACCTATGAAAAACACCGGGGTGAAATTAGGGAAAAATTCAAATCCAACAAAAATTGTAGAATATTTTATTTAAAAAGCTGAAAAAAAGTTTCGGAAGGACGCATCAGGCGATGCAAAACAAAAGGCCGGAATATTGTCCCGGCCTGAGTAAAGTAGAAAGATGTCGGATCAATCCCGAACGACCTGAACGGTCTTTGACACATTGCGGGTACCATCCTTATCTACCTGGATGATCCGTACCGTTAAGCGGGTTTGCTGATCTTTTTCCAGCGCAGCCCTGTTTTTTGTACAGGCGGGTGCTGCAATGATCAGCACAAGGGCAATGAGCAGTTGTATCCTTCTACGCCGAACTGCTCCAAGGCCGATCAGCAGGGCGATTGCGGCGGGCAGCATAGCCGTTACCGGGAGCTGCGCAGTTGTTTTTTCAAACTGGTACAGTTGCTCCTGGTTGCTGTTACCATCGGATGCTTTTGAAGCTACCTGGCCGATGGTTTGAAAATTAGTGCCATCCGCAGAAAGCTGTATCTCAAAATGGGCATTGTTATTTTCAGCAAGCGTGCTCCAGTTCACCTGCAAACGGTCGTGTTTCAAAATAGCACTGATAGGCCCGAACGTTACCGGTAGCGGGTTAAGCACCGTTATATTCGCCGGGTTGTTGGCAGCGGTACCCGCCTGGTAAAAAGCAGCACCATTGTTTTCCACCACCATTACCCGGTAAGTGGTGCCGGCTGTAAGTCCTGTCACTGTTACATTGCTGCCAGTACCTTCATATATACTAAACCAGCCACTGGTGCCGATCTGCGACCCGCTTCCGAAAGCGGTATTCGGGGTATAAGTAGTGCCGTTAACCGGTGCGGGAGTTCCGGTAGTTGCCGCTGCCATAAATACCGTACGACTGCTGCCGCTTCCGTTTGTCCAGTCGATGGCGGTGCCTGTGGCAGTGGTATTGCTGAAGGTGATATTACTTGCCGGTACTGCAGGAGTAAACAGATAATGCAGGAGTCCACCGCCAATACCCGGGTTGTCATCGCCGGTGGCAAAATAAAGATTTCCGCTGTTGAGTGCTACGATACCCCAGGGAAAGAAATTGCTGCTGCCAAGCAGCAGGTCTGCCATTTTGGTGGGCGTTCCTGTACCCCCGGAGTACTTGTTTAATACAAAAATACTGCCGTTGTATTCCGAAACATAAAGATTGCCTTCTGGGTCGAGTGCCAATGCACTGGAGTAATTATTGCTCGAAATTGTTATCCGGTTTGTATAATTGGATGCTGCAGTAAATTTATAAACGGCTCCAAACTTGCTGACCTGACTGTCAAATCCGTCAGTGGCATAAATATCTTTATTGGGTGCAATAACCAACCCGGTAGGATATTGACCATAAAACAGCCCGTGATAAAGCTGTGTACCAGACGGATTGGCAGGACCTGTGGGATATTTTACAATAGCATAATCGTCTGACGCCAGAACATATTCCAATGTATACAGGTTATCATCCGCGTCAATGGCAAGAGCAGAATAATAATTCCCGCTTAAAAAGGTAACAGCTGCACCATAGTTACCGGTGGTGCTGTTGTAAGGAAGCCGGATCACCCTGTTCTCCACATTGGACGCTGCAATGTACACATCACCGTTACTGGCCACGGCCAGTCCCCAGGAAAAATCAACACTGTTAAAAGCAAGTCCGCTGTAAATGACCTGCGGAGTGCCGGTACCATTTATATATTTTGCTACTTCATAATTGGTGCCGTTATACCGGGTCACGTAAATGTTATTGGCCTTGTCTGTTGCCAGGGCGGTATAGTAACCTCCTGTTTCAACCGGCGTGATCGTTTGGGAGCGTGCCGTAAAAGTGAGGAAGAGTGCGGTTATTACGGACAGCACGTAACAATAGCCGCGGAGCATTTGTCTCATTGTTGATAGTTTGATATGTAGTTAAATTTGAGGATCCGTTAAGAGGTATACCGAAATAGTCAATCACAATTGCTGTAAAGCAATGCGAATCTAAAGCGAAACGCGGAAACAGCCAAAACCGCTTATGGAAAACCGGTAAGCTTACCGGCAGCAGGTAACGTTAGTAAGTAAATCCGCTGCCCACATTTTATCCGTCATCTTTATTTTATGTAGTTTTGATCCGATGAAAACCGCATTCTTTTTACCGCCGGAGCCGGTGTCGGATTTTGTAAGCGGCATCCTGGTGATCGAAGATGTGAACGCCGCCGAGGATTTTGTGATCCCGCTTTTTGCCAACGGATTTCCCACGCTGATTTTTCAGAGTGCGGCCGCAACCAAGGACGGGAACAGAATAGGGCATCTCACCCTTTATGGACAAACCATCAGACCGGCGGAGCTGGTATTGAAAGAGGGCTTTAGCTTTATTGCTTATTTTTTTTACCCGCAATACCTGAAGCAATTATTTAATATAAATCCAAAAGAAATCACTGATGATTTTGCTGATCTTAAACTGCTGAAGAAAGCTGGTGAACGGGAGCTGGAAGCAAAACTGCTGGAAGCGGCATCGCTGGGAGAGCGGTTGCGTCTGATTGATGATTATATCGTGAAGCTGGCCGGGGGTGCCGGACCTGGAAATGAAAAGCTGGTATTTGCCACCGGCCGCCTGATGCAGACCAACGGTCTTTATGCACTAACCGACCTGCAACAGGAATTGTATATTACCGAACGAAGTTTTCAGCGGTTGTTTGAAAATAATATCGGAATTACTCCCAATCTTTACCGGCGTATCTGCCAGTTCCAGTTTGCCTTTCAGCAGGTAAACCGGAAAAAGATCTTACGGCTTACAGATGTGGCTTATAACAGCGGCTTTGCCGATCAGAGCCATTTTATAAAAGTGTTTAAAGAGTTCACCGGTATCACCCCAAAGGAATACCTGGAAAAAGTAGCTCCATATAATCCCGAATTCTGATTTTGTCGGTTCCATACTATTTTATCGTTCCTTCCGTACGCATTTTTGTGGTGTAAAAATTTAAAAAAATGAGCAACTTAATTGTAACGGAATGGATGTCTTTAGACGGCATCACTGATGCCACTACCATGGCGGAATGGTTCAACCCTTTTCACAGCGACAGCCGCGCACAGGTGATACAGGATACCATTAACAATTGTAATGTGATGTTGTACGGCCGCAATACCTACCAGATGCTGTATCCCTATTGGAGCGCTTTTAAGAACAATGAAATGGGCGTGGCGGAACGTCTGAACAATGCAAAAAAGTATGTTGTCTCTACCACGCTGGAAACAGCTCCCTGGAACGATACCACTATTATCAGCGGGGGCGTACCGGAGCGTATTGCTGATCTTAAAAAGGAAGCAGATGGCAATATACTGGTGCAGGGCAGCATTACACTGGTAAAATTGCTGATTGCCTCGGGGCTGGTGGATGAACTGCAACTGCTGGTACAGCCGTATATTGTAGGCACCGGGAATGGCACGTTGTTTAACGGGCTGACCACAGCGCTGGAACTGGTTCGCAGCGAACAACTGGAAAAAGGCGTACAGCTGTTAACTTACAAACCTGTTGCGGGTAATGCCTGAGCGGGCGGCTGGTACCGGGGGAAAGATCTGAGCGCCGGTACTTTTTATAAAAAAAGACAGCACCATAAATAAAGTGTGCTGTCTTTTAAATTATTGCCGCAGCTAACTGAGGGCATCATGAAAAATAATACCCAGGGTATAGCGCGTACCATCCCGTACTTCACTGACGCCATGTTTCATATTGACCCGGTAATACCCTTTTGTGCCCTTTACGGGTTTGAAATTGGTGGTAAAAAGCAACAGGTCTCCCTGTTCCGGTTGCAGCACAATGGCTCTTGACTGAGAACGAGGTATTTGCTGGGTCAATACAAATTCGCCGCCGGTAAAATCTGTCCCCGGCTGACTGAGCATGAATACTGCCTGGATGGGAAAATAGATAAGGCCATAAAGATCCTGGTGCAGGGTATTGTAGCCGCCGGCATCGTATTTAAGGATAAGTGGGGTGGGCTCCAATTGCTGATGGACATGACACTGTGCCAGCAGTTCCGAATGGTTTGCAGGAAACTGCATGTCAATCTCCAGCGCTTTAAACCAGCTGTTGGCCACCGGCACCAGGTAAGGGTAAAGATGGGTCCTTATGGCTGCAAGCGGCTCGGGCAGCGGATAGCGGAAGTATTTATACGCTCCTTTTCCAAAGCGGTACCGCTCCATTATCACTACCTTGCGGTACCCGCCGGAATGATCGTAGCTGGCCTGAAAAAAAGTACATTCTTCCGTGGTAAGAACACCCCGTATCAGTGCAAAACCCTTTTCGTGCAGGGAAGCGGTAATAGCTGACCAGTCCTGCGTTGCAAAACGTTCTTTAAAGTTCATGACCACATTTTTTTAATAGTGGGAAATCCGCCATCTACAAACACCTCCGCCCCATGCATAAAAGAAGCGGCATCCGAGGCCAGGAAGGAGATCACTTTTGCCACTTCTTCCGGCTGACCAAAACGGCCCACCGGGATCTCCGGTGCGAAGGACCGGGCAAAGGTTTCAGCCTGTTCGGGAGAAAGATTGGACCGGTCGAGGTAATTGGTCTGGATGGGACCGGGACTTACTGCGTTGATGCGGATCTGCCGGGGTGCCAGCTCAGCAGCAAAGGTTTTCAAAAAGGACTGCACAGCGGCCTTTGCCGCCGAATACACGGCTGCATAAGGCATACCTACCTGGGTAACGATGGAGGTGTTGAGGATAATGGCGCCTCCGGGTCGTACCATGGGCAGCAACTGCTGCACCGTAAACAGCGTTCCCTTTACCATGATATTGAACATCTCGTCAAAATGACTTTCATCGATCTGTTCCAGTGAAGCGTACTTTCCGATGCCGGCATTTACATAAAGGATATCGATGGCCGGGAAGATGGCGGCTGTCTTTTCCCGGAGTGTCATCAGATCCGTCATGTTGCCGGCATCCGACACAATTCCAAAAGCGTTCGGTCCTAATTCCGAAACGGTTTCGGATACCGTTTGCTCATAACGACCGGTGATGATCACCGATGCGCCGTTACCGATAAAATCCATTGCTGCTGCTTTGCCGATGCCGCTGGTGGCGCCGGTAACCAGCGCCCGTTTTTGTTCTAATTGTTGCATATTTTGTTGTTTTGTAACTGGGCAAAATTGGTAAAAAAGGCAGGGGCAAACAATCCGATTCTTGCGGAGTTAAATGAAGCAAAGCAGACCTGACGGCCGTTCTTGTCACTAAAATTCATGACAGGAAATAATGGCCCGGATAATGAAGGAGGTATTATTTATTATTATTTTTGTTTTACGTTAGCACCGAAACTAACGCTTACAAATAGAAGGTCCTGGGTTAGCGCCGGGACTTTTTTGCTGAAAGGAAGCCTGTACAGATTTCCGGATTGTTACGCCACCCGTTTTTCATAAGAATAAAAACACCCGGATAAACATTCCTCACCTTTCCTGAATACACTGGTATAGGCTTTTACAGACCCCTTAAAAAAATGCCCGGAAGATGTCTTTGTTTATGTGTTTCAGATATTTGATTGTCAATTTGATATAATTTGTTTTAAACGGATTGGAGGCCCTTCAGAAAATAATTAAAATACCTGTTTTCCTGCTGACATAAGGTTGTCACACCCTCATAATAGCTTTGTATTGTTGATTCACTTTAAACCCGGATGTTATGACTACAATAGCTCAATGGCAGGCAAATGATCTTCAAAGCATTCTTTACCGGTTGCTGGTAAAGGGCACTGCCCCGCAGGAGCCGGTTACTGATCACAGCGAGGGGAAGGGGCTTTTTGAAACGGCAGTTATCGTGGATCCGTTTGGTTCTGTTTTCAGGATGATGACCGGTAAGGACGGAATAGAGATTATCGAAAAAAATAAAACCCGTTAATAATGGAAATAAAAGATGGAAAAATGGCAGTGTATGCCAAAACCCGCCGTCAATGGCGCACCTGGTTGCAAAAGAATGCGGCGAGACAGGAGCCGGTTTGGCTGATCCTTTTTCACAAAAGCAATGATACTCCCTCAGTGGATCGTATTGCGGCTACGGAGGAAGCGCTTTGCTTCGGATGGATCGACAGTCTGTGTAAAAAACGGGACGCCGGCAGTTATTACCTTACGTTCTCACCACGCAATTCCCGGAAAAGCAACTGGAGCCAGCCCAATATAGAACGGGCAAAACGCATGATCGCAGAAGGAAAAATGACTGCGGAAGGCATGCGGCTGATCGCGATAGCTAAGACAAAAGGAACCTGGCAGAAAGGGTAGGATCAATGACCGGCGATCTTTGGTATATTTGAAACAGGGTATTTTTTCCATAAATGACTACAACATATTGATAAATGTGTTGTCCTGATTATGACAGTTTTATTTCCGGTACATCGCCCTTTATCACCAACCGGCCTTCTGTCGCTTTTTTTATATCCTCCACAGATACTCCGGGCGCGCGTTCCAGCAGTACAAAGCCTTCATCGGTAACTTCAAGCACGGCCAGGTCGGATACAATTTTTTTTATGCATCTTACACCGGTAAGGGGAAGCGTACATTGTTTTAATAACTTGGATTGTCCGTCCTTACTGGTATGCTGCATGGCTACGATAATGTTTTTAGCAGCTGCCACCAGGTCCATGGCGCCACCCATACCTTTCACCATTTTCCCCGGGATCTTCCAGCTGGCGATATCGCCGGTATCGCTTACTTCAAAAGCCCCCAGTACGGTAAGGTCGATATGCCCGCCGCGGATCATTGCAAAACTGGTTGCGGAATCAAAATAAACACCACCCGGCAGCAGGGTGACCGTTTGCTTACCGGCATTGATCAGGTCCGGGTCGGCCGTCCCTTTTTTCGGGAACGGGCCCATGCCCAGCATACCGTTCTCCGATTGGAGGACCACTTCCATACCTTCAGGGATATAATTAGCAACGAGCGTCGGAATGCCGATACCCAGGTTAACGTAATAACCGTCTTTCAGTTCCTGTGCAATGCGTTGCGCTATCTGTTGTTTTGTGAGTGCCATTGTTTATTTTTTAGCGAGTGGTAATTAAGAAATAATTAGCTTCTTCCTTTCCCGGAATTGCAGATCCTTTTACTTAACATCTTGAAAATCGATTCAGGAAAAATCCTCTAATGTTGCTATTCCCGCTCCGTCAATTGTTCGATCCTTTTTTCATAATCCGTTCCCTGGAAGATCCGTTTTATATAAACCCCGGGTGTGGATCTGCATAGGGTTTAATTGTCCGGCGGGTACCAGCTCTTCTACTTCTGCAATGGTGATCTTTCCGGCGGTGGCCATGGGATGATTAAAATTGCCTGCCGTCTCTTTATAGATCAGGTTGCCATGCGTGTCACCTTTCCAGGCTTTAATGAGCGCAAAATCAGCAGTAAGCGCCTGTTCCAGCAGATGCGGTTTGCCGTTGAATTCCCGCACTTCTTTTCCTTCGGCTACTTCGGTACCATACCCTGCTGGTACATAAAAGGCAGGGATGCCCGCTCCGCCTGCACGACAGCGTTCGGCCAGAGTGCCCTGGGGGATCAGTTCCACTTCAAGTTCACCGTTTAATAGCTGTCGCTCGAATTCTGCATTTTCCCCCACATAAGAAGAGATCATTTTTTTAATCTGTTTTTTTTGCAGCAGCAGACCGAGCCCGAAATCGTCGACACCGGCATTGTTGGAAATACAGGTAAGGTCTCTCAGACCGGTTTCCGTAAGCGCCTTGATGCAGTTCTCCGGGATGCCGCAGAGCCCGAAGCCACCTACCATCAGTGTCATGCCGCTTTCAATACCGGCGATAGCTTCCTGTGCGTTTTGTACAACTTTGTTCATGTTATTTATTTTTTGCCACGAAGGCTTGTTCTTTATATCTCTGTGTCCTGGTGGCCTGTGTTCTTTTTGCCACGAAGGCACTAAGTCTCCAAGTATCACGAAGGTTTGTTCTTTGTGTTTCTTCGTGCCTCTGTATCCTGGTGGCCTGTGTTCTTTTTGCCACGAAGGCACTAAGTCTCCAGGTATTACGAAGGTTTGTTCTTTGTGTTTCTTCGTGCCTCTATGTCTTGGTGGCCTGTATTCTTTTGCCACAAAGACACTAAGTCTCCAGGTATCACGAAGGTTTGTCCTTTATGTTTCTTTGAGTCTCTGTGTCTTAGTGACCTGTGTTCTTTTGTCGCGAAGGCACTAAGTCCTCAAGTATCACGAAGACTTGTTCTTTGTGTTTCTTCGTGCCTATGTGTCTTCGTGGCTCATTGATCACTACAAATGATAAACCATACCAATTCCGCTTTCCGTAACAGCAAATTCAGGGCCCGCCTTTGTCCAGCAGCGTTGTTGTTTTTGATGACTCAGGTACATGGCGGCATCAAATAAGAGCAGCCCTGCTCCCTGAACGATCAGTGAATTTCCATACCCTCTGTTTCTTGCCGGATTCTTTGCCTTATCCGCACTGGTTGTTAAAACTATCCCGGTGCCCATATACAACAGGTCAAGACCGCCATTGATCGCATATAATTTTTTTACATTTTTATAAGCCCTGTATTTACCGGCATCTGAAACAGACAATCCCTTTTCTTTTTTGGCACGCATCAGGCCTAAAACACCAATGCCGGTATTGACCACCCCCCATAATGCATTCATTGTATGGAAGGCCTTCACCTCCGTATTATTGGTACTTAACGCTCCGATAATACCACTGCCCATATTCACCACGCCCCATCCGGATAGTACCCACATGCCCTTCCTGTTTGTTTCGATCCGTTGTTGATGCAGGTCGTCAGTATTCATGGTTTCTTTTTGTTGTGCGGCTGAAAAACAGTACAGGCAACTGAGGAATAACATATATATAAACTTCATCACCGGCTTTTTATGTAAGTTACGGCATCCTGTTTAAGATTTCAACCCAATAAAATCCGGGTAAGCCGCAGCGGTCTGCCGGATACGGGCTTCATCCAATCCCGTTGCAATATTGTTGTCACGGAAGTATTGCAGCAGGGTCAGCGTATTCACATTGCCCAGCAATTCATAACCTGTAAGCGGACAGCCGCCTAACCCGTTAAGGACGCCGTCAAAGCTGCGGCAGCCGGCTTTCCAGGCGGCATCGATCTTATCATATGCTGCTTCCGGAACTGTGTGCAGGTGCAATCCCAGCTCTATACCGGGAAACCGTGGTATTAAAGTTTGAAAAAGTTTGTAAATCATATCCGGTGTGCCCAGACCCGTGGTATCAGATAAAGTAATGGTTTGAACACCCTTGCCCGCCAGCAGATAAACAGCATCCTGTATAATAAATTCCGACCACTCATCTCCATAAGGATTTCCAAATGCCATGCTGATGTATACCCGGAGCTCCTTCCCCGCACCCTGACTGATATCCGCAATTTCATTCAGTGCGTGTAGTACCCTGGAGGAATCTGAATGGATGTTCCTTTCGAGGAAGGTATCAGAGATTGAGTAGGGAAATCCCAGAATATCTACTTTTTGTTGTGCCGCTGCTTCGGTGGCGCCCCGTGCATTGCCGATAATGGCCAGCAGCCTGGTAGCGGAACCTTCTTTGGTGATTCCCTCCAGCACTTTTGCCGATTCTGCCATTTGTGGTACCGCCTTTGGCGATACAAAACTCCCGAAGTCAATGATATCAAAGCCAACCTGCATCAGCCTGTTAATATAAGCGGCCCGCTTCTCCGGGGGGATGGTATAGGGAAGTCCCTGTTGCGCGTCGCGGGGACATTCCGTAAGGTGGATGCGGTCTGAATTGCTCATGTCCGTTTTTTTCGATATTTCTTTTCAAATGATGTATTGACGGTTGTTCCGGGCTTCAGGTTTAATGTTGAGCCTTAAAGCCCCAACTGCTTTGCGATCACGATCCGTTGTATCTCAGAAGTGCCTTCCCCGATCTGCAGCAGCCGCTGATCCCGGTAAAAGCGTTCTATATTATATTCTTTCATTAGTCCGTACCCGCCATGCAGCTGCACAGCGGCATCGGTCACTTCTTTGGCAATTTCTGAGCAATAAAGCTTTGCCATCGCTGCTTCTTTTGTAAAAGGTTGACCGGTATCTTTCAGCCAGCAGGCCTTATATAAAAAAGTGCGTGCCAGTTCTATTTTCAGGGCCATATCTGCCAGCTTGAACTGGTTGACCTGGAACGATGAAACTGCACTTCCGAATTGTTTGCGTTCCTGTGCATAATTCAATGCCATTTCAAAAGCCCCCTGCGCACAACCCAGGCCCATGGCGGCGATACTCAGCCGGCCGGCATCCAGTGTACGCAGCATGATCTTTGACCCTTCGCCTACCGGCCCCAGCGTATGTGATTTCGGTACACGGCAGTCGTCAAAAAATAATTGTGCAGTGTCGCTGGCGCGCCACATCATCTTGCCATGCATCGCCTGCTGCGAAAAGCCCAGGGTATCCCGGTCCACAATGATCGTGGTAAATTCTTTTTTCCCGTTTGCCTCATTGGTTACCGCCTGTACGGTGGTGCCCTGGTTAAGGGAAACAGAGCCATTGGTGATAAAGATCTTATTACCATTGATCACCCAATGATCCCCATCGGCTTTTGCGGTCGTTTTTGATGCCCGGGAATCGCTTCCTGCACCGGGTTCGGTCAGGCCGAAGGACCACAGGGCTGTGCCGGTGCAGAGCTGGGGCAGGTATTTCAGTTTCTGTTCTTCCGAACCGTAATTATAAATAGGACCGATACCAAGGGAGTTATGGGCGGCCAGGGTAGCGGCCTGTGATCCATCCACCCGCGCTATTTCTTCTACCGCGATGATATAGGCCAGGTAGTCCATACCGGCACCTCCGTATTTCCCCGGGAGATAAATGCCCATCAGGCCCAGTTCGCCCATCTGCCGGGTGAGTTCCGGTGAAAATTTTTCCCGTTCATCCAGTTCCCGTGCCTGTGGCTTTATGCTTTTTTCTGCAAATGACCGCACCATTTCCCGGATCGCCTGATGCTCTTCGCTTAATGTATAGTCCATCGCTTTATTTTTTATTGGTTGCTTCTTCTATATGAATCAGTGTGGTTACGGTATCTACTTTATCTCCTTCTGCCACCTCTATGGCGGTTACGGTTCCGTTCTTCGGGCTCAGGATATTGTTTTCCATTTTCATGGCCTCCACGATCAGCAACAGGTCACCGGTCTGCACCGTGGTACCTGTTTCCACCGAAATTTTGATCACTTTACCCGGCATAGGAGAACAAATGTTTCCGGCTGTTGAGGTTACGGCGGAGGGAGGCGGGGTGCTGTCCGCAGCAATATGCAGCACATCATTGCGCTTTATGATATAATCAAACCCGTTGTAACGTACAATAACCACACCCGGTGCTGTTTCAAAAATATGTACCGGATGTGACTGTCCGTTCAGCGTAATAGTAAACTGCTGTGCTCCCGCAGGTGTCAGGGTTGCTTCCATTATTGTGGCGTCGTATTCAAAATCGACAGCCGGGAGCGCCTGCCGGCGGATCGTCACCGTCACATCACGGCCTTCTGCGTTCAGGATGATCTCAGGAACCGGTCGCCAGTAGCCAATACGGTTCCAAATGGAATCTGGTGTTTTGTTCCTGGGGTGCAGACTGAACACCAGTGCCGCTGCCAGCGGTATCCGTATGTCTGCCGCCCTTTTACGGTTCTCAAGCTGCTGCAACAGATCGGCCAGGTGTATATCGATGTATTTTGTGGAGATCCTGTTGGCCGTAAAGTCCGGATGATGCAGCAGTCCGAGTAAGAAGGCAATATTGTTTTTGATGCCATAAATAAAGTACTGTTCCAATGCCTCGATCATCTTTGTACGGGCTGCTTCACGGTTCGTACCCCAGGTGATCAGTTTCGCGATCATCGGGTCAAAATCTCCGGTGATGATCGCGCCCTCTTGCAGCTGCATGCCATCGATGCGGATGTTTTCACCATACGGTTCTTTGTAAAAGCTCATGGTGCCCGGTGATGGCAGAAACTGTTGCTCCGGGTCCTCTGCATAGATACGGCACTCGATGGCATGTCCTTTCTGGCGGATCTCTTTTTGCTGGAGCGCCAGCGGCTCGCCCCGGGCGATGTTGATCTGCTGCTCGACAATGTCCACACCTGTGATCAGTTCTGTAACCGGGTGCTCTACCTGTATGCGGGTATTCATTTCAAGGAAATAAAAGCTGAGATCAGGTCCTACTAAAAATTCAAGTGTACCCGCACTTTGATAGCCGATAGCCGCAGCCAGTTGTACCGCTGCAGTGCAGATCTTTTCCCGTACTTCCGGTGTCAGGGTAGGTGATGGCGCTTCTTCGATGATCTTCTGATGTCTTCGCTGCAATGAGCATTCCCGCTCATAAAGATGGATGATGTGCCCGTTCTGATCGCCCAGTACCTGTACTTCCACATGTCTTGGTGCCTCAATATATTTTTCTATATAAACCGTGTCGTCACCAAAATAATTCCTGGCTTCCCGTGCGGTTGCTTCCAGGGCTTCTTTTAAGTCCGCTTCCTGCTGTACCACACGCATACCCTTACCGCCCCCACCTGCGGCGGCTTTGATCAGAAGCGGAAAACCAACCGAGTTGTAACGGGTCATCAGTTCAGGCACCGTACCGGTAATGCCGGGCGTAACCAGAACTCCGGCAGCCTGGGCGGTTTTACGTGCAGCGATCTTATTGCCCATAGCCTCCATGGCTTCGGGTGTGGGACCGATAAAAATAATACCCTCATCCCTGCACGCTCTTGCAAATGCCGCATTTTCGGAAAGGAAGCCATAGCCCGGATGGATGGCATCCGCATCAATGGCTTTTGCTGCGGCGATGATGCGATCGCTGTTGAGGTAGGTGTCGCCTAGCGATTGTCCATCCAGCAATACCGTTTCGTCTGCCTCTTCCAGGTAGGCCGCACCGGCATCCTGGGGGGCATAGATCAGCACCGTGCCGATCCGCATTTTTTTTGCCGTTCTGATGATCCGCAGCGCAATTTCACCGCGGTTTGCTATGAGGATTTTGTTCATTGGAGTGAGAGATCAGTAGTGAAAAGCCAATAATGAAAAGTTGTCAGATCCAGTTGGGTTTTCGTTTTTCAAAAAATGCCTGCATGCCTTCCTGGCCTTCGGCGGAGCTGCGGGCCCTGGCGATGGCTTCCACGGTATATGGGATGGATGTATCCAGGTCTTTTGCCGCCAGGTAATGCAGTAGCCGTTTACTTGCTGCTATGGATGCTGGCCCTCCCAGCAGCAGCTCCTGTATCAGCTCAGCCACCTTGCTTTCCAGTTCCATTTCCTGCAATACCTGGTTGATGAGCCCGGCCTGTGCTGCTTCTTTTGCGTGAAATTGGCGCCCGGTCAGGATCAGCTCTTTTGCTTTTGCTTCCCCGATTCTTTTTAAGATATAAGGAGCGATGGTGGCGGGCACCAATCCCAGCCGCACTTCGGAAAATGCAAACAATGTATCATCTGCGGCGTAGGAAAAATCGCAGGCCGCCAGCAAACCGTTGGCACCGCCCATCGCCGCACCCTGCACGACCGCGATCGTGGGTTTCGGCGTATTGTAGACGGTATGGAAACAGCGCGCCAGTCGCCGGTTCTCTTCCAGACTGTCTTCATAGCCGGATGTTGATGTGGCTTTCATCCATTTAAGATCAGCACCGGCGCAGAAAACCTTGCCACGTCCCCGCAGGGTAACCACACGCACTGCATCATCAGCACCCAGTGTTTCGAAAGCAGCGATCAGTTCCCCGATCATCGTATCGTTGAGCGCATTCCTTACTTCAGGCCGGTTGAGCCAGACAGTTGCGATGTGGTGATGCTGTTCTATTTCGAGGGTTGTGTATGTCATTTGCTCTTTTACTTTATTATATTTCTGATAGATATCCTGGCCGTGTTTTGGATTAAGGATCAAAAATGGGTTCGATGTCGTGTTTGTCGTTTGTATTTATGTTATCCCTGCAAGGCTTCTCAGGACTTTGTAAAGATCTGAATAAAGAACTAACTGGCCATCCTCGCCCTGCCTCGTAGAGGCGCTATATGGGCAACCTGTTGGTTTTGAGACATGCCTGAGCCCCGTAGGGGCGACCTGCTAAACCGTTTCTTTAAAAATGTATCGTTCATCATAATCAATTTCAAATTGTTTTAAAAGGTCAAAATATTCTTCTCTGAAACGTATCTTTGAATGGTGCTGTTCCTGGTTTTTAATATAGGCTATCACATCGGGAACCTGCGTCCTGCTGTATGAAAAGGCTCCATAGCCTTCCTGCCATTCAAATTTTCCTTTGGTAAACGCTCTTTCATTGATCCATTTAGAAGAATCTCCTTTTATATGCTGCATTAAATCGGATAATGATTGCGTGGGCCGCATCCCGATCAATATATGAATGTGATCGGGCATGCCATTTACAATGAGCAATTTGTGCGTTCTATTTTGAATGATCGCGGTAATGTATTTATATAATTCATCCTTCCGGGAGCGTTCAATGAGCGCCTGCCGGTATTTTACGGCAAATACCAATTGAAGATGTATTTGTGTGTACGTGTTTGCCATAACCGTTTGATAGGCCGCCCCTACGGGGCTGGGGAAAATGTTTTATTTACGAATCTACCGATAGCGGGTCCCGATGGGACCGGTCTGCTTTTGTTCTGTTTGTGATTTGTTTATGACGTGTTCATTTTTATATTTTATGAGTTCCTTTGGATATTGGTAAAAACGTTTTGTCATGGATCGGCTCCCTCAGTGACCTGCTTTATTTACAGCACCGCAGGTGCCTGCTATGGGTAGCCATTGTATATGAAAAATTATTTGAGCCCCGTAGGGGCGATCTATCTTACCCATGCACCGGCGCTGAAGTGTGCGACGCAACAAAGCTGCCACCTGCACCACAGCCCGGCTCATAAAAACCGTTACCAATGCATCTTTACATTGATACCTACATCCGGAATACCCCATTCTTTGTTTCCTCCCATTTTTTGTTTAATGAAACGGCGATGCCCAATGCAATGACCGTTCGCGTATTCACCGGATCAATAATGCCGTCATCCCATAGCCGGGCCGTGCTGTAATAAGCGGATCCTTCGGTTTCATATTTTTTTAAGATCGACCGGCGCAGGGTCTCTTTTTCTGATTCAGCAAATTCCTTTCCTGCGGCTTTTAACTGTTCTTCTTTTACCGTGGTCAGTACGCCTGCTGCCTGTTCGCCGCCCATCACGGATATTTTGGAATGCGGCCACATAAATAAAAAGCGCGGATCATAGGCGCGGCCGCACATGGCATAATTGCCTGCACCAAAGGAACCTCCAAAGACCACCGTGAATTTCGGTACATTGGCATTAGCAACGGCATGTACCATCTTGGCGCCATCCCGGGCGATGCCTTTGTGCTCGTATTCCTTGCCTACGATAAAACCGGTGATGTTCTGTAAAAATAAAATAGGCGTTTTGCGGGCGGTGCACAGTTCTACAAAGTGTGCTCCTTTTAAAGCCGATTCTCCAAACAGTACGCCGTTGTTGGCAATGATGCCTATGGGATATCCCATGATGTGTGCAAAGCCGGTTATCAGGGTAGGTGCATAAGCCGCTTTAAATTCATGAAAGCGGCTACCGTCCACGATCCGGGCAATGATCTCTCTGGCATCCACAGATTTTTTCAGATCGGTTTGTATGAGACCGTACAATTCCTGTGGATCATATAACGGCTCTTCCGCTGCAACCCGTTCCAGGGGTTGTGCTTCGGGTTGTTTAAAGGTCTGTATGATATTCCTGCAAATGACCAGTGCATGGGGATCATTCTCTGCAATATGATCCGCTACTCCTGAAATGGAAGTATGTACCACGGCACCGCCCAGCTCTTCTGCGGTCACCTCTTCACCTGTGGCGGCTTTTACCAGGGGCGGACCGCCGATAAAAATAGTGCCCTGGTTCCGTACGATGATCGTTTCATCACTCATGGCCGGAACATAGGCCCCGCCTGCGGTACAGGATCCCATAACAATAGCGATCTGCGGAATGCCTGCGGCCGACATCCGGGCCTGGTTATAAAAAAAGCGGCCGAAATCATGACGATCCGGGAACACTTTATCCTGTTCGGGAAGAAAAGCCCCGCCGGAGTCGACCATATAGATGCAGGGGAGCTGGTTCTCCAGCGCAATTTCCTGCGCCCGCACATGCTTCTTTATGGTGAGCTCCATATAAGTGCCTCCTTTCACCGTGGCGTCGTTGGCGATGATCATCACCATACGCCCATGTACGGTGCCGATACCGGTGATGATCCCCGCGGAGGGAAACTGATCGTCGTACATACCAAAAGCCGCAAGAGGCGAAAGCTCCAGAAAGGGCGTATTCGGGTCCAGCAGGTTGTCTACCCGCTCCCGTGCCAGCAGTTTTCCTCTTTTTTTATGTTTCTGAACGGAGGGCTGGGCTTCATCATGCAGCACGCTTTTCATCCGCTGATAGTACTGCTCCAGCAATTGCCGGTAGGCATTTTTATTGTCATTGAACGCAGCAGAACGGGTATCTGCTGTTGAATGGATCCGGTACACAGGCTCAATTTTTATTCCTCTAAAGTTATACGAAGTAAAGGAAAAATGTTCACATTAACTAACAATTGTTAGTGTGTTTTTGAGATTCGATATTACCGGTCATCAGGAATGATGAATGGTTGTTGAACCAGCTGCAGTACTACTATCAGCTTCGTTGTGTCACTCCCTTGTGCTGCAGTGCAGGGAGGAGCTGACATTAGGTAGTGACTGCAGCATGCATACAAAGTAGTACGGGTACCCGGAACATCCGCATTAAAATCAGATCAACGGTCGTTAGCTGAATAAAAGATTATTTGTTAACTTTAAGGGTAGCTAAAATGATAACACCATGTCAAAAACAACCAGACAACTGTTTCAATCTGTCCGGACACTGATCCTGCACGCCCAGCAGCGTGTTGTTCGCAACGTTAATACCGCAATGCTCATTACTTATTTTGAGATCGGAAGAAATATTGTCGAACATGAACTACAAGGCAATCCCAGGGCGGGATACGCAGATCAAACGATCCGGAAGTTAAGTGACGACCTGACGAAAGAGTTTGGAAAAGGCTATTCAAAATCAAACCTGGAATACATGCGTCAGTTTTATTCCACCTATGAAAAACGAATTGTCCAATCACTGATTGGACAATCTTCACAATCCGGTAAAACGGCGGCAATTGCAAAGCGGTCATCGGCCCGGTCATTAAAGAGCTCGCCCCCTGTTCCCTTTTCACTAAGCTGGACCCATTACCTTCAATTGCTGAAAATAAATGATGAAGAAGAGCGCGATTTTTATGAGATAGAAGCCGTTCAGAATAATTGGAGCGTAAGAGAACTGATGCGGCAATACAATGCCTCCCTTTATGAGCGCCTGGTGCTGAGCCGGGACAAAAGAACGATGAAAAAACTGGCGAAAAAAGGACAGATCATTGAACAACCTATTGATGCCCTGAAAAGTCACTACGTACTGGAATTCCTGAATCTGAATGAGAATGAAAACTATACTGAAAGTGAGCTGGAAGCCGCTATTATAAATAAACTGGAGCATTTTATGCTCGAACTGGGAAAAGGTTTTTTATTTGAAGGACGGCAACGACGTTTTACATTTGAAGGTGACAGTTTTTATGTGGATCTTGTTTTCTACAACCGCTTATTAAAATGTTTCGTCCTTTTTGATCTGAAGATTGGAAAACTCACGCACCAGGACATTGGTCAAATGCAAATGTATGTGAACTATTATGACCGGAAGGTAAAGACCCGGGTCGAAAAACCGACCATCGGCGTTATCCTGTGTAAAGAGGAGAATAAGACAGTGGTGGAATTTACCCTGCCGGAAAAGAACCGAAGCATCTTTGCAAAAGAATATAAAGCGGTATTTCCCAGCAAAGAGGCCCTGAAGCGGCAGGTTAACGGCACGTAATCTACAACCACACCGGACAGAAGCCTGAGGAGATGCTTTTTTCCTGTAAATTGAAACACAGGAATTCATCCAAACCAGCTATTTTTGTAAAAGATTGCAAAAACGATTTTGTTATTTAAAAATAGTATTATTGCTCATGAAGATGATTGCGCGCTGCGCCCTTTTATTACTGGCAGGGGGCTTTTCGCTCCTGCTGCATGCACAAAAGAATGATCCGGTTGAACTGGTCAATCCGCTCATGGGCACCCAGTCCAAGCCCAGTCTTTCCAATGGAAATACCTATCCCGCAGTGGGGGTACCCTGGGGCATGAACCTGTGGAGCGCGCAGACCGGCAAAATGGGCGATGGCTGGATGTATACGTATGATGCCGACAAGATCCGCGGGTTTAAACAAACGCACCAGCCTTCTCCCTGGATGAATGACTACGGCCAGATCTCCATTATGCCGGTTACGGGGAAAATGGTATTCGAACAGGACGCCCGCGCCAGCTGGTTCTCCCACAAGGCAGAGATTGCTAAACCCTATTATTACAGCGTATACCTGGCCGATCATGACGTAACCACCGAGTTTACACCCACCGAACGGGCCGCGCAGTTCCGCTTCACTTTCCCAAAGACCGACAGTTCTTTTGTGGTGATCGATGCGTTTGACAAAGGCTCCTATATCAAGATCATCCCCGCAGAAAAAAAGGTCATCGGGTATTCCACCAAACATGCCCGCGGACCACTGCCGGATTTTAAGAACTTTTTCGTGATCTGTTTCGATAAACCGTTTGCCAGCGCCCATACCTGGGAGGGCAATAAGCTCAATGAGTCGGAGTTGGAAATTACCACCGATCACAGCGGCGCCATTGTTGGATTTAAGACCGGCAAAGGTGAAAAAGTAAACATGAAGATCGGGACCTCTTTCATCAGTTTTGAACAGGCGGAACTGAACCTGAAACGCGAACTGGCGGCAGATGGCTTTGAACAGACCATGGCCAAAGCAAAAAGGTCCTGGAACGACCGCCTGGGAAAGATCGAGATCGAAGGTGCTTCCATCGATCAGCTGCGTACCTTCTATTCGGCGATGTACCGGACCCTCTTTTTCCCGCATAAAATGTATGAGCTGAATGCCTCCAACCAGGTGGTGCATTACAGTCCGCACAACGGCAAGGTCCTTCCCGGTTACCGCTTCTCCGGCACCGGCTTCTGGGATACCTTCCGGGCACTGTATCCCTTCCTCAATTTCCTGTATCCGTCCATCAATAAAGAAATGCAGGCAGGACTGGTAAATGATTACAAAGAAGGAGGCTGGCTGCCGGAATGGAGCAGCCCGGGCTATTCGGATGTGATGGTGGGTAATAACTCCGCATCCGTAGTTTCCGATGCTTATTTAAAAGGACTAAGAGGATATGACATCAATACCCTGTACGAAGCGTTACTGCATGGGGCCAATAATGAAGGGCCAAGGGCCACCGGCCGCAGAGGTGTGGAGTATTACAATGAACTGGGTTATGTGCCCTATGATGTAAAGATCAACGAAAATGCAGCGCGGACACTGGAATATGCCTATGATGATTTTACCATCTATCAGTTGGGGAAAGCCCTTGGGCGTCCAAAGACAGAGCTGGACCTGTATAAGAAACGTTCACAGAATTATAAAAATCTTTTTGATCCGGAGCACCACCTGATGCGGGGTAAGAACAAGGATGGCAAATTCCAGAGCCCCTTCAACCCTTATAAATGGGGAGACGCTTTTACAGAGGGAAACAGCTGGCACTATTCCTGGAGCGTGTTTCATGATATACAGGGCCTGATTGATCTGATGGGAGGCAAACCCAATTTTGTAAAACAGCTGGATAATGTATTCAGTCTGCCCCCGGTTTTTGACGACAGTTATTATGGGGGCGTGATCCATGAGATCCGGGAGATGCAGATCGCCAACATGGGACAGTATGCACATGGCAACCAGCCGATACAACACATGATCTACCTGTATAACTATGCCGGTGCGCCCTGGAGGGCGCAATACTGGGTGCGGGAAACAATGAACCGCATGTATAAGCCGACGCCGGATGGTTATTGCGGGGATGAAGACAACGGGCAAACCAGTGCCTGGTATGTGTTCTCAGCTCTTGGATTCTATCCGGTAACACCGGGAGTAGATCAATATGTGGTAGGAGCACCATTGTTTAAAAAAGCCACGGTACACCTGGAAAACGGCAAAAAGATCGTTATCAATGCCCCGGGCAATAGTGACCAGAACCGTTATGTACAGTCGGCCACTTTTAACGGGCAGACTTATACCAAAAGCTGGTTTGGTTTTAGCACGCTTCAGAAAGGAGCCGTTATCAACTTTACAATGGGTGCACAACCCAATAAAACACGGGGTACTGCTGATACGGATGTGCCTTATTCTATGAGCAGAGACGATAAATGATGATGAAAATTTAACAGTTAGTTGCGGTATCAGAATCACTTTTGATACCGCTTTTTTATTTGGGCCTGGATGATAGGGTTTATATGCACCGAGCCTACGGCTCTCAGTTCTTCTATGATGCTCTGTACAACGAACAGAAGTTCGTTGTTTTAAAATAAGAAAAGGCGATGCCTTTTGTAAGAACCTATAATCGCTCTAAGATCTGGCGCCAGGCGTCAAGGGCCATCAGCCCGCCGGATCTGGAAATGCGGGAATAAAGAAAGGAAGCCGGCGTTATGATGGATCTTGCATCGAGTCCTGGGTTGTATATACCAGGCCTGCGGCTCCCGGTTTTTTTGATGCTTCTGTGCAACGAACTGAAGTCCGTTATTTTTAAAATGATAGGGTTTCGCTTCTTGCCCGAACGTAATTATAATGAAATATTATTGTACAGTGTAAAGGGCCGTCGGCCTGCCGGGTCTGTAAGCTCCGGAATTTATTCCGGAGCCGGGATCGCGGAAATAAAAGAAAGAGTGCCAGTGGCACGGCCGATTATTGGTGAAGAACAGAAGGGGATCCTAAGATACATGAGTCGTTATACCTCATAGTAAAATCTTCCATTAGCTTAGTGAATCCTAACATTTCCCCGCTAAGTGATTCGATCTATTTTCGATTTGTTGGTAAAAGGTAATATTGCGCCCGGTAGCCACTAAATGCTGTCATATGGCTGTAAAGATATATTTTGAAGATTTTGTGCCGGGGGAGAAGCGGACCACTACCGGAAGAACCATTACGGAGGCTGATATTGTATTGCATGCCGGACAAACCGGCGATTTCTATCCGCATCATATGGATGCAGAGTGGTGCAAGACACAACCCTTTCAACAGCGGATCGCGCATGGTACACTGGTCTTTAGTGTTGCGGTAGGACTGAGCGCCGGAGTGATCAACGAGGTGGCTATGACCTACGGTTATGAGCGGTTGCGGTTTGTTGCCCCTGTATTTATTAATGATACCATAAGAACGACTATTACTATTAAAGAAAAAAAGGAGCATAAAAAACCGGGTTATGGTCTTGTTTCAGAATTGCTGGAAGTCCATAACCAGCAAGGCCAGCTGGTAATGGTCTGTGAACATTTATTACTGGTTGAAAAAAAGGAGCAGCATGGATAGGGTGGTATTAAAAGGCATCACCTGGGATCACAGCCGTGGTATAGTACCCCTTCAGGCGGCGGCCCAGCGCTTCAGCGAACGGCATTCGGATGTAGCAGTGCTGTGGGAAAAACGCAGTCTGCAGGACTTCGCGGATTATTCCATTGAAAAACTGACAGAAAGCTACGACCTGCTGATCATCGATCATCCCTGGGCGGGCAGTGCTTCTGTAACCAAGTGTGTGCTGCCACTGAACGAATACCTGCCGGAAGAATTTTTAAAAACATTACAGGCACACTCAGTCGGAGCCTCTCACGACAGTTATGCTTACGACGGCAGACAATGGGCACTGGCCATTGATGCGGCAACACCGGTAGCGAGTATGCGTCCGGATCTGTTGGCGCAACAAGAGGTTCCGGCACCGCAAACCTGGGAAGAGGTAATGGCCATTGCGGAAAAAGGAAAAGCAGCAGCACCGGCCATACCGATCGACCTGTTGATGAACTTTTATACTTTTTGCCAGGCACATGGTGGCGGTCTGTTTGAAAACGGAGAAGTGATAAATACAATGACAGGTGTTGCCGCATTAAACACCATGAAAGCATTTTACAGCCTGCTGGACCACCGTTTTTTCTCCATGAATCCCATAGCGGTTGCAGAAACAATGAGTCAATCCGATGATTACTGGTATTGCCCCTTTGCCTATGGGTATTCCAATTATTCAAGAAGGCATTACAGCCGGCAACTGCTGATTTACGCGGATGTGGCGGCATTTAACGGAAAATCGCTGCAAACCACATTGGGCGGTACGGGTATCGCCGTTTCAGCGTACAGCAGCCACCCGTCGGTTGCAGTGGATTTTGCACAATTTGTATGTACCCCGGAATGGCAGGGTACTGAATATATTTTAACCGGCGGACAACCGGGGTATGATTTTGGATACGACGATATGGTGAATAACCGGGTGTGCAACGGGTTCTTTAAAAATACCCGGTCCACACTTGAGAAGGCTTATGTGCGCCCGCGTTATCACGGCTACCTGCATTTCCAGGATGCCGGAGGTTTTTACATCCAGGAATATTTAAAAGGAAATATCCCGTCGCCGCAAACGGTACTCACTAAACTAAATACACTTTATTCGGAAAGTTTAAAACCGGAAGCGATCCTATGAACCAATTACCCTTAAACGGATTGATTGTGCTGGAGTTCAGCCAGTATTTGTCCGGTCCTTCAGCCGGTCTGCGACTGGCGGATCTCGGGGCCCGCGTTATAAAAATTGAACGGCCGCAGGGCGGCGATCCCTGCCGGAAGCTGGCTGTAAAGAATTTATGGATAGACGATGACGCGCTGAATTTTCATGCCATCAACCGGAATAAAGAAAGTTTTACGGCAGATCTGAAAAATAAGGAGGACCTGGCGCTCGTTAAAAAACTGATCCGGAAGGCGGATATCATCACGCATAATTTCCGGCCGGGCGTGATGGAAAAAATAGGATTGACTTATGCGGATGCAAAAGCCGTTAATGAAAAAATTATTTATGCCGAGATCACGGGCTTTGGCCGCAAAGGCCCCTGGGCTCAAAAACCGGGACAGGACCTGCTGGTACAGTCCCTGTCGGGTCTTGCCTATACTACAGGAAGCGGAGGCGGTGCGCCGGTTCCGTTTGGTTTGTCCGCGGTGGATACGATCAGCGGCATCCACCTTGTGCAGGCCGTGCTGGGGGCATTGATCCGCAGACAACGTGAGGGAAAAGGTGCTTATATTGAGCTCAGCCTGATCGAATCTGCTATCGGTATGCAGTTTGAATTATTTACCACATTCTTTCACAGTAAAAACGGCATTCACCGCAGTAAGGTGAATAACGGGAACCCCTTGCTGGGCGCGCCTTATGGGATCTATAAAACAGCGGATCATTTTATTTCGCTGGCAATGATGGAACTCCGGGACCTGGCGGCGGCACTGGGTTGGAGCGAGTTGAATACATACCGGCAGGAAGATGTTTTTCAGAAACGGGATGAGATAAAAACACTGATCGCAAAGAAATTGAAAACGAATACGACCCGGTATTGGCTGGAGCGCCTGCACAGGAATGGATTATGGGCCGCTGCAGTTTATAGCTGGAAAGAGCTTGACCAGACCGAGGGATACAAAGTGCTAAAAATGGAACAGGAATTACAGGCGGGTGGCAAAACAATCCGGACCACAAGATGTCCGATCATACTGAACGGCAAAAGACTGGTTTCGGCAAAGACCGCACCGGCATTAGGTGCCGACAGAGCAGCGATCATTAATCATTTAATGGAGGGGTAGATGAACTTTTTAAACGATATTCTGGTAGTTGATTTCAGCCAGTTCCTTTCCGGGCCATCAGCATCCTTAACATTGGCGGATCTTGGAGCAAGAGTGATAAAGGTAGAGCGCCCCGTTACCGGCGATATCTGCCGTGAGTTGTACGTGTCGGATGTGGTTATTGACGGCGAATCCTCGATCTTCCAGGCGATCAACCGGAGTAAGGAAAGTTATACGGCAGATCTGAAAAATGCTGCGGATCTTATTAAAATAAAAAAACTGCTGAAGCGCGCCGATGTGGTCATTCATAATTTCCGCCCCGGAGTAATGGAGCGGTTGGGATTGGATTATGAAACGGTAAAACAGCTCAATTCTTCTGTGGTATATGGCAGTATCAGCGGTTTTGGCGCGGCAGGCCCCTGGAAGGACCTGCCCGGACAGGATCTGTTGCTGCAGTCGGCAACCGGTATTGCATTGCTGAACAACACAGCGCATGAAAACCCTACACCTTTGGGCGTTTCGATCGTGGATATTTTATCCGGGGCCCATCTTGCGCAGGGCATTTTATCCCTGCTGTATCAGAAAATAGTCTCAGGAGAAGGAGGAACGGTGCAGGTGAGCATGCTGGAAAGTGCGCTCGATTTCCAGTTTGAATTGCTGACCTGTTATTACAACGATGGAAACGAGCTGCCGCAGCGCAGCGAGGTGAACGGCGGACACCCCTACGTGGGTGCCCCCTATGGCATCTATAGAACAGCGGATTCCTGGCTGGCGCTGGCGATGACGGATATAGTAAAACTCGGGCAGCTGACGGATTGTTATGCGCTGCTGGCTTATACCAGCAGTGATGAATGGTTTACCCAGCGTGATGCGATCAAACGGGTGCTGGCCGCACATTTGCAGCAGCGAACCACAAAAGAATGGCTGGCCATACTGGAACCGGCGGATATCTGGTGTTCGGAAGTGCTGGATTATCCCGGACTGAGGAACCATCCGGCCTATAAGGAACTGGAGATGGAAATGACAGTAAAGAACAGCAATGGCACCGCCATTACAACCACCCGCTGTCCGTTTAAGATTGACGGACAGTTGCTCACCAGCACAACCGGCGCACCGCTGCTGGGGGAACATACCGCGGCCATCGATAAAGAATTTGGATTAAATCAGTTGCAAAAAGAAGGAGCTGTAGTATCTTAGTTGATTGTAAAACAAAGCAATTAATGGAAACAAATAACAGCAAAATGATCATCGATACACATATACATATCTGGGATACGGAGCAATCATCTTATAACTGGTTGTCGGGAGCACCGGAATTATTAAAGCGTTCCTATACCATCGGGGAGCTGGATACCGCAAGAAAAACCGCTGGTATTCATGCAGGGGTTTTTGTGCAGGCGGATGTGCAGATGGAAGATTCCTTTCACATGCTGGAAGTAGCCCGGAATACGGATTGGATCAAAGGCGTGGTCAGCTGGCTGCCATTGGCAGATACACAGCGTACAGCGAAACTGCTGGAAGAGCGGTTATTGAAAGATGATTATTTCGTGGGTGTACGCCACCTGATTCATGATGAAAAGGATCCGCAATGGTTGTTGCAGCCAGCAGTAATAGAGAGTTTGAAAATGCTTGCGGCGCATAATATTCCTTATGATGTGGTGGGTGTACTGCCGGAGCATATCGAAACCATTTTAAATGTAGCAGAGCAGGTTCCGGAACTGCGTATGGTTTTCGATCACCTGAATGCACCGCCCATCGGCAGCGGGGAACGCTACGGACGATGGGGCGCATTGATGCAGGAGGCAGCAAAAAATAAAACTATTTATGCAAAGATCTCAGGTCTGGGAACAGTGGCCGGTGCAGGGAAGTTTACCCCGGAACAGGTAACGCCTTATATTGAATTTATCCTGGAGTATTTCGGTGCCGGCCGTTGTTTCTGCGGTGGCGACTGGCCGGTATCGTTACTGGCCAGGGATTATGTAGATACCTGGGAGGTGTATAAGCGTACCCTGTCGTCATTGCTTCCGGGTGAAGCACTGGAAAAAGTGTACGCCGGCAATGCGATCCGGTTTTATGATCTGAAGCTGTAACAGGTTCATTCATCAGTGTTGATTCAAAACGAGGGTTTAAATAAATGCAATTATTTAACGGTATATTTTTTCACGGGGTAGGTGCTTCATCTGCGGCCCTTTGTTATACCCCTGAGAAAAAAGTGCGTGGCTGGTCCTGGCAGACCTACTGGCTGGCACAGGCGGCCGTTTGCTGGCTGATCCTGCCGGTAGTGGTGGCAATGATCACAGTACCATCACTGAATATGGTGTTGAAGGAAGCACCACGTGGTGCCATGATTCAATCCTTCCTGCTGGGCATGGCCTATGGCGTTGGCGGAACAGCATTTGGCATGGCGATCCGTTATATCGGTTTTTCACTGACCTACGCGGTCTCTGTCGGACTGTCCTGTGTTTTAGGAACATTGATCCCGCCTGTAATGGATGGATCTATCGGCAGTGTGGTAAAAGGCAGTGGCGGCAGCTGGATCCTTACCGGGGTTTTTCTGGGCGCTGCAGGCATCGCATGCTGTGGTATTGCTGGATGGATGAAAGAAAAAGAAGGCCGGGGCATCACACAGGGGTATTCTTTTAAAAAGGGATTACCGTTGTGTATACTGGCCGGTATCCTCTCTGCTTTTTATGGTTTTGCCATTAATGCGGGGAAGCCCATTTCTGATCTTGCTGCTGCGCATGGCGCCGGGGATTTTCAGGTGAATGCGGTGTATATTTTTTCCAATTCGGGTGCTTTTTTAACCACATTGTTTTATACCTTATACCTGCACCGGAAAAACCGCTCCTTTGGAGAATATAAACGCGCTGCCGTGACAGGAGCGTTGACCACTAATTATTTAATGGCCGTGCTCACCGGATTTTTCTGGTACGGCCAGTTTTTCTTTTACGGTTTGGGACATGTGAACCTGGGTAAATATGAGTTTTCCAGCTGGGCCATACACATGATCCTGCTGGTGCTGTTCAGTGCAGTTGTAGGTGTGGTATTGAAAGAATGGAAGTTTACAACGGCGCGTACAAAGCGGATGCTGTTTGCAGCATTGCTGGTATTATTGCTTTCGGTGGTACTGTTAACCTATGGTAATTATAAAGGAGGTACCTGATATGAATGATCCTGCAGTCAGCATATGTATTATTGGGGCAGGCGGCATTGTAAATGATGCGCACCTGCCGGCATACCGCATCGCCGGTTTTAATGTAAAAAGCATTGCAGACCGGGATTATCAGAAGGCGGAAGGGCTCGCAGCAAAATTTTTTATTCCGCAGGTGTATCATTCATTGGAGGAAATGGTTGGAGGTCAGGACGAAAACGTTATTTACGATTGTGCTTTGCCCGCTTCGGAAATAGCCGGTGTATTGCAGCAGTTGCCGGAGGATGCAACGGTGCTGATCCAGAAACCCCTGGGTGAAAGTATCGGGGAAGCAAAGAGGCTGCTGGAGATCGCTCACTCCAAAAAAATACGGGCAGGAGTCAACTTCCAGCTTCGTTTCGCGCCGGCTGTTCTTGAAGCAAAAAAAATGATCCGCGAAGGGAAGATCGGAGAACTCACGGATATAGAGGTTTATGTGAATGTACATACACCCTGGAAACTCTGGTCGTTCCTCTTTGAAAAGCCGCGCATGGAGATCAACTATCACAGTATTCATTATATTGATCTTATACGATCCTTTCTGGGAAATCCTTCCGGTGTTTATGCTAAAACATTCAAACATCCGGATTCCCCACAGCTCGCTTCTGTTAAAAGTACGATCATCATGGATTATGGTGCTCAGATACGGGCCACCATTCATACCAATCATCATCATGACTTCGGATATCAGCACCAGGAATCGTATATAAAAATAGAAGGCACCCGGGGGGCTATAAAAATGAGCCTGGGTGTGCTGATCAATTATCCGCTTGGTATACCGGATACGTTTGAATATATAACGGCGGGATTCCCGGAATGGCAATCAACAAAAATAGAAGGCTCCTGGTTTCCGCATGCCTTTATCGGAACCATGGAACAGATGATCCTGGCAAAAAAAGGGCGTATTGAAAAGCCGGAGAACAATATTGATGACGCGTTGGATACGATGCGTTGTGTGGAGGCCGCTTATATCAGCAGCGAACAGGGAGGCATTTCATTGCCCGCTGTATAACAGGACTATTATCATTTATCAGTGCCAGGTATGTATGGTCGCATACCCGGGTTCGTGTCTTCACGAACCGGAACCGGCAGTTATAGAATCTATTAAGAATTAGTAAACGGATGAAAGGATTATTAACGGGTATTTTATTGATTGCTATTGTGAATTTGTCTGCTGCGCCTCTCGGTTCTCATGAATTGAAACAAACAGCAAAGGGAAAAGTGACCATTGGTATACCCGCAATTGCAACGGAACGGGTAAAGTTTGGCACAGGACAGTTAAAAAATGCACTCGTGGCAGCGGGCTATACTGTCAGCATACGCTCATCAGCAGTAAAACCCGCGGGAGAGTCATGGGTCCGCATTTTTACTTCAGGTAAAGGCAGGAAAGAAAGCTTTTCTATCGAGGCTGCTGATAAAAACATTACAGTAACAGGAGCGGATGCTACAGGAACCCTGTATGGCTGCCTGGAACTGGCAGACCGTATCAGGGCAGGTGGTGCACTGCCTCAATCATTATCTTTTTCTGATGCGCCGGAAATGGTGTTGCGCGGCGAATGTATCGGGGTGCAGAAGCCCTATTATTTACCCGGGCACAATGTGTATGAATATCCTTACACCCCACAAACCTTTCCCTGGCTGTATGATAAAAAACTATGGATACAGGTACTGGATTCCATGGTGCACAACCGCATGAATTCCTTATACCTCTGGAACGGACATCCCTTTGCATCCCTGGTAAAACTGAAAGACTATCCGTATGCTGTGGAAGTGGATGAGGCAACATTTAAGAAGAACGAAGAACTATACCGGTTTTTAACTACCGAAGCGGATAAGCGCGGTATCTGGGTGATACAGATGTTTTACAACATCATTGTTTCAAAGCCTTTTGCGGAAAAGAATCACCTGAAAACGCAGGAACGCGAGCGGCCGATCCTTCCCATTATCGCCGATTACACCCGGAAGTCGATCGCTGCCTTTGTAGAAAAATATCCAAATGTAGGACTGATGGTCTGCCTGGGCGAAGCAATGGAAGGAATAGGGAATGATGATATCGAATGGTTTACAAAGACCATCATTCCCGGTGTGCGGGATGGTATGAAGGCCCTGGGCATTAAAGAGGAACCGCCGATCGTATTACGGGCACATGATACCGATGCGCCTTCGGTAATGAAGGCTGCGCTGCCCCTGTACAAGAACCTGTACACCGAAGCAAAATTTAACGGAGAGGCACTGACGGTGCCAAGACCAAGAGGCGCATGGGCACAGTTGCACCAAACATTAAGCCGGCTGGGAAGCGTGCATATTGCCAACGTACATATCCTGGCCAACCTGGAGCCGTTCCGTTACGGATCGCCGGACTTTATTCAGCAAAGTGTGGTGGGAATGAATGAAGTACTGGGCGCGCATGCCTTGCATCTGTACCCGGAATCTTCCTATTGGGACTGGCCATATAGTGCCGACAGTGTCAAAGGAGGGAAACGCCTGTTACAGATAGAGCGTGACTGGATCTGGTACAAGGCCTGGAGCCGCTATGCCTGGCAATCGAACCGCAACCGGCAGGAAGAAATGGATTACTGGAGCAGATCAATGGCGGAACAGTTCGGCATCAGCCGGGAAAAAGGTGCTTCCATTTTAGAAGCGTATGAGGCAATGGGACAGATCGCACCGAAACTGTTGCGGCGCTTTGGCATCACGGATGGGAACCGTCAGACCCTGACCCTGGGCATGCTGATGACGCAGCTGATCAACCCTTACCGTTATGGATTATTTACGTTGTTGTATGAAGGGGAGAGCCCCGAAGGCGAAATGCTGATCGACTATGCCGATAAGGAATGGAAGGGGATAGCGCATCATGGCGAAACACCGGTTCAGATAGCAAGAGAAGTGCGGGCGCATGGGGATGCCGCCGTGAAAGCGCTGATGCAGATACAGGGAGTTACAAAAAACAGCGCGGAATTTGCGCGTATAGAAAACGATGCTGCCTGTTACCGTGCCTTGGCGTATCATTATGCTGCAAAGGCGGAGGCTGCATTGTGGGTATTGCGGTATAAATATTCGGATGATATAAAAGATCTTGAGAAAGCGCTTCCGCTGCTAAAAGAAAGCGTTGACTGGTATAAAAAACTGGTGTCCCTGACGAAGGGGACCTATCTGTATGCCAACAGCATGCAGACCCAGCAGCGGAAGATTCCTATTCGTGGGGTGGACGGAACTTTTAAAACATGGGCGGAAGTACTGGTGCCTTTTGAACAGGAACTGGATCATTTTGCCAGAACGCTGGACTCGCTGAAAACCGCACCGGTTACGGGACGCAGGGAGGTGATCCCGCTGAAGAATGCGGCAGTAACCATTGAGGGGAATGCACAACGCTTTACGGTTGATTCCCTGGGCCGGCCTTACACCGACTCGCTGTGGTCCATCCGTTCTGCGGCGCCGGAGCTAAGAGGACTCAACGGTGTACGCATGCCCTTCCGGCAGCAGGTTGAGAATCCGCTGAGTATCACATTTACAAATGCACAACCGGTTAAGGTGCTGGTCGGGTTTTTCCAACCCCGGAAGGCCGCATTTGCAAAAGATACGCTCTTCCTGAAGGCACCCGAACTGGAAACCAATGCGCTGGCCAACGATTATGGCCAGGCAGAAACAAAGATCGCCAATGCACTGGTGCTGCCCGGCATGCCGCAGGTACATATACACAGTTATGATTTTAAGGCGGGTACCAACACACTAAAGCTGGAAAAAGGTGCTGTACTGATCCTGGGATTTATTGATGCCGGCAGCAACCTGCCGGTATATGATGCGGGGCTGTATGAGAGCGGAAATAAAAAACAGGTGGACTGGCTGTTTGAATAGCAAACGGGCGTCTGGATGTTCCGGCCCGTGTCGATGTCCGGGTCATGTTTTCACAAACCGATGACATAGTACTGATGCGGGTTATGATACGTGCAGACCTGCATGAAAGCATAAGAGTTGTTGCAGTGCATTTGATTATGATCGTTGCGTAAAAAACCGCGTTCTTTTGTACTCAGCGGTGATTACTTAACCAGATAATGAATTGATATCATGAGATTCTTTTTTGTTGTTCTATCTTCTTTAGCCTTTTTCCTGGCGGACGCTCAGCAGTATTATGATGTAACGAAATTCGGCGCAAAAAGAGACAGCAGTGCAAAAGCTACCAGGGCGATCGCACAAGCGATTCAATTCGCATCCATGGCGGGAGGCGGCACGGTGTATTTTCCCGCAGGTAAATACCTTACCGGCCCCATTCATTTAAAAAGCAATATTACCATACTGATCGATGCCGGTGCAGAACTGCATTTCAGCGATAATTTTGATGATTACCTGCCCATGGTGGAAAGCCGGTATGAAGGGGTGGATGTGACCAGTTTTTCCCCGCTGTTTTATGCAAACGGTGTGGAGAACATTGCTATAATGGGAAGAGGTGCTATTTATGGTCACGGTAAAAAATGGTGGGATTTTGTGGAAAGGTATAAAGAAGGACAGCCAAGGTCCAAATGGCAGCTGGAGTTCGACCGGTTGAATAAAAATATTCTTTTGCCGGATGATCCCAAACAAATGAAACGGGGATTTCTACGCCCGCCGTTCATCCAGTTCCTGCGCAGTAAGAACATTCTTATCCAGGGCATCACCATTCGTAATTCGCCGTTCTGGACGATCAATCCGCAGTTTTGCGACAATGTGACCGTACACGCGGTTACCATTATCAATCCCGGCCGGAATGCACCCAATACGGATGGCATTAACCCGGAGAGTTGCAGCAATGTGCACATCAGCGATTGTCATATCAGTGTGGGAGATGATTGTATCACCATTAAGTCAGGAAAGGATGCACCGGGACGTGCAAAGGCCCGTCCGGCCGAGAATTATACGATTACGAATTGCACCATGCTCAGCGGACACGGCGGCGTGGTGATTGGGAGTGAAATGAGCGGCGGCGTAAAAAAGATTACCATCAGTAATTGTATTTTTGATGGTACGGACCGTGGCATCCGTATTAAAACGGCGCGTGGCCGGGGTGGTGTGGTGGAAGATATCCGGGTCAGCAATATCGTAATGAAAAATATAGGGATGCAGGCCATTGTGCTGGATATGGAGTATGCAAAGACACCGGAGGAACCGGTGTCGGAGCGAACACCCCGCTTCCGCAACATCCGGCTGAGCAATATTACCGCCTATACAAAGGAAGCGATGTTTGTAAACGGACTAAAAGAAATGCCGGTATCTGAGATGAGTCTGAATGATGTGGTCTTTGAAGCCGAAACGGGTATTACTTTAAGAAATACGGCAGATGTTGCGCTGAATAATGTACGGGTAAATACACGTATTGGACCGGCTTTAAAGGCGGATGCCACCGAACGGTTATCGGTCATTAATTTTGAAGCGGCCCGGCTGCCGGCCGATGCGCCCTTGCTGCGATTAAACGATGTAAAAGGCGCGCGCATCCGGGATTGCTGGCCCTTTGACAGTAGCCATTCATTTGCTGCAATTAGCGGCGCTGCTACAGAACGTATATTGTTTGAGGATAATGTGGTGACCGATGAACAGATCCGCGTGGGGAGTGAGGTGAAAAAAGATGCGGTAAAGAGGGATTGATCGGGGATCGCGGATGGTATATGGTATTTTACAGGACTGGTGTGGTCAGTAAGGCAGGCTGAAACTTTCTTTCCTTGTTGAGCCCTGTCCCTGCTGGCAGGGTGCGCGCTCTGAATTACAACTGATTCCTGCAGCGCAACGCGCAATATTTTCAGCAAATGCGAATGGATCATATCCCCGATTAACGTAGATTTGGTTTTACACGGAATACCTGCAAATGAAAAAATATAAGAATATACTATTGCTGGCAGCCTTTCTTTTAAGTGCTGCGTTAACGAATGCTCAGGACCTGAAGCTCTGGTACGACCGGCCGGCAAGTGAATGGGTCGAAGCATTGCCCATCGGTAATGGCCGTTTAGGTGCCATGGTCTTTGGTGGTATCACCAACGACCGGATCCAGTTTAATGAAGAGACCCTGTGGTCTGGCGGACCCCGGGATTACAACCGCAAGGGCGCGTATAAATACCTGGATACAATAAGAGCTTTGTTATTTGCGGGTAAGCAGCAAGCGGCCGAAGACCTGGCCGGCCGTGAGTTTCTGGGACTGAAATCAGCCGAAGGCGATCAGGAGGCCTGGGCCGAACAGATCAAAGCCATTCTGAAACAGAAGGATAATCCTTCTGTGGCCAGTTATAACGACCGCAAGTGGAAAACGATCCATGTGCCCGATTATGATGGCTGGGAAAATCAGGGGCTGGGAGAACTGGATGGTGCTGTATGGTTCCGCACCAGCTTTGAGCTGCCCGCAGACTGGAAGGGTAAGGCTCTTGAGCTAGACCTGAATAAGATTTCCGAACAGGATATTACTTTTGTGAATGGGATAAAAGTGGGAGCGCAGGCCAACGGAGAAGCACGTAAATACAAGGTTCCGGCTTCGGCGTTGAAAACAGGCAGGAACAGTATTGCTATACTGGTGCTGAATGTAACCGGCAAAGGCGGGGTACTCGGTTATAAAGATACAGCTAAGGCAATCGGTATTTATCCTGCCGGAGAACCAGAGATAAAGTTACCGCTGAATGGTCAGTGGAAATACTGGATACAATCGGATAAAGTACCCCCGGTTGGGGAATACCAGGCCCGCTATCAGCCCTTTGGTGATGTACATTTTCATTTTGATGTGGATACCGCATCGGTTACACAGTACAAGCGCACGCTCAACCTGGAGGATGCCACATTAACCACCTCTTATAAGAGTGGCGGTACCCTCTTTAAGCGTACCTACATCGCCAGTACGCCCGATCAGGTGATCGCGATAAATCTTACTGCCGACAAGACCGGAGCAATCAGTTTTGAAACGGAGCTTTCCAGTCCGCACCGGAATTTTGTTCTAAAAAAAATTGATCCGCATACAGTGGCCCTTCATGTACAGGTAAAAGACGGCGCTTTATTTGGAGCGGGCTATGCGCGTGTAACAACAAAGGGTGGAAGCGTCACTATTAAAGAAAACCGCCTTGTAGTAAGCGGGGCCGATGAAGCAACGGTATGGATAACGGCAGCTACCAATTACCGCAATTATCAAGATGTATCCGGGCAGCCTGCTGCGCTTTGTAAAGCAGCGTTACAGAAAGTACAGCAAAAAGATTTTGCCGCGGTACTGCGTGATCATGTAAAAGAATACCAGCAATATTTTAATACGCTTTCTGTGGATTTCTCTGATCCGTCAGTATCGTCTGCCGGTGCACAGCTGCCCACGGATCAGCGGCTGATGCAGTTTTCGCGTTCAGGAGACCCGGAATTTGTGGCGTTGTACCTGCAATACGGACGGTACCTGCTCATCAGCAGTTCGAGACCGGGCACTTATCCGGCAAATTTGCAGGGGATCTGGAACGACCTGTTGTCGCCGCCCTGGGGCAGTAAATACACCACGAATATCAATGCGGAGATGAATTACTGGCCCGCGGAACTGCTGGGGTTATCGCCCCTGCACAGTGCCTTCTTTAAGATGACGCAGGAAGTGGCTGCATCCGGGCGGGAAACCGCAAGGGAGTATTATAAGGCCCCGGGATGGGTGTTGCACCACAATACGGACCTCTGGCGGGGTACAGCGCCGATCAATGCGTCCAATCATGGCATCTGGGTTACCGGAGGTGCCTGGTTTTGCGAGCATTTATGGGAGCGATATTTATTTACAAAAGACGAACGCTTTTTACGGGATACCGCTTATCCGCTTATGAAGGAGGCCGCGTTGTTCTTTAATTCGTTCCTGGTCAAAGACCCAGTGACCGGTTACCTTATCAGTACACCTTCCAATTCGCCGGAACAGGGCGGGCTGGTGGCCGGTCCTACAATGGATCACCAGATCATCCGTGCCCTGTTTAAGAATACTGTTGAAGCGTCAAAGATCCTGGATAAGGACGCTGCATTGAGAAAAGAGCTGGAAGCTAAGTATGCCCGGATCGCACCGGATAAAATAGGACGTTACGGCCAGTTGCAGGAATGGATGCAGGATGTGGATGATACCACCAATAAACACCGCCATGTATCACATCTCTGGGGGGTATACCCCGGAAACGAGATCAACTGGGAAACCACTCCCGACCTGATGAAAGCGGCCCGTCAGTCGCTGATCTATCGCGGGGATGCAGCTACCGGCTGGAGCCTGGGCTGGAAGATCAACCTGTGGGCGCGCTTCAAAGATGGCAATCATACCTATAAGCTCATCCAGATGTTGCTGAGTCCCGCCGGAAGAGGGGCCGGCAGCTATCCCAATCTGTTTGATGCGCATCCGCCCTTCCAGATTGACGGGAATTTTGGGGGTGCGGCCGGTATTGGCGAAATGCTCGTACAGTCACACGCGGGGTTTATTGATATCCTGCCGGCATTGCCGGAGGCATTGCCCAGCGGCCGGATCGATGGCATTCATGCAAGGGGAGGCCTGGTGCTGGATATGAGCTGGGAGCGCAAGCAGCTCACGGCACTTACGATAAAGGCGATCGCCGACGGTAAGGCAGACCTGCGTTACAAGGGGATCGTGTTGCCTTTTGAATTTAAAAAAGGAAAACAATACCGCATCGATACCGGCTTTAAAGCGATACAGGAATTATAAATACATGGAGGGTTAAAGATAAAAACAACAGTATGCAGGGGCTTACATAAACAATGCCAGCTGTGTGATTTCCGGTTCCGGCTGTTTTTTTTGCTTCCTGCCTTCTGCAGTTTCTATGGGTTTATCATTTTCAAAATAATGATTCACCCGGGTGATATCAATACCCGTAACCCGCTCGGCACCTTCATTGTTGATCTTTTTATGAATGGTGAGCTGGCAGTTGATCGCAGTTCCGTTCTTAAATAGCACTTTGCCGGATTGAACCAGCTTTTTAAATTCTTTGGATTGCATACTGAAGGAATGGGGTTTGCCGTTATACATTCCCGTCCATTTGGCACTGCTTTTCTTCAGTACCGGAGAAATGATCTCGATCTCCACGTCATCCACTTCTTCCGGTTCCAGTATATTGGTGGTCAGTACAAAACCGTTAAAATCCTGCCGCGTGATATTTTTTTCCTGGGTGATTCTTATCCGCTGTTCATCAGAAGCAGTAAAATGCACGCGGCTGATCTTGGGATAGCGGTGCAGCAGTTCAAAGAAATTGGAACGTCTTTTTTTGATGACATTGCTGGTGTCCAGTTGATCACAGCTGTTCAGCATCTGCTGCTTCAGCTTCTCGATCTGTAACTGCAGCCGTTTGTTATCGATCTGGCTGAATTCCGGCGCCTGTAACAGGGTTTCGATCAGCTTCCGGATCTCGTCTGCTGCAGAGACCGAAACCGGGGTGGCAATCACTGCTACCAGTGCTGCGGTGGCGATGGTAACGGCGGCCGGCTCTGTCTTGTGTTCTTTTTTTAATGCCACTTTAAAGCGCCGCCGGAAACCTTTTTCTGCCAGCGCTGCGCTTTCGATATGGATGCGGAGCCGGAGGCGGGAGGCTACTTCCCGTATCAGTGCCAGCAGCTCATATTCGCATTTGTTCTGGATCAGCGCATCCATCAAATGGGTTTCTTCTTCAAAATAATATTCTACTTCGATGCAGTTACTGCCTGCATCCAGTTGTTCTTCGTTTACGCTCATGGAGTATCCTGCTTTCTTCGGTCAGCGAAATTAATGGTTTTTGACCGGGTGGCAAGAGTATTGGGGAAATGGCCGCCGGTCCAAATACAGGGAAGGCAGTCTTAACGGCCGATCCGGTAAATAGTGCCCCTGTCGGTGATGGCATACAGCACCCCGTTTACGCAGGCAATATCACGGAAGCGTTCGTTCTTGTCGGTCAGCAGCCGTTCTTCACCCACTACTTTATTGTTCTTTATTACCAGGCGGTCGATATGCTGTCCGCTTAATGAAGCTACGAACAGATTATTTTTCCATTCCGGAATGGCGCTGCCCCGGTAGAAACAAATGCCGCTGGGAGAGATCACGGGATCCCAGTAATAAACCGGTTGTTCCATTCCTTTTTTTTGCTGAAGTGCAGTGCCTACTTTTGATCCGTTGTATTCAATGCCATAAGTGATCACGGGCCAGCCGTAGTTCCGTCCTGCACGTATGATATTTATCTCATCGCCGCCACGCGGACCAAATTCCGCTTCCCATATTTCACCGGTTGCGGGGTTCAGTTCCAGACCCTGCGGGTTGCGGTGGCCATAGCTGTAGATCTCCGGGAGTAAACCGGGTTTATTCAGGAAAGGGTTACCGGGTGCCGGTTTGCCGGTTGTGGTAATGCGGAAGATCTTGCCCAGTCCGGACTGTAACAGCTGCGCCTGTGCCCGGCCCTCCAGGATGGAACGTTCACCTACGGCTACCAGCAGGTTTCCGGACCGGTCGAATATGATTCTGGAACCAAAATGCAAATTACTGTTGAGCGCAGGGGTAGCGCGAAAGATCACAGATACATCTTCCACCTTACCTGCGGCTTCGTTTAAACGCCCTTTGGCAACGGCAGTTAAATTTCCCTGTGCCTGCTTTTCCGAATAGGTCCAGTAGATCATTTTATTCCGGGCATAGCCGGGGTCAAAAGCCACATCCAGCAATCCGCCCTGTCCAACCTGGTCCACCGCAGGAAAGCCCGTGATCTTTTTTGCCAGTGCTCCGTTCCGGTCGCGTATTTCCATATAGCCCGCTTTTAGGGTCACCATTAACCGGCTGTCCGGCATGGCCACAATGGCAAAAGGCGCCCCTGTTTTTTCCGCGATTTTTTCTGCTTTGTATGGTGTGGTGGTCTTAACACCGCTGATCCAGGTCTGCCCCCGAAAAGCAGGTTTGTAATCACTGTTGGGCGCTTTTTTCTCAACTGCCGGTAACGTATCCAGGCATGCTGTAAATACCGGTTTGTTCATCGCACGGCCGGTAGTGCCCATGAAGAGAAGAAGCGTAGTAAGGACAAAAAGAGTTCTGGCAAACATCATATATGTGTTATTAAAAGTGGTGATAAAATTAACGCGTTTGAATAAAGAAAATATACCCGGCGGAAATTTTATTTTACATAGCGGAAGGAGTGGTAAAAAACACCGGAAACGGTTGCTGTACCCCTATGATAGCTGTTCCTGCCGGTATCAGTTACCGCTCATGGATTTTCCTGTAATATGAGGTCATTGGAGCAGCTATTTACTATATTTGACCGTTTGGCAACATTCATATTAACAGGTCATAATTGTGTGACCGGCTTTATCAATGCAGGATATAAAAGAAGAAAAAACCTTATCAATACCCTCCTTTTCAGAAGCGCTTCGTTTTTGGTTTAAACTGGGCTGGATCAGTTTTGGAGGAACCACCGGACATATTGCTATTATGCACGATTTCCTGGTGGAAAAAAAGAAATGGATCAGCGAAAAACGCTTCATGTATGCATTAAATGCCTGCATGCTGCTTCCGGGGCCGGAGGGGCAGCAGCTGGCTATTTATGCAGGATGGAAGCTGCACGGGATCAAAGGAGGGATCCTTTCAGGGGTGTTGTTTGTTCTGCCGTCGCTGCTCATCCTGCTGCTGCTGAGTATTATTTATGCGCTCTATGGAAACAACCCGGTCATGATGTCCATGTTCGCCGGATTGAAACCTGCTGTGCTGGCCATTATCCTCCATGCCACCTGGAAGGTGGGGAAAAAGGCGCTGCACGGAATGCTGCATTATCTTGTTGCAATGGCATCCTTTGTACTGTCTTATTTTATGAATGTTCCCATGCCCTGGATCATTCTCGGTGTGATCCTTTTTGCGATCGGCATGCATCTTACGGCCCCTGGCGCGATACAGCTGGATAAAAAAAAGGAAGTGGCCGATGTTGCGGAGCAGTCGTATTATATTAATATGAACCAGCAGGCACACCCGGTAATAAAGCGGGTCCTGGTCAAACAGCTGCTGTGCTTTTTAGTGCTCTGGCTGATCCCTTTCCTGTTGTTGTCTGTTGTAACAGCCGATCCTGCATTCTGGCAACGGCTTTCGACCCTGTTCACCAAAACAGCGTTTTTCACTATCGGAGGTTCTTACACGGTGATCCCTTATGTGGCCAACATGATGGTGAACCAGTTGAGCTGGCTGTCCAAAACGCAGATGATCGATGGCTTTGCACTTGCCGAGACCACACCGGGACCGCTGGTCATTGTGCTCGTATATACGGGCTTTATGGCGGCCTACAATCATTTTGGAGGTTCCCTGCTGATGGGAACACTCGGACTGTTAGCAACGGGATATTTTACCTTTCTCCCCAATTTCCTTTTCATTTTTGTCGGCGCGCCACTGATCGAATCCTCCCAGAAGAGCCGGATCATACAGGCGGTACTGTCATTGATAACGGCAACGGTGGTAGGCGTTATCGTGAATCTGGCGTTTTATCTCGGGAAGGATATCCTTTTTTCCGGACAAGCAGTTTCGCTGTCGCATACGGACTGGATGGCATTGGGATGGGTGTTGATCGCATTGCTGTTGCTGACACGGTACCGGCTGAATGTATTATATCTTGTTCTGATCAGCCTGGCGTTCGGAGCGTTCCGTTATATAATAACATAACTACACCCAGGTATCGGCGAGTGCACCAGATGCACCGGCGATGGTTCCGTCCTGCTGATATTGACTGCTTTTGTTGCGGGTTTGTCGTACCAGAGCTCTAAAACTTGCAAATATTATTAAATAACTTATTTATGTTATAACTGCCGGGAGATCTTATGTATAAAGCAGCCTACATTTGTTTTGATCACTGAATAAATGTGAATCAATAAACCCTCAATCAGTATTATGCGTAAAGTATTCCTCTCCCAAATGGTGCTTTCGCTTGCAATGGTTATTGCATCCAATTGCGCCCTTGCCCAAACTTCCCTGAAATTCAGAAACGGAGGCGGCCCATCCGGCAGCGGTCCGAACACGGCGTCAAAGGTGGTGGCATTTAACTATGGTAATACTGCGAATGCCTACAACCCGGCATTGAATGTGACCTATAGTTTGAGCAACCAGCAGTATAGTTCTATTGAAGGCAATTCCAATATACCCGGACTGGTTTTCGGAGGCAACGGGAATTCCAATGCCAATACACCGGCGGCCCAGACCTTTTACAATCGTCTTAATGCATTTGGATTGGCCACCAACGCCAGTTTTTCCACGAATGGGGTACCCCCGGGCATCGATGTTGCCAATGATTACGCAGTGGCACTGGCTGCTATTGCCGATGCGTTGATCAATGCCAATGGCAGCAACCGGGTAGCAATGGGAACCAAGAATATCCGGTTTGCAGATCTTACGTTAACCTTTAACCGGCCGGTGAACAACCCCATACTGCATCTCGAAAACATGGGTGGCTGGTGGAGTACATCTAACAATGGTGTGACCGGTTATTCCGTGTGGCTCCGGCTGTTATCAGCAGGGTATACCCTTAGCCGTTTATCGGGCAATACACCCTTTGTAGTGCCGAATAACACCGATATAAAAAATGCTGTGGCGGCTTCGGCCAATGGTGCTATTGATAATAACGATGAGATCGGACAGGGGAGTGTGCAGGTGAATGGCAACGGGATCACCTCACTGGTATTCCGGGTATTCCTGGATGGCGATGCGAATAACGGAGCGCGATGGTCTACCACCAACACGGTACAAACCGATCTGTTCACAGTTGGAGTGTCCATGGCCGCTTATAATGTCAGCGGTAATGTATTGAATGACGCTAATGGTCTTACCGATAACACGGTGAACGGAACGGGCACCAACGCCGGCGGATTGAATGCCGTTCTTATTGATCCGGTCACCAATGTGGTCATTGCCACGGTTCCGGTCAATCCGGATGGCACCTATTCGTTCAGCAATATTGCCTCCGGTAATTATTCCATACAGATCACTACCGCTTCTGCTACCGTGAATGCACCCCCACCTGCGGTGGAGCTGCCCGACGGCTGGGTGGCCACCGGTGAGCACCTGGGTTCCGGTGCCGGCAGTGATGGCACACCGGATGGTATCCTTACCGGAGTTACATTGAACAGCAATCTCAGCGACGCCAACTTTGGCATCGAGCGGACGCCGGTTTCTGATGATAAGGAGCAGACCATCCCGCTTCCGGAAAATAATTCCATCCCGCAAGGGGCCATTACCGCGGCCGTAAGCGGCAGCGATGCAGAGGATGGTACCCTGGGCAACAGCAATACCATTGTGATCACCAGTCTGCCGGCTAATGGTACACTGTATTATAATGGCAACCCGGTTACTGCAGGGCAAACCATTACAGATTTCGATCCGTCTCTATTGTCTTTTACCGACCTTCAGGATGGTACGGACCAGACATCGTTTGGCTACAGTTTTGTGGATGCTGCAGGAAAGCAAAGTCAGACCCCCGGAACCTATACGGTTAAATGGGAGGGATTTCTCCCCGTTACTTTTGGCCCGATAACGGCGAAGTTCACGGATGGGGTGCTGGTTGTGGACTGGAGTACGCTTATGGAGAACAACAATGATCATTTTGAAATAGAACTGTCAAAGGATGCCGTACATTTTACTGCTATCGGGTCGGTAGCATCAAAAGCGGTAAACGGAATCTCCGGAAACGAGCTTCAGTACCACTTTACAAAGCCAGTGAACAGTTTGCAGGAACTAGCAGGCCTCTTTGTTTTGGCAGCAGGCCTTTTGCTTGGTTGCTTCAATAGCAGAACCAAAGTATTGCTGACAATTCTGCTGATAACCGGTGCCGGTATCCTACCGGTCTCCTGTAATAAAAAGGAAACACAGGCAATAGACCATAACAGCAGGGTATATGTGCGCATTGTGCAGATCGATAAAGACGGCAAAAGTGCTGTTTCCAAAACGGTGACGGTCACCCCGGAGCCATAATCCATATCTGTTGAAAACCGGACAAATCACTGGCGCAGGCGATCAGTTGTTGTTGTCAATTAGCGAAAAGGGGAACAAGCAGTCCCTCTTCGCTTTTATGCATACCTGTTTTTTGAATAGGGTTGATCACGAGTGTATGAGTTTTGTTGTCATGAATTTTAGTGACAAATAAAAGATTGTGATGGAGTAAATCTAATTTAGTAGTTTTTATAAGCCGAGTAACATGAATTGTTGCAGCTTGTTACTGAAAAAATGGTGAAGTGTTATTCTCTGGTTGTAAATGCGTGCAAAAAAATGTTTAGCTTTATAAAGCGATGAGGATTTTTCGGCTACTGGTTAAATAAGTATGATAAAACTCATCCACTATTGGTTTGGATTCGAAACAGAGTCAATGTTCAAGACTTTTGTTTGAGGTGCGGAGCTACTGATACCAAATTGCTGAATTGTGTTTCCGGATCAGGTTTTGAGAAAATAGTTTATATACTTTCTGGGATTGTTTCCGAATATAACTGATTGTGCTTTATTTGATATGAGGTTGTTTATATATCGGAAAAATAATATGAATATCTTATTAAAAAATAAAGGAGGGCTATTTCTAAGCATTTTGGTGCAGTTACTCTTTTTTGTTACATTAATAAATGCCTTGAAGTTTTTTTTGATCCTCCTGATGCCGAAGCTATACCGGTTTTATTTGCAGCTTATTCTTTATGATTACAAGACGCCTTTAAAGGAGTACGCACATAGCTATGTTGAAGTTTATCCTCTGATGTTATTAGCATATGTTATATTGATATTTATCTCGCTTATTATAACATATATTAACCTCGAAGTATACAGATTGAATAAATTATACTTGATTGTATTGGTTGTTGTTTTTTTTATATTGCTTTATTTTGATCCGTTTGGATTAAAAGGATTTAAGCTATGGGGACCACTATCCGTAAGTATGTTTATGCCTGATAATCTGATTTGGTATTTTATCTTAAATTTTTTACTCCTGTCAATAATTTATTGTATGGGAATTTTCTTTTTCAAAGGCCGATTGAAGAAAGACCTCCCATCGTGGAGATAGAATTTGGTGGGGCGATAGAAATATTAATAACTATCTTAAAAATGAAACGAAAGCTATTACTGCAGATATTCATAAGTATTCCTTTTATTGCCGTTGTTCTTTTGAATATAGGGGATGTGGTGAGCGTTTATACGGGATCCGGTGGATACCCTTTCGGCAGTGAATTTTTTGGTCCTCATTCAATTTATAAATCTCGGGCTGTTTATGTGTGTTTTCAGGTGGTGTCAATTTTGTTCTTAATGGGTACCATTTTCTGGCTGTTTCGATCCAGGCGGAAGTTGTTTCTTGTTTTTGTTATCATTGATGTTCTGATCTTTTTCTATCCTATGCTTACAAATACCTAATAAAGTTGAAGAGTATAATTGTTTGGTATTGAGTGTTGTGAGAGGCTATGAAATTGTGCTAGATGTTGTTTCATAGTAGTCGAAATGAGTTAGTAGCAGTTTGACTCGCTCTGAAAAAAGTTAATAGTATTTTTTAAATGGCATATAAAGGCAATTTCTCGGAAGAAAGACGGATTACAGCTACCAGCTCCTCTCAGGTACCGTATCCCGGGTCTTTTACCAGGCTGATGTCGCTAAAAGCAAGACCTGCTATCCCATCAGTTCTTTCATCAGCTGGTCGAAGGCAGCTTTCAATGTGGCCAGTTCCTGCTCCACCGTGGCCAGGCGCTCCTCGATGTTGGATGTAACCGCGGCGGCGGGTAAGGCGGGTTCGCTGGTATAGGCTTCTGCTACAGCGGCATTGCCAAAGAGGTGCATATAGCGGGCTTCCTTTTGTCCGGGCTGCCGGGTCAGCTGTTGCAGGTAGGGGGTGTCCCCACCGGCGAGTTTTTCCAGCACGGTCTGCACCTCGGCCAGGTCGTCAAACGCATACAGCCGGCCGGAGCTGCTGTTGATCTCGCCGGGTGTCAGTGGTCCGCGCAGGAAGAGCAGGCAGATCACTGCCACTTCATCAGGAGTGAACTGGTAGTTGAGTGCAATATTGTGCCGGTATTTTACCACGCGGCTGCTGCCGCCGGTTACGGTAGCGGCCAATCCCCTCCGTTTTAATCGGTCGAGGATCAATGTTACTGTTTGCTCATCATAATTTACCACGGGGTTGCGCGCTGTTTTCTGGTTGCAGGCCGCAGTAAGCCCGTTCAGCGTCATGGGATAGTATTCCGGGGTGGTCTTTGATTTTTCCATCAGGGCACCCAGCACACGGATCTCTTCACTGTCCAGCTCCGGAAGGGCCTTTGTTTCAGTTGTTTCGCTATTCATACAAGGGTAAAAATAATGATTTTTTCCTTTGCTGCCCGGCAGACACTTCAACCATGTCCGCATTTTGATGAATGGACTCCCTACCTTAAAAGCATTGTCGATTTCTTTTAAATACATCCATTGCGCCGAAGGCGCTGATTCATTGACCCCGTGTAGGTGCTGGTAATACTTATCTGCGCTTGGGCGGCAAAAAAGTGTGATGCAGGTATTTCAGCAGGTGGCAAAAAGAATAATAATGATGCCGATGAGCAGCACACTCAGAAAAAGAATGATCTTTTTTTTGACTTGGAACTTGAATTGCGGATCTGCCATTGTCTATTGTGATGCAAAAATAAAGATCCTTTTTAACAAGGCCCGGATGGATGGTCCGGGCCGTTAACACATCACAATGCAGCAGCCAGGAATTCCCGATTAACCGGTTCCTCGCCGGCGGTAGTGGAAAGAGAGCCGTTGCAGGGTAAAATTGCGTTCTTTTACTATTTGGCTCCAAATTTTGGAACGGACAAAAACCGGACAAAGTATAACATACTATTAAAAGAGGAGCGCTGGCCCTCCACTCCAATTTTTTTAATATATTTAGATTAAAATTGCCGCTCGTGAAAAAAACTCCGCTGCTTTTGAATGCTCCGATTGCTGGTATACAACAGTTGTTATTATTACTGACCGTTATACTGGCGGCATTTCTTCCTACGAGAGCCCAGGAGCGCTCTGCTTTCCCGTGCCCGACTGTAAATGTGCAGGTGAAGCCGGAAAAAGATACGTTTAAGCGGGGCGAAGATATACGGTTGACTATCATGTTAAGCAATCCTTCCCGGGTGGTGCAACAGGTTTGGTTTAATAAGCCTCGGGTATCGACCGGTGGCCCGGCTTTTACTTCGGTAAAACTGGTGCATAAACAAACGGGGCTGTCTCCGCTGAAGTATGAAAACAAGGCGATATTAAGCTCCCAGTTATATACTGTAAGTCAGATAGCGCAATTTTCCCAGGCCCTTAAATATGGAGAAGCGATTTCGGGAACGTATAGTCTGTTCAATCTGGTTGTATTGTCGGATGATAAAAAACAATTGGAACAGGGTGCTTATGAGATGCAGGTGATCTTTTGTTCTAATAAATCTGCGAAGATCAATTTTGTGGTAGAGTAAATACCCGTGTATGAAATTTAAGACTGTCTTTTTACTATTGTTTACTGTTACATATATTGTGTTGTGTGCTCAGACAAACGGACTGACCACCGCACAGCGGCAGGCCGTAGGTAAACTGGTTGCTGCTGCAAAAGCTGATGATCAGCAGCAGCTCGCAGCACTGGTCAGGTACCCCTTGAAAAGAATTTACCCCCTGGAGGACATAAAAAATAAAACCGAAATGCTTTCCCGCTTTGATGAGGTATTTGACGGGGAACTGCTGCAGCAGATCGCCGGGGCAAAAACAACAGACTGGTCGGACATGGGCTGGCGGGGTATTATGCTGGGCAACGGTACACTCTGGATGGATGATGATGGAAAAATAACCGCCGTCAACTATCAGCCGGCAAAAGAAAGGGTATTGCTGGTTATGGCCATTCAAAAGGATAAACAAGGGTTGCCATCTTCCCTGCAACAACTCACCAAGCCGCTGTACCGGATCACCACCAAACACTACCGGATCCGTATCGATGAGCTGGAAGCGGATACGCTGCGCTACGCGTCCTGGAATCTGAACAGCCGAAAGAAGGAGCCGGACCTGGTACTGTACAATGGTGTTTTTGAAGCGCAGGGGAGCGGTGGCAATCATACCATTACGTTCACTAATAACGGATATCAATACGCAGTATCCATCAACCGGCTGGGGACCAAAGAAACGCCGGAAGTACTGCTGACCGTATCAAAGAACGGAAAGTCATTGCTGAAAGACCCAGGGAAGCTCATCCGTAATTAGAAAGAAGTCCATACAAACAGCACCGCCGGATCCCTGGTCGGAACCCGGCAGTAAAGGCTGAGAACCGCCTGCCGTTTAGTTTATGACTGACTATTAACTGCTAAAAACGATAAGTGATCCCCATTCTGAAATTCCTTCTTGCCTCCACGATATAAGAGTAGTAAGGAACCGCGCCAACTTTTTCGGCCAGGGCCGGAGTCGGTGAGCTGAAGGATCCTGCGGTCAGTAACCGCTGATGATTGGCCAGGTTGTTCACCAGAAGGGAGATGGAGTAACGCCCTCTCTGATAGCTGATACCGCCATCTGCGCGTACATAGTTGGGAAAGTTGGGGTCTTTGGTATTGCCAACATAGCGGTTCCACATACCGGAGATACCCCCCATCAGTCCGAAACCTTCCAGCCTGCCTTTTTGGATGCGATAATTCAGCCAGGTATTGCCGGTGTGTTTGGCCGTATTGGGCGTAATGTTACCGATGGTGGTGGCATCGGTCGCTTTTGATATCCTTGAATCAGTAAGGGCATAATTGATATTGGCATTCATGCCGGGGAATACCTCACCGGTGAGGTCAAATTCGATCCCTTTTGTTTTTGTTTCACCCAGCTGTGCCTGGAAGGTTTGTCCGTTTACCACGTGCGCGGGGTCCGGATCCGCTACCAGCGCATTTTCGCGGGTAATGATATAGGCACTGATGCTGGAAACCCAACGGCCGTTGAACCACTGGCGTTTGATGCCGGCTTCGATATCGTTTCCTTTAATGGGTTTGAAGGCTTCTCCCTGCCAGTCGGTGCCGGCTACGGGCACGTAGGATTGATCATACAAAGTATATACACTGGTAGCATCATTGATGGAATAACTCAGCCCGATACGGGGCGATACTACCTGGTTTTTTATTTCGGCCGCTTTGTTCTTCCCAACAGTTTCCGAGGACGTGAAACGCAGTCCCAGGGATAACCGTAGCTGATCCTGGAAAAAAGCCAGCTCATCCTGCACATAGGCCGATGCATAGGATACCACGGAAACATAGTTGCTGCCGCCGGCCCGTGTTCTTACATCTTTTGAACGGTCGATGACGGGAAATACATCGCCCGGAATACCATATACCGGTGCATATACGTTCAGAGGTTTGGCTGGTATGGAATCCAGCAGGGGCCTGAAATCGCCCCAGAATTTTTTATTGCCGAAGTCGGCGCCCAGCAGGATGCGGTGACGGATGCTTCCGGTGCGTTCCTCCCCGGTAAAGGAGAACTGTCCGAACCGGTTCTCACCGGCTTCATCTGCAATGCTCCAGTAGCGGGGCATATCACCGTTGTCCTTCATATAACTTAACCAGGTGCTGTTGGCCTCCATGCTGAAGTTGAAGTAAGCCACCTGCGCGTGGGCGGTCCAGTTCCTGCTCAGCTTGTGGTCGAGGTAAGCGTAAACACTATGATCCCTCAGTTTGCTGGGCTCAAAGGATGGATCTCCGTAAAAGAAATCGTTCCCGATGCCGGGATCAGCAAATTGTTTGGGGGAGAAGGTATAGTTACCATTGGTAAGGTATTTGGATCCCTGGTAGGTATACTCCAGTGTTAATTTGGTAGCATCGCTGATGGCATAGCTGATCACCGGGGCGATTACATAGCGGTTGCTGTAATTGTATTTGGTAAAGAAATCCTTTTGCTGACCTGCCATATTGAAACGGTACAACAATTTACCATCCTTGCTCAGCCGGCCATCCAGGTCAAGCGCCCCGCGGTAGGTGCTGAAGCTACCCATACTGAAGGTGGCGGAACCCCTGGTATAACCCGTAGGCTTTTTGGTGACTACATTATAAAAACCTCCGGGCTCACCATTGGCCAGCATAAAACCGGCCGGACCTTTTACAAATTCGATCCGTTCGATCATGGACGCGTCTTCAGCTGTAGGCCCCCAGGATGCTTCAATGTTCATGCCGTTGCGGAAAGCAGGTATCTTGGAGCCACGCATCCGCAGATTGGCATACTGGTTGTCCCAATGCCCCTGGCGGGTTACACCGCTTACATTGCGGGTAATGCCATCCACGATATCAAATACCTGCTGGTCGGCCATGATATCGGAAGAGATCACCTGTATGTTCTGCGGAAGTTCCAGGATAGGAGTTTGCAATCTTAAAGAACTGCTGACCTCATTGTTCAGGTATTTATTGCGATTGCTTTTGATGATCACTTCTTCCAGTTCGGGAAGGGTGTTGTTTATTTTTATTGAAATGGTGACGGTTTCATTTTGTCCTACTTCCACCTCCTGCTCCACCGGATCATTACCTACAAAAGTAACTTCAACGGTATAAGTTCCTGCAGCAAGGCGGCGGAAATAGAAGTTTCCGCTCTTATCGGTGATGGTAACATGACTGGTATTTTTGATATGTACGGTGGCGTTGGCAACGGGCTGGTCGTCGGAACTGTAAACGGTACCCTTAATTGCAGAAAAGGGTTCTTCTGTTGCGAACAGTGAAGTACAGATCAACATAACAATAACTAAAGCTAAATATCTCCTCATGGTTCTAAATTTTGGCTGCGAAATTATAGACCGTATTAACGAACCATTTACAAGATCGGGAATTAAACCACCGCGATCGGGAAATACTTACCTGTTATGTAATAGAGCATCCGCGAAACAAGGATGCTCCCGCTTCGGTTGTTTATAAAAGAGAGGAGATGGTCAGTTGAGAAGAGCGGCCTCCTGCATAACGGCAGGGAGCTGCTTCGCGGCAACAGGGAGCTTTATGGCAACCGGTTTCTTTTTGCGTTTGCCCCACCATACCAGGAAACCAGTCACGGGCAGACTGGCGCCGATCAATGCGCCAAAGAAGGCCAGTATTTTTCCCGGAAGACCCAGGATGGAGCCTACATGCAGGTCGTAGTTCATACGCCGGAATTTGGCAGCACCGGAGGATTCGGTATAGCTTTTATCATAAATGGGATTATTCCCTTTTAACTGTTCGCCGGTGTGCTGGTCGAATGCAAAACTGCGGGTGTTATAATATTTACCGGCGGTTGGGTAGATGGTAATATTGATGGCACTTGCAGGCTTTTTGATATCGGCAAAACTATAGTAAATACCTTCGGCTTCCGGATGTGCTGCGGCTACTTTGTTCCAGCATTGATCCATCACCGCCGCAGGGGTATAAAACCTGCCCGCCTGCAATGAGTCGGAACGGCCCCTGTTAAATTCCGGCAGGTGATGGCCACCGGAGGTAACCCAGTACAGACCCTTGCTGTACCATTTAATGCCATACACCATACCGGTAAGCGCCATTACTGCGAGCACCAGCAGGGCATAAAAGCCGAGTACATTGTGCAGGTCGTAATTCACCCGTTTAAAAGAGGCTTTTGCTTTAATGGTGAAGCTTTGTTTGCGGGCGGCTTTTGTCCATCTGCGGGGCCACCACAAAACAATACCACTGATGAGTATCAGCACAAATACCAGGGTGCTGTAATTAACAATGGGGCGGCCGATCTCAGGGGGTAGCCACAGGAACCGGTGCCCGTTCAGGATGAACCGGAAAAAATCAGTTTTGCCTTCCTTGTTCTCTTTTACGCTGATCACGGCTCCGGTATAGGGATGGATGCGCAGGACGGTGTTTCCGGTGCGGCCCTCGCCTAAAGAAAGGTAGATGGCATTGCCCTGTTTATAAGTGGCATAGCCTGCTTTTTTGCCGGGGTACAAAGAGTCAGCGATGCGCATCAGCCGGGATGGCGGGATCACTGCTTTATTTTCCCGGGCCACTTTTGTTTCCGGTTGCAGCAGGCCGGTGATCTCTTCATTAAATACCCAGATGCAGGCGCAGAGGCAAACAACCACCATGACCAGACCGGTAACCAGTCCCAGCCAAAGGTGCAGCCAGGCAGATACCCGGTAGAACAGACTGCGCTTTTTCTTCTTTTTATCCGATGTTCTTGCCATGTGTCAATCGCGGGCAAAATTAGGCGCAGCAATAGTGTGAGTAGTTACGAAAAGCGGAAATTTTGTACAGGGAGCAATAATTACATCAAGACAAAATAGTTTTAAATTCGTACTAAAAAACCCGACCTCAATAATTCTTTTATCCCACGCATTCATTTTTGTAAAAAGAAAAACAAACTGAAAAGAAATGACATTTACCAAGAAAGAAATTTTAGATGAACTTGATTTGGCTTTTGACGGAATCCCGGGTAAAAGGTTTCCGGTTGGTAAAGAGGAAGATGTTAAATACAATTTTTTCCCCGACCTGGAACACGGTTACTGTGAAACAGCCGGAAGTAAAATCCATTTGTACGCAGACGCAGCAAACTGGGCAATCGTTTTTGAAAAAAGCGGGTACCAGAATCGTGGCGGACGTGCTGAAATTGAACTGAATTACTTCGGTAACTGCATTGAGTATACTATTGAGACGTATCCTGAAAGAAATTATATATCAAACACGCAGGCCATTGTGCTGATAGATGGGGAAGAGTTTGAAAGAATTCAAAATACCGAGGGAGGAGAAATGGAAACCTTTGAACTGATTGACCCGGATATCAAAGAAATTAAAGTCAGGGACACACTGGCAGCATTTGACAATAATTACAAAAACTATGAAAAGCTGGGGATTAAGATTAGAGATTTTGACAACCCACGAAAGCTTATTGGTTTTGGTGACTTAATTCGCTATTACGCTGAAACAGATCCGGAAATTGTTGCAGCAACAGCAGCAGAAATAAAAAAAAACATACCTGAAGAACTGCCAAAATTAATAACGTTAGAGGAGTTTTATTTTTCGAGTGCTTACGACAAAGACAACCCGCCAAGCTCAGTTGAAACCTATAAGTTAATAGCAAAAATATTAGTGGCAAAAGATACGGGCTATTGGAAGCCAACGCTTGAACCGAATAACAACTGGAAGAATTGGGAATCAGGAAATTTATAGAAGTATTGAAGCTGCCGTAATCAGCCTTGGTAGCTTTTTTTATCGCATGGGAACGTTTCAGCGCAGCCCGTTTTGAAGATTTCCTTTTTGTACGGCTGCCTGCTGAAACCCGGATAAATTATAAGCAGGATGTAGTAATTTTGAAAAGCGGCACAGGCAAAGTATTGTACATGGTTAACGGTCCTTTATTTGATAAAATATGAAAACTGTAAAAAAGCTGATGGTAACCGCCCTCTTTCTGGGCCTTTTTGTACTTCCTTCTTATGCAACGTGGTCGATTGTCATTGTTGATCCGAAAACAAAAGAAATAGGAATAGCCGGCGCCTCCTGTACCTACAGTGTGTACGGAATTGGTGCCATTGCTCCTGGAAAAGGGGCTATTGTGGTGCAGGCAATGAGCAGCAATAAAGCAAGGGCGAAAGGCCTTGAAATGATCAGGGCCGATGTTGCTCCCGGAGAGATCCTGAAAATGATCAGAGACTCAAAGTATGATCCGGAAGAGCAGCAATACGCCATTGTAACCATAAAGCAGTTTAAAACGCCCGTAACTTATACCGGATCTTTAACAACGGCATATAGGGGAGCATTGACAACTGCGGGTATTTCCGTACAGGGCAACACCCTGACTGATTCCGCTGAACTGCGGGCCGTATTAAATGTGGCTATTGAAGCCCGGAAAAAAGGGCTTCCGATGCAGGATGTATTGATGCTTGCGCTGGAAGCCGGTGCCAAACTCGGTGGCGACAAGCGTTGTGGCGAAAGAAAAGCATCAAGCGCATTTTTAACGGTGGCCCGGCCGGATGATGATCCGGAACATCCGTTTTTAAACCTGATCGTGAATGCCACGGATGAAACGCTGAATGCCGTTCAGACCTTGCGGCAAAAGTTCGACAAGCAGAAAACCGGAGTGAATAAGTAATGCATTGGCGGAATTCCTGCTGATGCATGCAAGGCAGTACCGGGTGTTCCGTTGTTGCAGGCTTTTATAATATCGCGGTTCTTTAATCGTATTCACGTTCGCTACCCACTTTTTATCCATAACAAAATCCTACATCAGTATAGTAGTATTTTACAGCCGTTCGTAAATAAAATATGCAATCTTTAGAACTTCTCAGGTAACAAGATATGAAAGTGATTGCAGCAATTCCCGATTTTTCTACGGCAGCCTTGAGCACATCGGTAAAAACCGGATGGACCATCCCGGTACCCGGTGATACAGGAGGCAACAGGATGGTTGAACAGCAGATTCCCCTTAAATTTACCCGGTCCGGCAAATGGAACCTGGCCACGGGAACTACGCGGCGCAGGATCAATACCGGACAGCATACCGTACGGCTCTTATTAAAAAAAGCAAAGAACCTGGTGGTATCCAACATTGACATTCAGTAAAAACGGTTGCGTATGAAAAATTGGTTTGTTTTTGGTCTGCTTTTCCTTATCGGTCTTTCGGGCAATGCCCAGCTAAAAGCAGTATACCTGCGTTGTGAATACCTGCAAAATCCACTGGGAGTGGAGGATCCTAACCCGCGACTGAGCTGGGAGCTTACCAGCGATCAGAAAAACGCGCGGCAGTCTGCCTACCGTATCCTGGTGGCGGATGATCCGGCGTTGCTGAAAAAAGGTACCGGTAATGTGTGGGATTCCCGTAAAGTAACTTCTGATGCTTCGATACAGATCCGTTATTCCGGCAAACCACTGGTAGCCGGAAAAAAATATTACTGGAAGGTGATGACCTGGGATGCAGGCGGGCGGCCTTCTTCCTTTAGCGAGCCGGCGCTGTGGCAGATGGGATTGCTCAATGTGGCCGACTGGTCCGGGGCGCAGTGGATTGCGCGGGAGGTGTTGCCGGAGGCAAACGTGATCGTTCCCTTTGCACATGGTGGGGGTAAGAAAGAATGGGGCAAACGCCCGGATATATTGCCCCTGTTACGTAAGGATTTTAATATTCCCAAACCGGTGAAACAGGCTACTGTATTTATCAGCGGGCTCGGACATTTTGAATTACATCTGAACGGGAAAAAAACAGGAGATCATTTCCTGGATCCGGGATGGACACAGTATGCAAAGCATGCACAGTATGTGACCTTTGACATTACATCTCAATTACAAAACGGAGGAAATACCCTGGGGGTGATGCTGGGCAATGGCTTTTATTATATACCCGGTGAGCGCTACCGCAAACTGACCGGTGCTTACGGCTTCCCGAAGATGATCGCCAAGCTGCTGATCGAATATAAGGATGGAACTACTGCAACCGTGGTATCCGACAACAGCTGGAAGACCGCCGAATCGCCTATTTATTTTTCCAGCATTTATGGTGGGGAAGATTATGACGCCAACCGCGAAAAAACCGGCTGGGACCGGCCGCAGTTCAATGATGTCGGCTGGACGGCGGCAGTGGTAACCAGCGGTCCGCCGCAGCTGCAGGCCCAGCCTGCGGAGCCGCTGCGGGTGTTGCAGTCATTTGAGCCGGTTTCAAAAAAAGAGATCACAAAAGGCACCTGGGTATACGACCTGGGACAGAACTTTTCGGGCATCCCTGCGATAAAAGTATCCGGAAAAAAAGGAGATACGATCCGGCTGCGACCTGCGGAACTGGTTCGTGAAGACGGCTCGGCCAACCAGGGTGCAACCGGATCGCCGCATATTTATACCTACGTGCTCAAGGGAAATGGAGTGGAGGAATGGCAGCCCCGCTTTACCTATTACGGGTTCCGTTATGTGCAGGTAGAAGGAGCGACACCGGAAGGAATGGCTTCCGGTTTGCCGGTAATAAAGGAACTGAAAGGATTGCACATTCGCAACAGTGCACCGGAGATCGGCGGGTTTAGCAGCTCGAATGAATTATTCAATAAAACAAACGATCTCATCCGCTGGGCCATCCGCAGCAATATGGCAAGCGTGTTCACTGATTGTCCGCATCGTGAAAAACTGGGCTGGCTCGAAGAGACCCATCTGATGGGCAGCTCCGTGCAATACAATTATGACATTGCCGCGCTTTGTAAAAAAGTGGTAAGGGATATGATCAATGCGCAGACAAAGGACGGACTGATCCCTGATATTGCACCCGAGTACGTGGAGTTTGACGGCGGTTTCCGGGATTCCCCGGAATGGGGTAGTGCAGGGGTGATCTTTACCTGGTATGCCTTTCAGTGGTACGGCGATACGGCCCTGTTAAAAGAGGCCTACCCGATGATGAAGAAATATGTATCTTATCTGAAAGCAAAATCAAAAAATCATATCCTGGAATTCGGTCTGAGCGACTGGTATGATATCGGTCCGGAACACCCGGGCGTCTCGCAGCTGACGCCGATGGGCGTTACGGCAACAGCTACATATTATTATGATCTGACCATTCTTTCAAAAGTAGCTGCATTGCTGGGCATCAATGATGATCTGTCCCTGTTTGAAAACTGGGCCAAAGAAGTAAAGAACGCATTCAATGATAAATTCTTTAACCGGGAGACCAAACAATATGCCACCGGCAGTCAGGCAGCCAATGCCATGGCTTTATATATGAACCTGGTGGAACCGGAATACCGCGATGCAGTAGTACAGAATCTGGTAAAGGACATCCGTGACCGGAACAACGCGCTTACGGGTGGGGATGTAGGCTACCGTTATGTATTGCGTGCCCTGGAAGATGCGGGTTACAGTGATGTGATCTATGACATGAACAACCGCAGCGACGTGCCGGGGTATGGTTACCAGCTGGCGCATGGTGCTACAGCACTTACCGAATCCTGGGCCGCTTTGTCTTCGGTGTCCAATAATCATTTTATGCTGGGCCACCTGATGGAATGGTTCTATTCCGGACTTTGCGGTATCCGTCAGGCGGAGGGCTCCGTTGGGTTTAAGGACATTGAAATAAGACCACATCCTGTGGGAGCAATAACCAATGCAAAAGCAACGTATCATTCTGTGCGTGGTTTGATAAAAGTAAACTGGCAAAAAGAAGGTAACCAGCTTACGGTAAATGTGGAGATTCCGGCGAATACAACGGCTACTATTTATTTTCCACCAGGGTATGATAAAACGCCCGTTAAAACAGGTTCGGGCAGCTACAGCCTTACAGCAAAGAAGAAATGATGATACGGATTTTTTTAGTTATCGGATGGGTGTTGATGGGCATAACGGCAGGCGCGCAAAAAAAAGAAGTGCCGCAGGCGTTGATGCAAAAAATATATGGCGAAGTAAAAACGCCGCATAAATACGGACTGGTGCTGGCTCCCGGCAGTCCGGAAAAAAAGCTGGATTGTCCCACTGTGTTCCGCAACAACGGGAAATGGTACATGTCCTATATTGAGTTCGATGGCGATGGCTATGAGACCTGGCTGGCGCAGAGCACCGACCTGCTGCACTGGAAGTCCCTTGGAAAAATGTTGTCCAGGACAAATGATTCATTAAAATGGGATGGTTATCAGAAGGCGGGCTATGTTTCGCTGATCGATCCCACCTGGGGCGGAACTTATAGCGTGGAAAAATACAGCGGAAATTACTGGATGAGCTATATCGGCGGGCGCACACCGGGATACGAGGCCGGGCTGTTATCCATCGGCATGGCATATACTCCGGACGATGTGGCCCGTCCGCACGAATGGCGCACGCTGGAGCAGCCCGTATTAAAAGCCACGGACCCGGATGTGCGGTGGTGGGAGAATAAAAAACTGTACAAGAGTTCTGTGATCTGGGATAAAAAGAAGACCCTGGGCTATCCCTTCGTAATGTATTACAACGCCAATGGCGATACCAGTCATAATACGCCCAAATGGCGCTGGTTTGAGCGTATCGGGATGGCCGTATCAAATGATATGGTACATTGGAAGCGCTACCGGACAGATCCCATTGTGCACCACCGTATCGGTATCACCGGGGACGGGGTTTTGCAGAAAATGGGAGACCTTTGGGTAATGTTCTACTTTGGTGCGTTCTGGGAGAACAGGAAGAACGAGACCTTCAATCGTTTTGCCTGTTCCTACGACCTGGTACACTGGACGGATTGGAAGGGCGCGGACCTGATCCGCTCTTCGGAACCCTATGACCGGAAATATGCACACAAGCCCTGTGTGGTAAAATATAAAGGCGTGGTCTATCATTTTTATTGTGCGGTGAACGATAACGACCAGCGGGGGATTGCCGTGGCTACTTCGGTGGATAAGGGAAAGAGTATGGTGCGTTTTGCAAATAGGTGAAGTGTTGCAAAGCCTTACAGGTTTATTGTTTGATATGAAGTATCTGTTACAATTAAGTATTTGTTTGTTATTGATGGTGGGGGCAGCTGCACAGCAGGGCCCCCGCAGGGCAATTGATTTTAATAAAGGCTGGCGTTTTTGTTTGGGAGATGCGGCATCCTCGAAAGAACCGGCATTCAATGACAAAACGTGGCGGTTGCTGGACCTGCCGCACGACTGGAGCATCGAAGGCCGTTTTGATTCCACCCATCCCGCGGGCAATGCCGGGGGGGCGCTGCCGGGCGGAACCGGTTGGTACCGTAAAACCTTTACACTGGAGAATGTTACAGCTGAAAATAATGTACGTATTGAGTTTGACGGCGTTTATCGCGATGCAGAGGTATGGATCAACGGACACTACCTGGGCAAATGGCCTTATGGGTATACTTCTTTTGATTATGACCTTACACCGTATATCCATACAGGAGCAAAGAAAAATGTGATCGCTGTAAAAGTAAATAACAGCCGGCAACCCAATTCAAGATGGTACACCGGATCTGGCATTTACAGGGATACACGGCTGGTGATCACTAAAAAAACCGCTTTTGAGCATTGGGGTACTTTTGTTTATACAACGGAGGGCTACGACGGGCAGATCACGTTTCATGCCACTTCAAATGTGTTGAATCTTGCCACCCGGAAACCGGGCGTAAAAGTTACCTGTACACTGTTCGATCCTTCCGGTAAACAGGTAGCCGCGCTCGGCGGCACACCGGACGCACAGGCTGGTAGCTTCCGCTTTAAAACAGCATTAAAGGATCCGGCATTGTGGTCGGTAGCAACACCAGCGCTGTATAAAGCCGTATTTAAAATCTTCGACAGCGAACAATTGACCGATGAATGGGAAACTGCTTTCGGAGTGCGGTATTTTTCATTCGATGCGCAAAAAGGCTTTTCATTGAATGGAATTCCCATGAAGATACAGGGTGTTTGTATGCATCACGATCTGGGCGCACTAGGCGCAGCTTTTAATCGCTCAGCTGCCCGTCGTCAGCTGCGTATCCTGAAGGAAATGGGCGTGAATGCTATCCGCACTGCGCACAACTCCCCGGATCCGCAATTCCTGGATCTCTGTGATGAAATGGGCTTCCTGGTAATGGATGAATCCTTTGACATGTGGGCAAAGAAAAAAAACAAATATGATTATTACAACGACTTCCCCGAATGGCACCGGCGCGACCTGGAACATATGGTAAAGCGTGACCGGAACCATCCGAGCGTATTTATGTGGAGCATCGGTAATGAAATACGGGAGCAGTTTGATTCAACCGGCATTACGCTGGCGAAGGAATTAGTGAATATTGTAAAGGCTCTGGACACCACCCGGCCGGTTACCTGTGCACTGAGTGAGAACAGGCCGGATAAAAATTTTATTTATCAGTCGAAAGCATTGGATGTAATAGGGCTGAATTATCATATTGAAGCCTACGAGGATTTTCCCAAAAACTACCCCGGGGAAAAATTCATCGCGACTGAAAATGTATCCGGGTTGGCTACCCGAGGATATTACGACGGACCGGCCGATTCGCTGCGCCTCTGGCCTTCCGGCTCGAAATTCAAATATGTTGAAAAAGGGAATCCGGATTATACGGTTTCTGCATACGACAATGTAGCCGCTTACTGGGGATCCACTCACGAGCAGACCTGGCGCATCATAAAAAAACACGATTACTTATCCGGGTTGTTTGTATGGTCGGGGTTTGACTTCCTGGGGGAACCCGTACCGTATCCCTATCCCGCAAGGAGCTCGTATTATGGCATTGTTGACCTCGCCGGATTTCCAAAAGATGTATATTATATGTACCAGAGTGAGTGGACGGACCAGCCGGTGTTACATATGGCACCGCACTGGAACTGGAAGAATGGGCAGGCAGTGGATGTAAAGGTTTATTACAATCAGGCTGATGAGGCCGAGCTCTTCCTCAACGGACATTCCCTGGGGAAACGGAAGAAAAATGATACATCATTTCACGTGCTCTGGAGGGTACCGTTTGAACCCGGTGCATTAAAAGTGGTCTCCAGAAAGAACGGGAAGACCGTTTTGGAGCGGACCGTACACACTGCGGGTCTCCCTGCAAAGATTGCACTTGAAATAGAGAACCCGGTGTTGCAACAGCACAGGGAAGACCTTGCATTTGTGACCATCCGTGTGCTCGATCGCGATGGTAACCTGGTACCGGGTGCTTCAAACGAAGTGCAGGTCACCAGCTCCGCTGCGGCAGCGGTAATTGCAATGGATAACGGTTATCAGGCAGATCTGGCTTCTTTTCAAACCAGCCGGCGCAAGGTATATAATGGCCTCGGCCTCGCCATTATTAAAGGATTGCGCACAGGAATGGCTACTATAACGGTTACGGCACCGGGCCTGGAGCCGGCAACCATCCAGATCCGGGTAAAGGAATAACACCACCTTGGCGGTACTGGAAACGGTGTCGTATTACAGGTCAATGCCGTGTGGCTGCAGCCGTTAGATGATTTTCTTTTTTTCTCACCCGCCCGGTTACGCAAACCGTTGCACAAAATAGGAATATTTTCCATTTTATTAGTGAAACCATACATTGCACAGTGGCCGCGGGCGTTTTACTTTTAACGTCAGATTTACGAATAATGATTTCAGCCAAATAGCGATTGTAATGAAGTATTTTTTTTACAGAAAAAAGAACGGGGGTATTTTTGCGAAAAGTTTATTAATTGTTGTTTTTACAATTTTTAATTTGTGTGTGGTGTTTGGACGGCAGTCCGGTGCAGATACGGCCTATCGTCGTGTTGCCAGCCAGCGGGCGGCCAAGATCGTGGCGCTACTTGCATTGAAAGACTCCGCAATATTTTATAAAGTGAAAGAAGTGGTTGCCGCACAATATATGGGCCTGAATGAGCTCGATGCCAGCAGGGAAACCGCGATCCGGCATATCAGGGAGACAAACGCTAATAAAGAAGCAGCTGCGAAAAAGGTCAGTGAGGTGGAAACCAGAACAGATGCAGATCGTACGGCTTTACACAACAGCTATATTCAAAAACTGTCGGCCTTCCTCGATAAGGAACAGGTGGATGCAATAAAGAATGGAATGACGTACAATGTACTGCTCATTACTTACAAAGGTTATCTGGAAATGATCCCCCGGCTTACCGCCGAAGAACAGCAGTACATTATGAATGCACTGGTGGAAGCAAGAGAGCATGCAATGGATGCCGGGTCGTCGGAAAAAAAGCATGCCTGGTTTGGAAAGTACAAAGGCCGCATCAACAATTATCTTTCTTCACATGGGTATGATATGAATAAGGAGAGCAAGGCCTGGCAGGAACGGACAAAAGCAAAACAAAATAATCAATAGCAGCCAAAACAAAAAAATAACGAAGCCATATGTTGTATCAGAACATTTTAAAAGTTGCATTTGCAGTAATGATCAGTTTATATGGTCTTTGCGCAGGTGCACAAACAAAAACGATCACCGGTCAGGTAGTAGAAGATTCTACGGGAGCGCCTGTGCCGGGAGTAACCATTAAGGTAAAGAACGGCCCGCAAAGTGCGGTCACGAACCTTCAGGGCAATTTTACCATGAACATCTCTTCCCAGGGAGCTACACTTCAATATACGCATGTGGGCTATCAGTATGGGGAGATTGTTGTCAATCCGGGAGATACCAAGCCGCTTGTCATTACCGTAAAAAAGCTGGAAGTAAGCATGGATGATGTGGTCGTGATTGGGTATGGTAGCCAAAAAAGAGAAAACCTGACGGGTTCTGTAGCTACCGTTGATATGGGAAAGATCTCAGATTTCCCTGTGAGTAGTATTGCAGAGGCGCTGAAAGGGCAAATACCTGGTTTAAATGTAACAGGAGGGAGTCAAAGGCCAGGTGATAATGCACTCTTAAGTGTTCGCCAGCAATTTGGTTTTAGTAAAGATGGCAGCAGTCCATTACCTTTAATTATTATTGATGATGTAATACAGTTAGATCCCAGCTCTGGTTTGCCAACTATGGATCAGTTTAATGTATTAGATCCTTCCGAAGTGGAAAGTATAACCGTGCTTCGCGATGCAAGTGCTGCCATTTACGGTTCAAGGGCTTCTCAGGGTGCTATTATCGTAAAAACCAAAAAAGGAAAAGCGGGGGCACCTAAGATCTCTTATTCCGGAAAATTTGAATTTAATGATGCAGTGAGCTTTGGTAAAACCATGAGCGCCTATGAACACGGTATTTTTGCAAACCGTTTTTTCCGAGCTGATGGGAGGGATGCCAAATCACTTTTTGACGAGAATGAATTGGAGGCCATGAAATCATTAAATTATGATTGGTTAAAAGAAGCATGGAAACCGGGAGGAGCTATGCAACATTCGCTAAATGTAAGTGGCGGTTCTGATAGAGCAACCTATTTCGCCGGAGCAGGTTATTATACACAAAGACCAAACCTTGGGAGTCAGGATTACAATAAATGGTCTTTCAGAACAGGAGTTGATGTAAAAGTGGTGAACAATTTGAAATTATCAGCAACGGTTTCCGCGAATAATTCGAAAGTGGAAAAATCATTCACTAAAATCAGCGTTAACGATGGCTCTTATACCTCAGGATCAGAACAGACCGACTATGCTATTTTAGCACATATGCCAAAGTATATTCCCTGGCAGTATACTGTTGACGGGGTAACAGAATACATTTCTCCCGCTTTAGGTCCGCACAGGGCTCAAAGCAGCCCGGCGGGCCAAAATAACATTACAGGGTGGAACTATTTTGGATTATTAAATAATGGTTCATTTACTTCAGATGATGACCAGGCATTCAATACCAACTTCTCTTTACAATATAATGTTCCCTTCATTAAAGGATTAGCATTTAAAGTCTCTTATGGCTTAAGTTATTCCACCGCTAATAATGAGCAGGCGATGATGGGTTTAAGGCTGGCGGTAGCAACAAACGCTGGAAATGCAATAGGATACCATTTGTATACAGATTCTTCCTCTTGGAAGGTAGCTAATAATGATAATCGTTCTACCGTACGTTATGCCGATGAAATTGGTAAAGTAGAGCAATCGAATTTCTTCATTAATTACGATAACAAATTTGGAAAGCATAATATTTCTGCCATGGCTTCAGTGGAAAAAGGGCAACAGAGTTATCAAAAGAAGTTTATTATCTATGATCAACCCATAATGGGCGCCTATAACGGATCATCTCCGTCGGCAGGAACGTTGAATCCGTCCAATACTTATGTGAATCGTACTGAAGGGGGAAACCTGGCCTACCTGGGCCGGTTGAACTATGATTATGATAATAAATATCTGTTACAATTTGTCTTCCGCTCTGACGCCTCTACCAAGTTTGCACCTGTAAATTATTGGGGCTTCTTTCCAGGGGTCTCTGCTGGTTGGGTGATTTCCAGGGAAAAATGGTTCAATGATCGTCTTGATTGGGTGAATTTTCTGAAACTACGGGTATCTGTGGGCAGAACAGGTAATGACAATGTGAAGCCATGGCGCTGGATGCAGACTTATGGCTACGCGGCTGACAAAGGGCTTGGCTTTGGAACTAATAATGGCGGGCGCCTGGTATCCGGTCTGACCCCGGATGCAACACCGAATCCCGATGTAACCTGGGACAAAACAGTTAAGAAAAACATTGGTATCGATGCGTCTTTTCTTAACAACCGGTTATCAGTGACCTACGACAGGTATTGGGATAACAAGTATGATATGTTAATGACTTTGGCCAATCAGGTTGGGGTGCCGATCTCGGTAGGAGGGGGCTTTGCGGAACAGAATTTTGGAGGGTTGAGGGCCTGGGGGTCTGAATTCAGTGCTACCTGGAAGGACAGAGTTGGCGATTTTGGGTATAACATTGGTGTGAATTTTGGAACTGGTGATAACAAAGTAACCAAATGGCTGCCGGTAGCATTCAACTACCCGTCAGAATATGATAACCGGGAGGGATATTCTACTCTTCAGCCGACTTATGGCTTCCTTACCTGGAAAGGAAATGCAGGTGGCGACGGGATTTTAAGGACAGACGCAGATATTGATGCTTATTGGAAATACCTGACGGACCGCGCTATAGCAGCAGGTACAACACCTTCTTATTTGGGCTTTGATACAAAAGACGGCCTTAAAAAAGGAATGCTTGCCTATCAGGACTTGGGTGGCCAGCTGGATGCAGCTACTGAAACGATCGCCGGACCTAATGGCCGTATTGAGGACGATGGTCAGGATTTTACAACCTTGGGGAAAAGAAGATCTTTTGGGTTGGCCACAAATATCGGATTGTCATGGCGATCGTTCACTTTAAATACTCAGATCGCGACTTCATGGGGTGGTTTTAATCGTATCGATTATATAAAGCAAGGAACTGGATCCACGCAGCTTTTTTGGTCACATGAGTCTTATTTAAATGACATGTATAGCGCTGAAGATAATGTAAATGGAAGATGGCCTAATCTGGCATATATTGATCAAAACCAGTATGAATCTGATTTTTGGCAGATTTCTTCCTTCCGGAGCTATGTGCGCAGTTTGGTTATCGGCTACTCGGTTCCAAAAAATATTGCGGCAAAAGTTAAAATGGATGCGCTTCGGATCAGTCTGGCAGGATTTAATCTTTGGGATTTTCACAACCCGTATCCTGATAAGTATCGTAATATGTACGATGATCCGCAGGTTGCTTATCCAACATTACGCACCTGGTCACTGGGCATTAATGCCAGTTTCTGATAAAATTTTTTAATTAAGATATTTTCTATAATTATGAAAAAGATAATATACAGTTTCCTTATTCTGGCAGCTTTTCTGACAGCCGGATGCAAAAAGGACTTTTTAGAAGATATGAAAAGCTATGATAAATACGATGAGAGTATATTCGCCAACGAAGTTTTAACGGGTTGGTATATCGATCGTCTTTATTATGATTATTTTTCGGCGTACAGATCTCCGATTGTTTCCATAGTGGGCTTGTACAATGATACCAGATCAAGATCCACCGAAGAAATTGGAGGCACTGTAACCGATCTGATCAATTCACAAAAAACACTGGAGAATGCAAACCAGGCCGATGGTTATTTTGGTAAGGCATTGGCTGCAAATTCAAGTAATGACCCCTACACGCGCATTCGGACAGCTAATTTTTTGTTGGAAAAAATTGATGAAAAGGGACAGGCTCTATCCGAAGAGTTTAAGAAGAAAGCAAGAGGACAGATGTATTTTTTACGGGGACTTCAGTATTTTGAGCTAATGCGCGTATATGGTGGTGTTCCTATTGTAACGGCTGTTGAAAACGCAAGTGCAGATGATCCGGTTATTCAGCATCCACGGGCAACTACATCCGAACTGGTGACACAAATAGTAGGAGATTTCGATCGGGCTGCCGAATTGTTACCATCAACCTGGGGAACCAGCGATTATGGCCGGTTTACCAGCGGAGCCGCTTTAGCAATGAAAAGCAGGGTATTGTTAACTTATGCAAGTCCTCTGTTTAACACAGATTGGGACAACTCCGGCAATGAGCGCTGGCAAAAAGCGCTGGATGCGAGTCTTGCTGCTGAAACAGCATTGACTGCTGACGGATACGGATTGTATGGATCAACTGCTAAGGACTGGGCCGAAATGTGGTATAAGAATGACAATACATTTAATCCGGAAGCTATTATGGTTCAATTATTATCAAAAGAAGTGGCTTCATCAGGAATAAATAGCAATGGCTGGGAACGGAGCATTCGTGTGACAAAACAGACCGGCTCCGGAGGTATTGCTGCCCCTAAAGAAATGATCGATCTGTTCCCTCTGGCAGACGGTTCACGTCCTACCATTGCTAACGGATATGACTCGGCGCATTTTTTCATGAACCGGGATCCCCGGTTCTATCGCACATTTGCTTTTTCAGGTATGAAATGGCCAGTTAAAGAAGCAGATGTACCAGCCGTTATTTGGTTATACAGATGGGCTTATGGTGGTGATAAATCGGCCTATAGCGATGGTAACCAAGTAAACAGTCCGGCGGTGGTTCGTAAAATGACCAACCCCTCAGGTTCCAGCACGGTTGATGGTCTTGCTTATTCGGGGACCGATATTATGGAATACCGATATGCGGAGCTGTTATTGAATATTGCTGAATGCTATGCTGCTAAAGGAGATGTCTCAAATGCACTAGCCTATCTTGGAAAAATCAGGAAGCGTGTTGGAATACCGGAGGCGAATAATTATGGCATTGGGACGTTGGCTTCAAAGTATGCGGCTATAGAGGCTTGCTTGTATGAGCGCCGTGTCGAATTGGCTTATGAGGGCAAACGTTTCTGGGACGCGCAGCGTTGGATGTTGTATAATGATGATGCCGGAGCCGGTAATACCACGTGTGCTAAATTGGAAATTGCTCCTATAAACGGATCCGCCCGCACCGGAAGATTGTGGCAATATAAAACAGTATTATCCGGCAACACGGATCCGTTGACGGCCGCAAGAGGAACCATTTCAGTTGATCCGGATGCTGCTGATTTTTCAGCCCAACTGGATAGCCTGAAAACTTTTTTTGATAACAATATTACCATCGTAAATACGGACCAGCCAGTGGATAAAGACGCATCTGGTAATCCCTTGTTTATAACATTTAAACAGAATTATTATATCACAGGTTTAAATTCAACAGCACTGTCTCTTAATCCATGGCTTTTGCAAACTATTGGTTGGAATGATTACTCAGGCGCACCTGGAACATTCAACTATAAGCAATAAAAATAGATATCTAAACCGGTACTGCTATATTCAATAACGAAAAGAACAAGTTTAAAAGATGATGTTAAAAAGATTACCATTGACCGCTTTTTGTATCGGTTTATTCTTCACGGCTTCAGCCCAGTATCCTAAAATACCGCAGGAAGATCAGGCCCGCTCTAAAGCCCTGCTGGAAGCAGCAGAAAAACATTCGGATTCTATGTGGACTATTGCCTACCCCATCATCGACAAAGAAGCGAGAGAGGGAAGGCCTTATATACCCTGGGCTTCCCGTTATGATGAGTTGCCGCATTCCGATATCCCGGCATTTCCGGGTGCAGAAGGAGGGGGCAAATTTGTACGCGGCGGCCGTGGGGGAAAGGTGATTGTGGTGAGCAATTTAAATGACAATGGACCAGGTAGTTTTCGCTGGGCCTGTGAGCAGGGCGGTGCCCGGGTAGTGGTGTTCAATGTGGCGGGCATCATTCGCCTTAAGTCGCCTGTTATTGTGCGAGCACCTTATATTACGATCGCAGGTCAAACAGCGCCGGGTGATGGCATTTGCATTGCCGGAGAAACCGTTTGGATCAATACACATGATGTCATTATCCGTTATATGCGTTTCCGTCGTGGCGAAACCTGGGTGGGCAGGAGGGATGATGCCATTGGCGGGAATCCCATAGGCAATATTATGATTGATCATGTATCGGCCACCTGGGGACTGGATGAGAATATGAGCATGTACCGCCACATGTATAACGACAGCACTGGCAAGATCGAGGATAAATTCGGTACGGTGAATATCACGATACAGAATTCCATTTTCGGAGAATCGCTGGATACCTGGAACCATGCATTCGGCAGCACACTGGGAGGAGAGAACTGCAGTTTTATGCGGAACCTCTGGGCCAATAATACGGGCCGTAATCCTTCAGTGGGCTGGAACGGTATCTTCAATTTTGTAAACAATGTGGTATTCAACTGGGTGCATCGTTCCATTGACGGAGGTGATTACCGGGCGCAGTTCAATATCATCAATAACTATTTTAAACCAGGTCCGGCTACCTCCAAGGATAATAATGTAGGCCACCGGATCTTAAAACCGGAAAGCGGGCGCAGTAAATTGAAGTATAAGGTATATGGCCGGGCCTACGTGAACGGTAATGTAATGGAGGGTTATCCGGAGGTTACAAAGAACAACTGGAACGGAGGCGTTCAGGTGGAAGAAGAGAAAAATGCCGGTGAGTACACCGACTATATCCGGCAATCAAAACCATTGATCATGCCGGCGCTGACCATCCTCGATGCACAGACGGCCAAAAACTATGTGTTGGCGAATGCCGGTGCCACATTGCCGAAACGCGATGCGGTAGATGCGCGTATCGTAAAACAGGTAGAGACCGGCAAAATAAATAATGTGCCCACCTGCCCGCTGCCCAAGACCCAGTTTGAGCACCGGCGGCTTCCGATCGATTCTTATAAAATAGGCATCATTACCGATCCCTGTCAGGCCGGTGGTTATCCCGAATATAAAGGAACGCCGTATAAGGATTCCGACAATGATGGCATGCCGGATGACTATGAACGAAAAGCGGGACTGAATCCCAATGATGCCTCCGACGCGCAAAAGATCACCAAGAATGGATATAGTGCTATTGAAAATTACCTGAACAGCGTAGTAAATATCAGAAACGTAGTGCCTGCGAAATAGGCATTGATGGATGGTGTATCTTATTGATAAGGTCTTCTCAAATGAGAAGTAGGATATCGCGCTGAACCTGATGCGGCATAATGCGTGGGGAGCTTTAAATGAATGGATGACCTTTCTTGGAAGGGTACCCGCCAGGCAGTGAAAAGAAATCCCGAAGGCTCGGGACAAGCCTGAAGTGCGGATTTTTCTGGTTCCGGCCACCCGTGGAATAAAAAAGGACAGGATTGGGCTCCTGGCGAACAAGATTTTTACTCCACTTTTCATTCCCGATTGATCGGGAGAAAAGTGGAAAACAAAATAAAAAAACTGTCATAGCATGGTTCGTGTTCTCACCATAACCGTCAATTTATGGCCCGAGCCTATGGCGCTCTGTTCTGTGTTACCCTTCTATACTGGGAGCTTCAGTTCGCAGTTGCTGAGATTGGTTGAGGCGAAGCCTCCTGACCTTCAAACGTGATACAGAAGGCCATAGGCCTGATCGCTCTATCAACTACGGAATTTATTCCGGAGATAGAACGCGCTAATGAGAGACAGAGTGCCATAGGCACGGTACATTTCAGGCAGGGGATCAGTATTGTAAGCTTCGCTTTTTGCTTAAGTTGACGGCTATGATGTCCTCACGAACCAGTTATTGAAATAAATAGTTACATGAAAAAGTGGATAGGCCTTTTTGGCATTATAAGTTTATTAGCTCCGCAGCAACAGGTTGCTGCTCAGTATCCGGTAATACCCAAATCCATGGAGGATTCTGCGGATGCGGTAATGGCCGGCTATCGTAAATTATCAGACGCCGCCTGGGAAAAAGCATTACCGGCTGTTGAAGCGGATGCAAAACGTGGCAAGCCTTTTGTTCCCTGGGCATCAAAATCCTCCGATCTGATAAAAGTAACACTCCCGGCTTTTCCGGGTGCTGAAGGGGGTGGGGCGTATACTCCGGGTGGACGTGGCGGAAAAGTATTTGTAGTGACCAACCTGAACGACAGTGGCCCCGGAAGTTTCCGCTGGGCCTGTGAGCAGGGCGGTGCGCGGATCATTGTATTCAACGTGGCCGGGATCATCCGGCTGAAAAGCCCGGTAAGTATCCGAGCGCCTTATGTTACCATCATGGGACAAAGTGCACCGGGCGACGGTGTTTGTATCGCCGGGGAATCGGTGCTCATCGATACGCATGATGTCATCATCCGCTTTATGCGGTTCCGGCGTGGTGCCACCGAAGTGACCCGCCGCGATGACGGGCTTGGGGGAAATCCGGTAGGGAATATTATCATTGATCATGTATCTGCCAGCTGGGGCCTGGATGAGAATATGAGCATTTACCGTCATGTATATGATCGTAAAGCGGATGGAAAAGGGGAGAAGCTGCCAACGGTAAATGTGACCATCCAGAATTCTATTTTTTCAGAAGCACTGGATACGTATAACCACGCCTTCGGCAGCACCATCGGCGGACGCAACAGCACTTTTATGCGCAATCTCTGGGCAAACAATATTGCCAGGAATCCTTCGGTAGGTATGGATGGTGATTTTGGGTTCGTGAACAATGTGATCTTTAACTGGTGGAACCGCAGTGCCGATGGCGGCGATAATAAATCGTTTTACAATTTTATTAATAATTATTACAAACCCGGTCCTATTACACCAAAGGACCGGCCGATCGGTTATCGTATTTTGAAACCCGAATCAGGCAGGGCGTTTAAAGACAGCCTGGTCTTTGGAAAAGCCTATGTAAGTGGAAATATTGTTGCCGGCAACGATCGGGTAACAAAGGATAACTGGGATGGCGGGGTACAGCTGGAAGATGTAAAAGACGCCGCAGAGTATCTGCAGCAGATACGGGTAGATCAGCCGTTTCCTATCGCTGCATTCCCGGTATTGCCTGCTGAAGATGCCTATGGCTATGTATTGGAAAATGCAGGGGCGCTGCTGCCGGTACGGGATGCGGTAGACAAGCGGATCGTCGAAGATGTTCGTACCGGAGCGATCACTTATAGTCCGGATGCACATACCGCTCCGGTATCAAAGTTTCTGAAGCGGCGGTTTCCGGCCGATTCTTATAAGAACGGTATTATTTCAGACATCAGCCAGGTAGGTGGTTATCCGGAGTACAAAGGCAGGCCTTACAGGGATTCTGATAATGATGGTATTCCGGATGTGGTTGAGAAAAAGATGGGGCTGGACCCACGGAACCCTGCAGATGCCGTAGCCATTGCGAAGAACGGTTATAGCAATGTTGAAAACTATCTGAACGGTCTTGTGGCATTGAAAACGGTAACGCCGGAGAAAGGGAAACCCCTGTCTTCATTTAAATAAAAATCGGGATACCTGGTTCAGGGTGTATTGCAGCTAAACGCTGATAGCTGAATATTTATGGCTGAGAGCTACTTCTCGATTCTCAACGCTCAATTCTCGGCCCAACTGATTAGCTTTGTTGAACGGTGATAAATTTGCAATAATGAAGTTTTTTTTCTTCGTTTTATTAAGTGTGCTGGTTACGGTCGTGAACGGTCAAAAACCAAAGCCTCCAAAACCGGTATTGCCCGTTTCGGTTGAAAAAGGCCAGCTGATCTATAATGCCGATTCCGTAACCGGTGACCGTATCCCGGATTATTCGTATTGTGGTTACAAGGCATCAGAAGCGGCTATTCCCTTGGTCCCGGTTAAGGCCGTGGTTCCGGTTAAAGCGGGTGATGCCACGGCACTCATTCAGGCTGCTATTGATTATGTGGCCACACTTCGCCCGGATAAAGAGGGATTCCGCGGTGCGGTGCTGCTTCAAAAAGGAATGTATGCAATAGAAGGGCAGCTGCTCATCCGTCAATCCGGTATTGTGCTGCGCGGTACCGGGGCGGCCGGCGAAACGGTGTTGAAAGGAACCGGATTCAATCGTGATGCACTGATACGGGTGGCAGGCAAAAATGATAAAATCGTTGGCGCTGAAGCGGCGGTAACACAGGACTATGTCCCGGTAAATGCCACGGCACTTGCGGTTGCAGATGGAAACAGTTTGAAACCCGGCGATCGCGTGGAGATCCGTCGTCCTTCCACCGCGGAGTGGATCGATGTGCTGGGCACGCGCAGCTTTGGCGGTGGTCTATCCGCCCTGGGCTGGAAGCCCGGAGATGCCGATCTGGTTTTCGAAAGAACGATTACTGCTGTTAAAGGGAATACGCTTACCATTGATGTGCCACTCACTAATTCACTGGATACAAAATATGGTGGCGGTACGGTAACCGCTGTTTCCTGGCCGGGCAGGATCACTAATGTCGGGATCGAGAACCTGTCGCTGGTTTCCGAATTTGATACAAGGAATCCCAAAGATGAAGACCATCGCTGGATGGCCATTACCATGGAAAATGTGGAAGATGCCTGGGTACGCCAGGTGTCCTTTAAACATTTTGCCGGTTCTGCGGTGCACCTGCTGGAATCGACACGACGCGTTACGGTCGAAGACTGTATTTCTACAGAGCCGGTTTCGGAGATCGGCGGACAGCGGCGTTATACCTTCTTTACCCGTGGTCAGCAAACGCTCTTCCAACGCTGTTATGCGGCCAATGGATATCATGATTTTTCGGTAGGACATACCGCAGCGGGTCCCAATGCATTTGTGCAATGCATGTCGGAACGGCCTTATAATTTTTCCGGGGCAATTGATAAATGGGCTTCCGGGGTCTTGTTTGATGTGGTGTCGGTAGACGGGAATGCGATCCGTTTTGGCAATCGTGGCCAGGATGGTCAGGGTGCGGGATGGGCGGCAGCAAATAGTTTGTTATGGAACTGTTCGGCGGCACGCATCGATTGTTACCGGCCACAAACAGCGCAGAACTGGGCGCTGGGCTCCTGGAGCCAGTTTGCGGGCGACGGCTACTGGGGCGAATCGAATAATCACCTTACACCAAGGAGTTTTTATTACGCGCAGTTGCAGCAGCGCCTGGGTAAACCCAGCCCGCAACAATCCTTTATTTTAAACATCGGTACGGAGGCTTCCAGCAGCCCTTCTGTGGAAGTGGCACAGGCGCTTACAAAAGAAGCCATACAACCAAAAGTACAACTGATCGACTGGATCAGGGAGGCGTCAAAACACAATCCGATCGCGATCGATGCAAAAGGTGCCAAGCTTATTGACAAAGCTTCATCAGGCGGCTGGTCGGTGGGACCTCCTGCAGCATATATAAACAAGGGCTGGCTGGTGGGAATGAACGGTCATGTGCTTACGGGAACCATACAGGAAGTACCCTGGTGGACGGGCGGCGTGGAAGGAAAGGACCTGGAACAGGCTACAAAAAAACTGGCGATCACCCGTTTTGTACCGGGGCGCGTAGGGCCGGGGCTTACCGATGACCTCGAAGCCGTGGTGGATTCGATGAAAGCCAATCATATTGTGGGTTTGAACCAGCACTATGGCCTGTGGTACGAGCGGCGCAGGGATGATCATGAGCGTATCCGCAGGATGGATGGCGAAGTATGGCCTCCGTTCTATGAGCTGCCATTCAAACGAAGCGGGGTAGATACGGCCTGGGATGGCTTGAGTAAATATGATCTCACAAAATATAATTCCTGGTATTGGAACCGCATGCGGCAGTTTGCGGTCCTGGCAGAACTGAACGACCGGGTATTATTGCATCAGAATTATTTCCAGCACAATATCATTGAAGCCGGTGCGCATTATGCCGATTTTCCCTGGCGTATGGCCAATAATATCAATAACACCGGCTTTAATGAACCCGTAAATTTTGCAGGCGACAAGCGTATTTTTTATGCGGAACAGTTTTATGATGTATCGAACCCGGTACGGAAAGAACTGCACAGGCGCTACATACAGCAATGCTTCCGGAACTTTACCGGAAACCCCAATGTGATACAGTTTATCGGGGAGGAGTTTACCGGCCCGTTGCATTTTGTAAAATTCTGGCTGGACTGTATTCGGGAAATGCCGGATCAAAAACACAATCAGAACAAGATTGGTCTTAGTGTAACAAAGGATGTGCAGGATGCCATACTGAAGGATCCCCGGTACGAATCGATGGTCGATGTGATCGATATAAAATACTGGCATTACCAGGCCGACGGTTCGGCGTATGCACCGGAAGGCGGAAAGAACCTGGCGCCGCGTCAGTGGGCGCGCTTACTAAAACCGAAGGCCAGCTCTTTTGAGCAGGTGTACCGCGCGGTAAAAGAATACCGGTTAAGGTATCCGGATAAGGTCATTATGTACTCAGCAGACGGTGCGGATAAATTCGGATGGGCGGTGCTGATGGCCGGCGGTTCGCTGCCGGTATTACCCTCCACAGTTGATAAGGAGTTACTGAAAGCAGCCACTGAAATGCGGCCCGCAACATCCGGGGAGTTTTCCTTGCAGGGTACAAATGGCCTGATCGTGTATGCCTTGCAGCACAATAAAGTTCCGGTGGATCTGAAGGGCTTCACCGGCAACGTAACACTTCATTACATCAGTGCAAAGACCGGGCAGGTCATAAAAACGGAATCTTTCACTGCAAGCGGAACCACCCAATCGTTTGAGCTTCCGGAAGGCGCAGCGCTGCTGTGGATCAGCAGGTGATCAGGACAAAGTATCTATTAGAGCATGTGGTAGGTTTTTTATTGTCCCGGCTGTGGTGCTCATGGCATCAGTCTTGCGTCGCACACTTCGGCACCCCGATATAGGGCAGCTTTTATGCTCCGAGCCTATGGCTCCCGGCTTTTTGTGGGTGGTGCTGATCAACAAACTGAAGTTTGTTGTTGACCAATTCAGACGAGGCGCAGCCTCTTCCCCTCACTTGTCACCTAAGTCACCCCGTCCCCACAAAACATCATTCAGCTTTTCCTGGCCAGAGCATGGATTCAGTGAAGGCCATCGGCTTGGGCGTTCTTACAACTCCGGAATTTATTCCGGGAGCCATCATATGCTGTGGAGCGCAGGAGTGCCATAGGTACGACCCATAGCTGGTACCTTGTCCCACGAGTCTGCCCGGTCACAGCCCTGGCAGTTTATGATCCGAGCCTACGGCTCTCAGCTTTTTGTGGGCGGCGCTGATCAACAAACTGAAGTTTGTTGTTGACCAATTCAGACGAGGCGCTGCCTCTTCCCCTCACTTGTCACCTAAGTCGCCTCGTCCCCACAAAACACCATTCCGTTTTTCCTGGCCAGGGGCATGGATTCGGTAAAGGCCATCGGCCTGGGCGTTCTTACAACTCCGGATCCGAACGTTCGGATTATTCCGGGAGTTATAACATGCTACAGAGCGCAGGAGTGCCATAGGCACGATCCATAGTTGACACCTTGTCCCTCGAGTCTGCCCGGTTACAGCCCTGGCAGTTTATGATCCGAGCCTACGGCTCTCAGCTTTTTGTGGGCGGCGCTGATCAACAAACTGAAGTTTGTTGTTGACCAATTCAGACGAGGCGCTGCCTCTTCCCCTCACTTGTCACCTAAGTCGCCCCCGTCCCCACAAAACACCATTCAGTTTTTCCTGGCGAGGGGCATGGATTCAGTAAAGGCCATCGGCCTGGGTATTCTTACAACTCCGGATCCGAACGTTCGGATTATTCCGGGAGTTATAATATGCTACAGAGCGCAGGAGTGCCATAGGTACGACCCATAGCTGGTACCTTGTCCCACGAGTCTGCCCGGTCACAGCCCTGGCAGTTTATGATCCGAGCCTACGGCTCTCGGCTTTTTGTGGGTGGCGCTGATCAACAAACTGAAGTTTGTTGTTAACCAATTCAGACGAGGCGCTGCCTCTTCCCCTCACTTGTCACCTAAGTCGCCCCCGTCCCCACAAAACACCATTCAGTTTTTCCTGGCGAGGGGCATGGATTCAGTAAAGGCCATCGGCCTGGGTATTCTTACAACTCCGGATCCGAACGTTCGGATTATTCCGGGAGTTATAATATGCTACAGAGCGCAGGAGTGCCATAGGTACGACCCATAGCTGGTACCTTGTCCCACGAGTCTGCCCGGTCACAGCCCTGGCAGTTTATGATCCGAGCCTACGGCTCTCGGCTTTTTGTGGGTGGCGCTGATCAACAAACTGAAGTTTGTTGTTAACCAATTCAGACGAGGCGCTGCCTCTTCCCCTCACTTGTCACCCAAGTCGCCCCCGTCCCCACAAAACACCATTCAGTTTTTCCTGGCAAGGGATATGCATTCAGTAAAGGCCATCGGCCCGGGCATTCTTACAACTCCGGATCCGAACGTTCGGATTATTCCGGGAGCTATCACATGCTATGGAAAGCAGGAGTGCCGTAGGCACGACCCATAACTGGTACCTGCTTGTCACCTAAGTCGCCCCGTCCCCGCAAAACATCATTCAGTTTTTCCTGGCCAGGGGTATGGATTCGGTAAAGGCCATCGGCCTGGGCCTTCAAACAACTCCGGAATTTATTCCGGGAGCCATCACATGCTGTGGAGCGCAGGAGTGCCGTAGGCACGACCCATAACTGGTACCTACTTGTCACCTAAGTCGCCCCGTCCCCGCAAAACATCATTCAGTTTTTTCTGACCAGGGGCATGGATTCAGTAAAGGCCATCGGCCTGGATATTCTTACAATTCCGGAATTTATTCCGGGAGTTATAACATGCTACAGAGCGCAGGAGTGCCATAGGTACGACCCATAGCTGGTACCTACCTGTCTCACGAGTCCTCTGGTCACTTAATGAAGAATAGCGAGTGCTTTACCTTTTAATTAATTTAAAAAACTCTTCGAGCGTTAAGTCTCTTGCATTGCAAATTTTTTCAAGAGTTTCAATCGTCATTGCATAGCCTTGATGGCCAACAATTTTTCTGGCAAGTTTTTCTTCAATATAATGATCCTTAGCAAACTCCGTGTATTTGTATTTGCCATTCGGATATTTATAATCCCGGAACCAATGATCAATTATATATTGGTTTATAACAAATTTTAGTTCCTTCATAGGATTAGTTGAAGCATTCGCCTTTGTGGGGTGGGTAGATGATTTTAATAATGCTATTTTCTTGCCTTTTTTATAATCTCTTCAGCCTTTGTCATAAGTTTTGAAAGAGGAATATTGTAGTATTCGCAAAGCAGGCTTAAGTTGCTGATGGAAATATTTCCAACAGCGGTTTCTATTCGGCCTATATGAATGGCGATATCTGTTCTGATTTTTATATCATTGACAACCTCCTCCTGACTAAGCTCAAGCTTCTCCCGAAGTTGCTTTGCTACAATAGCTATGCCTGTTAGTAATTCGTCATTCCGATATTGATTATGTGAAGTGGACAAGATATACTGAATTTTAATTGGTTTTTTTCTTTTTATCTCTTTTTAGAATAACTTTTTCAGGGAGGAAATCTTTGGGGGAGAGATTAAAATGATCGGCCAGCAAATTAATATGCGTGAGATTATATTTTGCTCGGTTATTAAGACTTTCTATGTTTCCTATGAAGGACTTGGATTTGCCAATGATATTGCCAATATCTTCCTGTGAAAGATTCTTCGCTTTTCTTAAATCTCTTACATAGTCAATGACATATTGCTCAATGGGTGATATATGTTCCTGCTCATTCACGTATCCGAAGTAATAAAAGAACAAAAAAAACATGCACACACATGTATGTGCAATTGTTTTTTTAATTAAATTTGTTTTGAAGATCTAAAAACATCAATATTTTAAGTATTTAGATATAACGACAGAGTTGATTATAATAATTTAAAGCATTCGCTTTGAGTCTCGACTTGAAAACTGGTAATTTTTAAATGAAACGAGATAATAAGTAGAATAGCTCACGACCTAGGCGTGGGCTCTCTTATTCGTTTCAGGGTATGCCAGTACCTCAAGTCGATAAGTTGAGCGCCACGCCTTTTTTGTGCGGGCGCCAGCCTAAAAATTTTTGTTATGGATAACGCCGTTGCTACACACCCACAAAACACCAACACCAGTTTTAATGAAGCGCAGTGGCTGCAAGCCCTTTTTCTGCTGGCAGATACACAAACCTGGCTGCAACAATTACAGGAGGGGCTTATTTGGCAGCTGCCGGTAAAAAACCGTAAAAAGCTGCTGCGCCAGGGCTGGTACCTGAGTGCCAAAGCACTGGCGCATATTTTAGAACGCCATTATTATAAAGTGCCCCGCCACCCCCTTACCGGCAAATTTACTATAGCCGTACCGCAGATTGTGGCCTGCATTAGAGATGCATGTCATCAGCCACCGGAACCGGTGCCGCGCAGCCAACACCTGCAACGGGTATGGGAGGCGGGCGTGCCCGTAGGTTATGATTCGGCTGGCAATACCGTAACCACCATTACGGTTATAGCCACCACCGGCGGGGAAATTATGACCGCCTTTCCCGGTACCATGCCGGTGCAAGAAGCTGTATCGTCACCCTGAGCGGAATGCAATGGAGCCCAAGGTGCTTTCAGCTATTGCTACTGCCTGTATTGCGGAGATTCCTTCGCTCCACTTTGTTCCGGTCGGAATGACAAATAATGCCTCACCCTAAAACAAAAAAGGCCATGAAAAACAAACACACTAAAGATCCGTTTAATACCCGTTGCTGGTTAAGCGAAACTATTACAGACCCTTACCAGGTGCTTGCCTGTTTGTTCTTTGAAGCGCATGTACATGACTTTCGCAAGCTGGTTAAAAAGCTGGTACATCATGCCGGTGGAGGAGGCGTATATAAACGCCAATCTCCGGCGGATGTATTATTATATATGAAAATGATCCGCTCGCTTATAAAAGCTGCAAATGTTTTAAAACATACAGAATGCAGCCCTGTTATTATAAATGAGGGCGATCTGCTCAATACAAAGAACTACCGCAGCCATTATGTTACGGCAGATGCATGGATGGAGTTTCCGCGCCACCTGTCAAAAAAAGAATACTGCAACCCATACCGGGCCTTTCAGCAGTTTTTCAATCACCTTCCGGTAAAAGATTGGGTACAATGCTGGGAGCAGGTAGTGGAGGCCGCTCTTTGCCGTGATGATGCTTTTACTCCCGTTGCACCGCTAAAAGTGTATAGCAGGTTGGCCAAACTGGTGGAAGCCGCGCATTTGGTGGATGTAAGGGAGGTTACGCATGTGGGTGGCCAGTTAAAAGGAAGGGCAGCCTCCTCTCCATAGTACTGTACAATGTGGCCCGGGAAACGGCTTTATTATATGGTGTACTTACCGGATGGAATATCTTTCTAAACTACTGGAAATATTTACCGGCAGACCGGTTTTATCCGGTATCCGGTCTATCTTTATTAGGTCGCTGTTAAGCACCATAGATGCTTGTCATTTTTTGATTGCGAAGTTTAACAGGCGGCATCATCTGACGCCCGTTGTTATGAGCAGACTATTTTACATCCTTATTCTTTTCCTCAGTATACCGGGCCCCGGCTTTGGTGTACAGGCGCAGGAATTATCTCTGTTAAAGATCTCAGAAAACCATCGCTTTTTTCAAACCGCAGACGGTAAGCCGTTTTTCTGGCTGGGAGATACCGGCTGGTTATTATTTGTACGGTTGACCCGGGAAGAAGCGGTTCAGTATCTTGAAACACGCAAAGCACAGGGCTTTAACGTGATCCAGGTAATGGTATTGCACGATGTAAAAAATGCACGGAATGTTTACGGAGACCTGGCGATCGAAAATGACGATGTGTCTAAACCCGTTACCACACCGGGAGCAGATCCTGCCGACTCTGTGGCCTATGATTTTTGGGATCATGTGGACTTTGTGATCCGTGAAGCGGCAAAAAGAGGCATCTATATGGCGCTGGTACCGGTTTGGGGCAGCAATGTAAAAGAGGAGAGTGTTAACCCGGCACAGGCGGCTGTTTTTGCAACATTCCTGGCGGAGCGGTATAAAGATCAGTCCAATATTATCTGGCTGAATGGTGGTGATATAAAAGGTACCGATGGTCTGGATGTATGGAATACGATCGGATCAACTATTAAAAAAAAGGATCCCAACCATCTGATGACCTTTCATCCCCGGGGGCGTTATTCTTCTTCCGACTGGTTTCACCAGGCAGCATGGCTGGATTTTAATATGTTTCAAAGCGGCCACCGTACCTATGCACAGGATACCAGTGTGAGCGAAAAGAATCATTTTGGAGAGGATAACTGGAAATACGTTAATGTAGATTACCGGCTGAAGCCGGTAAAGCCCACACTGGATGGCGAACCTTCTTATGAAAATATTCCGCACGGATTGCACGACAGCTTACAACCCAGGTGGAAGGCCGCCGATTTGAGAAGATATGCCTATTGGAGTGTGTTTGCTGGTGGCGCGGGCTTTACTTATGGCGAGAATGCGGTAATGCAGTTTAACGCAAGAGGATTTAAAGGCGCCAACTACGGAGTAACCCAAGATTGGATACAGGCCGTGCACGCCCCGGGCGCAGAACAGATGCAATTTGTTAAAGCACTACTATTGGCACATGATTATAACAGCCGCATGCCGGCGCAGGAGATACTTGTTGATAATAAGGGAACGCGTTATGATCGTTTGCTGGCTACAAAAGGAAAGGGGTATGCGATGGTATATACCTACAGCGGAAAACCGTTTAAGATAGATCTTTCAAAACTGGGTTTTAAACCGGCGCAGGCAAAATGGTTTTGCCCGGCAAACGGAAAATATACACCGGTTAAATTAAGCCGGACGGCCGGTGTGGCATCATTTGCTCCCCCCCGGGCGAAGACAGATGCAGAAGGTACAGACCGGGTGCTGGTATTGGAGGAGTAAGAATCATGCAATCGTCACCTTGAGCGCAGCGTAGCGAAGTCGAAAAGTCTTTCAGGATTTAGGAGATGCCTCGGCTGCGCTCAGCATGACGTTCGGTTGGTGTGTCTATTTTTAAACCCGGGGCGGCGAACAATAAAGTAACAACATTGAAAAGAATCGTAAACATACTTGTTATTCCGATCATTCTAAGCGCTTGTTCCAATAGGGTCTACCTCTTCACGTCCTTTCATGAGCCTGCGGATGCCGGTCTGCGTATGCTGTACAGTTACGATGGCTATCATTGGACCGATTTTGATACGGTTTTTCTAAAGCCGGCAGTAGGGCAGCAAAAAGTCATGCGCGATCCATCAATGGTGCAGGGACCGGATGGCGTCTTTCACCTGGTATGGACCAGCAGCTGGCGGGGCGATAAAGGATTTGGGTATGCTTCCTCCAAAGACCTGGTGCACTGGAGCCCGCAGCAATTCATACCGGTGATGGAACAGGAACCCGCAACCGTGAACGTATGGGCGCCGGAATTGTTTTATGACGATGCCGCAAAAGATTATAAGATCATCTGGGCCAGCACCATTCCCGGTCGTTTTGAGAGAGGAGCAGAGGAGGATAGCAATAACCACCGGATGTATATGACCACCACAACGGATTTTAAAACATTCACCCCATCAAAACTATTCCTGGATCCGGGTTTTAGCGTGATCGATGCTGTGATCGTTAAAAAACTGAAAAAGGATTATGTACTGGTGTTAAAGGACAATACAAGGCCGGAACGGAACCTGAAGGTAGCTTTTTCAAATACAGCGGAAGGACCCTGGCAAAATGTATCCAAGCCGTTCTCCAGCAATTTTACCGAGGGACCTTCGGTGGTGAAAGTAAAGGACCGGTGGCTGATCTATTATGATTCGTATCGTAAAAAGATCTACGAGGTAAAAGCAACAAAGGACTTTCATCATTTTGAGGACGTAACCGGCCAGGTTATGGTGCCGGAGGGGCATAAACATGGCACAATTGTGCCGGTGAAGAAAAAGGTAGTGCGGCGATTGGTTAAACAATTTAAAAAATGAAAACATATAGCCCGGGGTTGAAACCCTGGGAAAACAGCATGCAATTGAAACATTATATAACAGCATTTTTAGTTTTAGCCGGATGCATCCTGCACGCACAGCAGGACACCATCCGCTATACGGGCAAAACCTTATCCAATGTGGATTATCACCACGGGCAATTAACACCGGCCGTGGGGGTGCACAATATCCAGGTGTTCCGCGCCAACCGGCAGCACCCGGAGTGGGCGGGCGGCATGAACTGGACCTACAATCACCAGCCCATGCTGGTGAGCTGGAACAACACCTTCTATCTTCATTTTTTAAGCGATCCGGTGGGGGAACATGTGGCTCCGGGAGCTACCTTCCTGGTTACCTCAAAAGATGGTTATCAGTGGTCGGCTCCGGTAACGCTTTTCCCGGAATACAAGCTGCCCGAAGGCTTTGTAAAGGAAGGTCGTACCGAAGTGGCACACAACAGGTTTGCCGTAATGCACCAGCGGATCGGCTTTTATGTTTCCAAAGAACAACGGTTGTTTGCACTCGGCTTTTACGGGATCGCCCTGGGGCCAAAAGATGACCCCAACGATGGCAATGGTGTGGGGCGGGTGATCCGGGAAATAAAGAAGGATGGCAGCTTTGGTCCCATCTATTTTCTGCGATACAACCACCGTTTCAGCGAAAAGAACACCAATTTCCCGTTTTATAAAAAGGCAAAGGACAAGGGATTGATCGCGGCTTGTGAAGAGATCCTGGCTACACCGCTGCTGATGCAGCAGATGGTGGAGGAAGCCGACCGTAACGATCCGCTGATCCCGCTGAAAAAAGATTATAAAGCCTTTAATTACTACCATCTGCCGGACGGACGTGTAGTAGGACTTTGGAAGTATGCATTGACCAGCGTCAGCAGCAATGAAGGCAAAAGCTGGGAATACATGCCTACCCGCGCGCCCGGATTTGTAAATGCCAATGCAAAGATCTGGGGACAAAGAACAGGTGATGGTAAATACATAACCGTATACAATCCTTCGGAATTTCGATGGCCCCTGGCGTTATCGGTGAGTGATGATGGCCTGCATTATAAGAACCTGCTGCTGGTGAATGGTGAGATCACATCGCTCCGGTATGGCGGAGCCTATAAAAGCTATGGACCGCAATATGTACGGGGCATACAGGAAATAAACGGCAAAGCTCCGGAAGATCGTATATGGGTGAGCTATAGCATGAATAAAGAAGATATCTGGGTGGCAAAGATCCCGGTTCCGGTAACAAGTGAAGTGACAGCTGATGTGGCGGACGATTTTGATGCATTGAAGCCGGGCGAAGAATTGCAGCGCTGGAATGTGTACAGCCCGCTATGGGCGCCAGTTGCCATCGAAATGCTGAATGGCAAAAAAGTATTGGCACTTACGGATTATGATCCGTTTGATGTAGCGAAAGCCGAACGGGTAGTGCCGGAAGCTGCAAAAATGAAATTGGAGTTTAGTGTAACGCCGGGGCAAACAACAAATGGCCGGCTGGATATTGAATTGCAGGATGCAAAAAATACGGCTGCTGTGCGGATCTCCTTTGATTCAACCGAAGCCATCATTACAAAGGCGGGTTACCGGGACCGGGGGCTGGCAACCTACGAAGCCGGAAAGACATATGATTTTGTGATTGAACTGGATGCGGAAAAGCGGTTTTATACCGTTTCGGTCAATGGAGGTAAACCGGTGAACGGTATTTTCTTTGCGCCGGTGCATAAGATCCATCACGTTACCTTCAGAACAGGACCGGTGCGAAGATTTCCTGATGCAGATACGCCCACTGATCAGGAGTACGATCTGCCCGGGGCTGGGGAAAAAGATAAGAAAGCCGTTTACAGGGTTGGGTATTTCAGAACAGCAAAGCAATAGCAGTACATGCGTATAAAAATTTTCAATGGTATTTTCTTTTTGCTGATGGCAGCGGCTGCAGCCCAGGCGCAGGTGTTGCAACCGGCAGCCTTTAAACACTACGTGGATCATTTTAACGCTATGGAGCAGGAACCGGTGATACAGGCCATACCCAATACAGACTCCTGGAACTGGATGCAGCAAAATATTCCCCTGTTTGAGTGCCCGGATAAAAAATTGGAGGAGATCTATTATTTTCGTTGGTGGACCCTTCGCAAGCACATTAAACAAACCCCGCAGGGCTTTGCCTTTACCGAATTTCTGATCCAGCGGTCGTATGCGGATAAATACAATCTCATCAGCAGTGCATTGGGGCATCATATTTATGAAAGCCGCTGGCTGCATGACCAGCGCTACCTGGATGAGGATGTACTAACCTGGTATCGTGGTAACGATGGTAAGCCCTTAAAGAAACTGCGGTTTTACAGCAGCTGGAACACAGACGCGCTATACAATAGGTACCTGGTAAACGGAGATGCGGCCTTTATAAAAAAGATGTTCCCGGACCTGCGGGCCGATTACGAGGCCTGGGAAGCCGAGAAGCGATACCCCGGCGGCCTGTTCTGGCAATATGATGTGCGGGACGCCATGGAGGAGACCATCAGCGGCGGACGTAAGGAAAAGAATCCGCGTCCCTCCATTAATGGATATATGTATGGGAATGCAAAGGCCTTATCCGGTATTGCAGCGCTAACGGGTGATAATGTTGCGCGACAGTTGTACGAAGCCAAGGCTGATACCTTAAAGCAACTGGTGCAGCGGGAACTGTGGAATGATAAGGCACAGTTTTTTGAAGTACGGAAACAACCGGCTGATACACTGGCGAACGTAATGGAGGAGATCGGGTTTATTCCCTGGTATTTTAATCTGCCGGATGCGCAATACAGCAGGGCCTGGAGCCGGTTGATGGATGTGGCCCATTTTAATGCACCGGCGGGCATCACCACAGCCGATCGCAGTCACCCCGGGTTCCGTACCCACGGTTGTTGCAAATGCGAGTGGGACGGCGCCGTATGGCCCTTCGCCACGGCACAAACATTAACGGCCATGGCCAACCTGCTGAACCATTATCAGCAAAAGGTTGTCAGCAAAAAGGATTACTATCAGCAGCTGCGGAAATATGCCCTTTCCCAATACGCGAATGGTCAACCTTATATCGGCGAGTACATGGATGAGAAAACCGGCAAATGGCTGACCGCCGATGAGCGTGGGCGGTATTATAATCATTCCACCTTTAACGACCTGGTGATCACCGGGCTGGCAGGATTACGCCCCCGGGCGGATAACCGGATCGAAGTGAATCCGCTGCTTCCCGCAGGCGAATGGGATTGGTTTGCCCTGGACAATGTATTGTATCACGGAAAGATCATTACGATCATCTGGGATAAGACCGGAAAAAAATACGATAAAGGGAAAGGCTTATCTGTTTGGGCAGATGGCAAACTGGTACAACGAACAAAGCGGCTGACAAAAATCACAGGAATATTATAATGAGATACGGGCTGACGATAATATTGATGACAGTGCTGCTGACAAAGCTGAATGCACAATTGACCGTTGCAAAGATCATCGGGCATAATATGGTATTGCAGCAGGGACAGCCATTGCCGGTATGGGGGCAGGCTAAAGCAGGCGGAGTTGTAGCCGTACGGTTTAAAAAACAGCAACAGGAAACCAGGGCCGATGCCTCCGGAAGCTGGAAGATTGTGCTGAAGCCGGAGAACGCATCTTTTGAACCGGCTGTTCTCGACATCCGGTCAGGTAATGAAACAATAAGATTGCAAAACATCCTGGTAGGGGAGGTATGGCTTTGCTCGGGACAATCGAATATGGAGTTTGCCATGCGGAAGATCGGTAAGCTGCAACCGCCGCCGGGCGCAGACTGGCCGGTTGACGAACTGGAAACGGCACATAATACCCGTATCCGCATCTTTTTAGCCGAGCGTAAGAAAATGACACCCGATGCCACCCACTCCGGATGGAATGTGGCGGAAGGAACGGCGCTGCGCAGCTTTTCGGCAGCCGGTTATTTTTTTGCAAAGGAATTACAGGCAAAGCTGAAAGTACCAGTAGGCGTGATCTCAGCGGCTATACCCGGTAGCCGCATTGAACCCTGGATGCCGCGGGAGGCTTTTACCGCACTGGAGTTTTTCCGGGAACAAAAAGACAGCACGCACAAAATAGATGGCGACCCCGGTAAGTTCTATACTACGATGATTGAGCCATTGATACCGTTTGCCCTGAAGGGGTTTTTATGGTACCAGGGAGAGTCCAACTGTTTTTTAAATGAGCGGCTGCAATACAGCTATAAAATGAAGGCGCTGATCAACTACTGGCGTAAACAGTGGAACAATGAGCAGCTGCCTTTTTACTATGTGCAGATCGCACCCTATTATTATTCCAAAGCCACTGACCGGCCTTACACCGTGTACAGCGAGCCGGAGTTCTGGGAGGCACAGGCAGCAGTATTAAAGATGCCCCATACGGCCATGATCAGTACCCTGGACCTTAACGATGATCCGGCTGACCTGCACCCGGTAAACAAATGGGACCTGGGAAAACGACTGGCAGGCGCGGCGCTCAGTGCCACCTATAAAGTGAGCACAGCGGCCGCAATGGGCCCGGTATTTAAAAGCGCTGTAAAAAAAGGAAATACATTTGTGATCGATTTTGACCATAAGGGAAAAGGGCTGATGAGCAAAGATGGAACGACATTGCAGGGCTTTGAAGTGGAGAATGAAAAAGGAGTGTATACAAAAGCAGCTGCCCTCATTAAAGATAATAAGGTTTGGGTGCATGCAGCAGGAGTAACAGCGCCGCAGGCCGTGCGTTATGCCTGGCGGGAGGATGCCCCACCTGCATTGTACAACAAGGATGGCTTGCCGGCATTGCCGTTCCGGACGGATGATAAGTTAAATAAATCTTTCAATGCGGAGTGAGATAATTATTATGCCGTCATTTCGACCGGAGCGTAGCGGAAAAATCTCCTGCCTGCATTGTTACGCTGCCATTAGGTAACAAAGTGGCAGTGCTGCACTGGCCGGGAGGCCACGGCAAGATGATGCCCGGGAATATAAAGACAAAAGCCGGGATATGCACTGCCGTTGCAGTGAGTGACACAAGGAAGCCGATAGCAGCACTGCCGATGACAAAATAAAAACATGCGCAGACTTATTTATATATTTTTCTTATTCCTCTTTGTGAGCGCCAATGCCCAGCAAACGGAAGTGCAATACCTCTCCGGTAAAGGCAGCGATGATAGGGTGCAATGGGATTTTTATTGCACCGGCGGAATGAATGCCAATAAATGGACGACCATTGGAGTGCCCTCCTGCTGGGAGTTACAGGGCTTTGGGAACTACAATTACGGCTTTGCCAAAGACAGTGCTAAGGGAAAAGAACAAGGCTTGTACAAACACCGCTTTACTGTTCCTGCGGATTGGAAAGCTAAAATGGTGAACATTGTTTTTGAAGGCGTGATGACGGATGCCGAGGTAAAAGTAAACGGAAAGACGGCCGGGCCCTTGCACCAGGGCGCCTTTTATGCATTCCGGTATGATATCAGTAAGCTATTGAAATATGGAAAAGAAAACCTGCTGGAAGTAACGGTGGCTAAGCATTCGGCTAATAAATCGGTGAATGCAGCTGAGCGCGAGGGCGACTTCTGGATCTTTGGCGGTATCTTTCGCCCGGTATGGCTGGAAGCGTTGCCACAGCAGCATATCAGCCATGTATCCATCAATGCGGGAGCGGATGGGTTGTTCACTACCGTGATCAATACCAATGCATCCAAACAGGCGCTGGTGAGGGTCGAGTTCTACAATAGAGAAGGAGAAAAACTGCCTGATAACATACCCGGCACTTTTGATCTGCAAAAGGATACCCTTTTTGTAAAGGGCAAGGCAAATGCTGTTAAGCCATGGACACCGGAAACACCGGAATTGTATACCGCCGTTTTTACCTTGTATAAAAATAACCAACCGGTTCACCAGGTATCCCAAAAATTTGGTTTCCGTACAGTGGAGCTCCGCAAGCGGGATGGGATTTATGTAAATGGGGTGAAGGTAAAATTCAAAGGCATCAACCGGCATTCCTTCCGGCCGGAAACAGGGCGCACATTGAGTAAGCAGAACAGTATTGAAGATGTATTACTGATAAAAGAAATGAACATGAATGCCGTACGGATGAGTCATTACCCGCCGGATGATCATTTTCTGGATGTATGCGATTCACTGGGATTGTTCGTGATGGATGAGCTGGCCGGCTGGCACGGTCATTATGATACGCCTGCCGGAACAAAGCTGCTGAAGGAGATGATCGGTCATGATATCAATCATCCTTCGATCGTACTCTGGTCGAACGGCAATGAGGGCGGACATAATATTGATCTCGATTCGCTGTTTACGGAGTTTGACCCGCAACAACGGCCGGTGGTGCATCCCTGGCAATTGTTCAACGGTATCGAAACACAGCATTACCGGCAATACAATTACGGGATCGGCAATTATGATAACGGGCATGATATTGTACTGCCCACCGAATTTTTGCATGGACAATACGATGGCGGGCACGGTGCGGGGCTGGAAGACTACTGGGATAAAATGTGGCGGGATCCGCTGCATGCCGGAGGCTTCTTATGGGATTTTGCTGACCAGGCGGTGGTGCGGAAAGACCTGAATGATTCGCTGGATACCGATAAGCACCGGGGTGCGGATGGCATTCTGGGACCGCATCATGAAAAGGAAGGCAGTTTTTATGCCGTGAAGCAGATCTGGAGTCCGGTATATTTTGAGCGAAGGGAGATGACCCCGGATTTTGATGGCCGGTTAACGATAGAGAACCGCTACCTGTATACCAACCTGGATCAATGTAGTTTTAGCTGGGAACTGAAACGGTTTGGCCACACTACCCTAACGAATAAAAAAGGAGGAGCTGCTGCGCCATCCATTGCTCCGGGTGCCAAAGGGCTGCTGGAGCTGAAGCTGCCTGAAGACTGGAACACCTATGATGCATTGTACGTAACGGTTAAGGACCGGAACCAAATGGAGCTTTTTACCTGGAGTTTTCCGATCAGTCTGCCCGGTAAGAAGGCTGCCGAAATCGTAAAGAAAGCGGGAACAGGCGCCGTACAAATCAACACTATGGATTCGTTGTATCAGATCCGGGTAAAAGAATTGCAGATCAGCATCAGTAAAAATACGGGGCTGCTGGTGTCCGTAAAAAATGGGAACCGGAGCATACCGCTTACGAACGGACCGCGTATCCAGGAAGGCATTACCAACTTCAAAAACTTTTCGCACCGCTTTGAGGGAAAGAACCTCATTATTGAATCGGCATTTGATAAAAAAGAAAGCTTCAATACGTTGCAGTGGACCATTTATCCCAGTGGCTGGGTGCGGATGGACGTGCATTATTTTCCGCTGGCATTGCATACCAACATGCTGGGCGTGAATTTTGATTACCCGGAATCGCAGATGCGCTCGGTAACCTATATGGGTAACGGCCCTTACCGGGTCTGGAAGAACCGGATGAAGGGCACTGCTTTTGGTGTCTGGAACAAACAATATAATAATACGGAAACCGGTGAACAATGGGTATATCCTGAGTTTAAAGGGTATTATTCCAATTTTTACGGGGGATACTTTAATGGATCGGATCAGCGCTTTGCCGTAGCTACGGAAACAGAAGGTTTGTTTTTGCGGTTGTTCTCCGCAGCGCCAAAGACCGACCCCTGGCATAATTATGAACCGCTTTTTCCGGATGGTGCTATTTCGTTTATGCAGGCGATCCCTGCAATTGGGAATAAAACACAGACCAGCGAAACGACGGGTCCAATGGGTCAGAAGAATATATTTTATGATTATGAGAAAGATCCCGGCAGGGCGTTGAAAATGGTATTGTATTTTGATTTTTCATCAAACCCGGAAGCCAAATGAAGCGGTGGCAGATGATCATCGGATTATTAATGGTGCTGCCGGCGGCAGTACAGGCGCAACTGGCGGTGCAGGCGCTTAAGTGCGAGCAGCTGAAAAGTCCGGTTGGTATCGATGTTCTGCAACCGCGGCTGAGCTGGCAATTAAAAAGTGATCGGAAGAATGTAATACAAACCGCCTACAGGATCTGGGTGGCTTCCTCAAAAGCCTTGCTGGATGCGGGTACACCGGATCTCTGGAACAGCAGCAAGGTTGCTTCGGACCAGTCGGTACTTGTGGCCTATAACGGGAAACCGCTTACCACCAATGGCAGCTGTTTCTGGAAAGTACAGGTGTTTTCCAATAAGAACGACAGTGCATGGAGCACTACGGATCAATGGAGCATGGGATTGTTGCACCCTGGTGACTGGAAGGCAAAGTGGATCGGCTACGACCAGGCATCGCCCTGGGATAGTGTTACACAATGGTCGCGACTATCTGCAAGATATTTCCGGAAAGGATTCACGGTACAGCAAAAGATAAAAACGGCCGTACTGCACATTGCCGGTCTGGGTTTGTATGAATGCTACCTGAACGGGAAAAAGATCGGCGACCAGGTGCTGGCGCCCGTGCCTACGGATTACCGGAAGTCGGTACTGTATAACAGCTTTGATGTATCTGCCGGTCTGACCGGCGGAAAGAATGCCCTTGGTGTGGTGCTGGGCAATGGCCGTTTCTTTACCATGCGGCAAAATTACAAGCCCAAAAAGATCAACACGTTTGGTTATCCAAAACTATTGCTGCAACTGGACATTACGTATGCCGACGGAAGCCGGGAACAGATGCGTTCGGATGACACCTGGAAATTTACGGCAGATGGTCCCATCCGCACCAATAATGAATACGACGGGGAGGAATACGATGCCACCAGAGAATTTCCGGGATGGACAACCGCGTCCTTTAATGATTCAGAATGGGGCAGCCCACAACTGGTAGCCGCACCGGAAGGAACACTGCGGGCGCAGCTGACGCCGGGTATGCGGGTCATGGATTCCATTCGACCGGAAAAGATCAGCCGTTTAAGGGATAGCGTTTATATCCTCGATCTTGGTCAGAACTTTGCGGGGTGGCTGCGTATGAAAGTAAAGGGCATGCGCGGACAAAAAGTAACATTGCGTTTTGCAGAGAGTCTGCAACCGGATGGCTCCCTGTATACGGCCAACCTGCGGGATGCACGGGTCACCGATATTTATACCTTAAAGGGCGGTGATGAAGAGCAATGGCAGCCTTCTTTTGTGTATCATGGATTCCGTTATGTGGAAATTACCGGGTATCCCGGTGTTCCTGCAATGGATGATTTTACCGGATTGCTGGTGTATGATCAGATGACGACAACCGGTAAACTGGAAACCTCCAATGCCACGCTGAACCAGGTATTGAAAAATGCCTGGTGGGGCATTGCCTCCAATTATAAGGGGATGCCGGTGGATTGTCCGCAGCGCAATGAGCGACAGCCCTGGCTGGGCGATCGTACCCAGGGAGCGTTGGGCGAAAGTTATTTGTTTAATAATGCCACCTTATATGCCAAATGGCTGGATGATATCCGCGAGTCGCAGACGGAAGAAGGCGCCATCCCGGATGTAGCGCCGGCCTTCTGGAATTATTACAGCGATAATGTTACCTGGCCTGCGGCCTATATACTGGTGGCGGATATGCTGTACCGCCAATATGGCGACCGAGAGGCGATCGTGAAGCATTACCCTTCAATGAAAAAATGGCTGGATTATATGCAGCGCAAGTACATGAAGGGGGAGCTGATCACAAAGGATAAATACGGCGACTGGTGTGTGCCACCGGAAAGCCTGGAGCTGATCCGCTCGAAAGACCCGTTGCGGAATACCGATGGAACGCTGATGGCTACGGCCTATTATTATCATTTATTACAAACGATGAAACGCTTTGCAGCGCTCGCCGGCAGGTCCGGGGATATCGCGGGCTATAACCAGCAGGCAGCACGCATAAAAACAGCATTTAATAAAACATTCTTAAAGAACGGCGACCATTATGATAACAATACGGTAACCGCCAACCTGCTGCCGCTGTATTTTGGAATGGTGCCGGAGGACCGTATAACAAACGTCAGCGCACAGCTGATACAGAAGCTGCAACAGGATGGCATGCACATCAGTACCGGGGTGATCGGCACACAGTGGCTGATGCGCGGACTGACGAAGTATGGTTTCCCCGATGCAGCGTTTACATTGGCCACGAATACCACCTATCCCAGCTGGGGTTATATGGCGGAGCAGGGGGCTACTACCATCTGGGAGCTATGGAATGGAAACACGGCCAACCCGCAGATGAACTCGCAGAATCATGTCATGCTGCTGGGCGACCTGATCACCTGGAGTTTTGAAAGCCTGGCGGGCATCCGGACAGATCCGGAGACCGTCGCTTATAAAAAGATACGGATGCAACCGGTCTTTGTAAAAGGTCTGAATATGGTGAATGCTTCTTATGAATCGCCTTACGGATTGATCAAAAGCTCCTGGAAGCGGGAAGCCAATATAATCAATTGGGAAATTGAAATACCTGCCAATACAACGGCGGACATAAACATTCCATCGGATAAGATAACGGTACCGGGTCAGCCATTAAAAAAGGTAACAGATCTGAAGCGCCACTCAACCCATCTTGAACTGGGAAGCGGCCGGTATTCTTTTAAAATAATTATGGATCATTAAAAACCAGGAGATGAAAAAGATTCTAGGATTTTGTTTGTTGTTATGGTTGTTTAATCCTGTAAATGCGCAGGATACGGGTGCGGCGGATGAATTGCAGCAAAAGGCGCAACGATGGGTGGAAGGGCTGAAGCTGAACGACCCGGCTAAGGTTACGAAGGTTGAACAGGCAATAGCGACGCATCTTACAGCGGTAAGGGACTGGCACAACAGCCATCCGTTTACACAGGTTCCGGCGGGGCTAAACCCGGCTACCGGAAATAAATTGTCGGACCTCGACCGGCAGCTGATCGTATGTTCATCGAAGCCGGCAGCGATTCATACAGCGCTCATGCAGGTGCTAAATGCAGAATTGAATTCGGAACAGGTGGCTTTTATTCTCGATCAATACACGATCGGTAAAGTAGCATTTACCTTAAAAGGCTATGAAGCCATTGTGCCCGACCTGACGGAAAAGGAACGTGCAGAGATCCGCAAAAACCTGGAACAGGCACGTGAACAGGCGATCGACTATAAAAATATGAAAGAGATATCGGCAATCTTTGAGATCTATAAAACAAAATGTGAACAGTACCTCAATAACAACGGAAGAAACTGGAGGCAGTTGTTTAAGAATTATGTGGATAAGGTAAAGGCCGAAAAGGAAAAGAAAAAAAGTTGAGCTTTGTGAACGGGAAGCATTTTTGTCATGCTGAGCCTGACGAAGTATGACGGGCGAATCATATTTTTTACAGCGCCCTGATGCCATTTGCACTGCAGCACAAGTGTGCGACGCAAGTAAAGCCGCCACGGGCACTTTTGCCGGGCTAAAAATAATAACGGATAAAGAACCAATAACAATGATAAAAAAAGTAAACCTGTTGACCATTTGTTTGCTGTTGGTAACGGCGCTGGTTACAGCACAGACCAACCGCTGGAAACAAGGCATGCTGGTGGATGAATTTATTTATGATACGGCATCCTTTCCGCAGGCGCATGCTTCTACTATTGCCGAAACACCTGACGGGCTGATCGCTGCCTGGTTTGGCGGTACAAAGGAAGGGAATAAGGATGTCTGTATCTGGATGAGCCATTTGGTTAACAACAAATGGACGGCACCGGAAATGGTGGCCGATGGTGTGTTGAACGATTCCACCCGCTATGCCTGTTATAACCCGGTGTTATATTACGCGCCTACGGGCGAGCTGTTATTGTTTTACAAAATAGGGCCCAATGTAGCCGGGTGGACGGGCTGGCTGAAGCGCTCCCGTGATCATGGTAAAACCTGGAGTCAGCGGGAGGTCCTGCCGGAAGGCTTCCTGGGGCCGATCAAGAATAAACCCGAGCTGATCAACGGCGTTTTGATCTGCCCTTCGAGTACCGAACAGAACGGTTGGAAAGTGCATTTTGAATATACTAAAGACTGGGGCCGCACCTGGACCAAATCAGCACCCATCAATGATGGCGTGCAGTTCTCGGCCATACAACCTTCTATCTTAAAATATAAGAACGGAGATCTGCAGGTTGTAGGTCGCACGCGCAATACAGTGATCTATCAAAGCCGGAGTAAGGACAACGGAATAACCTGGTCGCCGATGTCTGCATTGGATCTACCCAACAACAATTCCGGTACGGATGCCGTTACGTTAAAGGATGGCCGGCAGTTGCTGGTATACAACCATGTGCTGCCGGACTCTAGCTGGAAGAAGGGAAAGGGACCGCGTACACCCTTGAATGTGGCGCTTTCAAAAGATGGGAAAAACTGGATGGCCGCCCTGGTGCTGGAAGACTCGCCCATCAGTCAGTATTCCTATCCCTCCGTGATCCAGAGTAAGGATGGTATGGTGCATATTGTATACACCTGGCGCCGGCAGAAAATAAAATATGTAAAGATCGATCCGTCAAAACTGAAACTGAGCCCTATAAAGCATAAGCGCTGGCCGGGCGCCATCAGTGCGAAGGGGGTGGTGACGGATGATTAAAGTACTATGCGCCGAGCTTACGGCTCTCTGCCCGATGATACTCCGCATACTGCGAACTGAAGTTCGCGGTTGGTAACTGGCCGGGGCGATGCCTCTGGCGTACTCTCAGAGAAAGCCTAAGGCCATCGGCCTGACCTATCTTCCAACTCCGGAATTTTATTCCGGAGACGGAACCCACTAACGGAGCGTTGAGTGCCATAGGCACGATCTGTCCACACGAAACAGTCATCGTAACACAAACCATCATGCTAACCAGGGCTATAGCTCATAAAGCAGCAAAGGCCATCGACCTGACCTATCTTCCAACTCCGGATCCGAACGTTCGGATTATTCCGCAGACGAAACCCACTAACGGAGCGCTGAGTGCCGTAGGCGCGGTCTGTCCACTCGGAACTATCCTCCTAACACAAACCATCCAGCTAACCGGAACTATAGCTCACAAAGCAGCAAAGGCCATCGGCCTGACCCATCTTTCAACCCCGGAATTTATTCCGGTGACGGAACCTGCTAACGGAACGCTGAGTGCTGTAGGCACGATCTGTCCACACGTAACAGTCATCGTAACACACCCCATCATGCTACCCGGGGCAATAGCTCATAAAGCAGCAAAGGCCATCGGCCTGACCCATCTTCCATCTCCGGAATTTTATTCTGGTGACGGAACCCACTAACGGAGCACTGAGTGCCGTAGGCACGATCCATATTACAACAACTCATGGAAAAGATACTCATCATCGTAACTGATCTCGAATTCTTTGAGTAGTTCCAGGTACTCTGCCAGGAATGTTCTTTTCTGGTGGTGCGCTTCCTGGTTTTGTACATACCGGTAGATCATGTCCACATCCCGCTGGTTGTACGAGAAGACGCCGTAGCCCCGTTGCCATTCAAAGCGTTCCCGGGTAAGACGATGATCATTGATGTACTTGGAAGATTTCGCTTTCACCGTCTTCATCAGTTCCGATATGGAAATGACCGGACTAAGTTTGAAAAAGCAATGCATGTGATCCTCCATACCATTTACAATAAGGGTTCTACTGTTGGTTCCGTTAATCAGGTTGCCGATGACGGCCTGTACCTGTTCCCGCCAGGATGCGTGGAGGACGGCAGCGCGATACTTCACCGCAAAAACTGCCTGAATGTATACTTGTTGGTAGGTGTTTGCCATAGGTTTTTCATTTTATAAAGGTTGCGTGTTTGCAATGTATACAGCGACTGTGGCCAATGCTATTTTCTCAGGCAAAAGATTCAGGTTCGTTCTTGATGACTGACCGGCAACCGCTTTTACTTCTTTTCCAATAACTTCTCCAGCCTTGCCATCATTTCATCCTTTTCCTTCAGCATTCGTTCATAAAGAGCAATTTTTTCTTCATGTAATTGAATAAGTTTGTCGATAGGATGAAATGTTGGGTTATGATTAATGCCATTCAAAATAGAACCATTATCAAATGTATTCGCGATGATATTAACAGCCATATCTTCATCAAAATTCCGAATTGCTTCTGCAGGTATTTTTAGTGCCGTGGAAATTTGTTGCAACAATACCGGATCAATGGTTTCTTTTTGTTCCAGTAAGGAGATTTTTTGCTGGTTCCAGTCATCGCCCAGCTCAAAAGCCAGCGCATCCTGTTTGATACCCAGCATTTCGCGGAAGCGTTTTACGTTTCGTCCTTCATGTACCTTCTTGTCCATAACATTAGTATTTACCATTGGTTCAAATTTAGCGTTTTTCTTTAGGATTTACCAGGTATAAAGTTAGGTAAAATACATAATATAATTGTATAATACCTGATTTGCTTGCATAGAGTTCATTTCGGAAGTAAATCTCATAAGAAGCATCGGTTGCTGTGGCCCGTTACCTCTGCTTGGGATAGAGCTATGCCGGATGTGCCGAGCCTACGGCTCTCTGCTCAGTGATACTCTGCTATACTGCGAACTGAAGTTCGCCGTTGATGACTGGCCGAGGCGATGCCTCTTACCCGCAACACAGAAGGCCCTTGGCCTGATCCTTCTTTTAACACCGGAATTTATTCCGGAGACAAAGCCTGCTAACGGAAGTCTGGAGTGCTGTAGGCACGGTTTGTCTGTGTGAAGTTGCTCTGCAGTCGACTACCCGGCTGATGGTCGGGCTATACTTCATGAGTTGCTATGTGCCGATCCTACAGCCCTCTGCTTGGGGATACTCAGCTATACTGCGAACTTCAGTTCGGAGTTGGTGATTTGGCTGCGGCGACGCCTTTTGTCCCCAACACAGAAGGCCCTCGGCCTGCCCCATCTCCCAACCCCGGAATTCATTCCGGGGGCTGAGCCCACCGGGCGAGCGCCGAGTGCCATCGGCACGGTCCATCTGCTCGCCCTCAAAAAATAACAAAATCCTACATCTGGTTAGTAGTATCCTACAGTCTATACATAAAAAAATATACAAACTTTATCGGTCTCAAAAAATGGATCCATGAAAGCGATTGCAGGAAAGTTTGTACCGGTAATGATCACGCCCTTCAACCTGAAAGCCGGTATCGATTATGACGCGGTAACGGAGCTGGTGGCGTTCTACCTGGAAGCCGGGGTAGAAGGCTTTTTCGCCAACTGCCTCAGCAGCGAAATGTTCAGCATTACAGAAGAAGAACGGCTGGCACTCACACAGCATGTGGTCAAATGTGTCAACGGACGCGTACCGGTGGTGGCTACCGGTTCCTTCGGACTTACGGTGGAAGATAAGGCACTCTTTACAAAAAAAATCTACGATACAGGTGTGGACGCGGTTATTATGATCAGCGGCCATTTTGCAAAAGTAGAAGAAGACGATGCGGTATTGCTGCGCAATTTTGAAAAACTGTTTGCGCTTACCGGTGATATCCCTTTAGGCATTTATGAATGCCCGGCACCTTACAAACGTATCCTGGGCGCGGATGTTTTTAAGCAGCTCTTACAGTCCAACCGGTTGGTCTATCACAAGGATACGTCCATCACGCATGAAAATGTAAAAGCCAAGCTGGATGTGCTAAAAGCGGCCGGCAGTACGCTTGAGTTTTATGATGCGCATACGCCCAATGCCTTGTTCAGTATGCAACAGGGCGCCGTGGGCATGTCGTCCATATCCGGAAATTTTTATCCCGAGGTGCTGGTGTGGATGGTGAAAAATGCTAGCAATCCGGAGCAACAGGAACTGGCAAAATGGTTGCAGGAGGAGCTGACCAGTGTAGATCCCATGATCCACCAGGCCTATCCCATGAGCGCCAAATATTTTCTGGAAAAACGCGGACTGCCGGTGCGTACCATCAGCAGAGCCTATGCTTTGCATCTTACTCCGGAGCAGAAAAAGCAAGTAGATGCGCTGTACGACCGGTTCCTGGGCTGGTGCAGCCGGTTAGGAATTCAGCCCGTGGGGGTATAATTTGCCGCGGTACCTGTCCGCACGTACCGCTTTATGATTAAATTTATTATTATTTCACCAGCTTCAGTACTACTATTATGCTTTACTTGCGTCGCACTCTTGTACTTTGGGTAACGCTGCTCGGCTTTTTTGCCGGGGCACAGGAAAACACGGATAACCGTTATGCCGAGCCGTTAGATCAGGTATTGAAGCATATTGAAACCCGCTATGGCATTGCCATCCGTTATCCGGATTCATTGGTAAAAGGAAAGATGCTCAACTATGCCCGTTGGCGTTTTCGTCCGGATGTGGAGGAAACGTTGAAGGACGTGCTGGCTCCCTTTGATCTGAAAGCAAAAAAAGACGGCGACAAAAAATATAAGATCGGAGATTACGAATATTATCGCTGGGCAGTGGAAGATGGCTGGGCCGAGCTGGATCGGATTGCGGCACAGTATAAAAATACAACGGAATGGGAGGCACGAAAAAAAGAATTAAAACAATGCATTCTTGAAAAATTGCAGCTGGCAAAATTACCATCCTGGCCCATCAGCAAGCCCATCATCACCCCGTTAAGAAAATACAACGGCTATTCCGTTGAGAATATTGCGCTGGAAATACTGCCCGGAGTCTGGATCAATGGATCCCTGTATAAACCTGCAAACTATAAAGGAAAGATCCCGGTGATCCTGAACCCGGATGGTCACTGGCCGCAGCAGCGGTACCGTGCCGATTGCCAGCTGCGTTGCGCGGCTCTTGCAAAGATGGGCGCCATGGCCTTTAGCTACGACCTGTTTGCTTGGGGTGAATCCTTATTGCAATTCAGGTCCCAAGATCATCGCCGGAGTCTCGCCATGACCATACAGGCATTGGGTGCTATCCGCATCCTGGATTATCTGTTAGCATTAAAAGATGCAGATACCAGCCGGGTGGGTATTACAGGCGGCTCTGGTGGCGGAAGTCATACGGTTCTGATGACGGCCATTGATGATCGCATAAAAGTGTCTGCTCCGGTAGTTTCGCTTTCATCTTATTTCTATGGCGGCTGCCCTTGCGAAAGCGGTATGGACATTCATAGTTGCGGAGGTGGTACCGATAACGTAGAGATCGCTGCCATGGCCGCACCGCGTCCGCAACTGGTGGTAAGTGATGGAGGCGATTGGACGGATAAAATGCCCGAACATGATTTTCCTTACCTGCAGAAAATGTACAGCTGGTATGGAAAGAAAGCCGATGTACAGAACGTACATCTGCCCGCGGAAAAGCACGACTTCGGTATTAACAAGCGGACTGCAGTATATCATTTTATGGCGCAATACCTGGGACTGAATATTAAAGCCATTGAAAATAAACAGGGGTGGATTGATGAATCAAAAATCACGATCGAAGAAGAAAATAAAATGTATGTCTTTGGTGATCATGGCGAACGATTACCGGCGCATGCGGTAAAAGGATTTGATAACCTGTCAGCCATTTTTGAAGCAGCAATAAAATAGTTCGTTACATGATTTAATGCAAGAGGCATCGCCTCGGCTTATTATTTCAGCAACGAACTTCAGTTCGTTGCTGAAGTGGCGACAACAAAGGCAGAGAGCCATAGGCTCGGTTCGTAAGCTGGTAACTATTCAAAATGTCTCCGTCTTGAACAAATGTTGCATAAAACTTACCGGAAATGAAAAAAATACTCTTATATCTCTTTATCCTTGCATTACCATTTGCCGGTATGGCCCAAAAATCTCAACGTTACAAAATCGCATTGATCGACCTGATGCTGCTGAAGCGCCAGAAGCTCAGCGCGCTGCCGCTCGCAAAGGAGCTGAGCGCGGATGGGATTGAGATCGATATGGGCGGACTGGGCAACCGGGAGACTTTTGATAACAAACTGGCAATCGATTCCGTAAGAACGCAATACCTTCAGAAAGCAAAAGAGCTGAACCTGGAAATTCCCTCCCTTGCTATGACGGGGTATTATGCACAATCCTTCTGCGGCCGGGAGCAGTATAAAAAATCAATTGCCGATTGTATCGCCACTATGAAGCAAATGAATGTTAAGACGGCTTTTCTGCCCCTGGGTATACAATGTGATCTGAAGAAGAATCCCGAAAAACGACCGTCAGTAGTAGCCCGTTTAAAGGAGGCGGGTAAGATGGCACAGGATGCCGGGGTGGTGATTGCGATAGAAACGGCGCTATCGGCAAAAGAGGAAGTAGCGCTGCTGAAAGAGATCGGCTCGCCGGCCATCAGGATCTATTTTAATTTCTCTAATCCATTAAAGGAAGGCCGGGGTCTGTTTAAAGAACTTCGCATATTGGGCGCTAAGAACATCGCCATGATCCATTGCACCAATAAGGACAGCGTATGGTTGCAGAACGATCCGCAGCTGGATCTTTACAGGGTGAAAAAGACCTTGGATCAAATGAGATGGAGTGGCTGGCTAGTGGTAGAGCGGTCCCGCGATGCACAACATCCCCGGGATGTAAAGTATAATTACGGCGCCAATGTGGCGTATCTTAAAAAAGTATTCCAGGGGCAGGAAAAATAAGAGGAGCGTCTCCCAGGTCGCCCGTCACCCAACCCAGGATGTAGTCAACACCCCCTCCAATAAACCATTTTTACCAATTATAAAACAATTTATTCACGAAAGGCCGCTACCGGATGGCACAGGATAGGGATTTGGATTTTATTTGCTAATCTTGCTGTTTTGACAAACGGTTTTCTTTGCGAACAGAATTATGAGTACAAATTTACTGCAGTATAACTCCCAATATCCTTCCGTAGCGGATCTGAAAAGAAAGGCAAAAAAGCGCATCCCGAAATTTGCGTTCGACTACCTGGAAGGTGGGTGTAACGACGAACTGAATGTATGGCGGAACGAGGAAGATTTTAAACAGATCTTCCTGATGCCTCAGTACCTGAAAAAACATAATGGTGTGGATATGCGTACCGAGTTATTCGGACATACGTATGACGCTCCTTTTGGTATTGCACCTGTGGGGCTGCAGGGGCTGATGTGGCCCAATGCCCCGGAGATCCTGGCCAGGGCGGCATTAAAGCATAACATCCCTTATATTTTAAGTACGGTTTCAACCAGCAGCATTGAGCGTATTGCGGAAGTTACGGAAAGTAAATTCTGGTTCCAGTTGTATCATCCTACCGAAAATGAATTGCGGGATGATCTCCTGCGCCGGCTGGGAGCGGTGAACTGTCCGGTCCTGGTGGTGCTCATCGATGTACCTTCTTTCGGGTTGCGGTATCGCGAAATAAAAGCCGGACTTTCCATGCCGCCCAAAAATACGATCAGCAATTTTGTCCAGGCCGCCATGCATCCCGTGTGGGGACTGGAAACCCTCCGGGTTGGTATTCCTTCCTTTGCCACGTTAAAGCCCTATATGAAAAAGGGAATGGATATGAAGAAGCTGGGGAAATTTATGAATGCTACATTCACGGGCCGGGTTGATGCGGATAAAGTGGCGGCCATCAGGGAAAAATGGAAAGGGAAACTGGTGGTAAAGGGAGTGGTAAGTGAGCAGGATGCGGAGTTGTGCGCAAAGATCGGGGTGGATGGGATCATTGTTTCCAACCACGGTGGCCGCCAGATCGATGCAGGGGAATCGACCATTCGTCCGCTGAAAGGACTGGCTGAAAAGTATAAAGACAAATACAAGGTGATGATCGACAGCGGTCTTCGCTCGGGCCCGGATATTGGCCGGTCGCTGGCCTGCGGTGCCGATTTTACCTTTATGGGCCGGCCTTTTATGTATGGGGTGGGTGCGCTGGGCAAAGCCGGTGGCGATCATACCATTGCAATGTTTAAAGCGCAGCTGAAACAGGTAATGGAACAGCTTTGCTGCGAAACCATCCACGATTTTCCGGCAGCGCTGATACAGTGATATGCTAGCGCTCCCGAATAGCGGGCTATGCTAACCGTTTTTTTTAATATGCATCGTGCCTACGGCACTCAGCACTCCGTTAGCAGGTTTTGTCACCGGAATAAATTCCGGTGTTGAAAGACAGATCAGGCCATTGGCCTTTAGCTTTCTCAGCATATTACCAGAGGCATCGCCTCGACCAGTCATCAACTGCGAACTTCAGTTCGCAGTATAGCAGAGTATCACGGAGCAGAGAGCCGTAAGCTCGGCGCATAGCCCCCATGAAGTATGGCCCGCTCATCAGCCGGATAATCGGCTATCGAGCGGTCACATAGGCAGGCCGTGCCTACGGCACTCAGCGCTCCGTTAGGAGGTTCCGTCTCCGGAATAAATTCCGGAGTTGGGAGATGGGTCAGGCCGATGGCCTTTACTGTTTTGTGAGCTATAGTTCTGGTTAGCATGATGGTTTGTGTTACGATGACTGTTTCGTGTGGACAGACCGTGCCTACAGCACTCAGCGCTCCGTTAGTGGGTACCGTCATCGGAATGATCCGAACCTTCGGATTCGGAGTTGGAAGATGGGTCAGGCCAATGGCCTTTGCTACTTTATGAGCTATGGTCCCGGTTAGCTGGATGGTTTGTGTTGGGAGGACAGTTCCGAGTGGACAAGCCGTGCCTATGGCATTCAGCGCTCCGTTAGTGGGTTCCGTCACCGGAATAAATTCCGGAGTTGAAAGATGGGTCAGGCCAATGGCCTTGAGCTATCTGAGAGCGCACGCCAGAGGCATAGCCTCGGCCAGTCACGAACTGTGAACTTCAGTTCGCAGTATAGCCAAGCAACATCGAGCAGAGAGCCATAGGCTCGACGCATAGCAACTCATAAAGTATAGCCTGCCCCTCAGCCGGTTAATCGGCTACCGAGCGGCTTCACGCAGACAGACCGTGCCTACGGCACTCAGCGCTCCGTTAGTGTGTTCCGTCTCCGGAATTCCGGAGTTGAAAGATGGTTCAGGCCGATGGCCTTTGCTGTTTTGTGAGCTATAGTTCAGGTTAGCCGGATGGTTTGTGTTACGATGACTGTTTCGTGTGGACAGACCGTGCCTACGGCACTCAGCGCTCCGTTAGCAGACGCTGTCCCCCGGAATAAATTCCAGAGTTGGGAGATGGGTCAGGCCGATGGCCTTTGCTGGATAAGGCTCAATGGCATCATGGTTCATAGCTTTCTCAGCATATACCAGAGGCATCGCCTCGGCCAGTCACCAACTGTGAACTTCAGTTCGCAGTATAGCAGAGTATCACGGAGCAGAGAGCCGTAGGCTCGATCCATTTTATAAAACACCGCCACCGATCATCAGCCGGAAAATGCCTACCAGGATCACAATGATACTAAGTGTCTTGCCGGTAGATGAACCTCCGATTATAGAGAAGATCAGGGAAAGTATGCCGATGGGAATGACAACCCAGTACAGCCAGCCGAGTAAGGGGATAAATGCCACAACCGCCAGGATGCTTGCTATAAGGGCAAATAGAACACAAATTGCTTTCATCATGTTTGCTTTTATTTAAGGATACAAAAATGGCGTTTTTAGAGTCCGATAACCAGTGCCGATCGGTAAAGCGGGCGAACCTGCCGGTAAACAGGCCTGCAACGCCCTTTAGTAAAATCTTCCAGCACATTAGTGGTTACACGCATCTTCAATAGTGCAGTTTCCAGTACATTTATTGATAAGTATTTAAGTTGGAAAACGGAAATAATGCCATTGTGAAACGGTTGTGCCTTGCTTTGATTACGGGAGTTTTTGCCTCGCTTTTTGCGGGTGGTCAGGTCTATGTTTCGCCACAGGGAAATGATGCCGCTGCGGGTACCATCGATGCGCCCAAGGCTACATTAGCGGCGGCCCTCCGGGAAGTAAGGGAAGCAGGCCGGACAAAACAACCGCATACACTTGATAAGATCATCCTCAAAGGCGGTACCTACTATTTAAAGGAACCGGTTTTGTTAAGGCCGGAGGACAATGGCAGCCCGTCAAAGCCGCTGATCATCGGAGCGGCTCCGGGTGAAGCGCCTGTTTTAAGTGGCGGCGTTTTAATAAAGAACTGGAAAAAAACTACCGGCCGGATAGAAGGATTACCGGAGGCGGCGCAGGGTAAGGTCTGGGTTGCTGACGTGCCGGTGGTAAATTACGTTTCCTTCCGTCAGCTTTGGGTAAATGATCAGAAAGCCACCAGGGCAAAAAGTACATCCGGCAATAGCATGCAGCGCATTTTGAACTGGGATAAAAAAACGGGGACTGCGATTATTCCGTTGCATTCTTTTGAAAACCTTGAGGTAACAGAAGGACTGGAATTCTTTATTCATCAATGGTGGGAGGTAGCCAGCTTGCGCGTCCGCAAACTGGAGAAAGCGGGTGATAGCTGCCGGGTTTATTTTCACGAGCCGGAAAGCCATATCCAGCATGAGCATCCCTGGCCGGCGCCCTGGCTCTCATCCGAGACAGGCAACTCTGCCTTTTACCTGGTCAATTCGCTTTCCTTTCTGGATGAACCGGGAGAATGGTACTATGATGCGGCAACAAAAAAGATCTGTTATTATCCAAAGGAAGATGAGGATATGACCACTGCGGAGACGGTGATCCCTGTTTTAGAAAATCTTTTTGTCGTGAACGGGACACCGGAATATCCCGTCGAAAATATTGTGATCAGGGGGATCCGCTTTCAGCACAGCGGCTGGAACCGCCCGTCCCTGCAGGGACATGTGCCGCACCAGGCGGGCTTGTACATGACTGAAGCCTATAAGCTGAAGCCGGCGGGCACTCCGGAAAAACCATCGCTGGACAACCAGGCCTGGGTAGGGCGACCGGAGGCTGCGGTTGCCGTATCCTTTGCAAATAATATCCGTTTTGAAGACAATCGTTTTGAACACCTGGCCGCAACCGGTCTGGATTTTAAGATCGGGGTAAAGTCGTCAGCGGTTGCCGGAAATCTTTTTAAAGATATCGGCGGAACGGGTATCCAGGGCGGTTATTATGGCGATGATGGTACGGAGATTCACAGGCCCTATAACCCCGCGGACCTGCGGATGATCTGCGAAAATATCGCGGTTTCCAATAATCTCATCACTGATATTGCCAATGAAGACTGGGGCTGTGTGGGGATCGGAATGGGATTTTCAAGACGCGTGATCATCGAACGGAACGAGATTGAAAATATCCCCTATTCAGGGATCAGCATGGGCTGGGGGTGGACACCCGCAAAAAATATCATGGAGCGCAACAGCATCCGGTATAATAAGATCCATCATTATGGCCGGACCAACTATGATTGTGCAGGGATCTATACATTAAGCGCGCAACCGGGAACAGTGATCGAGGAAAATGATATCGACAGTATTTATAAGGCGCCCTATGCGCACCTGCCCACGCATTGGTTTTACCTGTACACAGATGAAGGTTCATCGGGCATTACGGTGCGCAATAACTGGACGCCTGCTCAAAAATATCTGCAGAATAATAACGGTCCGGATAATCATTGGGAAAATAATGGTCCGCAGGTGGCAACAGCGATAAAAGAAAATGCCGGATTGGAGCAGCGTTACCGGGAACTGTTAAAGGAAAAAACAAGCGGCCATGTACACCAGGCGGTCAACCGGCAACGGAAGGAGTTGATCGAGCTGATCAGCAATAGCAAAAAGAAGATCGATGGAGAGAAGCTGAAAGCATTCTTACAGGAAAGAAAAGTACAGCAGGCAACCATTGGGCAGTGGCATGATCATACCGTGATCTATGGCCTGGTTACGGATGTGAACGTGCTGCGCGGACAACTGCAAAAAGCATTCCCGGAAACGACTGTTAAAGTATACCAGGACCTGGTGTATGAGTTTGACCGGCAGGCTCGTTGTCCCGGTGCAGGTATTGCAAAAGATTGGACGGATATCATCATGACCGCCAACCTGGTGAACGACTCCAAAAAGCAGCAGGAATATCTTGGCTACCATGCTACACAATTCGAAAAATGGCCGGAGATCTCCAACGGGTTTTGCAACGCCGATTTTCAGCAATTACGGGTATTTAAAAACGGAAAGCAATTGATGCTGGTGATCAGTATTCCGAAGGGGAAAAAGCTGGAAGAGCTAAACCCCAAAACAACGGAAAATAATCCGCGGGTGAATGAATGGAATCAAATCATGAGCGACTACCAGGAAGGGATTGAAGGAACGAAGAAGGGTGAAACCTGGGTGGAGTTTAGTGAGAAGTGAATAGAGAATCGGTTAGCTCCATAGGAGCGGTATATTTATAGCCGTGGTGAACAATGGATGATAGCCCAGCTCCGGAGGAGCGTAATATTTATAGCCCCGTTGGGGCAATTGGGATAATAAAAATAAACGTATGTTAAATATTGGGATCGTTGGATTAGGAGAAGGCCGCAGTACGATGTCGGCCGCATTGCAAAGCAAAAAAATGCAGTTGAAAATGATTTGCGATGCCAATGAAGCATTATGTAAACAACGCAGTAAAGAGTTCCGGTTTGAGCATTATACCACACATTATGAAGCATTGTTGAATGATCCGGACATCGACATTGTTGCTATTTATACCCCGGATCATTTACATGCGCAGCATGTGGCGCAGGCATTGCAACATGGTAAGCATGTAGTTTGCACCAAACCCTTTATTGATGATCTTGCTGATGCAAAGGATTTATTGAAGCTGCAGCAAAAGACCGGGAAGAAGGTGTTTGTAGGACAGAGCTCCCGTTTTTTTGAACCCTATAAGCGGCAGCGGGCGGATTTTGAAAAAGGCCTGATCGGTGAGCTGATCACGGTAGAGAGCCATTATAATGCCGATCACCGCTGGTTCCTGAAAAAGAAATGGGCCCTGGAAAAATCGTTTAAATGGCTGTATGGCGGATTGAGTCACCCGGTGGATTTTATCCGCTGGTACCTGCCGGATATCGAGGAAGTGATGGGCTATGGGATGATCAGTGCCAATGGAAGAAAGGCAGGATTGAAAAATGAAGATACCATGCATTTTATTTTCAGGAATAAGGACGGACGCATAGCCCGTGTAAGCGGCGCCTATACAGGGCCCATTCAACCTGCTTACCGTGAAAGCGGGATGAGCTGTATCCTGCGCGGGACGGAAGGCGCCAGCCAGGCCGATTATCATGAATTGCGTTATGCCATCACCAATAAAAAAGGAGAGCAGCAATTGATCACCTGGGGCGATCAGCAATTGAATCATTATTTCCGGTTTGAAGGGCAGAGCCATCATGCCGGGGAGTATCAGAATTATCTGGAATATTTTGCCGACGGTATCACCAATAATACAACGGCCTATCCGGATATGGCTGAGGGCATCGGGACGGTAGCATTATTACAGGCCATGGACCGGAGTTTAAAAACAAGGCAGCCGGTTTTGGTAAAGGCACTGCTGAAGGAGTATGGGTTGGGGAAGTTGCAGTGAAGAGTGAGAAGTGGGTAGGAAAAGAGAATAGTGAGAAGTGAATGGTGAAAAGAATATAGTGAATTGTGAATGCTGAGGAGTGAATTGAGCATGTTGGTCAATGGCTGGCGCCAGCTCCGTAGGAGCGCAACATTTATAGCCGAAAGCGCATGAGCCGCAAATGTTATGATGATTGGTAAACAACCCAGCTCCGTAGGAGCGCAACATTTGTAGATGTTTGTACCGTAGTACAAGCGTGCGACGCAAGACAGACGATAGAAGCACAGCAGCCGGGAACAAAAAATAAAAGGATAACAAATTCATGAATCATCTTGTTTCAAAATTACAGCCGATCGATTATGCCATTGTGGTGGTGTATCTTGTGGTGTTGCTGATCATTGGTTACCGCGCCAGCTTTGGTAAGAAGAAAAAGGATGAGACCCTGTTCCTGGCGGGCAAATCGCTCAACTGGTATAATATCGGGTTTAATATGTGGGGCACCAATGTAGGGCCGTCGATGCTGCTGGCCTTTGCCAGTATCGGCTATGCCACGGGCATTGTGGCCGGTAATTTTGAATGGTACGCTTTTGTATTCCTGCTGCTGTTGGCGATGGTGTTTGCCCCGCGCTACCTGGCCAGTAAGGTAACCACCATGCCAGAGTTCATGGGACAACGGTACGGCGAGGGCACGCGGAACATACTGGCCTGGTATGCATTGATAAAGATGCTGATCTCCTGGTTGTCGCTGGGCCTGTTTGCCGGTGGTTTCCTGGTGCGGCAGATCCTGGGCATACCGATGTGGCAATCGGTGATCGTGCTGGTATTATTTGCGGCGTTGTTTGCTGTAGCGGGCGGATTGAAAGCCATTGCACGGGTGAATGTCTTCCAGATGATCCTGCTGATCATTGTGTCCTGCATCCTTTGCGTGCTGGGCGTTCAGAGGGTGGGCGGACTTACCGCATTATTCGCCAAAACACCGGCATCTTATTGGAGTCTTGTTAAACCCGCATCGGATCCGGGTTATCCCTGGCCTGCCATTTTACTGGGTTATCCCGTATCGGCGGTTGCTTTCTTTTGCACGGATCAGGCCATGGTGCAATCGGTGCTGGGCGCGCGCAACCTGGAACAGGGACAACTGGGGGTGAGCTTTATCGGCTGGCTGAAGATCCTTTCTATTCCTTTGTTCATCATCCCCGGTATCGCCTGTTCGGTATTGTACCCGCAGCTGGCAAGTCCGGATGAGGCTTATATGACGATGGTCACCAACCTGTTCCCGGCCGGACTGAATGGCCTGGTGATCGTGGTGCTGATCGCGGTGCTGGTAGGCACCATTGGCTCTTCTTTAAATGCATTGAGTACGGTTTTTACAACGGATATCTATGTAAAGAAAATAAATCCTGCTGCTACCAACCGGCAGATCATTAAAGTGGGGCGGCTTACCGTGCTGGCGGGTTGCGGGTTTGCCATCTTAATGGCCATTGCCATTGACAGCATCAAAGGGCTTAATTTGTTTGATGTGTTCCAGGCGGTGCTGGGCTTTATTGCACCGCCCTTGTCGGCGGTGTTCCTGCTGGCGGTATTCTGGAAAAAGACCACACGCAGGGCCGTTAACTTTACGCTTTCCTGGGGATCGGCTATCAGTCTGGGTATCGGGATTGTTTACCTGTGGGTATTGCCGGCGAAAGAATATTCCTTCTGGCCACATTATTTGTTGTTGTCTTTCTTTATCTTCCTGTTGCTCGTTGTTGTTGCGGTGCTGCTCTCCGTTGCGGATCCGCATCCGGTGCGCACAGCAGTGGCCACACAGGAGCTGGCAACGCCTGCAAAGCGGGTAAAGATCGTGTGGGGTGCCTTGTGTATGGTAATGATCATTTTGTATTTAATATTTGGTTAGCATATGATGAATAAAAATAATGAACCCGGCAGTGATACTACTATGTGGCTTTACTTGCGTCGCACACTTGTACAGCAGTACAGGTCTCAGCTTTTCAAACCCTTCGTGCTACTTTGTGCCTTCGCGTCTTTGTGGCTTACCGCATCTGCACAAACCTGGATCTGGTATCCCGGTGATTATGAAATATGGCTCTCTAACGAAATGCAGAACCGGCGCACCGAGCGGGGCACTTTTTACCCGGTGTTCTGGAAGGTTGACAGTCATTACCCACTGGTGGATTTTCATAAGGAGTTTAACCTGGCTCGGCCGGAAACCGTAACGATCCATGCCGAAGGACAGTACAGCATTAAACTGGATGGCAGGGCGTTTTCCGGAACACCGGCGGCGATTGAAGTACCTGCCGGTAAGCACAAGATCAATATCAAGGTATTCAACCAGGCCACGCCACCTGTGGTGTTTGTAAAGGGACAGACGATCGTCTCCGATAGCAGCTGGCAGGTAACCTTTGAAGATAAAGAATGGATCGATGAAACGGGTAAGGCATCGGATCTGTCGGCCACCGTTTTTAAACATGCCGGCAGCTGGAATTTTAACGATGTGGCAGCACGGCCTTCAGCCTACAAACTGCCGGTAACCCCCGTGGCAGCTGCATCAGCAGAAAAAGTAAACGGGGCGTTGCTGGTCGATTTTGGAAAGGAAACCTTTGGCTTTGTAAAGCTGCATGGGGTAAAGGGAAAAGGTACGATATCCCTCTATTATGGGGAAAGCCGGGAAGAAGCACTGGATACAGCGGCTTCGGAGACCTTTGATCGGATCAATGTGGATATGTCGGCGGCTGCTGACACCATCAACCCGCATTCAAAAGCGTTGCGGTATGTTCATATTGTTACAAATGGAAACGTGCAGCTGGATCATGCTTCTCTTTTGTATGAGTACGCACCGCTGCAAGATAAAGGTAACTTCCGTTGCAATGATGAAGAAGTCAACAAGATCTATGAAGTATCGAAGTATACATTGCACCTGAGCACCCGGGAATTTTTTATCGATGGCATCAAGCGCGACCGCTGGATCTGGAGCGGAGATGCCTACCAAAGCTACCTGATGAATTATTACCTGATGAATGATAATGAAACGGTAAAACGCACGACCTATGCGCTGCGGGGGAAAGACCCGGTGACCGGTCATATCAATACCATTATGGATTATACCTTTTACTGGTTTATGGGAGTGTATGATTATTACCTGTACAGTGGGGATAAAGATTTTCTGGTGCAGAACTACGGGCGTATGAAATCGCTGATGGACTTTGTGTGGAACCGGCGGAATAAAAACGGCTTGCTGGAAGGGCTGCCGGGCGACTGGATCTTTATCGACTGGGCAACCGGGCTTAGCAAGCAGGGAGAAATCAGTTTTGAACAACTGCTTTTTGCGCGGGGACTGGAAACGATGGCGCTCTGTGCGGAGTTGGCGGGTCGCCGTCAGGATGCTGAGCATTATAAAGCAGCGGCGGTAGAACTGAAACAAAAATTATTTTCCATATACTGGAGCGATAAAGCAAAAGCGTTGGTGCACAGCAGGGTGAACGGACAGCCAACGGAGAACGTGACCCGTTACGCCAATATGTTTGCAATCTTCTTTAACTACTTCAATGAGCAACAGAAGCAGGCGGTTAAAACCTCTGTATTGCTGAATAAAAACGTTCCCGAGATCACCACGCCCTATATGCGTTTTTATGAACTGGAGGCGCTCTGCGCGCTGGGCGAACAGCCTTATGTATTACAGGAAATGAAAAATTACTGGGGTGGCATGTTGAAACTGGGCGCCACTTCTTTCTGGGAGGAATATGATCCCTCCAAAAAAGGAGCGGAGCATTATGCGATGTATGGAAGAAAATATGGCAAAAGTCTTTGTCATGCCTGGGGTGCCAGTCCGCTGTATTTATTGGGCAAGTATTACCTGGGGGTAAGCCCAACGGCTCCGGGTTATGAACAGTATGAAATAAAACCCGCATTGGGCGGCTTAAAATGGATGGAAGGTAAAGTGCCTACTCCCGCAGGGAATATCGAGCTGTATTGCAGCAATAAGGAGATTAAAATCGTAGCGCCGGTGGGTACCGGGAAACTGATCATTACCAGTAAGACAAAACCGGTATGCAAAGAAGGGGAAGTGATGAGCAAAGGAAATAACGTGTATGAATTAATGATCGGAAAGGACCGGAAATATACGGTCCGGTACCAGGCTATGTAAATTATGTTTGAAGAACCGGGTTATTGCAGGGTGTCCAAATGCTCTTTTTCGGTTGGTAAGGGGCCATAGCCCTCAGCTTAAGCGAAAAGCGAAGCTGATGGGATTGATCACATGCCGGGAATGTAACGTGCCGATGGCACCCAACACTTCGTTAGCGTGTTCTGTTCTCCGGAACGATCCGAGCGTTCGGATCATTCCGGAGTTGGGATAAGGCAGGCCGATAGCCTTCTGGATTGTGTTGAACAAGAGGCATCGCCTCGACCAATCATGAACTGCGAACTTCAGTTCGCGGTATGGGAGGCTAACATCGAACAGAGAGCCATAGGCTCGGACCATAACCATGTTGCAGCAATGAACCAGGTAATGGAAAAAGCAGAACGTGTTTTATAATATAAAGTGATTAGACTTCAGATCAGAAAGCAATATCAGTGAAACGTATAATTGAATGAGCTGTTAAAATGAAAAAGTATTTTTTGATAGTGTGTGTTATCCTGTGCAATATCAGCGCTGCTGTGTATGCTCAAAAGGGACTGGTGAACACCGGTAAAAGTCCTTATGTGGCTTTATCAACAGTAGGACTGGGAGATGTACGATTCACCAACGGTTTCTGGGCGGAGCGCTTTGCGGTTTGCCGGGATGAAATGGTGCCTGCACTCTGGAGGACCTATACCAGTGACACGATCTGTTATGCGTTTCAGAATTTCAGGATTGCGGCGGGACTGGATACCGGAAGTTTTCGGGGACCTTCTTTTCATGATGGCGATTTTTATAAGACCCTGGAAGCACTGGCCGCTATGTATGCGGTTACAAAAGATCCGCAACTGGATCAGTGGCTGGAGAAGGCTATAGCGGTGATCGGTAAAGCACAGCGGGCAGACGGATATATCTATACAAAGAATATCATCGAACAGCAGCAAAGCGGTGCACAGAAGATGTTTGATGATAAGCTCAGTTTTGAGGCCTATAATTTCGGGCACCTGATGACCGCGGCCTGTGTGCATTTTCGTGCTACCGGTAAAACCAGCCTGCTGAATATTGCTGTTAAAGCAGCGGATTTCCTGATCGGTTTTTACAACACCGCTACGCCGGAACAGGCGCGTAACGCGATCTGTCCTTCACATTATATGGGACTGGCCGAGTTATACCGGACCACACAACAGCAAAAATATCTTGATCTGCTGAAAAAGCTGATCGATATCCGCGGCACGGTGGAAGGCACGGACGATAACAGCGACCGGGCACCCTTCCGGGAGATGGAAAAAGTAGTTGGGCATGCCGTAAGGGCTAACTACCTGATGGCAGGAGTGGCGGACCTGTACGCGGAAAATGGTGACAGAAGTTTAAAACATACATTGGATCAGTTATGGAATAATGTCATCAATACAAAGATGTATGTAACCGGAGGCTGCGGCGCGTTATACGATGGCGTCTCTGTGGATGGTACTTCTTACAATCCGGATACGGTGCAGAAAGTACACCAGTCCTATGGCCGGGACTATCAGTTACCGAATCTGAGCGCCCATAATGAGACCTGCGCCAATATCGGCAACGTGCTCTGGAACTGGCGGATGTTCCTGCTGACGGGGAAAGAGCAGTATATGAATGTGGTGGAGCTGGCGCTTTATAACAGTGTGCTGAGTGGGGTGAGCCTGGATGGAAAGAATTATTTTTATACCAATCCGCTGGCCGCAGCAAAAAATTACCCCTACCAGTTGCGATGGAGCGGCGGACGTGTGCCCTATATCGGCTTATCCAATTGTTGTCCGCCCAACCTGGTACGAACCATAGCAGAAGTGGGCGACTATATGTATAGTATGGGTAAGGACGGGTTGTATTTAAATATCTATAGTGGCAACCAGTTAAAAACAAAGTGGCGGGATGGCAGCGCCGTAACGCTTACACAGCAAAGTAATTACCCCTGGGACGGCAATGTCACGATCACCGTTCAGAAGGCACCGGCGGCAATGCCCATTCATCTGCGTATTCCCGCATGGTGTAAAACGGCTGTTATAAAATACAACGGTATCGCACAACGTGTTACCGGCGGTCAATATATAGGGCTGGATAAAAACTGGAAAACCGGGGATAAGATAGAACTGATCCTGGAAATGCCGGTGCAGCTGATGGAAAGTAACCCGTTGGTAGAAGAAACCCGTAACCAGGTGGCGGTAAAGCGCGGCCCGGTGGTGTATTGCCTGGAATCACCGGATTATATAGGAGGGGCAATAACACAGGTACTGATCCCTTCGGGTATAAAATGGAGCCCGGTTCCGGTCACTTTAGCGCGTGCAACATTTATGGCATTAACCGGAACCGCCAGGAGGATCCCCAATGAAAATTGGAAGCATACCCTCTACAGGGAAGTCAACAGGGAGCAGCAACCGGTAATGGTAAAGCTGATCCCCTACTATGCCTGGGCCAACAGGGGACCATCTGATATGCGTGTATGGTTACCTTTGGTACGCTGACAGTTCGCTATTTAGTTGAGGACAAAATAAGAGAATGAATATTTATATTTAGCGCCATCCTGAGCGCAGCGTAGCGAAACTGAAGGATCTGTCGATTTGGGAAGATGTTTCGACAGCGCCGCTGCTGCGCTCAACATGACGAAAGTATGAATGATGGTAAAAATCATCCGGAATGAGTGATCAACAGAAAAAAAAAGGATGGATCAGGCAGGTGCTCCTTTGCCTTTTTGGGGCGGGCAGCATCCTGGTAGCGGATGCCCAGCAGGCGGATGCAGATGTAACGGCAGTTTTTGCTCACCCGCCGGAAGAGGCAAGGCCCTGGGTGTTCTGGTACTGGATGCATGCCGCCGTTTCTAAAGAAGGGATCACCGCGGATCTGGAATCGATGAAGGATGCAGGTATAGGCGGTGCCTACCTGATGCCGATCGGCGATACTTCTGTGAAACTGCCCTATGAGCACCCCGTGCGGCAACTGACACCGGAATGGTGGGGGATGGTCAACCATGCCATGCAGGAAGCAAAGCGCCTCCATCTAAAACTGGCCATGCATTTCAGCGACGGTTTTGCGCTGGGCGGCGGACCATGGATAAAGCCGGAACAGTCTATGCAAAAGCTGACCTGGATCAAACGGTATGTGAAATCAGGATCAAAAGAGCCCATAAAGCTGGATCAGCCACAATCGAACGAAGGTTATTACCGGGATGTGTCCGTGTTTGCTTATCCCGCAAAAAACTTCGCTGCTTTTGCAGACAAAAAGGTCAGGCCGTCAGTAACCACCAACACCGGCGTCAACGCTGATTTTTTAATAGCACCTGATCCCAACAATAAGCAAAGTTTTAAATCTGATTCTGCTGCATGGATCCGGTATCAATACCCTGGGCCTTTTACTGCCCGGTCGGTGCGCATTCATATTGGTGGCAATAACTACCAGGCACTGCGCCTGATCGTGGAAAGCAGTGATGACGGGCTGCAATTTAAAACGGTTACCCGGCTGGAGCCGCCCCGCCATGGCTGGCAGGATACGGATGAGGACTATACGTTTTCCCTGCCTGTTACTACTGCGAAATATTTCCGTTTTGTTTATGATAAAACGGGATCTGAACCGGGAGCGGAAGACCTGGATGCCGCTAAATGGAAACCCTCCTTAAAAGTAATGGGTATCTATTTAAGCGATGAGCCGGTGATCAACCAGTATGAAGCAAAAAATGGTAGTATCTGGCGCGTGACTGCAAATACGGATGCCGCGCAGGTTCCGGACCGGGACGCAGTCCCCTTAAAAAAGATGATCGATCTCTCCGGTAAGATGACACAGGACGGAACGCTGAACTGGACACCCCCGGAGGGCAATTGGGTGATCGTTCGCGTTGGGCATACGAGTACCGGTCATGTAAACGCTACCGGCGGAGCCGGGAAAGGACTGGAGTGTGATAAGTTTGATCCGGATGCCGTAACACTTCAATTCAATAACTGGTTTGCAAAAGCGTTTGAAAAGACCAACCCGGGACTGGCAAAAGAAGTGCTGAAAATTTTTCATGTAGACAGCTGGGAATGCGGCAGTCAGAACTGGAGCAGCAATTTTCTTTCTGAGTTTCAGAAACGGCGCGGGTATGAGCTGCGTCCGTACCTGCTGGTGATGACCGGTGTGCCGCTCGAAAGTGCCGCAGCTTCTGAAAAGATCCTGCATGATGTACGTACCACCATTGCCGAACTGGTGCAGGATGTGTTTTACACAACGTTGAGAACGCTTGCTCATGAAAAAGGTACCGCTTTCAGCGCGGAGAGCGTGGCACCTACCATGGTAAGTGATGGCTTGCTGCATTATAAGGAAGTGGATATTCCCATGGGAGAATTCTGGTTGAACAGCCCCACGCACGATAAACCCAACGATATGCTGGATGCCATCAGTGGGGCGCATATCTATGGGAAAAATATCATACAGGCAGAGGCGTTTACCACATTGCGGATGAACTGGAGCGAGCACCCCGGTAATATCAGGGTGCTGGGCGATCGCAATTTTGCAATGGGAATCAATAAAATGGTATTGCATGTGTTTGCCCATAACCCGTTCATGGATAAAAAACCAGGCGTAACACTTGACGGGGTTGGCCTGTATTTTCAACGGGATCAAACATGGATGAAACCCGGTAAAGCCTGGATCGATTACCTGGCAAGAACCTCCGCTCTATTACAGTTGGGAAAGCCGGTTACGGATATTGCTGTCTTCACCGGTGAGGAAGTACCGCGGCGTTCGGTATTGCCGGAGCGGCTGGTGAGCACATTGCCTGGTCTTTTTGGCGCTCCTGCTGTAGCGTATGAAAAAAAGCAGATCGCGAATGAAGGGCAACCCATGACCACGATCCCTTCGGGTGTGTCACATGCCGCAAATATTGCGGACCCCGGTAATTATATAAATGCCCTGCGCGGTTATAAATACGATTGTGTTAACCCGGATGTTTTATTACAAATGCGTGTGGAGAACGGAAGGGTGGTAACACCAGGCGGTGCTTCTTATGCAGTATTGGTGATACCGGGGAAACAGGCCATGAATCCCAACAGCCGGTTGCTTTCAGTTGCAGTGGCAGAAAAGATAAAAGAACTGGTACAGAGCGGAGCCACAGTGATCATGGATAAAGGATTTGATACCCCGGTCGGGTTTAAAGAAGATCCGGCGGAATTAAAGACGATACTGAAGGATTTGTATGGTACGGAGCATCACCGGGGCAAACTGATCGCGGCGCCCTACCGGCAACCCGACCTCCGGAGCCTCGGGCTGGAAAAGGATGTGGAGGTGCTGAAGGGCGGAGATACGGTCGCCTGGGCGCATCGCCGGCTGAATGATGAGGAACTGTACTTTATATCCAACCCCTTTGAACGGAAACGCAGGCTTGAAGTGGCGTTCCGGGCAACAGGCGTCCCGCAGTTCTTAGACGCGGTTACCGGTATGGTAACCGATAGGGTACGCTGGCGCAGGGAAGGTATGCGTACGGTTGTTGCGATAGAGCTGGAGCCGAACGCCTCCGTGTTCGTGCATTTTAAGAAAGCTCCGGTGTCGCAATTGTCACCCGCAAAACAATTAATGCCGGAATGGAAGGTGCATGCGGTAGTAGCAGGCAACTGGAAGATACAGTTCGATCCGGCTTTTGGCGGCCCTGCAACAAAGGTCAGCATGGACACATTAAAGCTTTGGAATACTTTTGACGAGCCGGGTATCAAATATTATTCCGGTACCGCAGTGTATAAAAATCAATTTGACTTGGGCACTATTAACGCGGGGCAGCCCGTTTGGCTGCAGCTGGACAGTTTGTATAATATGGCTTCAGTAAAAGTAAACGGGGTGGATTGTGGTACGGTCTGGACCTGGCCGTTTTGCATAGATATTTCAAAAGCGGTAAAAAGGGGCACCAATACCCTGGAATTAGCCGTGACCAATACCTGGGCCAACCGGCTGAAAGGCGATCAGCAATTGCCGGAAGAAAAACGGATCACCTGGACCACGGCACCCATTCGCCTAGAGGATAAACCCTTGCTGCCGGCGGGTTTGAAGGGCATGGTGCGGATCGTTCAGTAGTTTTCTATATGCATCGAGCCTACGGCTCTCAGGTTACAACGTATTTCCCAGCAACGAACTGAAGTCCGTTGCTGGAAGACCAGTCGAGGCGCTGCCTCTTGTTGTATAGAATGCGACTGGCACCAAACTTAAAAGATCGGTCTGCGTATGGTCTATGCCTTCAGTTTGCAATATGCCGATAGGCAACGAACTGTACGTTTGTTGTTGCAGGATGAGGTAAGGTACTCTCTGTTTGCCCGAGTAGATAAAGACCATAGGAATGTTTTTTGATTCTAAGTATCCGGAATCAACTTGATAAAATGAAGGTGCAGTAATTTGAATAGAATACAAAAAGATACGAAGTTTCAAACATCTGTAAATAGATCCGTATAGGTCGAATCTATGGCCTTTAGTTTACAATATACGGCAGGCAACGAACTGTACGTCTGTTGTTGCAGGGTGAGGTAAGGTACTCTCTGTTTGCTTGCGTAGATAAAGACCATAGGAATGTTTTTCGATTCTAAGTATCCGGAATCAATTTCATGAAATGCAGGTGCGGTGATTTGAATAGCGTACAAAGAAATACGAAGTTTCAGGTATATCTTAAATGAATCTGTATTTCTCTGGCTAAAGCCTTCAGTTAGCAACCGGCAGGCAACGAACTGTGCGTTTGTTGTTACAAAGTGAGGTAAGGTGTTCTCTGATTACTCGCGCCCATAAAGCCATAAGAGTGTTTTCGACTCTGAATATCCGGAATCAATTTCATGAAATACAGATGCAGTGATTTGAATGGAATACAAACTGATACGAAGTTTCAAACATCAGTAAATAGATCCGTATGGGTCGAATCTATAGCCTTTAACGAACTGTGCGTTTACTGTTACAGGATGAGATAAACCGCTCTCTGTTTGCTCGCGCAAACAAAGGCCATAGGCCTGTTTTCCGATCTGCCGGCATCGGAATTTATTCCGATGACAACGTTGCAACATTATTCTAAGTGCCGTAGGCACGAAACATAATGCCTATATAATTTATAAGGCAACCTCCTGTGTATCTTATTCCAATTCCTCCTTAAAAAAACGGATGCTCCGTCCCCAGGCCAGTTCGGCAGCCGCTTTATCATAGCGCGGCGTGGTATTGTTATGAAAACCATGATTGGCATTCGCATACATATAGGAGGTATATTTTTTATTATTGGCTTTTAATGCGGCCTCATAGGCCGGCCAGCCTTCGTTTACGCGGGTATCCAATGCAGCGTAATGCAGCTGCAATGGCGCCTGGATTTTCGGAACATCCGTAGCTTCAGGTTGGGTACCATAAAACGGAACGGCTGCTGAAAGGTCAGGAATACGTACGGCCATCATATTTGCGATCCATCCTCCAAAACAAAAACCCACCACGCCTACTTTTCCATTACAGTCAGGATGATTTTTGAGATAATCATAAGCTGCAATAAAATCTTCCAGCATTTCATTTTTATCACGTTTGGCTTGTAATGCGCGCCCCTCATCATCATTGCCGGGATAACCACCCAGCGGTGTTAAGGCATCGGGTGCGAGCGCAATAAAGCCTTCAAGAGCCGCTCTTCGCGCCACATCTTCTATATAAGGGTTCAGTCCGCGGTTTTCATGAACTACAATAATACATCCGGTTTTCGTTTTCAGTGATTCCGGTTTTGCAAGTAAGGCTTTCATAGATCCGCCGCCCTTTGGGGAAGGGTAATGAATGTATTCGGTCTTTAGTCGTTTGTCTTCCGGTGAGATGGTTGCCGTTGTCTTATAGTCGGGCATTAAAAAGCTCATAAGTGCCGGTACCGTAAGTCCGCCTACTGCATAGGCCGACAGCTTTTGCATAAAGCTGCGCCGGTCGATGCGATTGTGCGCATAGTCGTCATAGAGGTCAAATACTTCCTGGCGGATCGCTTCTTTTTTGATGGGTTCCATGTTTACAGTTTATAGGATTGAATGATCTGTCTTATTCTTCCGCGGTGCGGAAATGTTTCAGGGAGCTACTTCAAATTTACACTGTTTTCCGGAAGTTTGTTGACCGGATGAATAAAAGCTCGGGGGATATCCTATAGTAGGTCAGATGCTGAGTGCCACCGGATCGACGGATGCCCAGGTTGTAACCGTCAAAAATCAATGCAGCATGTTTATCACATCTTTTTCCCGGCTTTGCGGGATGACCTTAAGTGCGGTAAGCTTTCCGTTCTTTAAACTGCCTTCCACGGTTGTTTGCTGCGGGGCATGTAGTTTGAAGGATACATCCCATTCTTTTGGCCACGCCGGAAAAAGAAAGATCTTGTCATCAACAGACTGCAACAACATCTCCTGCAATCCGATCATCCCGGAACCACCCCAGTTGTGATCCGGCACCCAGTCATATCCCGGTCCCCAGAAAGCCGGGAAACGGCGGCCGCTGTCTCTTAATTTTAATGTGGTCAGCCTTTTCGCTTCTGCTGTCAATCCGAGCCGGGCAGCAAAGATGTTGTCCTGTTTCCAGCCTGCATGACTTCTGAACTTCAGGGCAAAGCTGTCCAGCAAATAGGTATTGACGGCTGTATCCAGTCCTGGTCTTCCCACTCCAAAAATTCCCCAGGGAAAAACGGGATAGAGCATGGATGATTCAGTATTGTTCACCCGCGCCCAAACCTGCGCAGGAGCGATGGTGGTCTTGCCGTGGTATTGCATGTACGGGATCGGGGGAATCCTTTTCAACAATTCTTCAAAATAAATTCTTTCTTCACCTGTTAACGGCACTGATGCCGACAGCAACTTTTTGGTCACTGTTTTTAACGCCGCAATAGTAGAGCTGGCGTTGTACGCCAGTTTGAAGGTTTCGGCACCGGATCCCGGGTACAGTATCAGGTGGCCGTGCTGATCCAGTGTTTTATTCCCTCTTTTTTTTGCCAGGTACCGGTAGTGCTCGTCAAAGAAAACAAGACAGCTTTTGATCAATGGCAGATAGGATCTGATATCCATTCCTTCATAGTCGGCGGCTTCCAGCATCATCATGCAAAATTCCAGCGCGGCGTCCCATTCGTATTCCAGCCAGGCATTGTATTCCATACCGGGATCAAAGTCATCTGGTCGCTTCCAGCCATATTCCGTGGGATTGGGCAGACCAAAATTCTCGATCTGTTCGTTAAAATTGGCGCCTTTATGATTCCAGTACATCTTGCTGCGGAGTTCGGCTGTGGGCAACAACCGGTTGTAAAAATCAAATTGTGACCTCATCAGATCCACATCCCCGCTTTTAAGCATCGGCCAGTATACCAGGCGCTGGTTCTGCGCGGTAAAAGTGCCGCCACCCCAGTTACGATGATCCGGTGTGCCTTTAATACTGTTGTCCGTAAAAACAGGATCAACCGTGAACAGTCCGCCATTGAATTTTGTAGGATAAGCACCATAGGCGTTGGCCGCCAGCAGGTACCGGAAGAGCTGGTAATTGCGCCCGATCTGCCAGGCGGTGTCGGCCGGGTCTTTTTTATCCGGATTGATGCAGATATAGCTCCGGTTCCAGAATTGCTGCCACCACTGTAATGTAGCGGTCTGGTCCTTTGCGGTATGACTTTTCCGGGCCAGTTGCTGCAGCTCATTCAGCCAGGTATGCACACTGGTCGTTTGCTTGTTGTGCAAAACGATCCGTAGCTCATGGTGTTTTTCCGCGCTGCGGCTTCGCAGGCTCCAGCTTCTGAAAGGGGTACCCGTGTAAACACCGGTATCTGTGGTGCCGGTAATAAAACCCGTTCCTTCGATGAGGCCGCCGGAGGTAAGTCGCTGGAGTGGATTGAAAAGCTGTTGTTTGACCGCCTCCAGTTTTTGCTGTGTTACCGTTGCATCAAATACGGTCGAATCCGTATTGCGGTGAAAAAAAAGGATTTGGTTATTATCAAAGCCGACAGTATCTTTTTTGGTGATCACTTTTACGTGACCAGCCCATTTCCAGGAGTTGGCATTGTTCTGTTTTCCCTTTTGCAGCCGGTCGGCAAACCGCCAGTTCTCATAAACCGCCTCGGCAGAAACCGGAACCGAGCTGTTGATCTTGATATGGATCACCGGCTGAAAAATTGAGATCCAGACCCGCAGCTCCGCAGTTCCCTTCTGATTGGTTGTCCGGATGATGGCCATGCCTTTTTGCAGATCCAGCTCCTGCCGGAACGTTCCGTTTTCAAAGAGGTTAGGGGATAAGCGGATCCGCAACCGTCCCCCTTTCAGCAATGTATTATTTTCGTCAAAAGCACCGCTGCGGGAAAAATAGAGCAATGCCTCATTGTGTTCTACCCAGAGATTGGTCCCGATAGAACCACCGCCAACGGGCATGGATTCCGATGCATTTTTGCTCTGTGTATTCCATACAACAGTATAATCCCGGACTGCCGGCTGTGCCGGGATGGAAGACGTGACGAAAAAAAACAGGGCTGAACAAACAAGCAACCGGAACATACTATATAATTGTTATTAATACAATTATAAAATTAAATCAAATATCCCTGTATCAGCGGGATTTACGGTCTTTATTTTTGCGGATTGTTGCTGCAAGGCTTCCATCAGCGCGATCCGCGGGCAACCGCGGCGATTTCTGCCGGTGATAACATTAAAGTTGACGGTAAGCCAAAAGTTTATTATTATTGACCAGATTTTTTGCCTCACGGACATGGAACAAGCGGAAAAGAAACAGGGATCCTTTAAAAATATCTGGTACGGCATCGGGCGTAAACGGATTGAAATTCCTTTTCCTGTGCTCCGCGATAAGATCCTGAAGGATCCGTTGCTGAACAGTTTGTACATATCCAGCCTGGGATTCTATCCCAATGCCAAGGCGCATTTTTCCAAGCGTAAGAAAGGACTCCCCGGCAATATGTTATTCTATTGCGTGGATGGGCATGGTTTTTTTGAATACCGGGGAGAGCGTTTTGATGTTGGACCCAATGCGTTCTTTATGCTTCCCTGTAATGAGGCGCATGCCTACGGGTCGGCTGAGAAAGACCCCTGGAGTATTTACTGGATCCACTTCGGCGGAATGAACCTTCCGTATTTCAATGAGATGAATGCAGTAAAGGACAGTTTTAAACCCACGCATGTGAAGGATAACGGGGAGATCCCGGCGTTGTTCAATAAAATGTATGAGGCGCTGGAACTGGGGTACAGTGCAGACAATCTGTATTTTGCCAACCTGGGACTACGACAGTTTTTTTCTTATTTTATCTATAACAGCCGGCATTACCCGGCAGTTGAAAAGAAAGAACTTGATGCGGTGGATAGCGCCATTTTATACATGCAGGAGCGGCTACAGGAAAGTATCACATTAAAGGACCTCAGCCGGCACTCGAATTATTCCGTATCCCGTTTTTCAAATTTATTCAAGCAGAAAACCGGCTATGCACCAATGGATTATTTTATGCAGATGAAGATCCAGCAGGCCTGCCAGCTGCTTGATTTTACGGACAAGGCCATTAAGGATGTAGCGATCACTATGGGTTTTGACGATCCCTATTATTTTTCAAAACGATTCAAACAGGTTATCGGAATGCCCCCGTTGAAGTACAGGGCTATAAAAAAAGATTAAAAAAGTTTATGAGAAAGCTTAACGTATTTGGAGTTCTGATCGTACTGGCAATGATTTCATGTGCCCCGAAAAGTGCACCCGTAAAAAGCGATGCCGGCAAAAATGCCATTACCTTTATGACCTACAATGTGCACCATTGTAATCCTCCTTCCAAATCAGGTGTTATCGATGTGGATGCCATTGCCGCAGTGATCAAACGGGAAAACCCGGATGTGGTGGCCCTGCAGGAAATCGATGTGAACACAAACCGTTCTGGAAAGATAAACCAGGCGGTTTTGTTGTCAGAAAAGACAGGGTATCATTCTTTTCATTTTTCAAAATCGATCGATCATGACGGAGGCGACTATGGGATCATGATCCTTTCGAAATATCCGTTATCAGATATGTCAACGCATAAATTGCCAACAGACCCTGCAACTGGTGGAGAGCCGAGGGTGTTGTCACTGGCCATAGTAACGTTACCCAACGGGAAAAAGATACGTGTAGCCTCCACGCATGTGGATTTCAAAGGCGCAACAAACGGAAAGCTGCAGGTGGCGGAGATCAACCGCCTGCTGGCGAATGAAAAATTGCCTGTGATCATCGGCGGTGATTTTAATGCCACAGAAGACAGCGAACCTATCCGGTTACTGGATAAGGTGTTTACACGCACCTGTACGAACTGCGCATTTACCATTCCTGAAGTAGCTCCCCGGAAAGCGATCGATTTTATCGCCTTCAAACCGGCTGCTGCTTTTACCGTTACTGAACACCGGGTGGTGCCTGAAAGTTATGCTTCTGATCACCGGCCGGTGCAGGCTGTGCTGAAGATCGAGTTCTGATTGGTGCTGTTCAGTTCGGATATTACGGCCGATTGGGAAAGGACTCCGGCATCTGTTGAAGCAGCACCATGCCTTGGAGCATATGATGTGGTGATAAATGAAACAGAATATCTATTTTGCAGATTTTGACAGGGCCTTTTAAACAAACAGCCTGCGGCAGAGTCAAACGATCATGTTCTTGCGAACGAAACCGGTTCTTATGCGTAAAATTTTTCTTTTTTCTTGCCTGTTGCTCGCGTCCGGCGTACGGGCACAACCCCGCAATCAACCTCCCAATATCATTTTCATCCTGGTGGATGATCTGGGTTATGGCGATGTTGGTATCTTTCATCAGAATGCCCGGAAAGCTCAGAAGGACCCAGCTGTACCTTTTATGCTAACACCCTCGCTCGACCGTATGGCCGCCAACGGGGCCATCTTTACACAGCAATATGCCAATGCCCCGGTATGTGTTTCCTCAAGATCCTCCCTGCTGACGGGTGTTACACAGGGGCATGCCGTTGTACGTAACAATCAGTTTGATAAAGCCCTTGAAGACAATTACACCATGGCTTCCACGCTGAAAGCAGCGGGGTACAGTACTGTGGCCATCGGGAAATGGGGGCTGCAGGGAACCGGGAAAAAAGACTGGCCGGGGCATCCGCTGAAAAGAGGTTTTGATTATTACTATGGATACATACGGCATAGCGACGGGCATGAGCATTACCCCAAGGAAGGTCTCTACCGGAAACCCAAGGAGGTATATGATAATATGGTGAATGTTACCGGCGGACTGGATAAATGTTATACCGGTGATCTGTGGACGGCACGTGCCAAACAGTGGATCATTGATTACAAAAAGGAAAAGAAGCCTGCTCCGTTCTTTATGTACCTTGCCTATGATACTCCCCATGCCGTTATAGAACTGCCTACACAGGCCTATCCCGCAGGAGGCGGCCTCACCGGTGGTCTGAAATGGACAGGCAAACCGGGACAGATGATCAATACGGCCTCAGGTGAAATTGATTCCTGGATGGCTCCCGAGTTTAAAAATGCACAATACCTGGATAAAGCCACCGGTAAGATGACTCCCTGGAAGGACGTACATAAGCGGTATGCCACGGTGGTGCAGCGCCTGGATGCGCAGGTGGGCGATATACTCCAGTTATTGAAGGACCTGAGGATCGATGATAACACCATCGTGGTATTTACCTCCGATAACGGCCCTTCACAGGAGTCGTACCTGAAAGAAGATTATACTCCGGAGTTCTTCCAGGGCTATGGTCCCTTTGATGGGATCAAGCGGGATCAATGGGAGGGAGGAATGCGCACGCCTACCATTGTACAATGGAAAGCAAATATAAACCCCGGTAAAACGGTTGCACAGCCTTCTTTCCTGTCCGACTGGATGCCTACCTTCCTCGATGCGGCGGGTAGGGCGGCGCCTGCAAGAACAGATGGTGTATCGCTGCTGCCGGCGCTTACCGGTAGCGGAGTACAGCGGCAGCAACTACTCTACTCTGAATATTTCTTTGACGGCAAAACACCGGGTTATGCTGATTTTGAGGAAAACCACCGCAACCGGATGCGGAATGAGATGCAGTTTATACGTGAAGGGGATTATGTAGGCGTGCGTTATGACATCAAAAACAGCAATGATGATTTCGAGATCTATGATGTGGTAAAGGACCCGAAAGAAAAAGCGAACAGGGCGGCAGCACTTCCGGAATTGCAGCAACGGTTTAAAACAGCTGTTCTGCAGCGCCGGATCTCCTCGGCTGCGGCGCCACGCCCCTATGACAGCACCCTGATCCCTCCGGTTTCAGAAAAAGGAGCCAGGAAGGGAATACAGTACCGGTTATATAAGGGAAGCTTTTTATGGGTACCGCAGACTGCTGCATTAAAAGCCGTAAAATCAGGTACCGGTGCAATAAAGATGACCGGCAATCTGTTGTCCGGTGCCGATGCAGGAACTTTCAACGGATACATCCGGGTACCGGCCGATGGTGCTTATACGTTCTTTCTGAGATCAGGGGGAAAGGCTTTTATGCGGCTGCATGATATTGCGCTGCTGGATGCAGATTACGGCTATGTTCCCGGAACGGAAATACAACATACACTTTTACTTAAGGCAGGTCTGCATCCTGTCAGGTTGTTGTTTAAAAAGGAAGGAAAGCACATCGGGGGAGAATTGTACTGGAGCGGACCCGGATTTGCGAAAAGGCCGGTAAAGCCGGAAGATTTTTATTAGCCAGGGAAGGCAACTTTAATGTTTCCCCGGTCCGGTTGTCTGCATAATTGCAGTAATTCAGATATGTTTTACAGAATCATTGGCATATTGCTTTTGGCAACAGCCTGCTTTCCGGGAAAGGCGCAGACGCCGCCGAACATTGTGTTCATTCTTGCGGATGATCTCGGGTATAAGGATTGTGGTTTTACGGGAAGCACGGTTTTTAAAACTCCGGTCATCGACGGACTTGCCCGCAAGGGGCTGGTATTTACCCAGGCCTATGCGGCAGCCGGAAACTGTGCACCATCAAGGGCCTGTTTAATGAGCGGACTTTACACGCCCCGGCACGGTGTATATGCGGTGGGCAGCACGGTACGTGGCCCTAAAGACCGGATGCGGTTGTTGCCGGTTCCCAACACCACCAGTCTCCGTCCGGACATTATTACCATGGCAGAAGCGCTGCAAGTGAAAGGTTATGCCACAGGCCTGTTTGGAAAATGGCACCTGGGTAAAGGAACCGACACCGGTCCGCTGGCGCAGGGGTTTGATGCTTATACGGACACAAGATTGCCCAATCCGAATAAAAAAAGAAGCGAACCGGAGGATCCCAAAGGGATCTTTTCGCTTACAAATGCAGCGCTGGATTTTATATCGGAAAAGAAGCAGCAGCCGTTTTTTGTTTTTCTGTCGCATCATGCCATCCACACCGCGCAGGAAGCAAGACCTTCAAGCATCCGGCAGTTCCGCAAACAGGGACTGAACGAACGTCAGGCGCTGTATGCTGCCTGTATCTATGACCTGGATGCAAGCATCGGAAAAGTAATGCATTATCTGGATACGGCAGGACTGGCATCAAATACACTGGTGATCTTTACCAGTGATAACGGCGCCACGCAGGAGTCTTCACAGGAGCCACTGCGGGGCAATAAGGGATGTTATTACGAGGGCGGGATCCGGGAACCATTCATCGCTTACTGGCCCGGCAAAATAAAGCCGGGCGTCAACCTTACCCCTGTGATCAATATTGATCTGTATCCGACTTTTCTTGAGGTGGCCGGAGGAGTTGCTCCGAAGCGGGATGGGGAGAGCCTCCTGCCGTTACTGTTGGGAAAAGCTGCCGGTACCCGCCGGTCTTCGCTGTTCTGGCATTTTCCCGGTTACCTGGATAAACCGGTGATCCGGGGCAGGGACACCCTATTCCGTTCGAGACCGGCAACGGTGATACGGAAGGGTGACTGGAAATTACACCTGTATTATGAGGAATGGCTGCTGGATGGCGGTACCGCTTCGGTTGACCGTAATAATGCCGTTGAATTATACAACCTGAAAACGGATGAAGGAGAACGGCACAATATTGCATCCCGCAATAAAACAAAGCGCGACGAGCTGCTGAATGACCTGTTGCAATGGTTAGAGCAGACAAAGGCCCCGCTGCCGCAGCAATTGAAAGATCGTAGACAACTGGATCAAAAGGAAGCGGATGCGACCGAGTGATCAACATTCTTATTACTGCAGGTCGCGCAGCCAATACGCAGACGAACGAGCTGCTGAGATCAGCAGAGAAAAAATAAATGTTCGTTATTTTGTCGTAGGACCAGCTACCTTCAACACCCCGTTCTGATCGATTTCCATAGGATCAATAAATACCACCCGTTCATCACCTGTCTTGCTGGTGCGGGCGTGATATACGCAGTACATTTGTTTACCATCAGGCGAAAAGGTTACGCTGTTATGTCCGGTTCCGGTAACAATGCCTCCGCTTTCACTGTTCTTTTGCAGTACCGGGTTGTTAGCGGCTTTTTTAAAAGGCCCCAGCGGTTTTTTGGAAGTGGCATAACCCACTGCATAGTTCCTACCACCAAAATAATTAGCGGAATACATCATATAATAAAGATCCCCGTGTTTAAAGATAAATGATCCTTCGGTCCAGCGCCGGTTCACTTCCTTTGATGTTACGGAACGGCTTTCCCATTCCGATTGATGGTCGCTTCTTTTTACCGGCGGACGTAACAGTAAAACCGGTTCATCCGTAACACCGCTGAAATCAGGCTTTAGCTCCACACCATATACCCAGCTCTCTTCGACTTCACTGAACCATCCCTTTTTGCGGGCCCAGTCGGCTATTTCACTTTTTACAGGGTGTTTATAACAACAACGGGAATAATAGAGGTATATTTTCCCATCGGGCTCAAATAAAACATTGGCATCAATAATGGGATAGCCCGGATCAAAGACCGGGCGATCGTTCAGATCCACGAATGGTCCTGTGGGCTGATCTGCAACAGCCACACCGATCTTAAAGTTCTCCAGCTCATTGTTGGGGTTCTCCTTCCACTGGGCACTGTAGAACAGGTAGAATTTTCCATTGCGCTCATATACTTCCGGTGCCCAGAAGGAGTGAACACCCCAGCCGTTTTTATTGTCGCTGAAATAAACCTGGCCTTCCGGTTTCCAGTTTACCAGGTCGGTGGAGGAGTAAGCACTGAAGCCCTTTTTAGCTCCGCCACCGGTGCCATACATGTAATATTTATCGCCCTTTACATGCAATACATAAGGATCACCAAAGGTTACGGGCAAGGGATTGTTTGAAGCAGCAGTTGTGTTTTGTGCACCCGCAGTGCTAAGAAGGAATAAAAAAAATAATAACGGAATTGCATGTTTCATATACAAATAGGTTTAATGAGTTGCGTTTACTTCTTTTTGCCAGGCCTGCAGCGCCGTATCCAGTGTGGCAACTCTATCAGGATAACGGACAGACAGATCCGTTTGTTCACCCGGATCCTGATCCAGGTTGTACAATTCTTTATGCCCGTCATCAAAAAATGAGATCAGCTTCCAGGATCCGCTGCGGATGCTTCCTGCCGACCGGCCACCCAGAAAATGGGGTTTATCCAGGGGATAGTGCCAGTAAAAATTCCTGGCAGGCAATGTAGTTTGCGGATCGCGGAACAACGAAACGAATGAAATACCATCCAGGGGCTGATGGCGGCCTGTTGCACGGGTCAGCTCCAGCAGGGTGGGATAAATATCATAATTGGCAAGCGGCTGGCTGCATACGGCAGCGGGTTTTATTTTCCCGGGCCACCAGGCGATAAAAGGTTCACGTACGCCGCCTTCATATAAAGTGCTTTTGCCGCCGCGTAGCGGGGTATTGGTGGTAATAGTGGTCTCGCCGCCATTATCACTCGTAAAAATAACAAGGGTATTTTGATCCAGTCCCAGTTCTTTCAGCAGCCGCACAATAGCTCCCACACCCTCGTCGATGACCTTTAACTGTGCCGCAAGGTGGGGGTTGTTATGGGTGGCCTTTGATCCGGCTGGCCATTTTTTATAAGGATCGTTTCCGGGGTTCCCTTTGGTGGGCGGACTGGTGCCGGCATCTTTTTTTTGCTGGAAATGGCGGACGATTTCCGGTTTACCATGCACTGTTGTATGTGTTGCATAATGACTGAGGAATAAAAAGAAAGGCTGTTCCCGGTTCCGTTGAATAAATTCGAGTGCTTCCTGGTTCTGCCGGTCGGTAATGTACTCCTGTGCCCCCGGCAGCCGTTTTGCAATTTCCCGGTTGAAATCATAAGGATAGAAGTACGTGCCTTCACCAATGCCGCGGTTCTCGCTTACCAGCACCTCATCAAAACCATGCTGATCCGGAAGGGTTTCCTCCGGCGCGCCTTCTTTCACATAACCCGAAAGATGCCATTTGCCGACGATACCGGTGTGATATCCCTGTTTTTTCAGCAGTTCCGGAAGGGTAACATAACCGGTATCCAGGTGCTGCGCCGCCCTGGGACGCAGGTAATCCGTAATACCGATACGGGCGGGGTACAAGCCCGTCATTAATGCAGCGCGGTAGGGCGAGCACACCGGTGCCGCCGCATAAAAGCTGGTAAACCGCATCCCTTCCTTTGCGAGCCGGTCCAGCGCGGGGGTTTCATTAAATGTATTCCCATAACTGCCCAGTTCACCATACCCCAGATCATCAGCAAGTATATAAATGATATTGGGCTGTTGCTGTGCCTTTATACAAAGGGATAACAACAGCAGAAAAATGATCATATGATGCTTCAATCCCGGAAAACACATAGCGATAGAATAATTGTTCCCGCAATATAAACAACTCTTCCTGATCTCTATGACACAAATGTGGCCGGAGGCTGCAACAAATGTCGCAACTGCTGTAACAATTGTCGGGAAAAGAAAATTGATAGCTGATTGTTTGGTCCGGAAAATAAAAGTCTATTAAATTTGTAGACTTTTATATTTTTTTACCAATTATTTAAAAAGAGCATAATGATTTCAGTTTTAAAGGAATGTCCGTGGTACAACCGGCTGTCCGGTAATTACAAGACAATTATTACAGCAATTACTACAATAATGACAGGTCGCGGATGTGGATGCGGCTATCTTGCATCGACGATTGAAGAACGGATTACCGCCAAAAAAACACCACATTTTTTTATTGAATTGCTAAAATGTCATTATGAGAAGTAAGGTATCATTCAACTGCAGCCTGAAACAGTTGCTGCTCCTGTTTGTTGTTGTGCTGACCGGGACCACCGCGATGGCACAGGACAACAGGATCCGGGTAACCGGAACCATAAAGAATTTATTGGGAGACCCGGTACCGGACGCTTCTGTTGTCGTAAAAGGCCGCAGCACAGGTACCACCTCCAAACCGGACGGAACCTTTTCGCTCAATATGTCCGGGAGCGCAGTATTAGTCGTTTCGCATGCACAGTATAAGCGGGTGGAAGTGGCGGTCCGCAACAAAACACAATTGTTTATTACCCTCGATTCCACCATATCCGATATGGATGAGGTGGTGGTGGTGGGATACGGACAGCTGAAAAAAAGCGATGTGACCGGCGCTATCAGCAAACTGGACCTGGATAAGGAAATGGACAACCGTTTTATATCCGTGACGGAGGCGCTGCAGGGACGCATGGCCGGGGTACAGATCATCAACAATACCGGGGAGCCCGGCGGTGGTGTCACCTTCAATATCCGGGGTAAAACCTCGGTAACCGGCGATAACCAACCCCTGATCGTGATCGACGGGCAGCCGGTAGAATCCAGCTACGGATCTACCAAGGCCGGGACGGGAACGGATGGCGGCCTGGATATTTCGGCTGCCAACCCGCTGGCGGCTCTGAACCCGAATGATATAGCCTCCGTGGATATCCTGAAAGATGCTTCTTCGACGGCTATTTACGGGTCAAGAGGCGCCAACGGAGTGGTGCTGATCACCACCAAGTCAGGCAAAGCTGGCAATAACGGCCGGGATAAACTGACCTATACCACAAGGTTTGATTGGAGCAGTTTGCCCCGGCAAATAAAAATGCTGGGTGCCCGTGATTTTATGACCTATAAAAATGAAGCCAACCTGAATGACGGGAAGGATTCTGTTTATACAGCACATGTAATGGATTCCATACTGGCCGGTGGTACCAGCATGAACTGGCAGGATGCTATTTATGAAACGGCCCTGTCCCAGGATCACCAGATCTCCTTATCCGGCCGGGACGGACGCAATGATTACCTGGTAAGCGGCAATTATTCGGATCAGCGGGGGATTGTTAAAAATGCCCAATACAAACGCTATGGTTTCCGGGCTAATTTTTCGAGGCAGGTGAACGATAAACTGAAGATCAGTATTAAAAATTATTTTTCGATGGCGGACCGGTACTACGGGCAGCAATCGAACTGGACGGGTATCATGGGTTCATCTGCGGTGATGGGCGCATTGGTCACCAATCCGCTGCAGGAACCTTTTGAGGCGGACGGGGATCTGGATGAAACATTTGCCAACAACCCGGTACTGGTGACCACCCTGGTAAAGGATAAAACGCAGATTCGTACGCTGATCAGCAACCTGAGTGTGGATTATGAAATTGTAAAAGGTCTGAAATATACACTGCGCGCAGGTTTGAATGATATGTACTCGCTCCGGAATGTTTATTATCCCCGTGGTACATTTGTGGGCAATACGGCGCCTAATGGCTATGCCACCCGTGCGGATAACTCCAATACCAATTACCTCGCGGATCATCTGTTTACATACAGAAAGGTGCTGGATCAAAAACACTCACTGAATATTGTGGCCGGTTATTCTTATCAGCGCTGGGTCAATAAATCTACCAGTGTAACCAATATGAACTTTCCTTCCGATCAGATGACCTATTACAATTTCAACAGCGCGTTGTCGCCCGGAAGATTCCTCACAAATGGTCCACGGAATAAAGTGCTCCAGTCGTTCCTGAGCCGGGTCAATTATACATATGACCAGCGATATGTGGTGATGCTTACCGGAAGGGCAGATGGATCATCCCGTCTGGCGCCCGGAAATAAGTGGAATTTTTTCCCGGCCGTGGGATTGGGATGGAATGCCTCCAACGAGGCCTTTTTTGAGCCCTGGAAAAAAGTGGTATCCACACTGAAATTCCGCGCCAGCTATGGCGTCAGCGGCAATGAGAATGTAGCCATCGGCGCTACGCAGGCCAAGTATGGGATCGACTATGTAGTACTGGGAAGTGGTATTGCACCCGGCTATGTGCTCAGCGATTTTCAGAACCCCAATCTTGGCTGGGAGAATACCAAACAAATGAATATTGGGATGGATCTTTCCTTCTTAAAAGACCGCCTGAGTTTTTCGATCGATTATTATAAAAAGAATACAACTAACCTGCTCATCAATCTGGCCTTGCCCAGTTCCTCCGGATACAGCGATATGTTTACCAACATCGGGGAAGTGCTCAACAAGGGTGTGGATGTTGAAGCTACCTATAATGTATTGAACAAAGGACCGGTTACCTGGAACATCTCCGCCAACTTCTCCAAATATTCCAATAGGGTGCTGGATATGGGATCATTGGGTATCACTTACGGCCGTGTGTATGTGGTGGCAGGGGCCATTATCCTGAGCCAGCCCCTGCAGGTGGCAAAAGTGGGGTACCCGATCTCTTCTTTCTGGGGATATAAGACCAACGGGATCTATCAGACACAGGAAGAAGTAGAGGCCGGCCCCGAAAAAGGCAAGGCAAAACCAGGTATGACACGGTTTGTTGATGTGAATGGTGACGGCCAGATCACCGAGGATGATAAGACCATTATTGGTGACCCCACGCCCGATTTTACCTACGGCATGAGTCATGAGTTCACGTATAAGAATTTTTCATTCGGTTTTAGTATCATCGGCAGCAAGGGCAATCAGCTCATCAATCTGAATCAGTGGATGGTGGGTGCCAACAATACGAGTGGTAATTTTAATGCCACACAGGAGGCCTGGGATAATCGCTGGACAGGGCCCGGCACCAGCAATCAATATACAAGGCCTACCAATAATACCATCCGCTTTTCCCAGCGGTTCCCCGATTGGATGGTGGAGGATGCTTCCTTTTTGCGGATCCAGGCGTTAAGGCTGGGATATGCCTTCAATTTAAAAAAGAAGGCGCCCGTCCAGGGACTGCGGGTATTTGTTTCCGCCACAAATCTTTACACCTTTACCAATTATTCCTGGTATGACCCGAACATCAATGCATTTGACAGCGATGCGCTCGGCAGCGGTATGGATTATGGTACGTTGCCGCTGCCACGTACGTTCTCGGCAGGATTGGAACTGGGATTATGATCATTTATTCATTGTAAAAAAAGAATTCATGAAATATATTATTGCGTTACTACTGACAGTCGTTGTACTGGGAGGCTGTAGTTTAAAGGAAGACTTGCTTGATGTGCCCACACCAACCACTATCAGCAGCGAACGGGATCTGGAAGTGGTGGTTAAAGGACTGTATGCACGCCTGAATAATTCTAATGCCTTTAAGTTCCGGGGAATGGCCATGCTGTTCCTCTCGGCCGATGATCTGTATGCAGCGGCATCGGGTGAGTTGCTGCCGTTTTCAGACCGTACGCTTACTTCCGTCAATGTGTCTGGGTTCTGGAGCGTATTGTATTTTACTATCGGCAGTGCCAATGATCTCATTGCGCAGCTCGATGAAAAGGAACTGGATGCGGCAGCAGAGCAGAGGGCTTACGGTGATGCGTATTTTATAAGAGCATTTTGTTATTATTACCTGGTCCGCTTATATGGCGGTGTGCCGTTACGGCTGAAGGCTACAGATGTCACCTCCGATTTCTATCTGCCTCGCAGCTCAGTGCAGGAGGTATATGGCCAGATCTTTTCTGACCTGGAAAAAGCGGCGGCGTTGCTGCCCCTGGCAAAAAATATTCCGGCGGCAGAGCTGGGCCGAGCATCCAGGGGAGCCGCACAGGCCATCTATGCACAGGCAGCGCTCACACTGGGCAATCAGCTGGCATTGAAAGCACAGGATGGGAATACATATTACCGGAAAGCGATAACTTATGCCGATTCTGTGATACAAAGTAACCAGTATCAGTTATTGGCTAACTACAAAGAGTTGTTTGATATTAACCGTGAAAATGATGCCTACAATGAAGTTATCTTCGGCGTGCGGTTCATGGTAGATCAGCAGGACCGCGCCCAACCCGCAGCAGGGTCGGAGTTCGCATTGCGTTTTGGTGCGCCCAATACACACCAGGTTTGCGGCAATCCACCCAACGGAGCCGGGGATGGCTCTATGCGGGTGATGCCCTGGGTAGCAGATTACTACCGTACCGGCGATTACGATTCGGTGATCAGTGGTGTGAAGGTGATCGATTACCGCAATGAGGGCGCTTTTTTTCAAAAAGGGTATAACGTTGCGCAGAAAAAATATTATGCGGTTTATCCCAATCTTCCTGCTGCGGATGAAGGCAGTATTACCACTCCATTGATCAGCAAATACATTGATCCCAATGGCAAAGACGGTCGCAATAACGGGAATGATTTTTTTGTGATCCGCTTTGCGGAGATCTACCTGATAAAAGCCGAGGCGGAGAATGAACTGAACGGACCTACGGCAGCGGCGCTTGAGGCCTTCAATAAAGTAAGAGCAAGGGCACGGAATGCGAACGGCGCGCAGCGGGCCGTGCCGGCTGATATTGTACCGGGGATATCCAGAGATGCCTTCCGGATGAAGATCTTTGATGATCGTGGCCTTGAGCTGACGGGAGAGGGACAGCGTTGGTTTGACCTTGTTCGCATGCGTAGTCCACTGAATTCGTCCCAAACCATGTTTGAATACCAGTTTAAAGAAGTGCTGTCAAAATATCCGCAGAAGATGCCGACTTATAACACGGCCACAAAAAAATATTCCAACGAGTTTGCTGTCAATGCGCCACAAATGAGTATAGAAATCCCCAAAAACCTGTTATACCCGTTACCGGCCGACGAGATCACGCAAAATCCGAATATCGGAACCGCCAATCAGAATCCCGGGTGGTAATTTTAAACCCATGAATCAAAAGAAGGTCTAACTTTAAATTTAAATAACGAATGTTCCGCTTCTCCGTTTTTATATTTTTAATGAGTGTTTCGGTATTTGCCCGGGCACAAAACAAGCCAAATATCGTCCTGATCATGGCCGACGATATGGGATACTCCGACATCGGTGCCTATGGCGGGGAAGTCCGCACCCCTAACCTGGATCGACTGGCAAAGGAAGGCATCCGTTACCGGCAGTTCTATAACGCGGCCCGCTGCTGTCCGACAAGAGCCTCCCTGCTGACCGGGTTGTACCCGCATCAGGCAGGTATGGGCTGGATGGCGGCGGCAGATCTGGGCACCGGCCCCGCTTACCAGGATAACCTGAATAACGAATGCGTAACCATTGCCGAAGTACTAAAGACCGCTGGATACCATACTTACATGACCGGAAAATGGCATGTTACCAATGAACGTAAGATCGATGGTGAAGTAACCGACAACTGGCCGAGGCAAAGAGGATTCGATCGCTATTTCGGGATCATCCCGGGTGGCGCCAATTATTTCACCCCCATGATCTATAGTGATAACAGGCGTTATAAAGCACCGGATAATTTTTATCTGACCAATGCGATATCGGATACCAGTGTGCGTTTCCTGAAAGAGCATTTCAGTAAAGAGGGCAGGGATCCGTTTTTTATGTATGTGGCCTATACTGCTCCCCACTGGCCCCTGCATGCATTTAAAGCAACCATTGATAAGTACAGGGAGGCTTATAAAAAAGGATGGGATGCAATACGGGCAGACCGATTTAAAAGACAAAAAGAGATCGGTTTGTTTGCTGCTGGAACAATAAGTACGCCGAGGGATGCGACGGTTCCCCCCTGGGACCGGTTAACAGAAAAAGAAAAAGAAGAAATGAGCATGCGCATGGCGATCTACGCGGCGCAGATCGATATTATGGACGAGGGCATCGGGAAAATTGTGCAGACACTTAAGGAAAATAACGCACTGGACAATACGCTGATCTTCTTTCTCAGTGACAACGGCGCCTGTGCGGAATTTATCAGCAGCGGTAAAAGTAAAGCGGTGGACGGAACGGAAGAAACATTTGAAAGCTATCGCCTGCCCTGGGCAAATGTAAGCAGTACACCGTTTCAGCAATATAAACATTTTACACATGAAGGCGGGATCGCCACGCCACTGATCGTACACTGGCCTGAAGGCATTGCCCCCGGTCTAAATAACAGGTTTGTTTCCGATTACGGCCATATCACTGATATCATGGCTACCTGTGTTGCGGTATCCGGTGCGCGCTATCCTTCCGTGTTCCATGGCCATGACATTCATCCGATGGAAGGAAAAAGTCTTTTGCCACATTTCTCAGGGCGGTCCAACAACCGCGGAAAGATCTACTGGGAGCACGAGGCCAATATTGCCCTGCGCGACGGGAAATGGAAGCTGGTGGCTAAAACACCGGAGGATGCTTCGTTTTCAATAGACTCGCTGCAACTCTATGATATGACTGCAGACCCTACAGAGACGAACAATCTGGGCAGCAGGGATCCGGAACGGGTAAAAGCGATGTATACGGATTGGGAACAATGGGCGCATAAGATCGGTGCTTTTCCGCTGGATACCCGGGAATATGGTGCACGTATGCAGGCGTACCGGAGAAATATCAACGGTCGTTTTGACGACAACCTGGGCGGCTGGAACATCCACTGCGCAGAAGACATGAAAGGCTCCATTACGGTTGATGATAAAAGCCGGATCACAGGAAAAAGATCCGCATTTATTTCGGTGCAGCAGGCTGCTGCAAAGCCGGCAGCGCTTTCCATGCTATGGCCTTTTAAGGCACAGGAAGGCGAGCGGTTCCGGTTACGGCTGAAGGCGCGGTCGGATAAAGATACCCGTTTTTTTGTCCGGCTTGAAAGCACCGGACCCGGTGCCCACAGGATTGTTGACCAGGAACTGAATATAAAATCAGACACGAAAAGTTTTGAGTTTACATCCGCTGCAATTCCCCGGAACGGGATGTACCGCGTGGGGCTTTATTTCGGAACTGCCGCTTCCGGATCGCAATTGTGGATTGATGATGTGGAACTGATTGCTGTAAACGAATAGTTATGTTATTAAAGAAGATCTTTTTTGTTGCGGTTGTTCTCGGGGCGGTAATGCCTGCGGGAGCGCAGTCTGCAAAACATGTGGTACTGATCAGCATCGATGGCTTGCGGCCTGAATTTTATCTGGATCCCTCCTGGCCGACGCCGCATCTGAAGCAGTTAAAACAGCTGGGGGCATATGCAAGGCAGGTGACAGGTGTATTTCCCACGGTGACCTATCCTTCACATACGGCCATCATCACCGGACAGCCTCCGGGGAAACACGGTATTTACTACAATGCGCCGTTTGAAGCACCGAAAGGCCGCTGGTACTGGGAAGACAGCGCCATAAAAGTGCCCACATTGTGGAAGGCTGTGAAACAGGCGGGGCTTACATCCGGAGCCGTCATGTGGCCGGTGACCGTTGGAGCACCGGTAGATTATAATTTCCCCGTCCGCCGCGCAGACGGCGATGAGAAAACGGACCAGCTTTCTGTTACAAGACCCTATGTAACACCGGCCGGATTGCTGGATAAAATGGCAGCAGCAACCGGTGCACCGGTCACTGCCGAAGATTTTAAATACAGCAATATTGATCATACCATCGGACGGATGGCGGCTTTTATATTTAAACAGTATCAGCCCTCCCTGCTGGCAGTCCATTTTGTACAGGCAGATCATGCGCAGCATGAGCATGGCAGGGATGCCCGTGAAGTAAAAGAGGCCGTGGCCGCTATCGACAGCATGATCGGACTGGTGATGACTACCATAAAAGAAACGGGACAGGAGTCCGGTACCACGGTCATTGTAACGGGCGATCATGGTTTTGTAGATGCTACGCAAAGTGTTGCACCCAATGCGCTGCTGGCGGAAAACGGGCTGATCAGTGGCAATGACTGGAAGGCAAAATTCTATACGGCTGGCGGATCCGCATTCCTGTATACAAAAACACCCGGAGATACCGCCGTTACACAGCAGGTGGCACAGCTGCTGCGCCGTATACCCGGATCGGATAAGTTGTTTCGCATCATTACAAAAGAAGAGCTGGCGGCCATAGGAGCCAATCCTGAGGTGGAACTGGCGCTGGCGATGAAGAAAGGTGTGGTGGCAAATAATGCGGCAAAAGGTCCGCTGGTACGCAATAAGCCGCTGGGAGGTGCGCATGGTTATTATCCGGATTTTAATGAGATCTATACCGGTTTTATCGCTTCCGGCTACGGAATCAGACAGGGCGCGGCCCTGGAGCAGTTGCGCATGCTGGATATTGCGCCGCTGATCTGCCGGTTGCTCGGTATTCCTTCCCTGGTGGAAGGAACAGGGAAACTACCGGATGTTTTTCAAACAGATAAATAAGTGCCCTATCCGCCGGTTATTTTCTGAACAGTGTTGAATGACCCGGTAAAAAACACCGGTATATTATTCCGATCTGCAGACAAATAATAAAAAGGGGCAACACCACAATGGACGCAGCGTTGCCGTTGATGTATTTTATAATAAAACCTTGAACACAAACAGATGAAAAAAACAAGATGTTTCTTTTTGATTTTGGTAAGCCTGTGGACGATCAGTACAGCAGCACAGCAGCGGCCGAATATCATTTTTATTATGGCGGACGATCTGGGGTCGGCCGAGCTGGGATGCTATGGCAATACGTTTAATGAAACGCCGAACCTGGACCGGCTGGCAGGAGAAGGGGCCCGTTTTACACAGGCCTATTCGGCGGCGCCCATCTGCTCGCCTTCCCGTGCGGGGATCATGACAGGCCGATACCCTGCCCGGGTGCGGATCACCGACTTCCTGGACAATAATGCAGACCGTTACCTGGATCCGGCACGATCCTATACGATCAACAGGGCGCTGGCGGCGGCGGGATATCATACCGGCATTGTAGGCAAATGGCACCTGGATACTAAATTTGATCATCCTAAAGGGAACCCGAAGCAACATGGCTTTGATGAAGTGATCGGCTCTGAAACAAAGTATATTGCCGACGGGGATTATTTTTATCCTTATGATAAAATAAGTACGTTTGACAAAGGAGAAGAGGGGGAGTATCTTACCGACCGGCAATGCAGCGAAGCGGCTGATTTTATCCTGCGGAATAAAAAGAAACGCTTCTTTCTGTATCTTACATTTTACAGTGTGCATACCCGGCTGGATGCTCCGGAAGAGCTGGTAAAAAAATACAAAGCGAAATTTGATGCAAAATATGGAGAAGGGAAATCGGAAATTTTGTACGGTCCGCAGAACCAGCGGCATGAAGCCGACCACCTGGATAACCCGTATCTTGCTGCAATGATCGAACGGATTGACGCAGGAGTGGGAACGGTTATGGAAACGCTGAAGAAAGCGGGACTCGATAAGAATACACTGGTGATCTTTTTTTCGGATAACGGCGGCGTTTGGCATCTTGGAAATAATGGGGTGCTGCGTGCGGGTAAATCCTGGCTGTATGAAGGAGGTGTCCGCGAAAACCTGATCGCACGCTGGCCTTCGGGGATCCGTCCGAATACGACGATCGATACCCGTGTGATGGCGACCGATTTTTATCCCACCTTCCTGGAACTGGCGCAGGCCAGGGGGCACAGGGAGTATCTGCCGGATGGTAAAAGTATTGTTCCGCTGCTGAAGGGGGAAAAGATGGAAGAACGGGAACCCTTCTTCTGGCACTACCCCTCCGAAACCGGCCGTTGGGTAAACCGTATGTGCAGCGCCGTGCGCGATGGGGATTATAAGTTGTTATATTTTTACAAGGCCAATCGTACGGAGTTATACGATCTTAGGAACGACCCTTCGGAACAGCACGATATTGCCGGCCAGCTTTCGGAGAAAAGAGACGCACTTAAAAAGAAACTGGATCAGTGGCTGAAAGAAGTAAATGCAGAAGTACCGGATACTGCAGCGAGAAAGAAACCGAAAAAATAAACGGATTGTGCGGTTTGTCAGATAACAGGATACAGGTACCTGGAATTTTTACAATAATTACGGGGAGGGTCCGGTTGCTGGTCTTCTTCCTGCTGTTACCGGCCACGTTATTACAGGGCCAGCAGGTACTGTTCAAAAATTATAGTGTCCGGAGCGGGATGTCTTCCAATACGGTATGGAACATCCTGCAGGATGACCAGGGATATATGTGGTTTGGGACCAAGAACGGACTTAACCGCTTTGACGGATACAACTTTAAGATCTATCAGGTAAGGGAAGATAAAGATCATGCGGACAATAGCCTCATTCATTCTGTTTGTAAGATCAATAGTACGACCTTTTGGGTCGGAACAGAAGAAGGGCTGTACTCCTTTGACCTGAGCCGGGAAAAATTCGAGCGTATCGCCTTTGCAAAAAAAGACCTGATCTTCGATATCCTTAAATCATCTGGCGGGGAGATCTGGGTGGCAACCCGGAGCAATGGTGTATACCGCTTTGATCCGCGCAGAGGCACCGTGATGAATTACCGTGCGGCAAAAGGGGGGCTCTCACTGAACCAGGTACGGAAGCTGGCCGAGGACAATAACCGGCATATCTGGATGGGTACTTTTGGTGAGGGGATCGATGTGCTGGATCCGGTAACGAACCGTTTCCGGCATCATAAAGCAGACGGGGGTACAGGCACCCTGTCGAGTAATTTTATCCTTTCGCTTTATAAGGATCCGGAGGGGACGCTTTGGGCAGGCACCCTCTCGGGCGGATTAAATAAGTGGACGGCGAAAGCGCAACGGTTTGAAGTGTTTCGCACGGGAGGTGAAGGCTCCATCAGCGACAATATCGTGCGTGCGATCTATCAGCCCATGCCGGGGCAGGTATATGTGGCAACCGAGAAGGGATTAAATGTTCTGAATACGGCCACGGGCATTTTCACCACCTATAAAAATAACCGCGGCGACCCGTATACCATAAGCGATAATGCCGTTTATTCAATCTGTGAAGACCGTCAGGGAGGGATCTGGGTAGGAACTTATTTTGGCGGGGTGAATTATTTTTCACCCGGTGATGCATCATTTGAATTGTATTATCCGAACGGCAGTACCTACGGACTTTCCGGCAGTGCCGTGAGTTGTTTTCTGGAAGACAAACCGGGAAGGTTCTGGGTCGGCACCGAAAATGGGGGACTGAATTATTTTGATACGGCATCCGGCCGTTTTTTCAGATATCCTTTTGCGCCCTATACGCAACCACTTTCCTACACCAATATTCATGCGCTGTACAAAGACCGTGGCAACCGGCTTTGGGTGGGTACTTTTTCGGGAGGATTGAATGTTGTCGATTTAAACAACGGTCAGGTAAACCGGTATTATCATGATCCGGCCGAACCAGGCAGTATCAGCTCCAACAGTATCTACAGTATCTATGAAGACCGCAGCGGTACTATCTGGGTGGGGACGGTAAAGGGCCTCAATACTTTTGATCCGGTAACCAGGCAGTTCATAAAAGTAACAGACCTGGATCTGCAGAACAGCTGTATCTATAAGGTGTATGAAGATTCGGACCGATGCCTGTGGATCGCCACCTATGAGAACGGGCTGATAAAGAAAGATCTAAAGACCGGAAAATGGGAGCAGTTCAGAACCTCAAGCGGCTCGGAAACGATCAGCTCCAATAAGATCATTTCCCTCTGTGATAATGAGGGGGGCGTCCTCTGGGTGGGCACCGATGGTGGCGGGCTGAACCGGCTCCACAAGCAAACCGGAACATTTACCAGATACGGGCCGGCGCAGGGAATGAGCAATGTGGTCTTTGGTATCGTTCCGGATGATTCGGGTTATTTATGGCTCTCAACCAATAACGGATTGCTCCGGTTTTCGGAAAAAGACAACCGGATCTGGTCCTATACCGGGCTGAACAATCTCCAGGGCAAGCTGTATAATTACAATGCCTACTACCGTTCCAGCAACGGTCGTATTTTTCTTGGTGGTATCAATGGATTTAATACTTTTTATCCCGGAAAGATCCGCACTGAGACAACCGGAAACAATCTCATTCTTACCAGCTTTAAAATCTTTGATCATGAACCGGATCTGAGTGACCGCAAAAGTGCGCTGCAGCAGCTGGTTGGATTCACCCGGAATATCCAGCTGTCTTACAGCCAGTCCGTGATCAGTTTTGAATATGCACTGCTCGATTTCAAAGATCCCAACAAAATAAAATATGCCTATAAAATGGAGGGGTTCGACAAGCAATGGAATAATGTGGGTACGCAGCGTGTGGCCACCTATACCAATCTGCCTCCTGGGGAATACCTGTTTAAAGTAAAAGCTACGGATATCTATGGCAACTGGAATGATAAAGAAGCATCGGTAGTCATACGGGTCCGCCCGCCTTTCTACAGGACCAACCTGGCATATGTGTTGTATATGGCGCTGCTGGTAGCGGGTATTTTTTTGTTGCGTAATTATTATAAACAACGGGAACTCCGTAAAAATGAAGTACGCCTGGAGAAAATGAAGGTTCAGCGGGAAAAGGAATTCTATCAGCAGAAAATAGATTTTTTTACAACGATGGCGCACGAGATCCGTACACCGCTTTCCCTCATAATGGCGCCGCTGGAAAACCTGAAGGATGCGGAACTGCAGAGCGAACAGCGTAAGCAGCTGCATGTAATGGAAGAGAATAGTGAGCGGTTACAATCGCTCGTGAACCAGCTGCTTGATTTCCGCCGGATTGAAAGTGATATCTATACCATACGGAAAGAACCGGTGGAGCTGATCTCCTTTGTTCAGGCGTTGTACGCCCGCTTTGGTACCATTGCCGCGCAGAAGAAGCTGAAGTTCCTGCTGACAACGGATATAGACCGGCTTACCATTGATGCAGATCCGGAGGCGCTCCAGAAGATACTTACCAATCTGCTGATGAATGCCTTCAAGTTCGCTGCGGCTGCAGTGGAACTGAAAGTGACCCAGCAGGAACCGGATGCCAGGGGGAACCGTTCGGTGGCCCTGCATATAAAGGATGATGGCATCGGTATTCCGGAAACCGAATTAACAGCTGTATTTAAACCATTTTACAAGGTCAGCGGAGACGGCGCACAGCTAAAGAATATAGGGGGTACGGGTATCGGGCTTTCGCTGGCCAAAGCGCTGGCAGAGAAACACGATGGTTCGTTGACCGCAGTAAATGGTAAAGACGGATTTACCACTTTTATCCTCACCCTCCCTTTTGAAACGGGGATAAACGGAGAAGGGCCTGTTGCAGCAGCGGAGACGGGAAGCGCTGAAGAAGAGACCGGGCGACCGGCAGTTCTCATTGTGGAAGATGATCTGAACATGCTCGATTATATTTCAGCGAACCTGAAAGGTGAGGGGTACCATACCTGCTGCGCCATCAACGGAAAAGAAGCATTGGGTATTTTACAATCGCGTCAGATCGATCTGGTATTATCCGATCTGATGATGCCTGAAATGGATGGGATCGTTTTATGCCGCCGGATCAAAGAGCAGATCAGCAGCAGCCATATACCGGTAGTCCTGCTTACGGCAAAGGGTACTACCGAGGCGGAACTGCAGGCATTGGAGAGCGGCGCCGATGCTTATATCATGAAGCCTTTCAAATGGAAGCAGATCACGGTCACTATAAAAAACCTGCTTGAAACAAGGGCCCGTTTAAAAGAGAAATTCAGTGCGCATCCGTTTGTGGAAGCGGATACCCTTTACAATAACACGAATGATAAGATTTTTGTAGAAAAGATCACAACAATCATTGAGGAGCGACTGGATGATTATCAATTGTCGGTGGAAGAACTCAGTAAGGCTGTGGCCATGAGCCGCTCCACCCTGCATAAAAAACTGAAAGCCATTTCCGGGCACAGTCCGAATGAATTCATACGGGTGATCCGTCTAAAAGAAGCTGCCAAATTGTTATTGTCCGGCAATTGTAATGTTTCAGAAGCCGGCTACCGGACAGGGTTTAACTCGCCTTCTTATTTTACCAAATGTTTTACGCTCCAGTTCGGAGCCACGCCAAGCGAATTTGTAGAAAAATATTTATCCGATCATGCAAATAAAGATTCAATCTTCCGGAAGGACCAGGCATAGTGCGTGGTTCCTGTTCTTTTTTGTCCTGCTGCAGTTGCAGTTGCAGGCTCAGGACTCCCGCCCCAATATAGTGATCATCGTGGCCGATGATATGGGTTGGGGGGATGTAGGGTTTCATGGCAGTGAGATCCGGACCCCTCATATCGATCAGCTGGCCCGCGAGGGCGTAATCCTGAACCGGTACTATGTCAGTCCTATCTGTTCCCCGACACGTGCAGGTATCATGACCGGGCGGTTACCCGAGCGGTACGGGCTGCGTGAAAACGTGATCGCCCCATGGCTGAATTTTGGTGTGGATACAACAGCGGAATTTCTGCCGCAGATGCTGGCACAGGCCGGCTATAAAAACCGGGCGGCGATCGGTAAATGGCATCTGGGGCACTCCAAAAGAAAATACCTTCCGTTGCGCCGCGGATTTACCCATTTTTACGGGCATTACAACGGCGCTATCGATTACTTTACGCACAAACGCGAAGGAGAGCTGGACTGGCACAACGACTGGGAAACCGCGCGGGATACCGGCTATACAACCGATCTGATCACCAGGGAAGCTGTTAAATGCATCTCCGATTATAAAGGCGAAGGCCCCTTCTTTTTATATATAGCCTATAACGCACCGCATGGGCCCCTGCAGGCAAAGGAAGGTGATCTCCTGAAATACGGCTTCGACCCGTCACAACCTGTTTTTGGCAAGGAACAAACGGGTAATGAAGGCGCTATGGGAAGGGGCAATACACGCCGGCAGACCTATGCGGCAATGGTTGCGGCCCTGGATGAAGGAATCGGTCATATATTGAAGGCACTGCGGGCGGCAGGTATTGATGAGAATACTCTCGTATTATTTCAAAGCGACAATGGTGCGGCTCAAAAAGAAGGCGGACGCAATCAGCCGCTGCGGGGCTTTAAATTCCAGGAATGGGAAGGCGGGGTAAGAGTGCCTGCAGTAATCAGATGGCCGGCCGGTTTCAAAGGAGGCTGGACCTGCGAACAGGTGGCGGGATATATTGATATCGCACCAACCCTGCGGGAAATCGCCGGAATAAAAACGGCGCCTCCGCAACCTTATGACGGGCGTTCCATCGTACAAAGTCTTACAGAAAAGAAAAATACCGGACGTGAGCTTTATCTCGGCAACGGAACCCTGATCAAAGATGAATGGAAACTGGTAATTCCGAAAACCGGCAATAAGACCACGCCGGCAGCTGATGCTCCGCAGCTCTTTGCCATAGATAAAGACCCGTATGAAAAAGAGGACTTGAGTGCCCGATACCCGGAACAGGTAAAGGCGCTGCTGGAACTCTCAAAAAAATACCGGACGATCGTGCCTGCTGAAAAGGTTCCGCCATATGAGCAGGGCAGAAAGACATTTAAGGCCCCCTCCGACTGGAATATCCGCGAATAAGCTGTTTTTTTTTACAGTTGCCGGACATTGAAAAACAGGAATTTGTTGCGAAAATGTATACTAAATCGGTATATTTCCCGTTTAATGTTCAAATCAGGACACTATGGGTAAGATATACCAGATCGAGAACAGTGTGTTAAAAATTGCCGTTTCTGAAACGGGGGCGGAATTGCAAAGCATCATTGATAAAAGCACGGGTCAGGAATATATGTGGAGTGGCGACCCTGCGGTGTGGGGAAAGCATTCTCCGGTGCTGTTCCCGATCGTGGGAACACTGAGGGATAATACCTATCGGTACGAGGGGAAGGATTATCACCTGAACCGGCATGGATTTGCACGTGAAATGAACTTTTCGCCGGTCGGGCAACTGAGGGATGAGTTGGTGTTCTCCCTGAAAAGTAACGGGGAAACCTTAAAACTGTATCCTTTTGATTTTGAGTTGAAATTGAAATACCTGCTTGAGGGAAAGACACTCAAGGTAACCTATGATGTCGGTAATTCCGGTAATAAAAAAATGTGGTTCTCCATAGGAGGGCACCCTGCATTTAAATTGCCCCTGTTCCGGGGAGATGCTTATGCAGAATATTACCTTGAATTCGAAGAAAAAGAAACGGCCGGAAAATGGCCGATCGAAGAAGGCGGTCTGCTGGCACAAACACCGGTACCCTTTTTGAACAATTCAAATGTCCTGCGGCTGAATAAAGGGCTGTTTGCAAAAGATGCAGTGGTACTGAAAGAGCTGAAGTCCAGGAAGCTGGCCGTGCGGTCTGAAAAAAACGGGAAGGGATTTGATTTTTCCTGGGAAGGCTTTCCTTACCTGGGTATCTGGGCTGCCCCGGGCGCCGATTTTGTCTGTATTGAACCCTGGTGCGGGATCGCCGACACAGTAGGCTTTGATCAGGATGTGACAAAAAAAGAGGGCATTGAGATGCTGGAACCGGGTCAGCACTTTGAAAGGAGCTGGATCGTAACAATAATTTCATAGCACCTAAAGCAGTAATACAAAAAGTAGTTTGTTATTTTTAGGATGTCTTTACAGGCGTTCCGGGTTGTGATTAAAATACGCGGATGAATCTATTCAAACGAAAAAAAAAGGAACAAAGCTTTTTTGAAAGAGTACTGGAGGACGAATCCGCTTACGGGATCCGTACAAAAGAAGAGAGCCTTGATTTTCTGATCGCTTTTTTCGGGGATCTGCGGCCTGCTGCAAAGGAACTGCACCTGGCAGACACAAGGATGAAGGACATGATCGTCTTTCTCGAAGCGCATCCTACCCTGGTCGCCAAATTACAGCAGGCCATCCTTGTACAGCTGATCAATGCACGACTGGAGGGGGCGTTCACCGAAAGCGGTATCCCCCTCAGCAGCGGTTTCTGGGATGAGCTGATCGGCAAACTGAAGCATAAGGTCCTTCCCAAGGAGCAGGATAAAGATGATTTTATATACGTACTGGACCGGGTATTTTACAAAAAGAATGATCATGTATGGATCGAAGCCGTCCGGCGCTCCACCTGGATGAGCTTTTTTGAATTACTCCAATTCACCCTTCAGGCCAAAGACCAGCGGTTAACGGAACACCTGATTGATGCGTTGACGGTATTGTCGTTCCAGGTGGCAAATGACGGACTTGAAAAGGAAATCGCCGGCTATATTGCCCCGTTCCATTCAAGACAGGAGAATCCGTTCCTGTTGCAAAGCCGCCTGCTGCACGAACTACAGCAGCAGGTAAAGAATGATCCGTATAATATGCGGGAAGTGACCAACCGGTTGAAGCTCGTACTTTTTGAAATTGAAAATGAGATCCACTATATCCGCCAGCACCAGGATCAGCGGGGTACCAGCATCCGGCAAAGTTATTTGCTGCTGATCCTGAGTGCCCGTATCGAACGCATGCAGATCCTGCTGGACACGATTGATAATGATGATCATTTTGACATAGGCCGGTTTGTAGATCTTTTTAAACTACTGGTGCGGAATGAAAATCTTAAGAACAGTCTCCGTCAGTTTATTTCCCAGGGTGTGGGGTATATCGCTTACCAGATCGCAGAACACAAAGGACAAAAGGGAGGCAAATACATTACCACTACCCGGAAGGATTATCTGAACATGCTGATCAGCGCCATGTGGGGCGGATTGATCATCTGCTTTGTGGCCGTCGTTAAAAACATACTGGCCAGGCTGCATTATGCCTATTTCTGGCAGGGCTTCTGGTACAGTGTCAATTACAGCGCTGGATTTGTCCTGATCGATCAGACCGGTTCCACGCTGGCTACAAAGCAACCGGCCTTTACCGCGAATGCAGTGGCGGTTTCACTGGATTCAAAAAAAAGCCTGGATCAGCTGGATCTTCAAAACCTGGCGTTGACAGTAGCCAAAGTGATCCGCAGTCAGACGGCCTCTTTTGTCGGAAACCTCATCATCGTATTTCCCGGTACTTATCTGCTGGCATGGACCTATCATCAGCTGATGGGGCAGAAACTGGTAGAAGGCAAGGCCGCTTTTATGCTGTTACAGGAGCAGCATCCTTTTCAGAGCCTTTCGCTGTTGTACGCCTGTAATACCGGTGTGTTCCTGTTTTTAAGCGGGATTATTGCAGGGTATGTGCAGAATAAGATCCGTTTCAGCAATATCGGCAACCGGTTAACTCATCATCCCGGGCTGCATACCAGCACCTCTGCGGCAAAAAGAAGCCGCTGGGCCGGTTTTATTGAAAAAAATGCAGGAGCTTATGCGGGTAATATCAGTCTGGGTTTTTTCCTTGGAATGGCGGCCAATGTTGGTAAAATATTCGGAGTGCCATTCGATATCCGGCACATCACCATCTCATCCGGAAATATGGCGATAGGTGTTTACGGGCTGGGCATCGCAAACATTCCCACAAGATACCTGGTGACGGTATTTCTGGGTGTTATGGGTATTGGTTTCTTTAATTTCCTGGCCAGTTTTTCGCTGGCGTTTTTTGTTGCGGTAAAGTCGAGGGGCATTCAGCTGCGCCGTTACCCCGAGCTGATCAGTATCATCGTGCGGCATTTCTTTAAAAAGCCGTTGTCTTTTATCATTCCGCCCAAGAACACCGCACAGCAATAATCTGCTGCAGTTCGGTTATTTTTGTTGAATTGGAGGTTGTTTATGACTTAATTATGAAAAGAAAGACAGGAACTTTTTTTATTGCATTATTCATTACACTCGGCTCTTTTGCGCAGGAAAGGGTTACACTCAGTGGTACGGTAAAGTCGGCTGCAAGCGGGGAAACACTGATCAATGCAAGCGTGGAAGTACAGGACAATGCTGCGGGCACTACTTCCAATGAGTATGGATTTTACTCACTTACCCTGTCGAAGGGAAGCTATAAAGTTTCTTATTCTGCTGTTGGCTATGAAACGGTAACGGAAACTATCCAGCTGGATGGTGATAAGATACAGAATATTCAACTGCCGGACCTGGTGGTGGACCTGGAGAACATCCAGGTAACGGCCAATACAAAAGGCCGCACGATCCGCGGAACACAGATGGGGGTGGAACGGCTGACGATGAAGGAGATCAACACGATCCCCATGCTGCTCGGAGAACGGGATATTTTAAAAGCGATCCAGTTGCTGCCGGGTATAAAATCAGCAGGCGACGGGAACAGCGGTTTTTATGTAAGGGGCGGATCAACGGATCAAAACCTGATCCTTCTCGACGAAGCCAATGTATACAATGCCTCCCACCTTATGGGATTTTTTTCCACCTTTAATTCGGATATCGTAAAGGATGTAACAGTGTATAAAGGAGGTATGCCGGCACAATACGGCGGCCGGCTCTCATCCGTGCTGGATGTGAAAATGAACGAAGGCAATAACCAACGCTACGCGGTGAGCGGCGGCGTGGGGCTGATCTCAGCAAAGCTGAATGTTGAAGGGCCGATCCAGGAAGATAAATCCTCCTTCCTGGTGTCGGGAAGACGGACCTATGCAGATCTTTTCCTGCCGGTATTCGGTGATTCTACCAATAAGAATACGCGTCTGTTCTTTTATGATATCAATGCAAAAATGAATTATACGCTCGGGAAAAAAGACCGGCTGTATCTTTCCGGGTACCTGGGGCGGGACGTGCTCAAACTCGAAAAACAATTCGGACTGGACTGGGGCAATAAAACAGGAACATTGCGCTGGAACCATATCTTCAATGACCGGTTGTTTTCCAACACCTCTTTTATCTACAGTGATTTTAACTATAATATTGCCATTAACAATTCCAATAATGATCTGAACATTTTTTCACAGATACGCGACCTGAACCTGAAGGAAGAGATACAATGGTATGCAGGAGCCCGGCACTCGCTCCGTTTTGGATTCAATACCATTTATCATACCATCACACCGGGTGAAATAACCAGCTCGGGCAAAACAAGTTATAATAACCTGTACCTCCAGGACCGTTATTCATGGGAAAATGCCGCTTTTGCCACAGATACCTGGAATGCTGCCTCCTGGCTTAACCTTACATTCGGACTGCGGCTTTCTTCCTTTGCTATTTTGGGCCCCGGTGATTTTTATGAAGTAGATAAAGATGGAACCATCACGGATACCCTGAGTTATGGAAAAGGTGCGCTGGTAAAAAATTACTGGAACCTTGAGCCCCGTCTGGCAGCCAGTTTTATTCTTAACAACAGTACATCCATAAAAGCCTCATATGCCCGTAATACACAGAATCTTCACCTGATCTCCAACTCTGCGGCTAATTTTCCTACGGACAAATGGGTAGCAAGTACCAACACCATTAAACCGGAGATCGTTGATATTTATTCGCTGGGTTGGTATAAGAACCTTTCCGGCAACCGGTATGAGCTGACCACGGAGGCGTATTACAAATCGTTTCAAAATCAGATAGACTACCGTACCGGTGCGGATGTGTATACCAATGACGCCATTGAAACACAGCTGCTCTCCGGCATCGGGAGGGCTTACGGGATCGAACTGTTGTTGAAGAAGAAACAGGGACGGTTTACCGGCTGGGCAGGGTATACGCTTTCAAAAACCGAACGCCGGATTGCGGGGATTAACGGCGGCGAGTGGTACAATGCCCGGCAGGACCGCACGCATGATGTGGCCATTGTAGCCAACTACCAGTTGAATAAGAAATGGAATCTTTCGGCAAACTGGGTATACTATACCGGTGATGCAGTTACCTTTCCAAGTGGAAAGTATGTGATCGATAAACAGATCGTTTTCTATTATACAAAACGGAATGCGCACCGGATGCCGGCCTACCACCGGCTCGACCTTGGAGCCACCAGGCAGTTAAAGACAAGGCGGAAAAATACATCGTCGGAGCTGGCTTTTAGTCTGTTTAACGCTTACGGCCGGGAGAACGCTTATCTCATCACTTTTCAGCAAAACGACAAGAACCCGGATGTAACGGAAGTGCTGCAGACCTCGCTCTTCCGTTTTGTACCCTCTGTTTCCTGGCATTTTAAATTTTAGAAGATGAAAAAAAACGTCTTTTTTGTTTACAGTTTGCTTGGCTGCTTTCTTTTTGTTGCAATGGGTTGCCAGAAAGTGATCGATGTAAATCTCAATGGCGTAAGCAAAAAATATGTGATAGAAGGAACAGTAACAGATAAGGAGAATTCATATAACGTAATCGTTTCCCAGACCCTGGATGTGACCGATTCCAATGTTTTTACCGGCGTTGAGGATGCCGTGGTAACGATTAGTGAGGATGGAAAAACACCGGTATTATTGGAGCATAAAGGCAACGGACTTTATGAAGCCGATACTTCCGGCAAGCCCGGCAGCACCTATCGCCTGTCGGTAAAAATAGGAGGCAAGACATTTACGGCCAGCTCCACTATGCCGCAAAAAGTGGCTTTTGATTCCTTGTATACGATACGCCGCCAGTTCCTGGGCCGGCAGCAACTGATCGCAACCGTGGAATTCAAAGACCCGCCGGGGGAAGGAGATGCATACCGGTTCACACAGTATGTGGATGGACGCAAGGAGAATACCATTTTTGTTACGAATGACAAACTGATCGATGGAAGGAACGTGGTGTATGAGTTGCTGATTTTTTCGGATGACGGTACGTCGGACCTGAAACGGGGAGATAACCTTCGTGTGGATATGCGGTGCATCAGCCGGGATAATTACGATTTTTGGTACAGCCTCGCCCAGAGCTCCCTTGGGCAAAGTCAAAGTGCTTCTCCCGGAAACCCGCTCTCCAATATTCACGGCGGAGCATTAGGTTATTTCAGTGCCAATACATTTGATAAAAGAGAGATCTTAGTTAAATAGCAGCTCCAGTCATTTAATTAAATTCAAAACAATGAAGCCGTCACATATTGAACATATTGGTCTGGCAGTCCGGAACCTGGAAGAAAGCATCCGTTATTGGGAAGATGTGTTTGGCCTGGAATGTTACCGGGTAGAAGAAGTAGCCGACCAGAAAGTGCGTACTGCCTTTTTTAAAATCGGTGATACAAAAATTGAGCTCCTGGAGCCCACGGATGACGACGGGCCGGTTGCCCGGTTTATTGAAAAAAAGGGAGAGGGCGTGCACCATATTGCATTTGCGGTTGATGATGTGGCAGCAGCCCTGCAATCTGTGCAGCAGAAAGGGGTCGATCTGATCGATGTTCAACCCCGGCCCGGAGCGGAAGGGTTGAATATTGCATTTCTTCACCCGAAATCCACGCATGGGGTGCTCACAGAATTATGCTCAAAGCTAGAGAAAGAAAAATAAAAGAAGCCGGGGGCTATAAAATAATTTCAGCCGTTTTTTTTCGTGATCTCTCCGGGAGGGATATAATAAGCGGAATGCCGCCGGTTGCTGCCCGGGAACTGTAGGTAATGCTGAGCGCAGGAGGCTGCTTTAATGTTTGGGTAGCAGTGGGCGGAGCTCCCTGGATAAGGGAAAGCGCCTTATTCAGTAATGGCTCCCTGGAATCGCCAATAGGATATAGTGGTAAGGCACCAGGGTCCGGTAGCATATAGTCCGGCGGGATACCGGCGGCATAGTTGCCTGCTCCCCGGGCGTTATACATTTTAAAAACCATGGGATAAAGAATCAGGTCGGTTATTACTGGTGGATTCCGGTCATCTTTTATTTCAAGGGATGCCATATCTTTTCCAAATGTTGTCTCGCCGATCTGGATGACTTTTATATAAGGTTTAAGGTTGTTGATAAAAAGTTCAGCCGCGGAAATAGTATGCCTGCCTGTTAATATATATACCCTGGATATCGTTAAGCGATGGGCTGCAAGCTGGACCCAGCTGAAGTTGTAGCCGTCGGGTTGTTTTTGCAGCTCATTGCTGAAACTGCTGTTGATTGTTCCCGCGTGATTATTTCCTTTAAAGGTGACAAACAACTGGTCCTCTTTTACCGGGGCCACCAGGGCTGCTAAAAATGCTGTAAAAGGAACACTTCCGCCGGTATTATAACGCAGGTCGATCACCAGATCGCGAACACCGGAGGTCCTAAAGAGCTCGAACGCCTCGAGTATTTCGTAAGCTCCGTGAAATTCAAAACTGTTGAGGAACAGGTAACCGGTTTTAGTATGCTCTGCTGCAAAAATTGCCTGTTTGTACACGACAGGTTCGGCGATATACCCTGCGGCAATGGCTACCGTTGTGTTGTCATCCTTGGTAATAAGAATGGATTTTTGTTTTATGGCCTCCTGAACCAGGAGTGCTATATTGTCGCTGGTGACCGGCTGGCCATTGAGGGCTTTAATGAGCTGGCCCCTTGTAAGCCCTTTAGCTGCTGCTTCAGAGCCGGGAACGGTTTGTATGATAACTACCTGGAACCGGTCCTGGTTGACAACGCCTACAATGTCTATACCAAAGGTATTCATCAGCGTGCCTGCAATACTTGAGGGATCTTTTTTGTAATACAGCGTGGAAAACCGATCTGCTGTATTCTTTAAAGCATTAAAGAAACGGACAGGATCCTGATTAAGAACGGGGCGGGCCGGAAGTTCCGAGTTCCAGTAATAGTATTTTTGCAGTTGCTGCAGGATCCAGGTGTTAATGGCGGTTTCCGTAGGAAGGTCTTCTTGCGGCAACTGATCTTTTTTTTTGCAACCGGCATAAAGCAGGCAGAGCAGTAAGGATCCTATAAAAAGAGGTTTGATCATTGTGTTATTGCCGGCTGATATCTCTTTTTAAAAAATGAAGTGCATCCTGCAGGTGCCGTTTTACGGTAAAGCTGGAGATGGAGAGCTGCGCAGCAATTTCTTTATTGGAAAGCCGTCTTTCGCGCGACAAAATGAAGACCCGCTGCATGGCCGCCGGCATTTTGCTGACGGAACGGTCGATGGATTCCTGAACCTGTTTGGCACGCACAATATCCTCACCTGTTGCGGTTTTGGAAGCTGTTGATAAGGCTGCTTCTTCTTTTTGCCGCCGCATTTTTGTTTTGCGCAGGTCATCAAGAAAAAGATTTTTGGCATATGTATATACCAGCGGCCGCAGATCGGAATTGCTGTCTATCTGATCCCAATTGTTCCACAGTTTTATAAAAGCTTCCTGTAAAATATCTTTGGTACGGGCTTCATCTTTTATGATTTTCAGGAAGGCAGGATACAAAAGATCATATAGTTCATCATATAAACTGCTGAAGGCCTTTTTTTTACTATTGGTGTTAAACAGCGACATACTGTTGTTTTACTTAAAACGATGGTCAGGTACTGCCGGTCAAAAGTATTTCAAACAGCTATTCCTCCATATTATCTTAATATTAATTCAAAAAAACACCTGGTTCTTTATTGTCCGGGAAACGTGTTTATGGTACGTTATTACAAAACCATGAATATAGATAAGGAATTACTCCACAGGTATTTTAACCGGCAATGTACGGACCTGGAGCAGCAGGCGGTGGAAGATTATCTGGCGGGGGAGGATACCCGGGTATTTGATGCTTATTTTGCCAGTTTTGCCCGCGCGGCAACAACTGTGGACGGCACGTCGGTGACAGCGAAAGAAGAAAAAAAGAAACTGTTTAGAAGAGCAGGGGCATCTGTTCCCCAATCCAGGAAATTGAGCTATGCGGCAGCGGCAGTTTTTTTATTGGCTGCCGCATGTGGTTACCTGTATTCGGTCTTGTCCAAACCCGTTATGTCTCATGTTGCAGCAGAAACATGGGTACAACTCAGCAATCCTTCCTCCACATCGGTGCACCGCGTAAAGCTGGAAGACGGCAGTATCGTTTTTCTGAACAGTCATGCAAGTCTTTGTTACGACAGGTCGGTATTTAATAAAAAAAAGCGGGAATTGAGTCTTGATGGTGAAGCTTATTTCGAAGTGGCACATGATCCCACGCGACCTTTCATCATCCGTAACAGAGATATTGTCACCACTGTAAAAGGCACAAAGTTTAATGTAGAGGCTTATGGAACCGAGGAAGAAATGCATGTTACGCTGATGGAAGGAAAAGTGGTAGTACAACAACATGACTGGAGCTACACGATGAGGCCCAATGAACGGGTAAGCATCGACCGCCGCAGGAATAAGCAGGTGGAACCTGTAAGAGCGGCATTTTTTAACCGCTGGATTGAGAACGGGGAAATCGCCTTCGATAATGTGCCGCTGAAAACGGCATTGGAGCGGATCGGAATCTTGTATAATATTTCAATTGCTGCAGATAACAAACTGCTGGATGATAAATATGTACAAGGTGTTTTTAAAAGACAGTCGGTGGCCGATGTACTTGAAAAAGTGCTATTCATTCATGGCCTGCACTACAAAAAAGAAGCAAGGCAATACACGATTACTCATTGAATAAAAAGCTTCGGCAATCCAAACCCTCAATAAATCTTTAACAAAATAAAATCCGGTTTTTGAAATGATGCAGTGCTGTCAGAACAGGTATGCGTCCAGGTGGAAAATGAGCCTGGGGAGATGTTTTACAATGAGTTTGTTTTTTTGGCTGACCGGTATCAGCCTGCCCGCGCAAACCGTAAAGATCCCCCCTTATCCGGTGACGCTGCATCAAACGGCCACCGATCTGCATAGGGTTTTTTTAGCAATTCAAAAACAATGTGCAGCCCGGTTTTCCTACGATAAGAAAATCGCACAAAATATCTCTATAACAGCCGTTGACTATACCGATACACCACTGAACGAAGTGCTGGGGCACTTGAAACAATTCGCCCGTTTGTCTTTCATAGCCGAAGGGAACAATATTGTCGTTCAGATTTTTGAAAAGAAGAAGCCGATTGATAAGGATACTACCCTGGTTGCCGGCAGGGTGGTAGACGACGAAACCGGTGATCCGCTTATAAATGCAACAGTGACCATCGGAACGCATCAGCTGATAAGCGATGCCAACGGTGCTTTTAAAATAACGCTGGAGCAGGGTACATACGCTGCAACGGTTTCCTCTGTAGGGTATACCATAAAAAAAATAACAGGTATCGAACTCAACAAACGGCCCTTTCTGGAACTGAATATCACCCTGACACGCCAGAAAGATCAGCTGGCAGGGGTGGTGGTTACTTCTTCTGTGCGCAAGGAAAGCATTGCATCGCATTTTCTCCGGCAGAAAAATGCGGCCTCGCTTACAGACGGGATCTCATCAGAACAAATCGCCCGGACACCCGACAACAATATGGGGCAGGTACTGAAACGAATTACCGGTATTACCACCATCGACGATCGGTATGTAATGGTTCGAGGATTGGGTGATCGCTATAACCAGGGAATGATAGACGGGATCGTGGTTCCCAGTACCAGTATGAACCGGAGGGACTTTTCCTTTGATGCCATTCCCCAGGAAGTAGTGAGCAATGTTGTGGTCAATAAAACGGCTACTCCCGATGTATCAGCAGAGTTCAGCGGCGGGCAAATTAGCGTGAACACGCTGGATATTCCCGTTAATAGTTTTACAATCATTGGCCTTGGTCTGGGAATGAATGACCAGGGGACGGGTAAGGATTTTTACCGCCTGGGCCGCTGGGGAAAATACGATTTTTTCGGATTTGAAGACGGAAGCCGTAAACTGAAAACAAAAATAATATCCTGGCAGTTTCCCGGGTCGGGAAATGATGTGCCGCCACCCGGCGAGCCCGGAAACGGCTCCGATGAGGGAAGGGCTTTTGATGGTGACCGGGAAGTGCCCTATAATAGTTTTGACGCCATCGCTCAAAGCAAAAGAATAAGTGCCGACGGACTGAGATTGTACCGGTACAAAACCCTGCCGCTCTACAATGGACGTATTACACTGGGAAGAGTATATCCGCTAAATGATAAGGGGCTCCGGATCGGATTTGTGGCGGGAGCCAGTTTGCGCAACAGCCAGACAGTAGTGCCTTATAATAATGTAAGAGGGCAGCTCAATGGGGTAAGTTACCTGGATTCCGTGAGTACGGATCCCGACCAGGCCCGTGCTATGCACGGCAGCGGGCTTACTTACAGGCATAACAGTACATTGGGACTGGTGTTAAACACCGGCCTGCAGGGGCAACGCTTTAAGGTAGCGTTTAAGAACCTTTTTACCAGTGTGCTGAATGATGAGTACAGCGAACGCTATATGTATGATTTTGCAGTTGTTTCAGATGTGCGTACCGACCAGCCATCGAAGGTGCTTTTTCAACAACCGGAACTGACACAGGTGCGGCAGCATTTACTGGAAGGAGAACAGAAAACGCTTTCCGGACTGAATATTGATTATGGAGCTGGTATTATAAAGATACGCCAGCAGATACGCGATCAACGTATCATGAACTATTCCCGGATAACCGTTGATGGCACCGGATATTATCAGGAGCCGTTTATTTACAGCGCAAGTCAAACGGGTGAGAGTGCTATCAGCAAGCCACAGCGGTTCTGGACTTTTGTAGATGAAACAGACTATAACTGGAAGCTGATCTTAAGCAGGCAGTTCGGAGCGGATAAAAAGATCAGCAGCCTGTTGAAGCTGGGGTATAATGGTTGGTATAAGAGCAGAACGCTGAACACCGTTATGCTCACCATGTACACCTCCAGGGTTAATAACGGTTATAAATTCCGCTCTTCTTATGATTATCTTTTTAATCCTGCAAACATGGGCGCAGGAGCGGGTCAGGCATATTATAATGCCATAACGTTAAATAATGTTCTTTTTAAAGGAGACCTTAAGAATCATTCCGTTTATGCAATGGCTGATCAGCGTTTTTTTAAAAAATGGCGGCTTATTTATGGATTGCGTGCCGAGTATTTCAATTTAAGTTCTAAGGATGATGACTTTTTAAGAAAGCGGTATGGAGGCGAGATCCCTTTCTGGGCCTATCGCCCCAATTATTTTAATGACAGGGAATTAAAAGAGAAAGACTGGCGCTTGCTGCCTTCTGCCAATCTTGTTTATAGTCTTACGCCCAAAGTGAATATCCGCGGTGCATACAGTCGTACAGTCATCCGGCCCGATTTCAGGGAGACCTCTTATTTTGGAATGTACTCTTTTGACCTGAATGCTACAATAACCGGGAAAAAACTGGTTTCAACAATAGTAGATAACCTTGACATACGTTTTGAATGGTATCCTTCGCCAACGGAGATCTTTACGGTCGGAGGTTTCTATAAGCACCTCGATAAACCCATCGAGTTGATGGCAGATCCGGCCGGAGCAAGGTATTATATGTTTATTAACCAGGATCATGCAAAAAATGCGGGCCTGGAAACAGAATTTCGCAAGTCACTGGATTTTATCAATGCATCGGCAGACTGGCTAAAAGACTTTTTTCTTTTTGGCAATGCAGCACTTATAAGATCGAAAGTGATCCAGGCTACCTATCCCGTGGCGGGAACGCTTCCCGACGGATCTGAAGCCTGGAAATATTATACAGATACAGGTTCTGTTGCGCGCCCCCTTATCGGCCAGGTGCCCTGGATGATCAATACCGGGTTGGCCTACCAGGGAGATCTGTGGGGGATCACGGCGAGTTTTAACCGGACCGGTTACCGGACAAACCTGGTCAATCTGAACCCGGGAGAAACGGAGTACGAGCAGGGGCGTAATCTCCTCGACCTTCAGGTGTATGCCCGCTTTTTAAAACAGCAACTGGAAATAAAGATCAATTGCAGCAACCTGCTGAATGAATACCGTTTTTATTATCAGAATCTGCAGGCATACGAAAGCAGTAACACCGCAGAAGGCAATTTTGCCGGCTGGAAATTGAAAGGTGGTCATTCAGTAGCATACGAGAAAGAGAAAGGGGACCGGATTACCTACCGGGAAAAGAGCGGCAGAAATTTCAGTGTGGCTGTAACCTATAAGTTCTAAAGACCGGCAGGATACCCGATGTTACTGCAAGGTTTGTAAATAATTCATACTTCCCGGCCCTGTTGCCCAACCGGGTTTTACTCACCAGGAGTAAAGACCATAAAATAATAAAAAACAGGAAAGCCGGAAGAAGGAATACATGAACCCGCCGCAATATGTTGCCTTTTTGAAGCGGGCCATGCAAAACAGCAAAACAAAGGTAACAAAAAAGTAATCATTTTTTATGTTAACGAAAACCCAACTTAAAAGCGTTGCTGTTGCAGTTGTTGTTGCAGCAGCAGCTGTTACCGGTTGTAGAAAAAACAACACGGATGAAAAATTCAACGGACCAGCACGCGCGGGCTTACCCTCAAAGCCCCAGAAGCACATTCCGGTGGACGGGAACAGCCTGATCACGGTAAAATTCCTGTCGAAAGACACGGTATGGCTGATCGATGGTGTTTCTTATGTAAAGCCCGGTAATACCCTCACCATTGAAGCCGGAACCTTCCTCACATCCGGCACTGCAAAAACGTATAACGACCCGGCCTATGGTCCGCAAACGCTGAAAGGTGTATTGGTAGTACCCCGCAATGCCAGGCTGGTGGCCAATGGTACTGCTGCTGCTCCCATTGTATTTACTTCTCCCAAAGCTACCGGCCGCCTGGCGGGGGACTTTGGTGGAGTGGTGTTGCTCGGTAATGCACCCACCAACCAAACAAATCCGAGGGTAGAAGGTATCCCCGATCCGCTTCCCGCAAGTGTGAATGTAAACTTTGGTGGCACCAACGCTGCGGATAGCTCCGGTTCATTAAAGTATGTAAGGATTGAGTTCCCGGGCTACCTGTTGTCGCCCAACAACGAAATCAATGGCCTTACCCTTGCCGGAGTAGGTAACAAAACGGTACTATCCAATATCCAGGTTTCCTGGAGTAAGGATGATGCCTATGAATTTTTTGGCGGTACCGTAAATGCGGATCACCTGGTGGCATTGTCAACGGAAGATGATGACTTTGATTTTGACTTTGGTTATCAGGGTACGATCCAGTACGGGATCAGTCTGAAAGATGTTAAAGCTACTTACAGTCTCAGCGGAAGCCCGGCCACAACGGATGCCAATGGCCTGGAAAGCGATAATGATGGTACCGGAAGTGCGGCCACACCTACTACCAAACCGGTATTAAGAAACTTCACTTTTGTGGGACTTGCAGTAAAAGATTCTGCTGCTAACAGACTGAAATACGGTAACCGCTGGAGAAGAAGGTCGGCTCTGGATATTCAGAATTCCGTTATCATAGGGTATAACACAGGAGTGGCATTTGAAAATATCACAACAACCGGAAGCCACTTTAGCAACAACGTGGTACACGGTTATACCACCGGTGTTGTGGTAACACCCGCAGGAGCTACCCCCGCCGGATATGTTGGTAATACCTTCTTTACCGGATTGTCGAACCAGGTGCAGTTCTCCGGTAGTCCCTTTTATACAGGTGCTGCCTATAATCCTTCGGTGCTGAAATCCGCCACAGGTGGAAATATTGCCACAAAAGGTGCGATTCCTGCTTCCGGTGCCGTATGGACGCTGGGATGGACACAGTTTAACCCGCAGGGATATTAAATGCATGCTGCTTTTTTTAATGCTGAGATATAAGAAACCAGAAAGCTGACCGGTATACAGGCGGGCAAACCTTCGCCCGCCTGTATTTTAAAATCAACTATATGAAGCAAGTCTCCGTTCTCTTTACCTGGGCAGTTCTGCTGATCGTTGCTGTGGCCTGTCGTAAAGGCGTGGATGTAAGTAAGGAGAACCGCCTCCAGCTGGAAAAATACAGCCGGGTACTGTTCCGCAGTATACCGGAACATTTGGAAATACAATACAACAAAACGAAGCCCCCTTATTATCTGGATGGTTTTTATTTTTTGCCCCCGGGTAAGGGTACCGTGCAATTGATCGATAGTACGGGCAAAATGACCCTTAACCAGGAAGTGCAGATAGCACCCGGCAATGATATGCTCGACTATGTACCTGTTTCAGATACCAGTTCCCTGCTGATGAAAAATACCCAGAGTGAAGAGCTGATGCCGGATCCGGGCTATATAAAACTGAAATTCCTTAACCTGGCAAAAACGGCAATTGGTGAAGCACCGGTTGATATTGTGATAACGCAATATCAAATTGTGCTGCGGGAGATACCCGAAGACCCCTGGTTTATTGAGGATACCGTGATCATCGCCCGGGATACGTTAGCCGACATTGACAGCGGACCGTTTACAACGGCATATAAATTGTTTAAGCCCAGGTTCAGACCCGGAGCAGGACCTTATACCAATTATCTTTCGATACTCAGAAGTTCCGATAAAATGGTTATCCCTGCACGGGGCGCATTTGGCAGCCTGCTGGATATTAATGCAGCTACATCCAGTTATTCGGATGAGCATAATACGGTGTTTACCTATATCTTCACAGATGAAGGCAGAGACGACTGGACCGGTATGAACATCACGGGATTACGTCTCATGTTTGTCGACAAGGGGAAGTAGCAGTTTTAAGACAGGAACAATATGAAAGGCATTGTTCACTCGCAACATATAAAAACAATAAAACGGTTGCAGCACCTGGCATTGGCACGAAAAGGTACAGATCATGCCATTGTTCAGGATATCCGCAAACTGGAAAAAGCCTATGCGGTTTATAAGGAACAAATGGATCTGCTGAGTAAACAGATCAGTACCTACAACCACACCGTGCAAACAACAATTAAAAAATTGAAACAATAGCAGCCCGGTAATTGCCGTATGCCGGTACCGGATGCCCCGCAGGTATTATCCGGGTGTTGGAATTTTTCCTATTTTTATACCAAAACTTCTTGCAGCTAACAAAAAAGCATAAGACAACTGCGCAGTTCCTTGCCTTGGCATTGCTGGGATTTTTTAGTTTTTTAATGCTGGAGATCACACTGCGGTACATTCCGGCCAGCACTAGGGCCTCCTTTCTGCAGATCAAACAGACGGAAGTGGAAAACCTCTGGTATTATTTACCGGTATTTTATACGCATGTTTACACTTCAATGTTCTGTCTGGTAGCAGGGTTTACCCAGTTCAGCCGGTACCTGCTGCGGGAGCACAGGAGCGTGCACCGGATAACCGGATATGTTTATGTGCTGGTGGTACTGTTTTTTTCCGCGCCCACGGGTTTTATAATGGGGATACATGCTAATGGCGGCGGGCTGGCCATCTTCTTTTTCATAACATTATCAGTACTGTGGTGGGCATTTACGTTGCGGGCTGTGATGGCGGCGCGGCAGCAACAGTTTCGGGAGCACCGTTTTATGATGATCCGCAGCTATGCACTCACCCTTTCTGCTATTACCCTGCGCCTCTGGAAATGGATACTGGTACAGTTTTTCCATCCTTCACCAATGGATGTGTATGTGATCGTGGCTGGTCTGGGCTGGATCCCCAACTGGCTGGTTGCAGAATATATTATTTATAAAATCAAATCAAAATGAAATACGCTTATTTTTCAGCACTGTTCTGCATGGTACTGCTTTTCTCCTGTAAGCCTAAAAAGAAAACGGCCGCGGCCGATGCGCCTGTTGCTGCGGCGCAGGAGCTGCCCCCGGAGCTGCATACGGATCTGTATGGAAACTGGGTGGGCGATTTTGTCAGTGTAGTTGAGGGCGAGCAGGATTATGAGGATGTGGCCCGGATCAATATCCGGCTTACCCGGATCACTGAGGATGGGGTGGAAGGAAGAAGCGTTGTAAAGGGAAACGACCGCCCGATGAAAGGAACGCTCACCCTTACAGGTAATAAATATTCATTCATAATGGATGAGCCCGGCAGCGACCGGCACGACGGACGGTTTGAATTTTCCATCACCGGTGATACCCTGAAGGGAAAATGGAAGGCTTATAAAGCGACCGAAGTCAGGAATCCCGTAAAGGAATTTGTGCTGGTCAAAAAACCTTTCCGCTATAATGCCAATCTGATGCTTCCCGAGGATTGGGATTATGTGGATTATGAGAACGGGCGGACAAAAACCGAGCTGTACACCAACGAGGACGGAACGGTGGATACTTCGATCAACAAAGTATACCGGATGGCCTCGGAGGAGGTCTATAAAATAAACGGATCCGTAAAGGAACTCACGGAAAAAGAAATCAAAAACCTGAAAAAACTGGATCTTGAGATCATCCGGAATACCATTTTCGCCAGGCATGGCTATTCGTTCAGAAACAAGGGGGTGCGGCAGTTCTTTGACCAGGTGGAGTGGTATGTGCCGGTAACCAACAGTATTGACGGGGTGCTTACGGGAGTGGAGCAGAAAAATGTGGCGCTCCTGCAACGGTTTGAAAAATATGCCCGGGATAATTACGACACTTTTGGCCGCTGACAGGTTCAGATATCTTGATCCGGATCATGTGAAGATTTTTTTGAAATCATGGGGGCTTTGATTAGTTTTACATAAGAATTGTAAAATAACATGGAATGCACATTTGGAAAGTCTGCCGGCTGTGTTCCGGAGGCTTCTAATTCTCGGCTGACCTTATCCACTGGCACCTTTTGTTTTACGATCTTTTTAGATTTAAAAAGTATATGAAACAACTTATGGAAGGGCCTGCTCCAAAGGAGCACCCTGCTTTTATGAGGAAATGGAATTACCTATTGGGTTCCCTGGCTTTCCTGCTGCTTTTATCCTGTAATGATTCCAAACCCAGGGCTAAGAAACTGGGGGCGGATCTTGATATCCCGGATTCTGTGGAGATCAACCTTAAGGATCCGCAAAAGGAAAAAGAACCGGAAAAAAAGAAACGGATCTTTATGACCTTTGATGATGGTCCGAACCTGGGTACCCGCAACCTGCTGACCATCCTGAAAGAGGAAAATGTGCCGGCTACCATGTTCCTGATCGGGTTGCACACAAAGGCAAGCCCCGAACAGAAACTGATGTGGGAGCAGTTGCAGATTTTTCCGGGAATTGAACTGTTCAATCACAGCTATTCCCATGCCTGGAGGAATCGCTTTACCGGATTTTATAAGAACCCGGACTCCGTCATTTCTGATTTTAACCGCGCCCAGGCGCTGATGATGCTGAAGGAGCCGATCGCCCGTACACCCGGCCGCAATGCCTGGCGTATCGACAGCATCAGTCGTACAGATCTTTTAAAGAACAAATCCGTAATTGACTCGCTGCAGAAAAAAGGCGGCTACGTGCTTATCGGCTGGGACCTGGAATGGCAGTTCAACCACAAGAATTCACAGGCGGTGCAAAGCCCGGATCAGCTGATCGCACAGGTAGATCATTTATTTGCATCCAATAAGACCCTGAAACCCGATAACCTGGTGATCCTGGCACACGACCAGATGTGGAGGAGTTCCGCAGATTCGCTGAAGCTGCATGAGTTCATAAGAAAGTTAAAGGCGAAAACAGGTTATGAGCTGGCACTCATTACCGAATATCCGGGGGTAAAAGAAGCCCTGGCCAATCAAAAACGGTTCTGATCCTAAAATAACTAAAAAAAAATATAAGGCAGGTGGTGATCCCACCTGCCTTTTGATTTGTTGACAGTACTTACCATTTTTTATATAAATTCGTCAGTATTATGATAAATGTAACGGGAAAAATGAAGCGGTGTTTGGTTGCCGGCTTCGTGCTGCTTGTGAGCCTGAACGTATGGGCGGCAAAAGTGGATACGCTGGAAGTGTACAGCCCTTCCATGAAGAAGCCCGTCAAAACCTCGGTGATCCTGCCGGATGGCTATACAAAAACCAAAAAATACCCGGTGGTATACCTGCTGCACGGGTACAGCGGCAGCTATGCCTATTGGCCGGGCGTAAAGGGTGCATTGGATGGTGCAGATCTTTACCAGATGATCCTGGTCTGCCCGGATGGCGGCTATGGCAGCTGGTATTGGGATAGTCCTGCAGATCCTTCTTTTCGCTATGAAACCTTTGTTTCTCACGAGCTGGTAGACTGGGTAGATAAAAATTATGCCACCATTGCCACGTCAAAAGGAAGGGGCATTGCCGGCCTCAGCATGGGTGGACACGGTGCATTATATCTTGCCATCAAACATCCGGATGTGTTTGGCGCCACAGGAAGTATGAGCGGCGGGGTGGATATCCGGCCTTTTCCCAATAACTGGGATATGGCCAAACGGCTGGGAAAATACAAGGACTATCCCGAACGCTGGGAAAAAAACACGGTGATCAATATGCTGCACCTTATTGAACCCCGCACATTAAAAATTATTATTGACTGCGGAACAGAAGACTTTTTCTATAAAGTGAACGAGAATCTGCATCAGGAATTGCTGTTACGTAATATTCCGCACGATTATATTACCCGGCCGGGCGCTCATAACGGAGCGTACTGGCAAAATGCGATTTATTATCAGCTGTTGTTTATGAACCGGTGCTTTACCGAGCCCGATACGGATAAAAAATAAAACATCCGTTTGCAGCGCTATGTTGTCGGACGGAGCAACGATAGATAAAAAAACAGAATAGTATGAGCCAGGAAGCTTTTAACGGTTTGGTGACAATAATGGATGAGTTGCGTGAAAAATGCCCGTGGGATCGCAAACAGACGATCCGGACCCTGCGGCAGATGACCATTGAGGAAACCTATGAGCTGGGGGATGCGATACTGGAGGAAGACTGGAGCGCAATAAAAGAAGAACTGGGCGATCTGCTGCTACATATTGTTTTTTACTCAAAAATAGCAGGAGAGCAGGGACAGTTCACCATCAATGAGGTCATAAGCGGGATTACCGAAAAGCTCATAAAGCGACATCCGCACATCTACCCTCCCGAGGAGGGCATGAAGGGACTGAAAGAAGTAAGATCGGAGGAAGATGTAAAACAGAACTGGGAAGCGCTGAAACTGAAAGAAGGAAAAAAATCAGTGCTGAGCGGCGTGCCCCGTTCACTGCCGGCAGTTGTTAAGGGCATGCGGTTGCAGGAAAAAGCCAGGCAGGTAGGGTTTGAGTGGCATACAGCCGATGACGTATGGAAGAAAGTTGCTGAAGAAACGGCGGAGCTGGAAGAGGCCGTGGCGCAGCAATCATCTGAAAAAATGGAAGAAGAATTCGGGGATCTTTTGTTTGCGCTGATCAATTATGCCCGGTTTTTAAAAATAGATGCCGAGGCGGCCCTGGAACGCACGAATAAAAAATTTATTAACCGGTTTACCAAAATGGAGGAATCGGCGGCCGGGCAGGGCCGGCAGCTGTCTGAAATGACGCTGGAGGAAATGGATGCTATATGGGACCGGATAAAAACAGAAGAATCGTAAATGAAACGGAGGAGCAGAAATAAATATTTATGGGAGCTGGTGCTGCTGGCAGCCGCTGCGGTGATCTTCGTTACCGGCTTCCTTTTAAGCTCCACCTATCTGAAGGATACGTCCCTGGATGCGCAGACCCGGCTTTTTGAAAAAGAGATCCGGACGCGGGTGCACCGGTTTGATCAATTGCTGAAGCGGACGGAATTGATGGACCGGCTTACACAGTCAAGAGAAACATTGCGGGATCTCAATAACATTCCGGATAAGGACTTTTATTTTTACCTCTACAAGAACGATCAGGATAAATTGTTCCTGCGCTTCTGGAATACAGGCATCGTTGTGCCATCGGATGAGCTGGTATACAGCGATAAGGAAGAGCAGGGTGTAAGGCTGGCCAACGGATATTATTACGCGCTCCGGAAAACGGTTCCCGGACACCCGGATTTTACCGCTATCTGCCTGATCCTTATAAAGTCCTCTTTTTTTGTGGAGACCGATTATCTGAGGGATTCCTATCCGTTCAACAAGGCGATGGACCGCCGCATGGACATTACCGTCACAGCCACGCCTTATGTAATAAACGGGATCGGAGGGAGTCCGGTTTTTTATTTAAAAGAAAAACAGGAACCAAAAATTGTCCGGCAACTGAATGAATTATCCGAAGTTGAATCTGCCAGGATCCAGGAGCAGAAAGGCAATGATAATCTGTATGAAGACACCGAAATGTCTGTAGTGCTGAAGATCACGGGATTGTTCCTGTTATTCCTTTCCCTGTATCTGTTACTGGCCAAACGCTTTGCCGCCTCTGATTACAAACGCCAGATCTGGCTGCTGGTGGCCTGTTTGCTGGCCTTCCGGGTGGGTGTTTATATAATGACGTGTATCTGGGACTTCTCCGGGTTCAAACTGTTCGACAAGAGTCTGTATACATCCGGTTTCCTGTTGCCGGCATTCGGGGATCTGCTGATCAACAGCCTGCTCTTCTGCTGGATCTGTGTGTTTGTCTGGAACCGTCTTTCAGCCCGCCCTTTTCACACGGAAAAGTACGCGCGGAATACGGTACTGACAGCGGGGGTAAGTTGCCTGGTGATCCTTATTACGGCCACATTCAGCATCACCAGCGTCATCCGGGGGCTTATCGGAAAATCCAGGATCTCTTTTGATGTAACCAATATAGACAGCCTCAGTATTTATACGATCGTAGGGTTTCTCATCCTCGCCTGTCTTATCCTGGGTTTTTATTACCTGAGCAGAACGCTCTATAAATATATCCTCGGAGCATTCGGCCAGCGGATCCTGCTGGTCTATTTCTGGATGTCGGTACTGGGATTGCTGTTCATCACGGGATTTGTAAGAGGTGCCGATGTGAACTTCTACATGCCGGTGTTGCTGTGGCTGCTCATTTACACGTACATTTTTACAAAGGAAGCACGCATTAACCGGTTTATCAAATTCAGCGTTTCGGGTACAGTGCTGTGGATTTTCATTTTTTCCATCAGCCTCTGTCTGCTGATGCTGAAGGAGATCACAAAGGCCGAGCTGAACCTGCGCACCTTATATTGCCAGAAGCTGGCGACCCAAACCGACCCTGCAAGTGAACGGTTGATCAGTATTGCGAATAAATACCTGGACAGTAATTATTTCCGGAATAATTTTCACCGGTTGTATGATGAAGATCAGAATGTATACCTGCGGGATAGTATCCGCCAGCGCAATTACATCGGGTATCTTAATAATTACGTTACCAACCTGTATATTTTCGACAGCCTGGATAACTCCCTGTACAATTCGTTCCCGCAAACGGTGGCCTCGCTGAATACCACCATTGCCAATAAATCGAAGCCCACCTCATTGCCGGATATGTACTTTTACGAGTCGGAGGAGTTCGACAACTTTGCCTATATTACCCGGAGGGTGATCACCCATCCGGAAACCGGCCGGCTGATCGGAACTGTTTATATTGTTTCAAATCCGCGGAAGTTTGCAGTAGCCAATATCAAACCGGAGTTGTTCAAGCAATTCAAGCAGGGGGAAATTTCCAATTCGGCCGTATATCAGTATGCGATCTATCACAACAATCAGCTTACGTCCTCTTCGGCCTCAAAAAAATACCCGTTCACCACCACACTTACCCCAAGCCAGTTCCCCCAGAAAAAAGTGGATGTCCGGGAACGGATGGGGTACAGCGAAGTATGGTACCGGGCCAGTGCATCAAAGGTGATCATCATGGTCCGGAAAAGCGAAATGTTTCTGGAGGCCACCACCTTGTTCTCCTATATTTTCTGTTCTTTTTTGTTCCTGGTGGCGCTCATCAATGTGCTGATGATCGTGCTGGGATCGTTCATGAACAAGCGGCTGCTGCGGAATTCCACGTTCTTTCCAACCATCCGCAGCCAGATCCACGGCACATTTATCCTCATCAATGTGCTGGCCTTCGTGGTAGTGGGTGCTGCAACAATTTCCTTTTTTATCAATCGTTTTGAGGAATCCAATAATGATCGCCTGAGCAGGACCATGAATATCATGCTCAATGAGATCAATCTGCACGACAACCCGAACGATAGTCTGCGGATCATATTGAGAAGGGAGCACTTTAATGAAGATCTGTTCCAGGCCAATATGCTGAATACGGTTATAAAACGGGTGTCTGATATTCACGGACTCGACGTGAATGTATATGACTTTACCGGAGAGCTCAGGGCCACCAGTCAGCCGGATGTATACAGCCGTGGTGTTCTGAGTACCCGGATGGCGCCCCGTGCTTTTTACAGCCTGTTAAGATTGCGACGTGCCCAGTATATACAGAAGGAGCAGGTGTCCGAGCTTGCTTACAATACCATTTATGCACCGGTGGGGGCTAATGGCGCGCAGCCTTATGCCTATCTCAGCATTCCTTATTTTACCTCACAGCAGGAGCTGAACCAGGAGATATCCACTTTCCTTATCACACTCATCAATCTTTATGCATTTATATTTTTATTGACGGGGTTACTGGCCCTGCTGATCACCAACCGGATCACAGGATCCTTTACGGTGATCAGTAATAAAATGAAACAGGTGAGTCTGTCGAGGGTTAACGAGGAGATCGTATGGGAACGCAATGATGAGATCGGACAGCTGGTGAAGGAATACAATAAGATGGTATCCCAGTTAAAAGAAAGCGCCGATCTGCTGGCAAAATCGGAGCGGGAAGAAGCGTGGAGGGAAATGGCAAGGCAGGTGGCGCATGAGATCAAGAACCCGCTTACCCCAATGAAACTGAGTCTTCAGTATCTGCAGAAAGCGATCGCTGAAAACAGTGCCAATGTGCAGCAGCTCACATCAAATGTGGCAAAAACGCTTGTGGAGCAGATCGATTATCTTTCGAAGATCGCTGCTGATTTTTCGCAATTTGCCAATATCAATCACATAAAAGAAGAAGTGTTTGATCTGCATGAGGTATTAGAGCCGCTGGAACATATTTACAGCAAAAACCCGAAGGTGGCCTTTAAATGGAAGAAAATACCGGAAGCTATTATGGTAAAGGCCGATCGAACACAAATGAACCGGCTGTTTACAAACCTGTTTGTAAATGCCATTGATGCCTGTGAAAAGAACCCGGAGGCGGTCATCACCGTAGAAGAAGCAATGGCCGGAGGTGCTGTTGTGATCAGCATTGCGGATAACGGATCCGGGATCAGCGATGCGATGAAAGGTAAGATCTTCACTCCCAATTTTACTACAAAAAGCTCCGGAACCGGTCTGGGACTGGCCATGTGCAAAGGGATTGTTGAAAAAGCCAACGGAACGATCTGGTTTGAAACCGAACCGGGCGTGGGAACAACGTTCTTTGTAAGATTTCCGGTGGCAGGGGAGCTGTGAGCCTTCTGCTATCAGCAACCAGTGATCAGCCTTCAGCTATCGGCGGTCAGTTTCGGCACAGATTGCACATTTCAGCTCTCAGGTCTCAGATCTGATGGCTCACAGCTGACCGCTCAACTCGTTATCGTTGCCTTTCTGCGGGTGGTGAAGGACTCAAATTGTTCCAGTGAAAAACTGCTTAGATTGTACGCAGCTGTAAGCCCGCCTTTTTGTGCGGCAATGACCCCGAAACGGATATCGTCAAAACCTTCAATCGTGTGCGCATCCGGATTAATGGATAGTAGGGCGCCCTTATTCATCGCATATTCGATCCAGCTCCAGTCCAGGTCAAGCCGGTGCGGGTTGGCATTGATTTCGATAACCACCTGGTTGGCTACGCAGGCATCAATGATCTTTCTATGGTTGATGGGGTAGCCGTTACGACTGAGGAGCAGCCGGCCGGTAAGGTGTCCCAGGATGGTGGTATACGGGTTCTCAATTGCCTTCATCAGGCGCTCCATGGCCTTTGTTTCATTCATATACAGGTTGCTGTGTACGGATGCGATCACCAGGTCAAATGTTGCCAGCACCTCGTTGCTGTAATCCAGGCTGCCATCGCCGAGAATATCGCATTCGATACTTTTATAGATCCTGAAGGGGGCCAGTTTTTTGTTTAGAGCATCAATGGCCTGTTGTTGCTGCTGGATACGGTCTTCTGTAAGTCCGTTGGCATAGGCTGCGGATTTAGAGTGATCGGAGATCACCAGGTATTCCATCTTTTTTTCCATCAGGGCACGGGCCATTTCTTCAAGCGTATAAAGCCCGTCCGACCAGGTACTGTGGTTATGAATAATGCCTTTTATATCGTTCAGCTGGATCAGTTGCGGCAATGCATTCTTTTCAGCCCGGTCAATAATGGTGGCGGATTCCCGCAGGCAGGCCGGGATATAAGGGAGGTTTGCATTTTCAAAAACAGCAGTCTCACTGTCGAAGACGGTATCTTCGAACGTTCCCGGATAGAACCGGTTGCAAAAAGTTTCCAGGAATTCCGGGGAAGATGAGGTCTTAAGCAGGAACTGGGGGATCTTTTCCTGAAGCGGATAGATCCGCAGCCGCAGTCCGTTATTAAGTTTGTAGAGGATGCTGTTTTCTGTTTCTTCCAGCAATTCCGGGGGGTAGGCGGTCTGGAATTTTTGTTTGATGAGCTCCGGTTTTTCCGCAATGATAAATTCGAGTTCGTATAATGTGGGCAGCTGACGGTAATAATTACCGGTGTTCCACACGGTTCCTTTCCCAAAACCAGCTTCAAGATAGGCCAGGACCGAAGGAAAGATCTCATAAACCTGGGAATAAAGGAAATGTCCCTTATTCTGATTGTAGAACTGAATCGATTCCAGGATCTTTACCTGTGTCTTTTCCCCAAAACCTTTATAACGTGTCAGCCGGTTCTCATTACAGGCATATTCCAGTTCACCCACAGAAGCAATGCCCATCTCTTTCCAGATGATGTGGATCTTTTTGGGGCCGAGACCTTTTAGTTCCAGCATTTCTGCAATACCGGCTGGTGTGGCTGCAAGCATTTCCTCCAGTGCCGTCATTTTGCCCGTATCGATCAGTTCAATGATCTTTCCGGCTACAGATGCTCCCAGGCCTTTGATCGAGCTGTAAGAAGCCCGGTCGATATCTGTCAGCTGCTCTTCCAGCCGTTCGATATGAAAGGCAGCAATGGAGTAGGTTTTGGCTTTGAACGCATTTTCTCCGTTGATATCCATTAATTTGGAAAGCAAGGTGAAATGATCGGCAATGGTACTGTTGTTCATAACTGCAAAGTAGGAAAGAGGCGGCAATAAAAAAAGCCTTCCACTGGGGAAGGCTTTCGAATTCTTTTCAGAAAATTCTTATTTTTTCTTTGCTGCTGCTTTCTTAGGAGCCGCTTTTTTTGCTGCTGCTTTTTTAGGAGCCGCTTTCTTTGCTGCTGCTTTTTTAGGAGCTGCTTTTTTTGCTGCTGCTTTTTTAGGAGCTGCTTTCTTTGCTGCTGCTTTTTTAGGAGCTGCTTTTTTTGCTGCTGCTTTCTTAGGAGCTGCTTTTTTTGCTGCTGCTTTTTTAACTGCCATTTTTTTTGAATTTAATGATTAGTAAATAATGGATTATCGGCGGTAAAATTATACAATTATTTAATGCCGCCAAATTTTTTTTCCACAATTTATTCAGTCACAGCAAAAAAGCATTATGCCTGGGCTTCGTTTACAGATACAAATGTTCTGTTCTTTCTTCCTTTCTTGAATTCTACAACACCATCAGACAGTGCAAACAGCGTGAAGTCTTTTCCAACGCCAACATTTTTACCGGGATGGTAAACAGTGCCGCGTTGACGAATGATAACATTACCGGCAATAGCAGGCTGGCCCCCGAAGATCTTTACTCCAAGACGCTTGCTTTCTGAATCGCGGCCGTTTTTAACGCTACCTTCTCCTTTCTTATGTGCCATTTTTTATGAGTTTAATAGTTGATACAGTATTAAAAAGTAAACAGGATGATAATACATCAGCCGGTTTACTTCTCAAGTATTAACATGCTTATTAAGCGATGCCTGTTACTTTGATTTTTGTGTAAGCAGTACGGTGACCTTTCTTTTTATGAAAGCCTTTTCTTCTTTTTGTTTTGTAAGCGATCACTGTATCCCCTTTAACGTGGTCTACGATTTCTGCGCTTACTTTTGTGGCAACGTCACCGCCAACAGATAACTTTCCATCGATGTGGGCCAGTAAAACCTCAAGGTTTACCGCATCACCGGATTTGCCTTCAATATGTGGCACAAACAGGGTTTGATCTTTTTCAACCTTGAACTGTTGACCGGCCACCTTAATAATTGCTATCATTGTCTAAAAATTAGGACGGCAAAGGTAGGAAGATTTTTTAATTTTACAAACAGATCGGCCAAATATATATTACCGGATCTATTCCTTCTCTGTCAACAAACATTATATTTGTACTTCCGGTATCCCGGCAGCATCGAAAAAATGGATTAATGCAATGAAATTCAAATCGTTCCTGGCCAAGCCCTTTGCATCGATTGTTTCCAAAAATATAAAAAAAGGAATGCATACGGCGGTTGAGGATCAGGAAAATATTCTCAAATACCTGATTAAGACGGCGCGGCTCACCCAGTTCGGAAAGGATCATAATTTTTCGGAACTAAATGATTACAAGCAGTTTAGGCAAGCGGTCCCGGTCCGGAACTACGAACAGCTCAAATCGTATATCGAAGAAGTGAAAGCAGGCAAGCACAATGTGCTCTGGAAGGGGCAGCCCCTGTATTTTGCCAAAACATCCGGTACGGTAAGTGGTACCAAATACATCCCGATCTCCAAGGAATCGATCAGTAATCATATAAACGGCGCGCGGAACGCCCTTTTGTGCTATATGGCAGAAACAGGGAATACAGGCTTTGCAGATGGAAAACTGATCTTTCTGAGCGGTTCACCGGAACTGGAGCGGGTGGGAGGTGTCCCCACCGGGCGCCTCAGTGGCATTGTGAACCATCATGTGCCCCGTTACCTGCGTAAGAATCAGCTGCCGGAGTATGAAACCAACTGTATCGAAGACTGGGAGACCAAGCTGGGCAAGATCGTGGAAGAGACCATCCATCAGAACATGACCCTGATCAGCGGTATTCCGCCATGGGTACAGATGTATTTTGATGAACTGATAAAGCGCTCCGGCAAACCCGTGGGCGAGTTGTTCCCGAATTTTTCTGTTATGGTTTACGGAGGCGTGAATTTTGAACCTTACCAGGCGAAACTGCTTCAAAGCATTGGCCGAAAAGTGGACGGTATTGAAACCTTTCCCGCTTCAGAAGGCTTCTTCGCCTTCCAGGATACGCAAACGGAGCCGGGGTTGCTGCTCAATACCAATAGCGGCATCTTTTTTGAGTTCATTCCCGCGGATGAGATCGGAAAGGAAAACCCGAGACGCCTGTCGCTGGGGGAAGTGGAGACGGGGGTTAATTATGCATTGATCATCAACAGCAATGCGGGTTTGTGGGGATATGATATCGGCGACATGGTGAAATTTGTATCCCTGGATCCGTACCGGCTGGTGGTTACCGGGCGCACCAAACATTTTATTTCCGCGTTCGGGGAGCATGTGATCGGTGAAGAAGTGGAATACAGCCTTTTAAGGGCGGCCAAAGAGCATAATGTACACATTACGGAATTTACGGTTGCGCCTTATGTAAGCGCCGATGCCGGAAAATCCTATCACCAGTGGTTCATCGAATTTGAGAATGAACCGGAGGATATGCCCGGCTTTTCTCAGAAAGTAGACACCTATCTGAGAGAAAAGAATTCGTATTATGATGACCTTATCTCGGGCAATATTTTACAACACCTGATCATTACACCGGTCCGGAAAAACGGGTTCATCGATTACATGCGGTCGGTCGGCAAGCTGGGCGGACAAAACAAAGTACCCCGCCTTAGCAATGACCGTAAAATTGCGGAAGGACTGTCGCAATGGATCAGGAATTAAGCATTTTTTTATTCCTGAAACAGCCCCTATCTTAGCCGCTTTAAGTCAGAAACACTAGAAACGCAAATAGGAGACGAACGTATGATAAAACGAATAGCCATTTTTGGCTCTACCGGTTCTATCGGAAAGCAAGCCCTGGATGTAATAGAAAAGAACCCGGATAAATTTTCGGTAGAAGTATTAACGGCTTTTTCAAATGATCAGCTGCTGGTCGAGCAGGCCCTTGCCTGTAATCCCAATATTGTGGTAATAGGCGATGAGAGCCGGTACGGAGCGGTAAAAGATGCACTTGGCAAAACGGATATTAAAGTGTTTGCAGGAGAGGACGCACTGGAAGAAGTGGCCGCTATGGATGTATATGATCTGATGCTGGCAGCAATCGTGGGATTTGCGGGGTTCAAACCTACTATAAAAGCGATTGAGAACGGGAAGGCCGTCGCCCTGGCCAATAAGGAAACCCTGGTGGTTGCCGGTGATATCGTAATGAATATGGCGGTGGAAAAACGGGTACCCATCATACCTGTGGACTCCGAACACTCTGCCATCTTTCAATGCCTGATCGGGGAAACGCGTAACAAGATCGAAAAAGTATACCTTACCGCATCGGGTGGTCCCTTTATCGGGCGCAAACCCAATTACCTGGTAAATGTAAAAAGAGAACATGCCCTTCAGCATCCCAACTGGGAAATGGGGGCAAAGATCTCCATAGATTCTGCCACCCTGATGAATAAAGGGCTGGAAATGATCGAAGCCAAATGGCTTTTCAACCTCAAGCCCGATCAGATCGATGTGCTGATTCATCCCCAAAGCGCTATCCACAGCATGGTACAGTTTGAAGACGGCAGCATCAAGGCGCAGGTCGGATTGCCGGATATGCGGCTGCCGATCCAGTATGCCATGGGGTTCCCGTCGCGGATCCTCAATGACCACCCCCGTTTTGATTTCAAACGGATGAACACGTTTACGTTTGAAGAACCGGATCTGAAAACATTCCGCAACCTGGCCCTGGCCATGGAAGCGCTGGAAACCGGCGGCAACCTTCCCTGTGTGATGAATGCCGCCAATGAGATCGCCGTATACGCCTTTTTGAAAAACCGGATCGGTTTCCTCGAAATGACCGATGTGATCGAAAAGGTAATGCAGCAGGTCACCCATGTGAAAAAACCGTCCCTGACCGATTATTTAGACAGCGATGCGGAGGCACGTACACTGGCGGCGGATATCATCCGGTTATAAGCAGTTGTTAATTGTTACGGGAACCGGATATTTGGGATTTGATAGTTGAAGTTTAGAATTTTTATCACCCTATCTTTGCACCCGGAATAAAAATTATATATCTTATTAATAATACATGGTTTTATTAGCTTTTAACTGGTCGGCCTTTGGCGCTAATGTAGGTCAGTTTATTTTATCCTTCTCCATCCTGATTGCTTTACACGAATTCGGGCATTTTATCACTGCCAAATGGTTCGGCTGCCGCGTTGAGAAATTCTACCTGTTCTTCAACCCCTGGTTCTCCCTCTGGAAAAAAAAGATCGGCGAAACGGAATATGGTATCGGCTGGGTGCCGCTGGGGGGCTATGTGAAGATCAGCGGGATGATCGATGAAAGTATGGACAAAGAGGCGATGAAACAACCGGCCCAGCCCTGGGAGTTCCGCTCAAAGCCCGCCTGGCAGCGTCTGATCATCATGCTGGCCGGGGTGATCATCAACTTCGTGCTGGCGCTTATCATTTTTGCCATGATCCTTTTTGTTTGGGGAGAGGAGAAACTGCCGGTGGCAAATATGAAATACGGTATCGCAGCGGATTCCATGGCACTGAAAGTAGGACTGCGCGACGGGGATGTAATCACTAAGGTGAACAACCAGGAACTGGTTTATTTTGATGACCTGCCCAAGCGGCTGCTGCTGAATGAAAAAAATGCGCTCAGCATAAGAAGGGATGGAAAGGATACCGTGATCAATTTTCCTCCGGGCTTTTTAAAAGAACTGACCCGGAACCAGTTAAAGAATTTTGTTGCGGTGCGGTTCCCGAACGTGGTCGACAGTGTGGACAAATCCATTGCTAAATTTACTTCCGGCAATTTACTGAAGGGCGACCGCATCATCGGTATTAACGGTACACCTGCATTGTACTATAGCGACTTTGCAAGGCAGGTGAAAAACTATAAGAACAAAACGGTCACGCTGAATGTACTTCGCAATAATACGGATACAGTACAGGTAGGGGCTAAACTCAATGATGCCGGAAAAGTGGGGTATAGCACCCAGTCGGCATTGAAATTCATCACCTTTGAAAAAAAGGAGTATGGTTTTCTGGAGTCCATCCCCGCAGGTATTAAATACGGTGTTAACCGCTTGCTGGAATATATTGAAGGGATCAAGCTGCTGTTCACTTCCAAGGAACATGCCGTAAGTGATAACCTCGGCAGTGTGATCAGCATCGGTAAAACATTCGGCGGATCCTGGGACTGGGAACGGTTCTGGACGATGACGGGTTTGTTCTCCATTATCCTGGCATTTATGAATGTGCTGCCCATACCGGCGCTGGATGGCGGTCATGCCCTGTTCACGCTTTATGAAATGATCACCGGGCGGAAGCCGGGCGATAAATTTATGGAGTATGCACAGATGGTGGGTATGGTGCTGCTGCTGGGGCTGATGGCCTATGCATTGGGACTGGATATTTTCAGGCTCTTCAAGTAGCCGGTTTATATAAATACAGCAATGAAAAACCTGGGAAGGACAATAGGTTATTGCCTTATCCTGGCAATACTGGTGCAGGCCTGTAAAACCGATCAGGAAAAAACAACAACTGCTCCGGTTGCTGTATCGGCACAGGATAACAGCATGTCCGCAAAACAGCCTCCTGCACTGCAACACACGGCATTGGATACGGGAAGTGCGGCTTACCATTTTTTAAAACAACTTGTGATGGGCGAAAGTCCGGATGGCCGGTACAAAGAGCTGAACCTGGACAGTCTGCCTTTTTCCATTGCGCTGGAAGATGAAGGAATGCCGTATTCCGTTTATTATTCGATCGTTGCCCGGGAGGACCTGAACGGGGACCGGATACCGGATTATATCATCCGAAGGGAATCGGAAGGCATGTTGGGAGGAAGCGCACAAACAAACGGTCAGCTGGACTATTACATTATGAAGGACAGTCTTCAATATGGTCAGCATCACTCCATCTTAACCTATGCTCCTTTTTCGTATAATATCATTTCAGATTACCGGTTCGACAAAGGGATCCTTACGGTTTCGCTATCAAAGAATTTCCGGAACTACCCGGATGCAAATGAGACCGCGCCACGGGATTTTCATTTTGTGTATAAGGAAGGCAATCTTTATGAAACCAGCTACCTTACCAACTGCGTGCTGGGGGGACGGAAGGATAAAAGCATTTTCAATAACGGCCCGGTAACAGTGATCCGGAAGCGCAGTATCGACGAACATAATTTTACCGAAACGCTGGAAGAGAAAATGAGTGCAGGGGATACCAGTATCACTGCCTGCTTAGCGGGTTGCGATAATACGGAGCTTTACTTTGAGGTTGGGATGAAGCACAGCAACATGGATACCAGCAGTGCCCTGGCAAAAAAAGAACTGTTGCTTACAGTGCTGCGTTCGCTTGCCGGCAGCACCCGGTTCGGTACCGAACTTACCCGGCTGGCACAGTTCTATGAAGCGAATGATTACCGGGAGGGCGGGACTGATGCAGACGACCGGTTGTCGGGCACAAACTGGATCCAGCGCCGATCGGATGGTACCCTGTTGGTGCGAATCGGTATAGCCATTACTGAAAATGAAAAGCAGGGCGATAACTGGGAGGTGCTCAACCGGGTGAAGTAACCGGTTGAGGATGCTACAGAAGCACAGAATGCTTTGCGGTTGTTGAGGGTTGTGTTCTAAATCGGAGACCCTGGCCGCCCTGTTTCACCAATAGGTACAAACTTAATCGAACAATATAAATCTCCTTTTTAATCCGTATCTTTGTATGCTGATTTCTGGATGAACAATCGTCAGGGGGCGTTTGTCCCGATAGCTATCGGGATTGACAGCGTAAAAACGATATTTATGGCCTATGTATACATTCTGTATTCACCTGCAGCAAAGAGATTTTACATCGGTAGTTGTCTTGAGCTCAGCGATCGTTTGAACGAACATCGGGACAAGAAGCATGCGGGAAGTTTTACTGCGCGGTATTCGGATTGGGAGCTTTATTTTACAATTGCAGATCTTAGTTATCTTCAGGCACGGAAAGTGGAGCAGCATATCAAGAAGATGAAAAGCCGGAAGTATATAGAAAATCTTGTCCTATACCCTGAAATTGCGATGGGCCTGATTGAGCGTTATAAATCTCCTTTTTAATCCGTATCTTTGTATGCTGATTTCTGGATGAACAATCGTCAGGGGGCGTTTGGTTTTGACAGCGTAGATCTTTGAAGGTAGAAGCATGCCGGGCGTTGTGTAATTAGCCCGTTAATCTGAATACTCAAATTTTAAATGGCAATACTCAGTATGCCATGGCTGCCTAATCAGTGATTAAGTAGTCATTAGGGCCGCGTTGAGCCGGTTGTTCTGTTACCACGCTCCGCCGCCGACTCATCAAACAAAAACAGGATGCTGTTACCTCAGGCTGTGCCGGTAGCAAAAGACCCATACAGCTAAGTAAGGAATTGGTTTGTTCTTTCCCTGCTCCTTACCGACAATTAATATAAGAAATAAGCATGTAGAAGGCTTTTGAAGGATATGTTTGGACAGGGGTTCGACTCCCCTCGCCTCCACGATACCTGTGGGTTGCCGTGAATGATCACTGCTCCACAGGTTTTTTATTTGAAGTTTATGAAAAATATCTTTTTTGATATGGACGGAACCCTAACGGATTCCAGTCAGGGCATACAAAATGCCGTGCTTTTTGCACTGGAAAAGATGAATATCCGTGAAACAGATCCGGAATCCCTCCGACAGTTTATCGGCCCTCCCTTACACCATACATTTAAAACCCGGTATGCACTTGCCGACGAAGCGGTGAATAGTGCTGTCGCTTTTTACAGGGAATATTACCAGGATAAAGGCCTGTATGAAAATAATCTATATGATGGGATTAAGCCCCTGCTGGAACAACTGGCTGCTGCCCGGCACCGGCTTTTTGTGGTTACCTCCAAACAACAGGCTTTTGCCCGCACTATTGCCGGGCATTTTAAACTGGATGTTTTTTTTGAAGACATTATCGGCAGCAACCCGGATCATACAATGGCCGACAAAACAGCATTGATCCGGCACACATTGACATTATATGAGCTGGATCCGGCTGCCACTGTTATGGTGGGCGACCGGAAATATGATCTCATCGGTGCCCGGAATAATGGAGTGACCGCGGCCGGCGTATTGTATGGGTACGGTACCGAGATGGAGCTGAGGGAACATAAGGCCGATCACCTTCTGGCGACGGTGGACGCGCTGGGGCGTTTTCTGCTTAACTAAAAATTGATACCGGTTTTTGACAGATGGATTTGCCGGTAAGGATATCTTGCCTATCTTTCTCCAATGAAACGAATCCTCTTTATTGGCCTTTACTGCTTTTTTGTAAAACTGGCTGCTGCCCAACCTTCTTTTCAATTTGCCCAGATCTCCGACCTTCATATCGGCTCTCATGATGCAGATGAAGATCTCCGCAGAACGGTAAGAGACATCAATGCGAACCCGGATATCCGCTTTGTGATCGCTTCCGGGGATATCACAGAATTCGGCGCCGATACGGAAATACAGCTGGCCAGGCAGCTACTGGATTCGCTGAACAAGCCCTGGTACATCGTTCCGGGCAATCATGATGATAACTGGTCGGAAAGCGGTACCAATACCTTTAACCGTATATTCGGCAATGAAGTATTCGCCTTCAGTTATGAAGGCATTCATTTCCTGGGTGCCAATTGCGGCCCCAATATGAAAATGAGTCCGGGCCAGGTGCCTTACGGCAATATTGTATGGCTGGATTCGGTGCTGGCCACCATCCCTGCAAGAGAACCGATCATATTCGTAGATCACTATCCGCTGGATTCTTCATTAAATAACTGGTACGAGATCGCCGACCGGCTGAAGAGACACAATATACAATTGTATATGTGCGGGCACGGACACCAGAACCGGCAATACGATTTCGAAGGCATCCCCGGGGTAATGGGGCGCTCTAACCTGAGGGCTAAGGACAGCATCGGCGGCTACAACATTATTACCATAGAGAACGGACGCGCCACTTACCGCGAACGAAAACCGGGGCGGGAAACAAAGAAAGAATGGGCAGTTGTGGAATTAAAGGACCATCATCTGGATACAGACACACAAAAATGGTTCCGGCCGTCTTATGCCGTAAATCAACAGTATCCGCAGGTAAAAGAAGTATGGCGGTACCAGGATTCGTCGGATATTGGTAACGGTTTTGTATTGTATAAAAACCGGATCCTTACACCCGACAGCCGCGGAAGGGTGCTGGCCATTGATCCCGCTGCAAACCGGGTGGTATGGCGGTTTGTGACCGGGGGAAAGATCTACGCAGCGCCGGCGATTGAAAAGAACCGGCTGGTGATCCCTTCCACAGACGGAACCATTTATTGCCTTAATGCCGACAATGGGAAACTGCTCTGGTCAACCGCCACTGAAAAGTCCATCGTTGCCACGCCGGTTATAAAGGAAGGAACTGTTTTCGTAGGGTCTTCCGAGGGAAAATTCAGAGCGCTGCGTCTTTCGGATGGCAAGCTGATCTGGCACTATGATAGTGTCCGGAATTTTGTAAAAGCTACACCGCTCTATACAGATGGCAAACTGATCTTTGGCAGCTGGGGCAATCAGTTATATGCACTCAACAGTAAAACCGGGAAAGCGGAATGGGTCTTTACCGATGGCTATGGAAACCGGATGCTTTCGCCGGCATCCTGTTTGCCGGTAACGGCCTTTGGCCGCATCTTTATAGTGGCGCCGGACCGTTATATGAGCGCATTGGACGCTGCTACGGGCAGGCTGATCTGGAAACACCGCTGGAACGAGCATTCCGTACGGGAGTCGATGGGGTTATCGGCAGATAAAAAACTGGTATTCGCCAAAACCATGCAGGGACACCTGGTAGGGATTGATACAAAGGCCGACAGTGCCGTTATTGTGTGGAAAACCGGGAATGTTTTTAACTACGAATTGAACCCTTCAAAAATAACCGAACGGAACGGACGGGTATATGCTTTCAGCGATAAAGGGGTTATTGCCGCATTTGACCGGAAGACCGGCGCTACCGTATGGGTGCATAAAGTAGCAAATTGCCTGATACATGATCTTCAGTTTATCAATGACCGTAAAATTGCGGTGACGACCATGGATGGAAAAGTAGTACTGCTTCAGATCAATAACTAATGCAGGATCCGGATTACCATATTATTCGTTCCGGTGACGGCTCCGACAGTGTCGGTGTTGGCGGAACGGATATCAGCTTTCATTCCGTGCGGGGCGCTTTTACAGAGTCTGCACAGGTATTTATCGGGAACGGATTGAACTATTACCTGGAGCTGCACCGGCCCCGGGAGCTCCGCCTGCTGGAGATCGGTTTTGGTACCGGTCTGAATACCCTGCTGACCGCACTGGCACTACGCACACAGGAAGTAAACGTATACTATACGAGTTTGGACCGCTACCCGTTAATGCCGGCTGTTTACGGGCAGCTCAACTACGGTTCATTTACCAATGCACCTGATTTATACCGGCAGCTGATGACAGCTCCCTGGGATACGGAAATTTTATTACAGGAAGGGCTGCTGCTTAAAAAGGTTCATGCAGACCTGCTGGATTACCAGCCCGGCCGGAACATTGATATCTGCTATTTTGATGCGTTTGCCCCCGGGGACCAACCGGAATTATGGACAGCGGATGTGTTTAAAAAAATACGCAGTGCTATGAAAGATGGGGCTGTGCTGGTGACCTATTGCTCCAAATCGGCAGTGCGTAAAACCCTTCAGGAAGCGGGGTTTGTGGTGCAGAAATTAAAAGGGCCTCCGGGGAAACGGGAAGTGGTGCGTGCCGTTGCGGCATCAATGACTCTGACTGACTGAAGTTTTGTTGCCGCGTACCCGGCGGATCATTTTGCGGATCATCCAGATAAAGAACAGGATGAACAACACGGCCATGATCACAGGAATAAGAAAGCTGAGTACGGATCCCCCGATGGCCGCGGCATTCTCCCCGGTAGCTACCACATTGTTGCCCACGCCAAGCGTGGTCTTGCTGCTTAGTAACCGGAGCAGCCCGGTACCGGATGCGATCAGTCCCGCACTGCCCCCGCCGGCAATGATACCTGTGATCCATTTCATCCAGTCGTTTTCAATGGGGATTACCGAGGTAGCCAGCAGCGTACCAGCAACAGCCGCCAGGGGAGCAGCAATGGTGTCCAGGATATTATCAATAAAAGGGATATAATAGCCCGCAATCTCAAATACAGTGGCGATCCCAAGGGTGATCAACGCCGGCATGGAAGACAACCACACAAAATTTTCGGAAAAATGGAACAGCTCAAAACGGCCGGCCAGTCCGGCAATCAGCATGGGAACAAAAACCCTGAAGCCGCAGCAGGCGGCCAGTGCAATGCCCAGCGCAGCAGCTGAGAAGGTCTGTACGTCCCAGTTCATATAGTAATTTACAAAATTTCCGGCATTCCGCGAATTTTTAATACGGGAGTCCTTTACCGGCATTGTGCTGCGGTTTTTTTATTGATATTTGATTTTTGTAAATTTGCATATGGAATTTCTTGAGACCATTGTGCAATATTACAGATCCACCGGCCGTGCAGTGCCCGATGATCTGATCAAATCGGGCGGAAAATCACAACATTTCAATGTGCTGAAACGGCAAAACAGCCTGCGGTCATTGCCGTTTCACCGCAGGGATTATTACAAGATCTGTCTTTCCACAGGAGGTGCAGTATTCCGTACGGGCGAAGGCGAGGTAACGATTGACCAGCCGGTGATCTGTTTTACTGATCCGGATATTAAAATGGGTTTTGATACGTACCGCGAAGCACAGGGCGGCTACCTGAGCGTCTTTAATGAATTGTATCTGACACCCGACCTGAAACGCGAATTTAAAAAAGTGCAGAAAGTGCTGGGGAACCAGCTGTTTCCTTTCCTGTTGCTGTCCGGTGATGAATACAATACGCTGTACAGTTATTTCCAGCTGATGGAAAAGGAGTACTGCAGCACTTTGCCGTATAAAAAGGAGCTTATGCTCAGCTTTTTACGGTTGATCCTGAACACAGTGATCCGGTTTCAGAAGGCACGCAGTATGAGTGATGAAAAATCAGAACGTCCGGACCGGCTGGTATCCGGTTTTCTGCAATTATTAAATGGTCAGTTTCCCATTGATGCCCCGGATACCGTACTCCGTTACCGGAACCCCGGCGATTTTGCCGGACTGCTGCACGTACACGTGAACCACCTCAATCATACCGTCCGGAAGCTGACGGGCAAGTCTACCAGTCGCATCATCCAGGAGCGTATGCTGGAAGAAGCAACGGACCTTCTGAAAAACTCCGACTGGAATATTTCAGAGATCGGCAACAGCCTGGGCTTTGAATACGTACAGCACTTTTCACAGTTCTTTCGAAAACACACCGGTGAAAGCCCGGGACAATACCGGAAAGCTTTTTTTATTCATGTTTGATTTCTGTATAAATTGATTTGAATCGGGTACCCGTAAAACGAACAGGGCGCGGTAGCTTTACTGCTTCATTTTAAAAGATCGTTTTATGCGGAAGATCACCAAGGGGCAAACAGGAATACCTACAGTGCTGGCGTTTTTACTGATCCCCATTTCGGGGCTCGCCATGGATATCTATATACCTTCGTTCCCTCAGATGGTGGAAGGGCTGCATACAACAGCTTCCCATATCCGGCTGACCATGACGGTGTACCTGATCAGTTATGGCGTTTCCCAGCTTTTTGTGGGAAGCCTGGTGGACAGTTTCGGAAGGTACCGGATCGGGATGACCGCCCTGGCGCTTTTTGTACTCACCAATTTCCTGATCACACAACTCAATAGTATCAACTGGCTGCTGATCACGCGGGGAATACAGGGCTTTCTGCTGGCGATCATCATGGTGGCAAAACGTTCTTTCTTTATCGATGTGTATGAAGGGGAAAAACAGAAACACTATACCAGTCTGCTTTCCATTGTATGGTCGGCTGCCCCCATACTGGCGCCTTTTTTAGGCGGTTACCTGGAGCATTTTTTCGGATGGCGGTCCAATTTTTATTTCCTGGGGATCTATGCATTGATACTGCTGATCCTGGAAGGGATCTTTAGCGGGGAGACATTGAAGGAACGGCGTCCGTTCCGGCTGAATGCGATCCTCGGTGCCTACAGGCAATTGCTGTCGGCACGGGATTTTAGCTATGGTATCCTGATACTGGGATTGTGTTATTCAATGGTCATCGTATTCAATATGGCGGCTCCATTCATTATCGAAAATGTATTTCATTATACCGCTGTACAAACGGGATACAGTGCGCTGGTATCCGGTCTGGCATTGCTCGCCGGCGGATTGTTTGGCAAATGGCTGATACAAAAACCCTTTTTCCGGAAGCTGAGGAACGGACTGCTGGTGCAGCTGGGGATCGCCGTCATTATGTACCTGGCTGCATCGTATTATCACCACATCCTTTTTATGATGGTATTTGTGGCCTTATTGCATTTTCAGATGGGGTATATCTACAATTGTTATTTTACTTATTGCCTGACACGGTTTCCGGGAATGGCGGGTATGTCTGGTGGGGTTACCAGCGGCGGCAGTTATATTGTTACATCGATCGCCAGTTATGCGATCGTAAGTGTTTTGAATGTTTATGATATCGGCGGGCTGTCGGTTAGTTATGTTACGCTTTCGCTGCTGATCGGCGTGATGTTGCTGCTGCTTTATCCGGTCGTTGCCAATCGTATGAGAGAGTCGCTAACTGTCTGAAGTATACTGGTCAGAGAGCTCCATCATTTCTTTCCAGGTATAACGGAAGACGCCGGTACGCGGTACCCGCACGGCTTCGATCATTGCCCGGGCCACATCGCCGGCATCGATGGCCTTGTATTTCGACCAGGAGCCGGAAAGCAGTGCCGATGCAGGTTTCATAATGCGCTGACTGATGGCTTCCATCCGCCGTTTCTCGTTGCGGTCGCCCAGCAACAAGCTGGGTTGCATAAGGTGCAGGACAGGTATTCCGGTGGCAATAAGATCTTCTTCCGTTTTCCCCTTCAGCTGCAAATAAAAATTGCTGCTGTTGCTGTTGGCCCCGATCGCAGATACCATTGCCATTTCCCGGCAGCCTGCCTCCAGCGCCATTCTGCACACACGCAGCGGAATATCATGATCGATCTGCCAGTACCGTTTCTTATCACCGCCTACTTTTTTCAGTGTGGTGCCGATGGCACAAAATACGACATCCACATCTGTGAGGGCCAGCAGTATGGACTCAGCATCGTTGAAGTCAACCAGCTTTTCCTCCTGCCTGGGATGCGTGGGCGCTGCAGGCCACCGCATTAATGTTCTTATGGTACCATATTCCCTGTCATCCAACAGGTGCCGTAGTAAATGCGATCCGATGAGACCGCCGGAACCAACTATTGCCGCGGTTTTTTTTCCCATAGAAAGAATAATGTTACTTTGCAATACTTTAAAGCTATGGAAATTCTGGATAATTTTTCTTTAAAACCCTATAACAGTTTTGGCATTGAGGCCCGGGCCGGGCATTTTGCCGCTGTTACCTCTGTGGCTGAATTAAAAGAGGCACTGGAGTGGGCAAAAAAAAGGGAATTGCCTTCCCTCGTGATCGGTGGGGGAAGTAACCTGTTACTGACGGAGCACTATAGGGGGCTTGTTATCAAAAATGAATTGCAGGGATACGAGGTATTGGATGCGGACGATGATTTTGTTTTTGTAAAAGTAAGCGCGGGAGAAGTATGGCACCGGTTTGTACTGCATTGCCTCGAGCAGGAATATGCCGGCGTGGAGAACCTTGCGCTGATCCCGGGTTGCGTAGGTGCATCGCCGATGCAGAATATCGGGGCTTACGGGGTAGAGATCAGGGATGTATTCCAGGAGCTTACCGCGGTACATCGTCACGAGGGCTATACCCGTACCTTTACCCATGAAGCCTGTGCATTTGGTTACCGGGAAAGTGTATTTAAGAATCTGTATAAAGACCAGTTTGTAATTACCGATGTGACCTACCGGTTGCGAAAAAAACCGGTATTCCATATCGAATACGGTGCCATTCGCCAGGAGCTGGAGCGCCTGCATGTTTCAACGCTTTCCATACAGGCCATTGCACAGGCGGTGATCAACATCCGTTCTTCAAAACTTCCGGATCCTGCTGTGATCGGTAATGCCGGCAGTTTCTTTAAAAATCCTTCTGTAGATAAAAGTAAATATGTATCGCTGAAAGCGGCCTATCCCGACCTGGTGGCCTATGAAAATGAAGATGGTACTATGAAGCTGGCTGCGGGCTGGCTTATTGAGCATGCAGGATTGAAAGGTTACCGGAAAGGTGATGCCGGGGTTCATGAAAAACAGGCACTGGTGCTTGTGAATTATGGCAAGGCCACAGGCGCTGAGATCCTTGAAGTCTGCGATCTCGTCGTGCGGACCGTATCGGAACGGTACGGCGTGGAACTGCATCCGGAGGTGAATATTCTTTGAGGCCAACGGTATTGCCGGCGCCGGATATGGCGATCGGGCGATTTGCTCCTTTACACCGCAAGGCCTACTTTTGGACAAATTTTAAAAAATGAAGAACGCTTTATTGCTGACGATATGTTGCAGCCTGTTTGGTACGGGGCTGTTTGCACAGGAGGGGATTTACGGCCGGAAGGTAAGACTGGGTTTTAAAGTAGACCCCGTTTTTGTAAACGCGCTTCGCCCGTTGGAAAACGGAATTGAAAAAGACGGTTCCGGATTTGGTGTCAATTACGGGCTGATGGCGGATATACAATTTGCGGACAATCGCGGGGCCTTTGCAACCGGTCTGGAAGTGCAACATGCTGTTTCTTCCTTGCTGTACAATGATGCCGGTAAAGGATTGTACCGGGATGAGGCCGCCGGAGCAGCTCAGCGCTATAAGCTGAAACTGAAATACGTCCAGATCCCATTGAGTATAAAACTGAAAACAAATGAGAACAACGGCTTCCGCTGGTGGGGCCAGTTTGGCACTTATGTGGGCGCATTGATCGGCTCCCGGCTGAATTATTCTTTTGGCAATACCTCCGATAATAATATTAACGTGATGAGCAAGACCAATAAAGTAAATATGGGATTGCTGGTAGGAGCAGGTGGTGAATACCGTCTTGCTGAAAAAACAGACCTGTTTTTCGGACTGGGGCTGGAGAACGGGTTTACCGATATTACGACCAACAAAGACTGGAAGGATGACAAAGTCGTACTGAACCGCTGGGCCTTGCGGCTGGGTGTTTTCTTTTAAAAAATATTTTATGATAGCAGGAGCGTAACGGGGATTACGCCTTTTTTATATAGCAGCCGTGTAAAATAAAAAGGCGACAGATCCTGTCGCCCGGCGCTTTTGGAGGGTTAGCCCAATATTTTCGGTCTGGGTTAATTAAAATGGGTCAAGCTTTGGAAATGCCGGTGCGTCTGCGTTGGTTTTCTGCTCATCAGTATCAACGGGCTTACTGTCCCTCGTGTTCTTCTGCACAGCGATGGCGGCAAAAATGCTGAGTGTAAAAGACATGGCATAAAATCCCTTTTCGCTTTTTGTAAGCGTGGCGTTCCACAATCCGACTGTAAGAAGAACGATGGAGAGGATCGTGGTGAACCAGGCGATCCCATAGTAGAGATTGGTGACCGGAATACCTTCCAGCTGGTCGCGAACGGCCTTCTGCACCGATATGGCGGAGAAGAGACCAAACATTAATACAGTAAAATAGTAGCCCTTTTCATTCAGCTCCATTTCGGCATTCCACAGCCCGATGATGTAAGCAGTAATACCGATCAGCAGTGCCAGCCAGGATGCAGCGATAAAGGCGTTGGATGGTTGTAGTGATTGTCTCATACTTTTTGTTTTATGAGCACAAATCTAGCAGCGGTGCGGAACGATTTTTTTGACAAATGTCAAAAACCGGTTGCGGGTTTGTTAAAGCGGCTCCGGATCCTGCTGAGTGTTTCCGGGCTGATACCCAGGTACGAAGAAATATGACCAAGAGGAACACGCTCGAGGACATGCGGTGCCTCCTGTATCAGGCTTTCGTAACGTTCGGTAGCCGTTCGCAGCTGGGCATTTACATAACGTTCTTCCAGACGGATGTAGTAGTTCTCATAAATGATCCGTACGAGACGCTCTATTTCCGGGAAAGCGTCAAACAACTTTGTAAGCCGTTCACGGGTGATGGCCCACAGGATACAACCCTCCATCAGTTGGATATTTTCAACACTTGGCTGCCTTGTAATAAAGCTGTAAAAGGAAGTGACAAAATGTTCTTCGAATCCGAACCAGTTGGTCATTTCTTTCCCGTCAACATTGATATAACCTCTTAAAGCACCTTGCTGGAGGAAGTACAGTTGGTTACAGACCCTGCCTTCCGTGATCAGGAACTTGTTTTTAGCCAGCACCTGTTCCTCAAAATTTTCTGCAAGGGCTTCCCTGGCCGCGGCACTCAGCGGATAGTACTGGTCGATGTGGTTAAAAAGAAGTTTCATTTACTGCTGCCGGGTAAATATAGTAAAGAATCCGGTGATCCGCGAAAAGCACCGGGACCCTTTCGTATGACGGAGATTGACTACATTTGATCCAAATTTTATTTTATATGCCCGAGATCCGTTCGGTGAACGTCACAAGATATGTAACGCCTCTGAGGGAGGGCGGATCGCTTCCTGCGATTGCAGAAGCGGACGACGGTTTTTTATATGCATTGAAATTCCGGGGGGCGGGACAGGGCGTAAAGGCGCTGGTAGCGGAGCTGATCGGCGGCGAAGTAGCGCGTGCGCTGCAGCTGAAAGTACCCGAACTGGTATTGGCGCATCTGGACGAAGCTTTCGGACGTACGGAAGGGGATGAGGAGATACAGGACCTGCTGAAGGCCAGCCAGGGCTGGAACCTGGCCCTGCATTACCTGAGTGGTTCGGTCACTTTTGATCCTGCAGTAACTGATGTGGATCCCCTGCTGGCTTCAAAGATCGTATGGATGGATGCCTTCCTTACTAATATGGACCGTACGGTACGTAATACCAATATGTTATTATGGAACCGGGAGCTCTGGCTGATCGATCATGGGGCCTGTCTTTATTTTCATCATAACTGGGAAAGCTGGTCCGTGCAGATGAAGAGTGCTTTTCCGTTGATAAAGGATCATGTGCTGCTCAAAAAAGCTTCGGAGCTGGAAGCAGCGGATGTGTTTTGCACCGGCATCCTGAGCGAACAGCGGTTGCATGAGATCGTAAACCTGATCCCTATGGAATGGCTGGTATACGACGAAGCCCTTGGAGACCCCGAAGCTGCACGTGAAGTATACCTGCAATTCCTTACCTGGCGTTTAAAACATTCTTCCACCTTTTTAAAAACGGCACTGGATGCAAGAGCTGCTGGTATATGAGTATGCGGTGATCCGCGTGGTGCCTCGTGTGGAACGTGAGGAGTTTGTCAATGTAGGCGTGATCGTATTCTGCAAAAAAACAAAGTTCCTGGAAGCCATGGTTTCATTGAACAGGGAAAAATTATGCTGCCTGCACCCTGAAACCGATATCGATTGCCTTGAAGACAACCTGCGGGCCTTTTGCGCGATTGCGGCGGGGGATAAGGATGCCGCTTCGGGAATCGCACGACTGGATGTAGCTTCCCGGTTTCGCTGGCTGGCTGCTACAAGGAGCACGGTGATCCAGTGCTCGAAAGTGCATCCCGGTATGGCGGCAACGATGGAAGGAGTAGTACAGTTACTGCTTGAAAAATTGGTCCGGTAATATTTTCTGAACCGGTTAGTACGGCAGGCTATAGTCGTTTTTTTGTTTTACGGTATATTACTTATTTTAGCCGGCGCATGCAAAAGGCGGATCTGCCATATCTTATAAAACTGATCTCCGGAGAAGGGAATGAAAATGCATTCAATGAATTGATGCGTTATTATTATCCGGGCCTATTATCATTCGCAAATTCCATACTCAACGATCGGTTGCTTGGCGAAGAACTCATCCAGGATATCTTTGTTCAGCTCTGGGAAAATAAAAAAACACTTCCGGCGATCAACAATCTGTCCAATTACCTCTACCGGGCGGTTAAATATTCCTGTTTTGCAGAGCTGGGGAGAAAGAAACGCATTCATTGTGATGAGCTGGGAGACTCATTGATTATGGCATACACCGGGTCCGATTCGAAGCTCCTCAGTGAAGAGAATTTAAAACAGATAGCGGAAGCGGTCAATAAACTGCCACCGCGATGCCGGCTGATCTTCCGCCTTATAAAGGATGAGGGATTAAAATACAGCGAAGTGGCAAGTATCCTGGATATTTCTGTAAAAACAGTAGAAGCCCAGATGACTATAGCCTTAAGGACACTTTCCCTGACGCTTAAAAATGCTTTCCCGGAATACCGGAGCAACTTTTTTGAAAAAAAATCGAGATCTTCTTAAAAAAATACCACAATCTTTTAGGGGTTCCCCTGCAAAAAACACACTATATACAGGTGAAGGCTTTTATGGATAATGACCGGTTATTGGAATTGTTGGGTAAAAAGAGTGCGGGGGAACTCACCTTGCAGGAGCAGATTGAGTTGAGCCGGCTTCTCAAAGAAAACCCTGATGACCAGTCTTTTGCTCTGGCTTTAGAGGAGCTTATGACCACTTTAACCACCTATGAGGGAGCAGTTCCTGAAAAAGAGGTGGATGATTTTATCCGGAATGTACAGAACAAAATTGACCGGAAAAAAAGGGGACGCCGGAATGTTCCGGTTGTCCGGTGGGTACTGGGTGCGGCGGCGGCGGTGCTGATCATCGTACTGACTGGAGTCGTATATTACCGGAACGGGAATGCCGGTCAGGTATTGCCCAATGTGGTGGCCACAAAAAAAGGAAACAAAACCAATATCGTACTTCCCGATGGCACGAAGGTTTGGGTGAATGCAGATAGCCGGTTAACATACGATCCGTCTTTTGGAAAGGATATGAGGGAGGTGGAACTGACCGGGGAAGCTTATTTTGAAGTGGTGCATGATCCGAAACGTCCTTTTATCGTACATACCAAGAATATCGATGTACGGGTTTTCGGAACAGTATTTAATGTACGGAGTTACGCAGATGAACCCAGCACACAAACCACATTGATAAGCGGCTCGGTGCAGGTAAGTCTGAAACATGCATCAAATAAGAAGATCATGCTGTCACCAAACGAGAAACTGGTGATCCGGAATACCTATCCGGAGCCGTTATCGAAGGAAGAGACCACAGACCTGCCTCAGCTGGAGTTGCTGGCAGTAAAATCGAACCCTCTGGATTCTTCCGTGTCTGAAACGGAATGGGTCAACAATAAACTGGTTTTTGACAAAGACCGTCTTGAACAGATCATTCCTGTATTGGAGCGCTGGTATGATATAAAAATCGTGTGCAGGAACAGGCCTGTTACCCGGACTTTCAGTGGAACATTTGAAAACGATAAGCTTGAAGACGTGTTGCAGTCATTGCAATTGTCTGCGGGTATAAAATATAAAATCGAAAAAGATATAGTGACCATCTATTAGTATTTCGGAATCGAACGGTTTTGACAGCCGGCCATTAAAGACCATTCCGTTGCTGGTCAGAAACCAGTGTGCAGTTGTATAGCAGACCTGATTATTAAGTCTGTTATAAACGCATTGGTGCCTGCTGATGAAACTATAGGGGAAGTGACTGAAACGCTATATTAAATAATTTTTAAGCAGGCTTCCGGATGATGTGAAGTCGGGTATTCCACATTACCTTCGCCCGCATACCCCGACAAGTCGATCCCGTTCCTGAAAACAGGACCTCCTGATAGGAGGAAGCTTTTTATAAACTAAAATCAACAAAAAATTCTATGAAGCGAAACGCATAAATTTTTAAAAACAAAAATGGGAAATGCTGGAACATTCCCCATAGTAAGACAGTACATAATTGCAACGTGTGCAATCATTTTCTATCTCATTCTAAAAAACAAAAATATGAAAAAAAATGATTGCCCTGGGACTGCTATGCCAGGGCATTTGATTATCAAATATCTATTGTTGATGAAGCTTAGTATCGTTATTCTGTTCGCTACATCGTTTCAGGCATTTTCAATAAACAGCAACTCCCAGAGCAGGATAACCCTGGAGGTGAAAAATACTTCCATTTCCGCTATTTTGAACAAGATACAGTCCCGGTATGAGTACCGGTTCTTTTATACCGATGAACTGGGGCTGAACAACAAAAAGATCGATCTGTTGGCCAAAAATGCAACCATCGATTATGTGATGGAACAACTGTTAAGTGTTACCGGTTATTCCTATAAAAAAATGAGTAACGGACTGGTGGTGATCATTGGTCAGCCAACCGGTATTGCGGCGTTACAGGTAAAGGGAACAGTGGTGGATGAAAACGGCAACCCGCTGGCAGGGGTCAGTGTCATTGAAAAAAGCACCGCCAACGGTACCTCCACTGCTGAAGACGGAAGTTTCTCACTGAATGTCAGCGATGAAAACGCTGTGCTGATCGCATCCACCGTCGGATACCTGCCACAGGAAGTAACCGTAAAAGATCAGAAGGACATCCGGATCGTTCTTAAAAAAGATGACAATAAACTGGACGAGGTGATCGTAGTGGGCTATGGCACACAGAAAAAAGTAAACCTTACCGGGGCTGTAAGCCAGGTAGGGGCAGAAGCGCTGGAGAACCGGCCGGTGGCCAATATCTCGCAGGCCTTACAGGGGGCCATTCCGAATGTCAATATCAATTTTAATACGGGACGACCAGGTGCAGAGGGAAGTTTTAATATAAGAGGGAATACGTCCATCAATGGGGGCGGCGCTCCGCTGATACTGATCGACGGCGTTCCCGGCAACCTCAACAGTATCAACCCCAGGGATGTGGAGAATATCAGCGTGTTAAAAGACGCGGCATCCGCGGCAATTTATGGTGCCCGGGGATCTTTTGGAGTGATCCTCGTTACCACAAAGAAAGCAAAGCGGGGTAAGATGACCGTTAATTATTCCAATAATTTCGGGTGGGCCGGACTAACCACCCGGACCGATTTTATAACGGATGGGTACACATCGGCAAAACTGAATGACGAGGCTTTCCTGCGGGCAACCGGCAATACCTATACCCGTTATACGGAAGAGGATTATGAGGAATTGAAAAAGCGGCAGACCGATAAGTCGCTGCCCAGTGTTGTGATCACCAACCGCAGCGGAAAGGATCAGTACATGTATTATGGAAATACGGACTGGTGGCACACAATGTTCCGCGACTGGCAACCTTCAAGAGAACATTCTCTGAGCATCACCGGAGGGTCGGAGAAGATCGACTTTCTGATTTCCGGAAGGATATACGGCAAGGACGGAATGATGCAGATCAACCAGGATAATTATACCTCTTATAATTTCCGTGCAAAGATCACTGCACGCTTATCCGACAAGCTGGAGCTGTTCACCAATACCTATTTTAATACGGGTAAGTACACCTATCCCGGATGGGGATGGAACAGCAATTTTGTGTCCATTACGGTACATGCATTGCCTTCTTATGTTCCCGTAAACCCGGATGGTACCGCCACTTACAGTTCCGGTCTGAACAGCTATTCGATCGGGGATGGGATCTTTGCCGACCTGCTGCACGGAAAATCCAAGGGGGATGAAAAACGGCTGGAGCTGATCAACCTGGTGGGGGCTACCTTTAAACCCATTAAAGGAATGGAGATCACGGGGAATTATTCTTATACGTTCAATCCGTATTCCACCATGCAGCGCAGAACAAAGGCGCCCTGGTCCATCAACCCCGGAGTGATCAGCTATGTAGGCAATGATTACCTGGCAGAGGAGGTGAACCTGATACAATACCAGGCCGTGAATGTTTTCGGTAGTTATGCAAAAAAGGCAGGACTGCATAATTTTAAGATTATGGCCGGCTATAACCAGGAGCTGCGCACCTTCAAACAGATCAAAGCAAGAAATACGGACCTGCTTTCTGAAGACCTGAATGATTTCAGGCTGGCTACCGGGCAGGCAACGCTGGACGGGCAGGCGGAAGAATGGGCATTGCAGGGGTATTTTTCCAGGCTGAATTACGACTTCAATGGAAAATATTTACTGGAATTCAACGGGCGGTATGACGGATCATCGCGTTTTCCCAAGGGCCAGCGTTTTGGTTTTTTCCCTTCCGTATCGGGAGGCTGGCGGGTGAGCGAGGAACCGTTCTGGAGCTCACTGAAGGGTGCGATCAGCGAATTTAAATTAAGAAGCTCTTACGGATCGCTGGGCAACCAGCAGGAAGCCGCAGTTTATGGCTATATTCCAACGCTGCGCCGTGGAACAATGGATTATATTTTTAACGGAACACGGGGACAATCCCTTGCGGTTCCCGTGCCCATTTTGCAAAGTCTTACCTGGGAACGTTCCAAGTCGGTTGATGTAGGTGTGGATATCGGCATATTAAAAAACCGGTTGAATATTACTTATGACTGGTACGTACGGAATACACTGGATATGCTGATCCCCGGAAAGACCCTGCCGGCTGTTTACGGCGAAGCCTCGCCCAAGACCAATGCCGGCGATATGCAGACAAGAGGCTGGGAACTGCTGTTGGCCTGGAGCGATCATGCATCCGTTGCAGGCAAGCCCTTTAATTATAATGTAAGTGTAGGCGTGGGTGATTATAAAGCAAAGATCACCCGGTTCGACAATCCTCAAAACCTGCTGAGCAATTACTATGTAGGGCAGGAGCTGGGCGAGATCTGGGGGTATAAGATCGGGGGATTCTTTAAAACAGATGAGGAGGCCACCGAATACCAGAAAACCGTAAACCAGGATTTTGTAAACAAACAACGGCTGGGTGCGCCGGGCAACTGGTCGAAACTGATGGCCGGCGATATGAAGTTCATTGATGTGAACGGCGATGGTGTTGTGAACAACGGGAAGAATACATTGGAAGATCATGGGGACCTGGTAAAAATAGGAAATAAGCAGCCCCGCTATACATTCGGGATCAACCTGGGTGCCGACTGGAATGGCTTTGACCTGTCGGTATTCCTGCAGGGGATCGGAAAGCAGCAATGGTATCCGGGAGCGAATGCGGACAAGTTCTGGGGACCGTATTCCCGGCCCTATTATTCATTTCTGCCGGTTGATTTCGAGGAAAAGATCTGGAACGAGGAGAACCCCAATGCTTATTTCCCGAAACTGCGTGGCTATGAAGCACTGAATGCAGGCGGATCACTGAACGCGCCCAATGACCGTTATTTGCAGGACCTTGCTTATATCCGGCTGAAGAACCTGAGCATCGGGTATTCGTTGCCGGAAAGCTGGCTGTCAAAAGTCAAAATTTCCCGTTGCCGGATCTACTTAAGCGGCGACAATATTTTTACAGCTACCAAACTCAAAACAAAATACATCGATCCGGAAATGGCGGCAGCGGAAGCAAACGGGCGGATCTACCCGATCAGCAAAATCTATTCTTTTGGTCTGGATCTTTCTTTTTAAACACAAATGATATGAAGCAATATAAAGTAATCGTTCTGTTCATTTTTTTATCGGGATTCCTGGTTCAGTGTAAAAAGGGATTCCTGGACAGGACCCCGCAAAGCGAAATCATTCCCGAGATCTTTTTTAACACAGAAAAAGACCTGGAACTTTATACCAATTCCTTTTATGGAAACACGGCGGTGATTCCCAACGCAGAAGGCGTTTATAATGAAGATGACGATAACGTAATCAAGAACAGTCTGAATGATTTCTTAACAGGGAAACGGGTGGTGCCGGTTTCCGGTGGAAGCTGGAACTGGTATCACCTGAGGAATATCAACTATTTTTTGATGAACTATACAAAGGCGCAGGTTCCTGCGGCAAGGCATTATGGAGGCGTGGCACATCTTTTCAGAGCGCTTTTTTATTTTGATAAGGTGGCTACATTCGGAGACGTACCCTGGTATGGAGCAGTCATTGATATCCAGGACTCTTCACTGTTGAACCGGCCCAGGGATAGGCGGACCCTGGTAATGGACAGCGTACTGGCGGACCTTGATACTGCGATCAGCTGGATGAATGATAGCAAATCCGTTGAAAAAGTCACCAGATGGGCGGCGCTTGCTTATAAATCAAGGATCTGTCTGTTTGAAGGGACTTTCCGGAAATATCATCCTGAATTCAACCTGCCGGATGCGGATAAATTTTTGACAGCAGCCGCAACCGCTGCAGAAGAACTGATCGACAGCGACACGTATCAGTTGTATACGAGCACACCGGATAAAGCCTATCAGGAATTGTTTTCTTCAAAAGCTGCCATCGATAAAGAAGTGATCCTGACCCGGAGGTACAGCAACGATCTGCAGATATGGCATAACGTAAACTATTATACACTGACGGCTTCTTACGGCCGGCCGGGCCTGGAGAAAAAACTGGTAAACAGCTACCTGATGAAGGATGGAAGCCGGTTTACAGATAAAGCAGGCTATAACACACAGCCGTTTTTTAATGAAGTGCAGGATCGTGATCCGCGCCTGTCGCAAACCATAAGAACGCCCGGGTATACGCGGACCGGAAATACCAAGACACTGCCTCCTGATTTTACCGGAACCGTTACGGGATACCAGCTGATAAAATTTGTAACAACGGAAGCCGAAGATTTTTATAACCGCTCTACAAATGATATGCCGCTGATCCGGTATGCAGAAGTGTTGCTGAACTTTGCAGAGGCCAAGGCGGAGTTGGGAACGCTGACCCAGGCGGACATCGACAAATCGATCAAATTACTGCGCGACCGTGTTGGCATGCCGGATATGAACATGGGGGCTGCCAACGGAAATCCGGACAGCTATCTCGCCGGCCAGTATACACATGTTTCTGGAACGAATAAGGGTGTGATACTTGAGATCCGCCGTGAGCGAAGGATCGAGCTGGTAATGGAGAGCTTCCGCCGCAGGGATCTGTTGCGTTGGAAGGAAGGGCACCTGTTTGCCGAACAGTTCAAGGGAATGTATTTTCCGGGTGTGGGCCCTTATGACCTGGATGGAGATGGTAAGGTGGATGTCTATATCTATACAGGAACCCGGCCTCCGGAAAGCGGTCCGCAATACCTGAAACTGGGGAGCGAGATCATTCTTGAAAACAATACAAATGGAGGCCCCATCCTGGTAAATCCGCAGGTAACAAAAGTATTTGATGAAACAAGGGATTACCTGGAACCGATTCCTGTTCAGGAAATACAGTTAAACCCCAATCTCGTGCAAAACCCTAACTGGAAATAAATGTCGCGAAGGAACAGAACTTAAACAAGGGCGGTACCGGTGCAATACGGACCGGTACCACCTGCTGTTCCGGTAATGATTAATCATAAACAAAAAAAATGACCGCAATGAACAAGCATATTTTTTTAGCCCTCATCTTCCTGCTGGCCGGTATATATGTCAACAGGAGCAACGCTCAGACAGTAAAGGTACTTACCTATAATATCTATCATGGCGAGGAGCATTATAACAACGGGAAAAGCAATCTGGAAAAAATCGCTGCGGTGATCAGAAAGTACCAGCCGGATTTTGTGGCCATGCAGGAGGTAGACAGCATGACGAAAAGAACGGCCACCTTTAACAATGGTGTTAAAAAAGACCTGGTGGCCGAGTTGGCAAAGATGACCGGAATGCATGGTTATTTTGGAAAGGCCATGGATTACAATGAAGGAGGTTATGGTGAGGGCTTATTGTCGAAATACGCCGCCGTTCCCGTGGTGCATCAGCTGCCTGTTCCGGCAGGGGGTGAAGGCAGGGCACTGATCACCATCGAACATCAGTTTGCCAACGGGAAGAAAATGGTATTTGCCGGCACCCACCTATGCCACGAGTTTGAAACGAACCGGGAAGCCCAGGCAAAGGCTGTTGCTGATATCCTGTTACAGATGAAGCTGCCTGTGGCCGTTGGAGGCGATTTTAATATTACACCCGATACAAAGGCCTATGCGATCATTAGCGGGAGAATGGAGGACGCTGCAGTACGGTTTGGCAATCCGCAGCTGACCTTCCCTTATACCAAACCCCGGATCCGCCTGGATTATATTTTTCTGAACAAGGGCGCAGCCTGGAAAGTGAAGAAGGTGGAAGTGATCGATAAAGAGGATGCTTCGGATCATAAGCCCGTATTGGTTACATTAGAACTGATGTAATAAGGAGGCAGCCGGTTCACTGCCAAAGTGATTACGGTATTTTTGACAAAACAAAAAATGTTTATGAAAATTGCACGACTCCGGGAATGGACCTTCCCGGTAAAAACGGGGCTTTGCCTGCTTTTTCTTGCTGTTTCGCTCTGTACGGGGGCACAGGAGAAAATAATGATCACACACGGGCCTTATTTGCAGGCGATGACCGACTCCAGCGTAACCATTGTATGGACAACGAACAAACCTGCTATCGCCTGGGTGGAGCTGGCCCCGGATGACAGCAGCCATTTTTATCAGAAGGAGCGGCCAAAGTATTTCAGCGCCTCTGACGGACTGAAGAATGTAAGCACGGTACACCGGGTCACACTGGGAGGCCTGGGCCCGGATACGCGCTATCGTTACAGAGTATACAGCCAGGAAGTGTTGAAGCACGAATGGGTAAAAGTACAATACGGCGATGTTGCGGCCACTGCAGTCTATCAGAAAAAGCCGCTTGGCTTTCGTACCAATGGAAAGCCCGGCCCCTTTGAGTTTGCCGTGGTCAATGACATCCACGAACGGAACAATGTACTGAAACAATTGCTGGGGCAGATCGATCTTTCATCCGTTGCTTTTGTGGTGTTTAACGGCGATATGGTCAGCAGCTCCCTGAGTGAAGAGCAGGTATTTCGCGGGTTTATGGACACAGCGACACTTTTATTTGCCAGCGAAACGCCGATGTACTATGCCCGTGGCAATCATGAAACCCGCGGACCGTTCGCGGCGCGCTTTCCCGAATACTTCCCCGGTAACAATGGTCATCTTTATTATATGTTTACGCGCGGTGATGCCTGCTTTATTGTACTGGATGGAGGAGAGGATAAGCCGGATTCCGATATTGAATACAGTGGCATTACGGATATGGATGCATACCGTACAGAGCAGGCAAAATGGCTAAGTACAGTCGTACAAACCGACGCTTTCCGAAAAGCAAAATATAAGATTGCCATTTGTCATATACCACCGGCCACCGGCTGGCACGGCAACCAGGAGATCACAAAAAAATGGGTGCCTCTCCTCAATGAGGCGGGCATTCAGGTAATGCTGAGTGCACATGAACACCGCCACCGCATTCAGCAGGCATCGGAAGCTACCCGGTTTCCCATCATTGTGAATTCCAACAACAATATTATTAAAGCAAGTATCACCGGCAGCGAGGCCCGTTTCCGCATTTTTGATCCGGGAGGTAAGCTGGTGGATGAACTGAGTATTGCGCCGTTAAAATAAGAAGCTAATTGCTGCAATAGCAGACAGCTGTAACAGGATAAAAAAGAGTGCATCAAAAGTCCGTAGCCGTCATTTCGTGGAGCGAAGCGACCCATGGGGATCACATGCGCGTCGAGATGATTTTATACGAAAGTAAGTGGTAATTTAGATGGATTCTCTACCGTATAATGATAGCTGTTTAGGCCGATGGAATTGGTCTGTTACGGGTACCCTATCGGTATTGGTACATTAAAAAGCTGCGGCGCAGCATTGATCTTTCAAGTCAATAGAATGACATAGGAATGAAGGTGCAGCGCACCGGCAACAGCGCAAGACTTCTACCGGTCGTCGCAAAAGTTATCGCCGTGCTGCGCCTGCAGCCGTTAACGATTGCCCGTTTTTAGTTGATGAATTTCAACTCCAAATACAGGCGCACGGGTATCTTATCCCAGTGAAGTCCTTTTTATTTTGACGCATCTACGCTGGATCGGAAGGAGAAGCCTCTATATAAGATATTTATACAGTTGAGCGCCCCCAGCAGCTGCCGGGAGCGCTCAATGATAATTTTTGATATACCCTTTTTAATATTATTTGCGGATCCGGTTCTAAATCATCTTTACACTTCTTTCCACAAAGGAGGTGAGATCCGCGCCGGTCAGCATCCCCTGCGCCAGTAATGCAAGATCAACTGCCTGGCGGGCGATAGCCTGTCTGGCATCGGCATTGCTTTCCGCCAGTATTTTTGTGGCCAGCGGGTGGTTGGCATTAATGGCTACTTTGTATTTATCCGGCATCGCTCCGTAAAAGCTCATGCCGCCGCCCATGGCCGCCATATCTTTCATGCGGCGCATGAATTCATCCATGGTCACGGTAACGGGCATCGCTTCCGCCGAAAGGGTTTCCACACTCACTTCCATGCCGGGTTTGGTGATCGCTTTTTCAAAGACCTCTTTGATCTCTTTGGTCTGTTCTTCAGATAAATTGCTGGAAATGGTTTCTCCTTTATCAATCAGCCGTTCTACTACATCTGCGTCTACACGTTTGATCTGCGTCTTTTCCAGGTCGCGTTCCAGGTGACTGATAAAGTGGTTATCCAGCGGACTGTCCATCAGCAGTACATCATACCCCTTTTTATTGGCGGCCTGTATATAGCCATCCTGTTTTTCGGCGTTGGGCGTATACAGGTAAACCAGGTTGTCGTCTTTATCTTTCTGGGCAGGTGCTACTTTATCCCTGTATTCATTCAGTGTATAATATTCTTTCTTCGTATTGACCAGCAGCACAAAATCTTTTGCCCGCTCCCAGAATTTCGGTTCACTGATCGCGCCGTATTTTACAAATACGCCGATGTCATTCCACTTGGCTTCATAGCCGGGGCGGTCATTTTTAAACAACTCTGCCAGCTTATCCGCTACTTTTTTCGTGATATAGGTGTTAATCTTTTTTACATTGGCGTCCGATTGCAGGAAGGAACGCGATACGTTCAGCGGGATATCCGGGGAGTCGATCACCCCATGCAGCAACATCAGGAACTCCGGAACAATGTCCTTTACCTCATCGGTGATAAATACCTGGCGGCTGTACAATTTGATCTTATTGCGCTGTAGCTCGATATCGTTCTTGATCTTGGGAAAATACAGTACACCGGTCAGATGGAACGGGTAGTCCACATTCAGGTGGATCCAGAACAACGGATCTTCACTCATCGGGTACAGCTCCCGGTAAAAGTTCAGGTAGTCCTCATCTTTCAGTTCACTCGGAGGTTTTGTCCAGATAGGCACACCGGTATTAATGATATTGGGTACTTCAACACTTCTGTATTTGGGTTTGCCTTCTTCATCCTCACCATCCGGCTCACTTTCTGTTTTGGTGCCAAACTGAACCGGGACCGGCAGGAATTTGGCATATTTGTTCAGTATGTTCTCGATACGGTAATCATCAAGGAAGTCCTTGTTCTCGTCATTTACATAAAGGATCACATCCGTACCCCGTGTGGTGCGGCTGCCTTCGCTGATCTCGAACTCGGTGCTGCCATCACAGGACCATTTTGCAGGTTCTGCCCCCGGCTGAAAACTCAGGGTCTGGATCTCTACCCGGTCGGCTACCATAAAGGCAGAATAAAATCCAAGTCCGAAACGGCCGATGATCTCAGAAGCATCTTTTGCCTCCTTGAATTTTTCCATGAATTCCTCCGCACCGGAGAAGGCGATCTGGTTGATGTATTTTTTTATCTCGTCAGCGGTCATCCCGATGCCATTGTCAGAAATGGTAATGGTCTTCGCTTCTTTATCCAGCTTCACTTCCACCAGCGGTTCGCCGATCTCACCATTAAACTGACCGAGTGCCGCCAGTCGTTTTGCTTTCTGGATCGCGTCTACTGCGTTGGAAACCAGCTCCCGGAGGAAGATTTCGTGGTCGGAATAGAGGAATTTCTTAATAATGGGGAAAATATTCTCCGTATGAATGGAAATGGAGCCTTTTTCTTGTATCATAGTTTGTAGAAATTTTTTGCTTATACATCAAATGCAATACCACCGGGGCACGCAAGGTCATTTTGTCAGGTGAGGGCAGGCCGGGAAAGGAGATAAGAGACCTGAGATGCTCGACTCTCGACTCTCAATTCTGCCATCGTGTTATCTTTTCTTTACTTATGCAGCTCCCTTGCAGCCCTTGTCGGCAAAAACGGTTATTTTGTAATATGAATCCAGTCTGTCGCGTTGCAGCTATAATCATGCTGGCTGCCACGGTTGTTCCCGGTTTTTCGCAGCCCCGGGTTGAAGATAATAAAATCCTGTTACCTAACGGCTGGTCACTGACCCCGGCCGGAACCCAGGTGCCCCTGGGGGACCTTCCCCTGAACCTGGTTATCAGCAATAGCCGGCGCCTGGCGGCGGTGACCAATAATGGTCAGAGTACACAAACGATCGATCTGATCGACCTGGCTGCAAGGAAAAGAGTGGACAGTATCGTGATCGCCAAATCCTGGTACGGATTGGCCTTCAGCAGCAACGACCGCTACCTGTACGCTTCCGGTGGCCATGATAACGTGGTAAAGCGGTATGAAGTGCAAAACAACCGGATGGCATTAAAAGATTCTTTTGTACTGGGTGAAAAATGGCCGAACCGTATTGGCACCGCAGGACTGGATATAGATGATAAGACGGCTAACCAGCTTTATGTGGTTACAAGGGAAGATAGCAGCCTCTATGTATTTGATCTGGCCACAAAAAAAATAAAAAGCAAAACAGGACTGGGATCGGAAGCATATACCTGCAAGCTCTCGCCCGACCGCAAAAAACTTTATATAAGCATTTGGGGAGGCGGTAAATTGCTGGTATGGGATGTGGCTGCGCAAAAGATCACGGCAGCCATCCCCACCGGTAATCATCCCAATGAGATCTGCATCAGTAAGAGTGGCAAACTGCTGTATGTGGCCAATGCCAATGACAATTCTGTAACGGTTATCAATACGGTTACCAATAAAGTAATTGAAACCCTGAATGCTGCGCTTTACCCGAATGCGCCCGGTGGCTCTACCAGCAACGGTGTGGCGCTTTCAGCAGATGAAAAAACACTGTATGTGGCCAATGCCGATAATAATTGCCTGGCAGTTTTTGATGTGGCGGTTCCCTCAAAATCCGTCTCCAGGGGATTTATCCCGGTAGGCTGGTATCCCACCAATGTAAAAGTAGTCGGGAAACAGGTATTGGTTACCAATGGCAAGGGCATGTCGTCCATAGCCAATCCCTATGGCCCCAATCCCGTGGATAAAAAGGAGGCGGTGCTGCGGCATGCAGGCGACAGCAGCCGCCCGGCGAAAGTGCAGTATATCGCCGGTCTGTTTCATGGTACATTGAGCTTTATCAATACACCAACACCACAGCAGCTGGCAGCATTTTCACATGCGGTATACCAGAATACGCCTTACTCAAAAGATAAAGAGCTGACCGTACAGGGAGAGGAGGGAAACCCGGTCCCGATGAAGGTAGGCGCGCCATCACCCATCAAATATGTTTTTTATGTGATCAAGGAAAACCGCACTTATGACCAGGTGCTGGGAGATGTTGTACAGGGAAACGGCGATACCAGTCTCTGCCTGTTTGGCAAAAAGATAACACCGAATCAGCACAAGATCGTGAATGATTTTGTATTGCTCGATAATTTTTATGTGGATGCAGAAGTGAGTGCCGACGGGCATAACTGGAGCATGGGCGCTTACGCTACCGACTATCTCGAAAAGACCTGGCCTTCAAGTTATGGTGGCCGCGGAGGCACATACGGAGGAGAAGGGGAACGTAAAATTGCTAATAACCGGGACGGTTTTATATGGGATCATGCCGCGCGGAACAACGTCTCTTTCCGTACCTACGGAGAGTTTGTGGACGACGGCAGGGAAAAGCTGGAAGTGCTCAGAGGCCGTTTTGCACCGGGGTATGCCGGCTACGACCTGAGTATTGCGGATACCACCCGTTTCCGGCAATGGAAACAGGATTTTGATTCCCTGCTGGCTGCAAAGGCACTGCCGCAGCTGACAACATTGCGTTTTGGGAATGACCATACCGAGGGGATGCGTGCCGGTCGCAAAACGCCGTTTGCACATGTAGCCGACAACGACCTGGCGGTAGGCATGTTTATCGATTATATCAGCAAGAGCCCGATCTGGAAAGAGTGTGCCATCTTTATCCTGGAGGATGATGCACAAAACGGACCGGATCATGTGGATGCGCACCGGAGTACAGCATATGTGATCAGTCCTTATGTAAAACGGCGCTCGGTGGATCACACCATGTATTCCACTACCGGTATGCTGCGCACGATTGAACTGATCCTGGGAATGCCACCAATGACGCAATACGATGCCGCTGCAACGCCCCTGTGGCGCTGCTTTACAGCTACACCGGATCTTGCAGCATTTGATCACCTGCCTGCGAATGTGGACCTGCTGGAACGCAATCCGTCAAAAGGAAAACTGGCTGCCTGGAGCGAACAGTTCGACTGGTCGAAGGAAGATGCCGTTCCTGACCTGGTATTCAACGATATCCTCTGGATGGGCATCAAAGGAACTCCGGCACCTTCGCCGGTACGAGCAGCCTTTTTAAAGCTCCCGGAAAAGAAAAAGAAAGGAGATGACGATGATGATGACTGACGGCCAGTAAATCTGCTTTATTCCGCAGCGACGCAATGAGACAGCGGCGGCGCAGTGCCTGAAACAATAGCAAGTGATCCAGGATGGGTAGGAAGTGGTGGTGCCTGGCTATACTACTTCTTGGTGCTTTTTTGTGACTTTGGGCCTTTGTGGCGCTATCTCCAACACGCTATACAACCATACGCTCCCTCGCTTTTTTCAGAAACCGGAATGTTAAGAACAACGCCGAGACAGTAAGTCCGACGATCAGCCCCAGCCAGATGCCCACACCACCCATATTAAAATGAAAGGCCAGCAGGCAGCCCACCGGAATACCCAGCGCCCAATAGGCGATGGCAATAAAAATAGTGGGAACATTTACATCTTTAATGCCCCGCAACAACCCGGCACTGATGGCCTGGATGGAATCGGAGATCTGGAACACAGCTGCCAGCAACAGGAAGGTGGCGGCCAGTGAAAGCACTTCGGTATTTTTGTTAAAAAGATGGGGAAGTTGGTTCCGCAGCAAAATAAACAGCAGGCAGCAAAATGACCCGTAGATCAGTGCAAGCACAATGGTGCTTTTGCCGATGACGGAGATCCGTTTCATATCCCTGGCGCCAAAAGCCGTGCTGACGCGGATGGAGCCGGCTTGTGAAAGGCCCATGGATACCATGAATGTAAAGGAGGCGCAGCTGAGAGCGATCTGGTGCGCTGCCTGCGTAGTAGCATGAATGGTGCCCATCAATATACCCGAAACAGCAAATGCACCGGCTTCCATCCCGATCTGAAGACTGCTGGGGATCCCTATTTTCAGCAATTGCCGGAACGTGGCCCTGCTGAGTTTCCACTGGTTTTTCGCTACGGCTATATAAGGACGGAATACGCGGTGATTCAGTACAACCAGCGCCAGTGCAACAAAAATAAGAACACGCGTGATCAGCGTGGCATAGCCCGCACCGATCAACCCGAATTCCGGCACCCCCCAGTGCCCGTAGATAAACACCCAGTTCAGGAAGGCATTCAGCGGTATCGCCGTCAATGACAATACCATGGCGGTTTTGGTGTATTGCAGGCCATCTGCAAATTGCTTCAGCGTCATAAACAGGATCATCGGTATAATGGAGATCCCCATAATCCGCATCAATGGTGCCGCATAGGCAACCACTTCCGGATCCTGGTCGAGGTGATATAATATTTCGGTTCCGGCAACAATGGCGGCCGCTATAATAATGGCTGCAATGGTGCAAAGTATAAACCCGTTGTAAAGATAATGGGAGATCAGCTGGCGATCGAATCTCCCATGCGCCAGGGAAACCATTTGTGCCACAGAGATCGTAACGCCAATGCCCAGTACAAACGGAATATTGATAACGTTCAATACCAACGCAGCAGCAGCCAGCTCCTTATAACCCAGTGCTCCGATCATCGCGGTGTCTACCAGGTGCAAGGAAATCTGCGCAATTTCGCCCAGTATGATGGGAAATGCGAGCAGTAATGTATTTCTGGCCTCCTTCTTGTAATTCATAGACGGGCAAAATTAGCATTCATAAACGAGGATAAGATTTTTAATCGGCATAATTTTTTATACTTTTAGTGACAGGAGTGGTGAGATAGGAGCATTGAGACCGGCGGTCTGCAGACCAGGGAATCGGAAAACGGAGCTTTGTATGTTGCAGGTCATCTCCGGCTTTTCACTCAAATCTCAATTCTTGTATCTCCATCCTCAAAACAGATCAATCGATGAAAATGAGCAATGCAATTAATTCCACGGATGCAATAAAAGCTGCGCAGTTACGGAAACATAAAACACTGGCAACGGGATTGTTTTTACTGATGATGGCCGTGTTTCTGGTTTGCGTATACCTGTTAAAAACGAAGACCGATGTTTGGATCGGTTATGTCAAAGCCTTTGCGGAGGCAGCAATGGTGGGTGCACTGGCCGATTGGTTTGCCGTAACAGCCCTGTTCCATCATCCCCTGGGACTGCCCATTCCGCATACCAATCTTATTGAAAACAGTAAGAAAAGCATTGGCGATAACCTGGGCGATTTTGTTGTTTCCAATTTTTTAACTGCAAAAACATTGCGTCCTTATATCGACCGGCTCGAATTAAGCACTGTTACCGCTGCATGGCTGGCGAAGGCTCAGAACGTGGAGCTGCTGGTAGGCGAAGCCTCCAGGTTGCTCAAGCGGATGGTGGAAACCTCGGATGCTGCGATGATCACCGGTTTTATCGCCCGCAAAGCGGGATCGCTGCTGGAAGAGGTCCGGCTGAATGAAGTGGTGGCAAACGGACTGAACCTGATCATCGACCGGGGCGATCATGAGCGGGTGCTGAATTTTGTGCTGGTAAAAGTGCGGAACTATGTGATCGAAAACGAAGCCTTGGTGAAACAGCGGGTGAAGGAACAGAGTCATTTCCTGATCCCGGGATTTGTAAACAATTATATCGCCGCCAAACTTACCAGTGGCATTGCAACCTATCTGCAGGAAATAGAAAAAGATCCGCAACACAGGATCCGGAAGGATTTTAACAAACAACTGCGGGCATTTACAGAAACGCTGAAGACAAGTCCCGAGTGGCAGCGCGATCTGGACGCTTTAAAACAAGAACTGCTTACCCGGAATAAGCTGGAGCAATATGCCGGGGCGATCTGGAAGCGGCTGCAGGCACAGGTACTTCAGGACCTTTCGGCTGAAGATTCCGCATTGCGTAAGTATTTTAAGAAATCTGTTGAGGAACTGGCTGCCAGCCTGCAGCACGATCCGCAAATGCGTGTAAAGATCGATAGCTGGATCCGCTATAATGCCTATAATTATATCCTGCGCAATACAAAACAGGCCGGCATACTCATCAGCAGCACGGTGGGCAACTGGGAAGGGAAGGAGCTGAGCAATAAGCTGGAGCTGGAAGTAGGAAAGGACCTGCAATTCATCCGGATCAACGGCACCCTGGTCGGCGGTATTGTAGGCCTGCTCATCTATACCCTCAGCCGTTTATTGTAACCCGTCATTCCCGTTTCAGGTGATATGCTTTTGGTTTTGTAAATGCACGGAGTCCTGCATGGGAGAGCGTAGCCCCAAAGCCTGAATGCTGCCGCCCGCTCCAGGGAAGTGCTGCACTCACCCGGTCGCAGCAATTCCAATAGCCCGTTCCGGCATTGACCTGTTGCAGGATCCGCTCCGCCCTCGATTGTTCCGTGCAGTACACGGCTGCGGTAAGCCCGTATTCCGTGTCTTTCATTTGAACAATGGCTTCCTCGTCGTCCTTTACCTTCATGATGCCGATGAGCGGACCGAAAGATTCGTCTTTCATAACGAGCATGCCGGCAGTTACATCCGTAAGTACTGTCGGCTCAAAATAGTAGCCCTTTCCCGCCGCTCTTTTACCTCCCGTAAGCAAGCGTGCTCCTTTCTGAAGGGCATCCTCAATCTGAGCCTCGAGCACTGTGAGCTGTTCTTTACGCGTAAGCGGACCAAAATACACGCCGCTCTCCGTAGGAGCACCTGTTTTCCACGACTGTACTTCTTTTACAAATGCCGCAAGATAGGCCTCGTAGTTTTTTTCATGCACATAGATCCGTTCTACCGAACAGCAGCTTTGTCCATTGTTGTAAAACGCGCCGTCAGCTGTGGCCGCTGCCACTGCGGCAATGTCGGTTACCGCATCAGTTACATACAACGGATCTTTACCTCCCAGCTCGCACTGGCAGGGCACCATTTTTTCCGCCAGCTTTTTATAGATGGCACTGCCTGTTCTGTAACTGCCGGTAAAGAAGTATCCGTCAAAAGACAGGTCCAGGAGAAGCGCACCAACAGCGCCGGTTCCGACGGCTGTTAAAAAAAGATCAGCTTCTAGGCCGGCTTCTTTCCACAGCCGCTCTATTTCAAGCCCGGTAAGGGAAGCATATTCGGAAGGCTTGTATAAAACCGCGTTGCCCGCAAGCAGGGCCGGTACAAATACATTGACCCCTACCAGGTAAGGATAATTCCATGCAGAGATATTGGCAATAACACCTAGGGGCTCGTATACGATACGTTCTTCCATCTGGGGGCCCTGCTGCATGACCTCGTCTTTAAGATAGGTGACAGCGTTTGCGGTAAGCCAGTTGATCCTGCCAATGGCGCCGTTGATCTCGTTTACGGATTGTGCGAGCGGCTTGCCTACTTCGCTGGTGAGTACCTGTGAAAGGGTTGTTTTATTGGCTTCCAGCAATGTACTGAATTGTTTTACAATGGCGATGCGGGCTTCAAGCGAACGGGCCTGCCAGGCAGGCTGGGCGGCTTTCAAGCGTTGCCATTTATCCTGGAGGGTTTGCTGATCGTCTTCTGTAAGTGTTGCGATCGGCTCTTCTGTAGCGGGGTTGATCACGTTCATAGATCAGATGGTTTTTATGGTGTCTAAAAATTTCTTTCGTATTCCCCGGGATGCGGGCGTGTTTTCCAGTCCGAAATGATACATCCGTTCCGGGTGCCACTGTACACAAAGGAGGAACGGAGCCCCGGCCGCTTGTACGCGTTCCATCGCTTCTGCAACGCCATCGGGGGAGCTGGCGGTGATCCGCAAGCTACTACCAATGCGGCCAATGGCCTGGTGGTGCGCGCTGTTCACGGCACAATGAACGCTGCCCAATGCCTCATGGAGGATCGTGCCTGCGGTAATGGTGATACCGTGTACCTTATCAAGACCGTTGGCCACGCGATGCACTTCATTTTTTGCTCCGAGGTCCTGGATGAGGGTGCCCCCGTAAAGACAGTTGATGAGCTGCATGCCACGACAGATGCCCAGTACGGGCAGGCGTAGCTCCTGTGTCATATGAAAAACAGCTGCTTCAAAATCGTCCCGTTGTTTATTGAAGACGTCCGGGGCATTGGCGTATGTGGTATCCCCGGAATAGTATTCCGGAGATACATCCACACCTCCTGAAAGCACAATGCCCTCACAGGAGGTTACTTCCTCCAGGTTGTTGAGTGCAGCCGAAAGCGTGACCACTTCAATGGCATCGGAACCTTCGATCCATTTTGCATAATTGGAATGCTTCGGTTCCGAACCGGTATAGGTTAATCCGATCTTCATTTTTTCTTATAATGCCTCCTGGTACAGTTGTCTGAAAGCCTCTTTAGATACGGGTTTCGGGTTGTTGGGATGTGCGAAATCGGCGATGGCGAGTCCGGAAAGCGGCTCAATATGTGCTTCCGTTACGCCAATGGCACTGAGCCGATGGGGGATGTTGATGGCGGTATTCAATTCAAATAAATAATTGACGACGGCGTTCCCGCTGGTATCGTTCAATTCGAGCGCCTCCGCGATCTTTTTAAATTTCTGTTCCTGCCCTTCGATATTAAAACGCATCCCGTAAGGCAGGTTCACGGCGTTGGCCAGTCCGTGGTGGGTATCCAGCAGGGCCGAAAGCGGATGCGCCAGGGAGTGCACTACACCCAGGCCCTTTTGAAAGGCCACGGCTCCCATCAGGGAAGCGATCAGCATTTTGCTCTTTGATTCCACATCCGGATGGTGAACGGCTTTTTCTATGGAGTTGCGGATGAGTGCTATCGCCTGCAATGCGATGCCGTCGCACATCGGATGCTCGATGTTCACCAGGTAGGCCTCCAGGTTATGCGTGAGCGCGTCCATGCCGGTAGCCGCCGTAATGGCAGGCGGGATATCCATGGTTAATAAAGGATCGGCAAATACGATCCTGGCCAGCAGCTTGGGGGAGAATAATATTTTTTTCTGATGGGTCTCATCATCTGCAATGATCGCACTGCGTCCTACTTCGCTGCCGGTACCGGCAGTAGTGGGGATCGTGATAAAATGAGGCACGTCATTGGTGATATAGATATCGCCTCCCACAAGGTCATCATATTTGAAGAGGTCTTCCCGGTGCTCTGCACGCAGCACGATGGCCCTGGCCACATCCAGCGCAGCGCCTCCGCCGATGCCAACAATGGCATCGCAAAGTGCGGCATCATATACTTCCGTTCCTTTATACACATCGGATTTTACAGGATTTTTATGAATATTGTGAAACACTTCCGCTGTAATACCGGCGGCCTGCAGGTTGGCAACGATCTTTTTGAAAAAATCTAGTTGCGCAACGGTAGGGTCGGTTACGATCAACGGGCGTTTTAATCTGTTCTTTTTTAAATAATCCCCCAGCTCGTTGCTGGAGCCCGCACCAAAACGGATAAGGGTGGGGAAATTATACTGGTAAATTTTATCAAATGCCATGGCGTAAAAGTAATTATAAATCAGGGTGGATGAATGTTACGGTACCGAAGCTGTTATTTTTTTCCGGGGGACGGTTCAGATGATCTCAAAATATCGTTTCAGCTCCCAATCGGTAACGGTCTTCAGGTGCTGCTTCCATTCCCACTCACGCGTGCTTACGAAGTGTCCGGTAAATCGTTCCCCAAAGAGTTCATGCGCTACCGGGGATGCTTTCATGGCAGCTGTTGCCTGTTCCAGGGTACGCGGCAATACGCCATAATCCGTTTCAAGATACCCGTTCCCTACCTGTGCCGGCTGTACCAGTTTTAACTGGTGCCGGATCCCGTAAAGTCCGGAGGCGACAGCGGCGGCCATTGCGAGATAAGGGTTCACATCAGCGCCGATCACTCTTGTTTCCAGCCGGCAGGCTGCGGCACTTTGTTGCAGCACGCGCAGGGCCACCGTGCGGTTGTCGATGCCCCAGGTGAGCGTGGTAGGAGCCCAGGCCCCTTCCACCAGCCGCTTGTAACTGTTGATGGTAGGCGCAAACATCGGAAGTATAAACGGAAGGCAGTACAGCTGGCCGGCAATGTATTGCCGGAAGGTCTGGCTGATCTGCTGTTTGTCCCGGGCGTCATAAAAAACATTCTTCTTACCCGTTTTATCCATCAGGCTCTGGTGCACATGCCCGCCGCAGCCGGGAAGCGTTTCATTGATCTTTGCCATAAAAGTAGCCATGATGCCATGTCGGTAAGCGATCTCTTTTACGGCGGTTTTAAACAACGTGGCGCGGTCGGCGGCGGTGATCAGGTCTGAATACTCGATAGCGGCCTCATAGGTGCCCGGACCGGTTTCCGTATGAATGCCCTCCAGCGGTACATCAAATTTCCGGAGGTCTTCAAACAGGTCCGTGAAAAAGCTGTTCTTCAGTGTACTCCTCAATATGGAATAGCCGAACATGCCTGGTGTGAGCGGCTCGAGGTTGTGAAACCCTTTATCTGCTGCTGTTTGCGGGGTTTCCGAAAAATTGTACCATTCAAATTCCTGGGCGGAAACAGGATGATAACCCATTTGCTGTGCATCGCCCAGTACCTTTTTCAGCAGCTGGCGCGGACAAACCGCGGCCGGATTACCTGCAGCATCAACGAGTGCTCCGAGAAAGAATGGGAGATCGTTCTCCCAGGGAATTTTCCGGAAGGTGGTCAGATCAATTCTCGCCGGCGCATCAGGATACCCCGTTTGCCAGCCGGTATATGCACAGTTATCATAGGCCACATCAACGGCGTCCCAGCCGAAGATCACATCACAGAAAGAAGTGTCTTTTTCTGCGATGTTCAGGAATTTTTTTGCAGAAATGTATTTGCCGCGCAGGACACCGTCGATATCCACGTAGGCGATCTTTACTTTGCCGGAGGCGTGATTTTTTACGTACTGAAGGATTTCTTTTGTTGTCATAAGGATTGCTTGTAAAAGATACGGAAGAGCAGGTATCCTGCCAGCAGGATGCCGGTATAAAAAAGGGCCAGTTTGAAATTATAGATCGTTATTGCGATGAAAGAGATCACGGCAAGAAGGAGCGCCAGCATGGGGAACAACGGGTAAAAAGGCGCTTTGAAGGGACGGTGCAGGTTGGGCTCCTTACAGTGCAGCTTTATCACAGCGATCATGGAAATGATGTACAGGGTAAGGGCGCCAAAAACGGAGAGGATGATGATCTCGCTGGTTTTGCCGGTGAGCAGCGCAATGATACCGATGACCATATTGGCCAGCAGCGCTGTGGAGGGTGTTTGAAACCTGCGGTTGATATGCCCCAGTCCGGCCGGTGCAAAACGCGCCCTTCCGAATTCAAAGGTAGAGCGGCCCGCTGCGAGGATGATACCGTGGAAAGAGGCCACCAGTCCGAATAGGCCAACGGTCACCAGCATGTGGTACAAAAAATTATTTCCGGTTACGATATGTGAAAGTGCAAGGGGCAGGGGGGAATCGGAAGGTGTGCCTTCCCTGGTGTATACCACCGCCTCCCATCCGGCAACGCCCACAGAGCTGACAAAGGTGAGTATGCATAATACTACAAGTGTGAGGATCGCAGAGCCAAATCCTTTTAAAATGGTTTTTTGCGGATCCTTTGTTTCCTCTGCCACGTTGGCCACACCTTCAATGCCCAGGAAGAACCAGATGGCAAAAGGAATACTGGCGAAAGCACCCTGCCATCCGTTGGGCAATGCATTCTTAACAAGATTGCCGGTCTGGAAATGCGGAAGGGTGATGCCGGAGAACAGCAGCAGCTCACCTACCGCCAGGATCGTAATGATGAGTTCAAAAGTAGCCGCAGCTTTTACACCAGATATGTTAAGTGCTGTAAAAATGATATAGGCGGTGATGGCGATAGACAGGATAGAAAGCTGCGGAAAAAAAAGATTAAAATAGGCGCCGATGGCAAAGGCAATGGCCGGAGGAGCAAAAATGAATTCAATGTTCTGGGCCATTCCGGCAAAAAAAGCCCAGTCCTTACCCAGCGTGCGTTCCGCGTAGTCAAAAGCTCCACCGGCCTTTGGTATGGCACAGGCCAGTTCGGTATAGCTGAAGGTAAACGTGATGTACATAAGACTGATGAACAGGGTGGCCAGTCCCATACCCAGGGTGCCGCCCTTTTCAAGGCCGAGGTTCCAGCCAAAGTACATGCCCGAAATAACATAGCCCACACCCAGTCCCCAGAGCATCGTGGCATTCAGTGATCGTTTTAATTGATTGGGCTGCTCAGACATTTTCTTTTTTGCTAATATAATTTAAAAGCGGATACCTTGTAAACCGGCCGGCGGATTATTTTTTGCAGTTATAATGTTTATTTGATGAATCATACGGCATACACGATTAGTTTGTAAATTCACCGCGCGACAGATCATGCAGGAGTAAAAATCTGTCAGATAAAAAGCGTCATGCAATTACATGAGAAATATACAGCCGTTATTTTTAAACAGGTAGACGAAGCGACCGCGGAAAAGATCATTGCCTGTCTTGCAGAACAGGCAGATGGATTTGAGGAAGGAAATGAAGAACTGAAGGCGTTCTTCAGTGGTGCCGGCATTTCAACTGCAGCACTCGACGATGTTGCCCGCCAGCTGCATGTTGCTTATGAAGCAGAAGAGCTGGAGGCAGAGAACTGGAATGCCTTATGGGAGTCCAATTTTGAACCGGTAGTGGTAGACGATTTTGTAGCTGTACGTGCTTCTTTTCACCCGCATTTTGAAAATGTGGCGCATGAGATTCTTATCAACCCCAAGATGAGCTTTGGTACCGGGCACCATGCCACTACCTGGCTCATGATGCAGCAGATGCGCTCCATCGGTTTTGCCGGTGCAAGGGTGTTCGATTTCGGAACCGGAACCGGGATCCTCGCCATACTGGCGGAAAAACTGGGTGCTGCGGAAGTGATCGCCACGGATATTGATGAATGGAGCATTGTAAATGCACAGGAGAACACAGCGCTGAACGGCTGCAGCGGTATCGGGCTCATACAGTCGGGGACAGCCCTGCAGGGAGGCGGATTTAATGTGATACTGGCTAACATCAATAAGAATGTGTTACTGGAAACGATCCCTCAGTTGCGGGAACAACTGGTTGCGGGCGGAGTGCTGCTTTTGAGCGGATTGCTGGAGGAAGATGCGCCGGAAATTGTTGAATGCGCTGTGGATTGCGGGTTGGGATTTGATGGCAAATATCTGAGGAATAACTGGTTGTGTATTAAATTTCACGTGTAAAACTTCGCCTGAATATTAAGGATTTATTACGTAACGGTTGATTTTTTATCATTATTTTTGTATTTCACTGAGCCGGATAAAATGATTTATTGTATACTTTTTTTACTAGCGTATTGTTTAGGCAGTATTCCTACTGCGGTTTGGGTAAGTAAAGGGTTTTTCGGGATTGATATAAGAGATTATGGCAGCGGCAATGCCGGGGCTACCAATACGTTCCGGGTACTGGGTCCCAGGTGGGGCTCCTTTGTAATGATCTGCGATTCACTGAAAGGGTTTCTGGCAGTAAAATTGGCGCTGTTCCTGCCACAATATGCAGATAATGATATTGCTTTTCTGAATATCCAGCTGATATTCGGTATCGCTGCGGTTTTAGGACATATCTTCCCGATATGGGCCAATTTCCGTGGGGGAAAAGGGGTGGCTACGTTATTTGGCCTGGTCATCGGCATCAGTCCCTGGACAGCCCTGGCCTGTTCCGGTATTTTTCTGCTGGTATTGTACCTGACCCGGTTTGTATCCCTGAGCTCCATACTGGCCAGTCTGGCCTTCCCGGTATTTATTCTCATTATATTTAATGTGGACAATCACTTTTACCGTGTGTTTGCTGTAGCCGTGGCATTACTGGTAATCCTGACCCATCAGAAGAATATCGGCCGTATCCTGAAAGGTGCGGAGAATAAAGTTCCTATTTTTAAAAACAGGGACCGTCGCAAGCAACGCAACCGGTAGCCGGGCATTTTCCTGATTATTAACCATTAGCGGATGGATCTTCGCAACCAAAAGCCAGGATCGTGCATCTGAATAAGGATGGCTGGATTTGATGATTCTTAAATCAAAAGCTGTCTTAACTTTGGTATAAAGATTGTTTATTAGCAAATTAAAATCCTTACTATGATTAAGAACTTATTCATCTTCCTTGTTGCGGCAGCAGTGGGGGCAGGTTGCTCCACCAATGCGATTACCGGTCGCAGCCAGATGAAATTGCTGCCTGAATCTGAATTACAGCAGATGGCTGTATCCGAATATCAGACCTTTCTTTCATCCAATAAAGTAGTTACCAGCTCCGGTAACCGGGATGCCGAAATGGTGAACCGTGTCGGTCAGCGGATCATCAATGCGGTCAATACATTCTACCGGCAGAACAATTTAAGCGGTGACCTCAGCGGTTATAAATGGGAAACCAAACTGGTGCAAAGCAACGAAGCGAATGCCTGGTGTATGCCGGGTGGAAAGATCGTGGTCTATACCGGCTTGCTGCCCATTACACAAAACGAAGCCGCACTGGCCAATGTAATGGGACATGAGGTGAGTCATGCCTTATTCGGACATACCAATGAACGTATGAGCCAGACCGTTGCCGCTCAGTATGGTACCAATATCCTGGATGCATTTATGGCAAATAAAAGCTCTTCCGGTATGCGGCAGTTGTTTGGTACTGCCGTAGGCCTTGGCTCACAGGTGGGTATACTGGCCTTTTCGAGAAAGCAGGAACTGGAAGCGGATCATTATGGAATGATCTGGGCAGCAATGGCAGGTTATAATCCCCAGGAAGCAATCGGGCTGTGGCAGCGCATGCAGGCGCAGGCCTCTGGCAGCCGTCCCCCGGAATTTTTAAGCACACACCCCGGACCGGAAAGAAGGATCGAGCAGCTTCAGAAATTTATGCCGGAAGCCATGAAATATTACAAGCCGGCAGGAAAATAAATATATTATATTTATAATATGTGTAAGGCCCTTACTTTTATCAAAGTAGGGGCCTTCTGTTAAAAGCTTGTCCAGGAGCCATTTTTTTTGTACTTTTGCACTTTAATATGAATCTTGTTTGCTAATTGAGTATTTAAGTCAGATTTTTTTAATAAACCCCTTCAAGTTCTTATGACTCAAACAGTGTTCGAAAAATTACAGTACGCCGAAGAAAAAAATCTCTTAATTCAAGGTCTCCCCTCTTCAATCGAAAAACAATTCAGTAAATTATCTTTTGCCAAGAACATGACACCACTCCTGAAATCAAGAAAACTTGATTTTGCGCTGGTATTTGCGGTAAACGAAAATCAGCTGAATGGTATATTGAATGAAGTGATGCCCTGCCTGAAAGAGAACACAAAATTTTGGGTAGCTCACCCGAAATCCAGTTCAAAGATCGTAACTGATCTGAACAGAGAGCGTAGCTGGTGCCGACTTACGGATCAGGGTTATGCGGGAATGGATAGTGTTGAGCTGGATCATGTGTGGACCGCCACCCGTTTTGAAAAACCATGTGAAACAGAGCGGAGCGCTCCTGCGCCGTCCGGCCGGAAAAGAAGGGCAGAATTGGTTTAATTGTTATTCACGCCTGTAAATACAGGCTTTAAAATTTGGAAACCCCGCACGGTATGCACTGTGCGGGGTTTTTCTATGCGGTAACACCGGCAAAAGAACAGTGCCGGAATGCCCGGGAATGATTAATTGGATGCAGCAAGCAGCAGTGTCCAGTATTTGCCGGAACGTGCCGCACCGATTTCCGCTACACTGCGGCTCATGATATTTCTGCAATGCCCCGGACTTTGCAGCCAGCTTTGAATGACTTCTCTTGTATTTTGCTGGCCCATGGCAATATTTTCAGCAACATAGCTCCATTTGTAACCTGCAGCGGCAACTCTTTTTTCAGGCGTGGCTCCGTTGCGTCCGGTATGTGTCAGCCGTCCGGTACGTTGCATATAACTGCTGTGCAGGCCGGCTGCATCGGCAAGCCTGCTGTTCCACTGTACCGGTGCCGCCGCCGGATAGCTCCGCCCCCCGCAATTACAACCCTTTGCCCGGATGGCATTGACCTGTTTTAACAACTCATTGCTGCTGAAACCGGTGCCGGACATACTGCCTTTGTTGCGGGACGCAGTGCAACCTGTCATAAATAAACTGAACAGCAGAAGGGTGCAGAAGAGAAGGCTACGGACGATGGACATAACTGATTACTTACAGCAATAGCAGGGACAAACTCTGTGCCACAGATGAAAATGGCGGGCATACACTGATGCCGGCCTGTCTTCAGGGATTGTTTGCTGACTCAGCGCTCAGTGCCTTGAATTTCTGAAGATCCGTTTTCTTTTTCAATTCCATCAGAAGGACACCATTTGCACCGCGGATCCCGTAGACAGCCGTTGCTTTGGCTCCGTTCAATTGTGTGATGCGTTTAAAGCCGGTTTCGCGGATCAGGGCTGCAATAGCCGCTGCGCCGGCCGCAGGGAGCGGTTCGTAATATTCCTGCTGGAGGGGGTGGCCATTGATCAGCAGGAGCGGCATACGGATGCCGGTGCTTTTGTTGCGGAGCTGTTGCTGCCTTTCCTTCACTAATTGTGCCCGCTGCGCTTCTGATACCGGCCCTACATGGCTGTTGGGTCGGAAAACGACGATCAGCGTGTCTGCAAGAAGGCGGTCGGCGATCATTTTTTTCTGACCGGCTGTCGTTTGTTGTGACAGTTGCTCCATCCACCGGGCATGTTGCTGAACAGTGGTGATAAGATGCGGCGATTGTGCGGCTGAAGTCAGTATAACCCCAGTCAGAAATAGTAATAAACAGCTTTTTTTCATGACATTTATTATAAAGATGCCCGAAACGTGTTTTTACCTAATGAATGGCATTATTTATTTTTTAACAGGCGTAGCTTCCGGGGAATGTACTCCCGGATCTCAGGCTTTGTCGTTCCCGTTCTGCCGGTGAAGGTTCTTGTGAATCAGCCGGTTCCCCTTTGCCAGTAATTTCAGTGTCTGCCGTTTCAGTGATAAATGGATGTGTTTGTTTTCACTGGCATCGCGCGCATGACCGTATGCCGTCATGATGTTCTTATAATTGATGCTGCCGGTAACCGTTTTATTCTTATCCACCACGGGCAGCAGGTCCACATCCAACTGGAGCATGGTTTCTACTGCGGTCTTCAGCGATTCGTTTTCAAGCACCCAGGCCGACTTGCGTTTGATGAGCGTGTCGATATTTGCAGCAGGGTCCTGATGATCGCTCAGCAGACTGGAGGAGCTGACCACACCGCGCAGCACATTGTCGTTGTCTGCAATTATAAAGTAATTTGCCTGGTCATCCTTATGCTGCTGCAGCCATTCTTTTACGGCACCTACATTATTATCACCCGTGATCATCAGTGCGTCTCCGTTCATTACGTCCTGTACCCGGTATTGCTCCAGGATGTCCGGCCGGTAGGCCACCGGGGTATTTACTCCGCGGCGCGCGATCTTTTCCGTCATGATGGTGTGTTCCATGAGGTAAAGGGATACAAAATAAGCAATGGCGCAGGCTGCCAGCAGGGCCAGCAGGGCGTTTACCTGTCCGGTTGTTTCCAGGGCAAACAGGATGGAGGTCAGTAATGCACGTGAAGCGCCGGCGAACATAGCCGACATTCCGATAAGCGCTGCCATGGAAACCGATATGTCCAGGCCGGGGAAAAAATAGTTCAGTGCAAGCCCGGCAAGCGCTCCTGCGGCTCCGCCGATCGTGAGCAGGGGAGCGAGCGTTCCGCCGGAAGTGCCGCTGGATAAGGCGATCGCCCAGGAAAGGAATTTAAAAAAGAAAAGCGCGCCGATGACCTTAAGAGACAGGCTGCCGGAGAGTACATTGGTTATATTATTGTAACCAACGCCCAGTGTATCCGGATAGAAATAGCCGATAATACCTACGGCCAGGCCGCCGATGGCGGGCCACCACATCCAGTGTATGGGCAGGCGTTCAAAGGCGGCCTCCAGCCAGTAAACGATCTTCGTAACAGCCACAGAAAGCAGTCCGATCAATAGTCCTTCCACACTGTATAAGAATAATGCGGTATTGGAAGGTGTGGCCAGCGGCTGCTGAATGGCAAAAACCGGCTCTGTACTGAACAGGAAATGATGCCCGGCGGCCCCGGTAATGCAGGCCAGCGCCACAGGTATAATGGCTGCGGCGGAAAACTCGAACAACAGCAACTCGATGGCCAGGAAGATGGCAGCTATGGGACTGCCGAATATGGCCGACATACCGGCTGTGGCACCTGCGGCCAGCAGCACTTTACGTTCGTGATGCGATATCTTCAGCAGCTGCCCGAAGGTGGAACCCAGCGCACCGCCTGTGGCAATGATCGGACCCTCTGCACCAAAAGGCCCCCCGGTACCAATAGCAATGGCTGAGGAAAGCGGTTTGAGATAGGTAATGGTTGGCTTTATTTTACTGTTATTGGTAAGGATCTGTTCCATGGCCTCCGGAATGCCGTGTCCGCGGATGGCCCGGGAGCCGTACAGCGCCATCAGCCCTACAATGATTCCGCCGATCATCGGAATGATCATTACAAAAATGCCCAGGTGATGCCCCTGCGGAGCGGCGTCTGCAAAAGAAAAATTGCCATAAAAGGCGATGTTGGTAACAAGATGGATCAGCGAAACCAGCAGCCGTGCGATCAGACTTACCAGTGCACCGATGCCAACGGCCAGCAGGGCAATCAGCGCCAGCCGGTTCTTCTGGGTAGAAGGGCGACGCTCCATCCGTTCGGCGGCCAGTGTTGATTGCAGTCCTGTGGATATAGGGATACTCATATATTGTTATTTTAAAAACGGCTGCAAAAGTATGATTTATATCACATATTTGCAAATTAAAAATACCGGAGGCCACTCTGAGGTTTCTTTTTGCAGGGGGAGCTGGTGTTTCCGGCAAGATGTTGACAGGAATACCTATTTTTGATGCAAATGACCAGAAATCCGGATCTTATTTTAACCGACAATATTCTTTACCGGAACTGTATTCCGGAATGGCGGCCCGTGGTGGATGACAACCGTCAGGATATGGTGGTGAAGAAAGGACAGGCCGTCTTTACAGAGAACGGGCCGGTGGAAGGCGTGTTCTTTATTGTAAAAGGGAAAATAAAGATCCATCAGCAATGGGGTAATGGCAAAGAGCTGATCCTCCGGTTTGCCCGGGACGGGGAGATGATCGGATACCGGGGATTGGGGAAGGAGCGGATCTACCCGGTTTCGGCAACCGCACTGGAGGATACAACCCTGATGTACATTAGCCTTTCCTTTTTTGAGAGGACTCTGCAGGTCAATCCCGGTCTTACCTATGCGTTGATGGATTTTTATGCCAATGAACTGGAGGCTACTGAACGGAGGGTGCGGAATATGGCACACATGGAAGTAAAAGGCCGTATCGTTGAGGCATTGCTGCTGCTGAAAGAGCGGTTTGGCGTAAATGCGGAGGGCTTTATTGATATAAAACTCACCAGGCAGGACATTGCTTCCTATGTAGGCACAACCTATGAAACTATTTCGCGGATGACGGGTGAACTGGAAGCAGAAAGGCTGATCCGCACCGGCGGAAAAAATATTGCATTGCTGAAGGAGAGCGGCCTGCAACGGCTGATCCGCTCAAAAAAATAAAAAAAACAGTACCGGCAGCGAAAAAACAGTTTTTTAAAAATGTGATATAAATCATATTTTTGTAAAATGAAACAAGAAACTTCCGGCAGTCATATCTACAGGCCCCTTATGGCGGGTCTGTTTGCAGGCTATATCGCCACCGTTCTGAATCTGATCTATGATGTTCTCTTTCGTGAGAAAACAGCATTCCCGCTGCATGATCTGATCAATGTATCCACCATTATCTTCGCCACGCTTTTTGCATTGCCGCTGGCAGGAGTGGTTTTTGCATTTATCGACCGTTATTTCAGGAATGGCGCCTGGATCTATATTGTACTGTCCGCACTATTTACAGTGCTCTGTGTGTACGGCGTTCTCCAGGTGCACCGTTCTCCCGATCCAGTGGTTACAACGGAATTTCACGAGTTATTACTGGGTATTACCATCATTTCAGGAGTGTTTGCTACCGTTGCCGTTCCCTGGCTGGTGAAACACCAGGACATTTATATGTAGGGTGATCAGCTGTCAGCCATCAGCTTTCAGTGGTGGAAATACTCCGAAGACAGGAAAGCGCAGTTTATGTCGAGGGGGCTTTGAGCGCTTTTTTACAAGATAGCCGGAACCACGAAGGCACCAGGACACAAAGTTGCACAAAGGTTCTTATGTGTTTTGTAGCAGGGATTTGTTGTCACAGATAAATGTATGGTGTGTTAGTGGCGGGCCTTCCGCGTAAATTCGTGAAATCTTTGAGCGCTTTTTCACAGGATTGCCGGAACCACGAAGGCACCAGGACACAAAGCTGCACAAAGGTCTTATGTGTTTTGTAGCAGGGATTTGTTGTCACAGATAAATGTATGGTGTGTTAGTGGCGGGCCTTCCGCGTAAATCCGTGAAATCTTTGAGCGCTTTTTCACAGGGTTGCCGGAACCACGAAGGCACCAGGACACAAAGCTGCACAAAGGTCTTATGTGTTTTGTAGCAGGGATTTGTTGTCACAGATAAATGTATGGTGTGTTAGTGGCGGGCCTTCCGCGTAAATCCGTGAAATCTTTGAGCGCTTTTTCACAGGGTTGCCGGAACCGCGAAGGCACCAGGACACAAAGTTGCACAAAGGTCTTATGTGTTTTGTAGCAGGGATTTGTTGTCACAGATAAATGTATGGTGTGTTAGTGGCGGGCCTTCCGCGTAAATCCGTGAAATCTTTGAGCGCTTTTTCACAGGATTGCCGGAACCACGAAGGCACCAGGACACAAAGTTGCACAAAGGTCTTATGTGTTTTGTAGCAGGGATTTGTTGTCACAGATAAATGTATGGTGTGTTAGTGGCGGGCCTTCTGTGTAAATCCGTGAAATCTGTGAGCAGCCTTTCAAAAGATCTTTAAAGGTCTGCGAATATCCAGGGGAGCGGGGAAAATGCCGTCTTCCCGCCTCAGCTATCCAAAAAAGGCGGATCGCCGGCTGCTTATAAAAAGGCCTTAGTGTTTCTTAGTGCCCTGGTGGCGAAAAATTCAGCGGCGGCCTATGGCCAGGATTGCTGCTTAATAATGCGCGAAATCTGTTTCGTACCGGCCTTTGATGCGCTCCATGGGCGGATTATAGTAACCGTATTTTAAATGAGGAAACTCTTCTCTGATCAGTTCCATCAGTTGTTTCATCCCCATAAACTCACCGGTGTCTGTGACGCCTATTTTCCCCAGGTACCAGTCGGGGTCGATATTGAAATTCCGCCACTGGATCATTTTCAGACCGGTCTCCCGGATCAGCTTTCGCAGGGCCTCGTATTCGGCAATGCTATCGGTCATACCCGGAAAAACAAAATAATTAATGGAGGTCCATCCACCGAAACCGTTCACTACCTTCAGGCTTTCCACAATGTCTTCAAACTGGTAGTTGTTAGGCCGGTAATAGGGCATATAAACTTCGCTCCGGGCACTGTTGGTACTTACGCGGATGGAGTTCAATCCCGCTTCACACAGGCGTTTTACCGCATCGGGTTTTGATCCGTTGGTGTTGATGTTGATACTGCCTTTTTGTGTGTGCTTACGGATCTCGATGATCGCCTTCTCGAGTGTTTCCCACATCAGCAGGGGTTCCCCCTCGCAACCCTGACCGAAACTGATAAGGGGATAGGGGGCAGTTTCAAGATGTGGCACGGTGAATTCGACGATCTCTTCCACCGTTGGTTTAAACTGCAAACGATCCTGTGTGGAAACGATGGTCTCTTCATCCGGCTGCAGGGAAATGCATCCCACACAGTTGGCATTGCATGCGGGGGAGGCCGGTACGGGGCATTCCCAGCGGCCGATAAAATAGTTCCTTGCAGCAGGGCAATGATAGGTCAGCGCACAATTGTTGGCCAGGTGATGTACCAGGCGGTTGTGGGGATAGGCTTTTGTAAGCTGCTCCACACCGTGCGTAACTTTATCCGCATCAAACCCGGCACATTCCTGGCGGATGTCCTGCTCGATGCGTGTAGCGGGCACATAAAATTTATCATTATACCAGGCCACGGCAGTATAACAAAACAGCGGAAGCGTGGGCGCCCCGGGTTTTGTTTCATAGGCGGCTATGTAAAAACCTGTATGGGCGGGAGGAATGAAAGCGGCTACAGCCCATCCTTTTTCGCAGAGCCGCAACTCACCGGTTTTTACATCGATCCCGATACCGGTCCGTTCCGGCAATTCGTAAAGGGAACCTCCGTCAGGCAATTCGATCCAGTCCTCAACGGGTATGGGCAGGGCATCCCAGCCACTGCGGCCTACTGCATAAAGACTGGTATCTTCAAAGATGTTTCCCTGACCGTCGGAATATAAAAGGTATGGAGAGGATTGTAAGCTCATGGATTGTTTTTTTATAGCCCGTTATTAAGAGCCGTGAGCCGTTAACTGCTTTCTGCAAAATTCGTTAAATGCGGCTTCATCCACGTCCGCGGTATCGTCTTTTACAAAATGCTGGTATATTTTATTGTTTTTAAGATCGATGGTAAGAATGTCGTCCTTTAGTAGGAGATTACTGATCTCGCTCCAGCCGATCTTTTTTGCCGGAAAGGAAGGATACCGGACTTCCTGCGAAGAAATGGAGATCACCAGCTGCCGGCGCGCCACCAGGTACAGGAACCAGAGTACCACATTGATCACAAAGCCCCAGCCGATGGAATACTGGTACCACCGAAAACCGAGGATAAGCAGCACGATGCCAAGCGATTGAAGCGTGTTCTTTTTTCTAAGAAGATAGCGATCCCGGAGCAGGAACAGTATAAAAACTGCGGTGCATACGAGGATGCTCACTTTCAGGTTGGGACTGTTCCGCTGGTAATCCATCAGCAGCTGGCCCAGCAGGTTCAAAAAGATAATGCCGTAAGCAAATACCTGGTATACCAGCACCCGGGCGTTCGGAATTACAAAACGGTACTCCGCTCCGGCCTCTGGTGAAGCTGATGCCGGATTGTTATGTAGTTCCTGTTTTACCAATACGAAAGTTTTGTTGCTTTATTTTACCGGATTGCTCCCTGCAAGGATGTTACATAATTTATAAAGGGCTCTTGCGCCCACATTGGCATTCCAGTCGGTTTCGCCGGTACCGACTTCCACAAGGTCGAAGCCGATGAGCTGACGCCCGCTTTCCACTATTTTTTTGAAAAGGAAGAACATACGGTCCAGTTCGAAGCCTCCGGGAACCGGGGTACCGGTATCGGGGCAGAGCTTGGGATCCAGCCCGTCGATATCGAAGCTGATGTGTACCTTGGGGGGCAGTTTGCTGATGATCTCTTCCGCGATATTTTTAAAAGTGTCGCCATCGTACTGACGCTCTTTTATTTCCTGGTCGAAATAAGTGATCACCCGGTAATCGCTGTTTTTGATATACTCCCACTCATCCTGTCCGAGATCGCGGACCCCCACCTGTACAATATTTTTGATCTGGGGAATTTCATTCAGCGCGTTATACATCACACTGGCGTGGGAATATACAAAGCCTTCGTAGGCTTTCCGCAGATCGCAGTGCGCATCTATCTGGAGAATACCAAACTCACCGTGTTTTTCTGCCAGCGCTTTAAAAAGACCAAGAGGCGCACTGTGGTCACCGCCCAGTAAACCTACAAGTTTGTTGTCATCCAGAAGGCTTTTGGCCTGGTCGTATACCCAGTTGTTGAAGTAGACCCCGCCTTCATTTACTTCCTTAATGGTTCGGCACATGAACTGGTTCTTGCCCAGCTCTTCACCTTTGGAGATATAGTCGATATAGAGTTCGGCTTCTTTGCGTAAAAAATCGCTCTTTAATAAAACCGTACGGTCGGTGGGTTTCAGATAATAGCCCCGCTTCCAGGCGTCGGGAAAATCGGGATCATAAAGATCTACCTGCAGACTGGCCTTTAAAATGCTTTCCGGTGCTCTTGCCGTTCCGGCGCCATAGCTTACAGTTACTTCCCAGGGTGCATTGATGATGACCAAATCAGCGTTTTCTTCAGTACTGGGCAACCCGAAAATATTGTTGTTGGGGTTGGCGACACAGTTCTGATCAAAATTTGTTATGTCCAACATTATTGTCTCCTTTTTTTGGAAGGCGCAAATTTACGCCCTTTTTATTGCTTTGTGCAATAATTAACGTTAGTGTCGGTCTGATTATTTTATTCCGCTCCTGATTGCACCGCTTTGCCGTTATTTGTATTGATCCGGATCAATGAAATGAAAGGAAAACCGGCCAGCGGGATGCAAACCGGAATCAGTTTTTTTCGGATTGTTTTTGTGGAAAGGTTATTTTTTTAGTTTGTCTTTGAATACTTTATGAAATTTATCCACTTTTGGACGGATCACCATCGTGCAATAGGGATTTTTGTCTTCATTATTGTTAAAATAAGACTGATGATAATCTTCCGCCGGGTAAAAAACGGTAAATGGTTTTATTTCAGTAACGATCGGATTGTCAAAGGCCCCGCTTTTATCCAGCTCCGTTTTATAATGTTCCGCTTTTTCTTTTTGTGCGGCATTGTGATAATAGATCCCGCTGCGGTATTGCGTGCCCACATCGGCGCCCTGACGGTTAAGTGTGGTAGGATCGTGTGTTTTCCAGAAAATTTCCAGCAATTCATCAAAGGAGATCACTGAAGGATCGTATAGGATCTGTAAGGCTTCCGCGTGACCGGTATTGCCGGTACATACGTCCTTATAGGTAGGGTTTTTTGTCTGACCGTCGGTATATCCGCTTGTAACGGAAGAAACGCCTTTTACATCCTGGAAGATGGCCTCTGTACACCAGAAGCATCCGTTGGCAAATGTTGCCGTATCTGTTTGTTGATTCATGCTGGAAGATTTCGCCGGCGGACCCGTAAAGGCCACGGGGGGCTTTTTTTTCTGCGCACAGGCAGTTGCCGCCAGCATCACCAAAAATAATATGGGAATTAATGTTTTCAATTGCATATGTAAGTTACTGATTGAACGTTAAAAACCCCTCTTTTCACTAAAAATACCTCATAAATAACACGGGAGGTACCGGAAAAGTTCAGGGGCGGGCAGTGTGGTAACGGACGGATAAACTGCTTCCAAAACCAGCAGTCAAATCGTACCTTTGCAAGCCGGCAATGACCGGGATCGAAAATCGCAGAGAAGTTTTATGAAATTATACCCCGAATCGGCATACGTACAACTGGAGTTTGACAAGATCAAAGAGTTGCTGGCCAAACATTGTGAAACGGATTATGCCCAGCGAAAGGCGGAGCAATTGCGCATTCATACCCACAAACGGTTTATTGATGAAGAGCTGAAACAGTCGCATGAATTTAAACAGCTGCTGCAGCATGCGGTTTATTTCCCGAATGATTATCTCCTGAACCTGGCCCGGGAGCTGAAATTATTATCGATCCCCGGTGCGTTGCTTACCGGTGAGCAGTTATTACAGATCCGGAAGCTGGCAGAGAGCATCGAAAAGATTTTCCGATGGTTCGATGCCGAGCGCAAACTGGCATATTCAAGTCTGCACGCGGTTATAAAAGACACCTATTATGAAAAAGCCATCATTACCCTGATTGATGAGGTGATCGATGATATCGGACAGGTAAAGGACAGTGCTTCACCCGCACTGAAAGACATACGGCTCAGTCTTTACCGGAAGCGGATGGAGCTGCGGCGGATCTTTGATAAGATCGTATCCAAACTCAACAAACAGGGTTACCTGGCGGAGATCGAAGAGAGCTTTATGAACGGCCGCCGGGTGATCGCCGTTTTTGCAGAACAGAAACGGGCGGTAAAGGGTATCCTTCACGGAGAGAGCGACAGCCGTAAGACCGCTTTTATTGAACCCGAAGAAACCATGCACCTCAATAATGAGGTGGCGGATCTGGAACATGAGGAGCGTAAGGAGGTAGACCGGATCCTGCGGCAGCTGACCGCAGCTTTATCGGTCCATGCTCCTTTGCTGAATGCCTGGCACACGGTGGTGGGGGAATACGATTTTATTAGGGCCAAGGCAAAATTTGCAAATGATATCAACGGGGAGTTCCCGGTAGTGACGGATAAAGCCCAGGTATGCCTGGTGAATGCCTATCATCCGCTGCTTTATTTATACAATAAACGCTCGCAGAAACCCACCTATCCGGTGTCCATCAACCTCGATCAGGACCAGCGGATACTGGTGGTGAGCGGACCGAACGCGGGAGGAAAGACGGTTACCATGAAAACGGTGGGCCTGTTGCAGATGATGGTGCAAAGCGGTTTGCTGGTACCGGTGCATCCGAACAGTGAGTTCGGTGTGTTCAAGCAACTGATGATCCATATCGGTGATACGCAGAGCCTGGAATTTGAACTGAGCACCTACAGCAGTCACCTCATCCATATGAAATATTTCATGGAGCAAGCCAACGGCAAGACCCTGTTTTTTATTGATGAGCTGGGAAGCGGGAGTGACCCCAACCTGGGAGGAGCGTTTGCAGAAGTGATCCTGCTGGAGCTGCTGAAAAAGCATTCCTATGGTATAGTAACCACGCATTACCTGAACCTCAAAGTGATGGCGGGCAAAACACATGGTATTGTGAACGGCGCCATGGCCTTTGATGAAAAAAATCTTTTGCCGCTGTTCCAGCTGATCGTGGGACGGCCGGGAAGCTCGTATACCTTTTCCATTGCCGAACGCATCGGATTGGAGAAGCGCCTGATCAACCAGGCCCGGCAGATGGTAGATGATGACCAGTACCGGCTGGATAAATTGCTGAACAAGACAGAACAGAACCTGCGCGACCTGACAAAAAAAGACCAGGAGCTGGAGCGGCTGATCAGGGAAAATGAGCGGCTGAAAAAAGAAATGGAACGGGTGATGGATAAGGAGCGGCACCGCCAGCAAATGAATGTGCTGCGCGAGCAGAATAAAATATCAGAAGAACGGATCGCCTATCTGAAAGATACAGAGCGCAAATTGAAACAGATCACCATTGAATGGAAGAAGGAAGAGGACAAGCAGAAGCTGATCAAACAGATTAACAATCTTTTGTTCAACAAGAATGAAAAAAAAGCGACCGGAAAGATCCAGAAAAAGATCGAGTCCAAATATGAAGAGATAGGCGGCTCCATACAGGTCGGCGATAAAGTAAAGATGAAGCGCAACCATCAGGTAGGTGAGGTGCTGGAAATAAAAAGTAAACGGGCGGTGGTAAAGATCGGGCTGTTACCGATGCAGGTAGAGCTGAGCGACCTGGTGGTGGTAAAGGAAAAAGCGCCCGTTGATAAAAGCTGACCGCACCGGTGTTGTGCAGTGTGCCGGATCCATTCAAAAAAAAACAAAAAGATGCATACCAGGGTATTACTCGACACGTTACAGATAAGATTCCCGGTAATACAGGCGCCCATGCTTGGTGTTTCCTCACCAGAGATGGTGGCAGCGGCATCCGATGCGGGCGGACTGGGATCACTTCCTGTTGGCGGACTTTCACCGGATGCGGTGGCCGCATTACTGCACAGGATCAATACGCTTACCTCACGGCCCTATGCCGTTAACCTGTTTGTGCACCACATTCCCGAAGTGGACATCACCACGCTGGAGCCTATGCGCCGGCTGATACAACAGCTGGCAAAGGAGCACGGATATGTATTGACGGACACCGATCTGCAGCTGCCCCGCTTCTATTCTTATAAAGACCAACTGGAGGTGCTTATTAGAGAACGGGTACGCATTATAAGCTTTACATTCGGATGCCCGGATGATAAAAGTATCGCGTTGCTGAAAAAGAACAATATACTGCTGATCGGTACGGCTACCAGCCTGGAAGAAGCGGTGTATCTGCAAAACAAAGGCATTGATATGGTGGTGGCCCAGGGGATTGAGGCCGGCGGGCATCGCGGCAGTTTTCTGAATGAAAATGTACTGCCGCAACAACCGCTGGAAGTATTGCTGAGGCAAGTGAAAGCTGCACTGACCATCCCGCTGATTGCTGCGGGGGGTATACGGAATAGTGGTACAGCAAAGACGTTGTTTGATCAGGGGGCAGCAGCAATACAACTGGGAACACTGTTTATTCCCACGGATGAAAGTCTGGCGATTTCTTCGTATAAAAAAATGCTGACCGGGGAAGACCCCCGTTCAGTGCTGACCACTGCTTTTTCCGGCCGGTGGGCCAGGGGCATTTCCAATGCTTTTATCACCGCGATCGAAACTTCCGGTATCCCGGTGCCGCCCTATCCTTATCAGAATGCGCTGACCGCCCCGCTTCGTAAAATGGCGCAGGCGCAGGACGATCCGGAGTTTACCAGTCTCTGGGCCGGTACGGAACTGCCGCTGACCGCTACCGCGGACTCAGCAGCAGTCATTGTGGAATCATTTGGGAGGGCGTTGCTGGCCGTGTAGGAGACTGTTAGAGATCTGTTGATGCAACTTCAAACAAGCTATACATTTTATGCGACCCGGGCCCGGTTATGGCCGCTGTTGTTTCATTCAAAAATGGATGACCGGAAGCCCTGTTATTTTCTTTTCGGGCTTCCTAAACCCATGGAGTGTCGGTTAGCAGATGGCAGTGGTGGTGTAGGTGCCACCAGCCTGGAATGAAGATTTATTTATTTAATTGCTCGATACAAATAGTTAAGAGTGTTCTGACAATTTCAGAGAATTCCGGTTGAATGTTGAGTTCCCATGTATAAAGCGAAGGTGCAATTTCGTCGGCAGATTCATTCCAGACGTCTTTACCCGCACATTCAACTTTCAATAAATTGTCCCTGAGTTCAACCGATTTTATCTGCTCATACCGGCGTTGTGCAATTAAGGGTTCCTTTATTTGCGCATAAACTCCGTATTTATTCCTGCTGACAATGAGCCATTTTTTATTTTCAATGTTTGTGTCATTGTAAGAAATATCTTCAATTTGAAATTTGAAAAATTGCTTATCTGTTTCGATTTTAATCGAGTCTGAAAAAGTTGTTTTTATTTTCAGCGCCCCTGCATTATACTCCTCAATAAATTCAGCAAGCGCCAAACCTGCTTTATGTTTGGTTAAGTCTATCTGATATCTGGAAAGAGATTTATTGACGGTAACATCTAAAATCAGTGTTTTTTGATTTTCAATCTGAAAGTTGGAAAAAGGAACCAGCGTTGCATCGGTAAGGGGGGTGATGTTTAATTGAAACGCATCCCCCAGGGTGCGAAAATTCTCACCGGCGATAATATCGATCCTTGTCCAGGTAGTGTCTGGATCAAGTGTGAATTGGATAAAGTTGGCTTTTGATTTAGTTATATTCATGATTTAATGTTGATGTCGTTCTAGTGCATCAAAAGACTCATTGGATCGCGCACCATATTTCCTGGTACCTGCATATTTATCCACTACAGCCTTTGTGTCTGCCCTTGCAGCGACAAAATCTGCCCTTTGAATAGTAATGGGGTCACCTCCTTTTCGGGGAATTGTTACACTATTTGCTTCGCCACGAATGAGTGGGTCAAACATGTTGGTACGGCACTCCGCACAAACCTGAACCTCTTTTATAACCCCTTCCGGAAACTGACCTTTAACATCTGATATTACAACATCCTGACCTTTTAGCTTTCCCTGATCTGCAAGTTCGTTTAAGTTTCGCATTTCAGAGTGAACTTTATTTTTTGATGGGAGTGAGCTTGAATGTTTTCCTGCTGTAACTTTGGAAGTTGCTCCTTTCATTCCCCCAGGCATCAACCCATATAAGTCAATCCATGTGTTTGTATCCTGTACAAATCCATATAAGGTAGGGTTAACTCCGATTAATCCAATAGGATCCTGACTTATATACCCGCCACTTTCATGATCATAGTACCTGAACCGGTTATAGGCCAGTCCGGTTTCTTCATCCACATACTGTCCCTGGTAAAGCTGCGGCACCAGACCTTTTTCACCGCTTTCTTTTCTTACCGTTCCATAAATATCCAGTTCCCGCTCCCAAACTTTTTCGCCGGAGCCGCTATAAGCATGGGTGGGGGTACCCAGGTAATCGGTTACAATACTGTATTGTTCATTATCAATGAGCTTGGCGCAAGGTACAAAACTATCGGGCTCAAATATCCATGTACTCAGATTTTCAACCGGCTCTTTTTCTTCTTTAATGCCTTCTTCGTCAACCGATTTTTTTGGGGGATAGGCACCTTCATATTTCCATTCATGCAGCGGCACATTGCCATCCCATACCCAGCGGGTAACAACGCCGTTGCTTTCCTCAAAAAACCGGGCATTTTGATCCAGTACAATCTTGGCAATCCTCCTGCCCAGGGGGTCGTAATAAAATTCAATTTCCCGGCCGCCGGGGTTGATCACTTTTTTAAGCATACCGTTGCCCGCCCATTCATAGAGCCAGCCGGTGCCGCTGCGTTTAAAAGCAATGCCCTGCGCTTTGGCATATTCCGTATGCACAATAGCGGCGGCATTTTCATTGGTTTTAAATTCCTTAAAAATAATATTGCCCTCGCCATCATAATGGTAAGCGTATTTATCGTCCTCCTGCAGGCGCCCGCCCTTGCTGTATTTCCGGTCGCTTCGGTTGCGGGTCTTGAACAGGTTCCCTATTTTATCCGGTACCCGGTAAATGGTTTCAGTGGCGCCGCTTTTGCTTTCATAGGAAGCGCTGATGAGGCTGTCAAAGGCATCGTATTCAAAATTGGCCTGTGCTTTTGTCAGCTCGTCTACCAGTTTATGAAGCTTATTGCCCATGCCCCAGTCGTACCGGGTACGACTTTGTTCTATATTTTTAGCGCCAATGCTGCGGCGGGTTACACGGCCCAGCCGGTCGCGCTCGGTTTTTACTTCCACATTACCGGAAAGCTGGCGGTGCAGTTCCAGCCCCGTATCGTCCCGCTGAAAGAGCGCCTTCCACGCAGTGGATTCCTGTTGGGGGCCGGATGCTTCCGCTGCCGGCGCACGTCCTGTAACCCGGCTGATGACGGCATTGATCTCTTTTATTTTCTGATCGACCTCGGTGGGTTGGGGTTTGGGCCCGGCAGCGGCGTCCGCGCTGCGGGTACCGCTTATTTGTGTAAGCATTCCCCACTCATCGTATTCCATTTCAATTACGGCGCCCAGGCTGCTGCCGGTATAAATGCAGCTACCTTCCTTAGTGTAGCTTTTTATTACCTCGTAACCATCCTGTATTTCCTTTACCACGCGACCGGCTTTGTCCCGTTCGACCCGGATATGCGCGTTTTCATTGATGGCTTCGGTTAGCAGGCTGTCTGCATTGTATTTATAGGCAGCCATGCTGCCATCGCTGTGTGTTTCCTGTACAACATTGCCTGTTCCGTCATAAGCATAAGTGGTCCAGCGCTCATCCGGGCGCAATACTCTTGTTACCTGACCGTTCCCATCGCGGATATAGCGGCGGTGCAGTCCGTCAAAGCCCCATTCATTTACCACATTGCCCATAGGATCCAGTCCAAACTTATACAGTTCGCCGCCCTCATTGGCAATGCTTTTCAATTGCAGTTCCGTGTCGTAGTTAAATTGTACGGAGCGGTTGTTCTGCGTCCGTTTTCTTAAGATACCCAGTGGACCGTACTCAAACTGAACCTGGTGGCCGATGCCTTTTGCCTGCACCAGGTTACCGGCCCTGTCATAGTCAAAATGATGTACATTGCCATCAGGCTCTTTTAGTTCTGTTACCAGGCCTGCATCATTGTATTTAAAATGGGTGCTGTTTCCCCGTACATCCATATGGTACGTTGGATTGCTCAGGTCGTCGTATTCCCAAATCTGCTGCAGCCCGTTAGGGTAGCGGAGCCGGCTAAGGTTGTATTGATTATCGTATTGCAATTCAAACTTCCGCCCTTTATTGTCTTTGATCCATCGCAGCTGTTTATCTTCATACACGTAGTAAACGGTATTACCACCGGCGCCGGTACGGCTTATCAGCCGGTTTTGCTTATCGTATGCCCAGCTCAGGCTCCTGCCTCCCGGACTGCCGGCGTAAACAAGGTTAAGACGGTCATCGTAATTATAGTCGCTGGACTCATCATTCTCATTTGTAATACGTACTATTTTCCCATAGGCATTGTATGCATACCTGACGGAGCCTCCTTCCGGATTTACCACCACTTCCAGGTCCTGCAGCGGATTATAAGCCTGGCGGGTAATACCGCCATTCGCATCAATGATTTTAAAAATAAGCTTACTGTTATCGTAATGGTATTCAGTGGCATGGCCCAGGCTATTGCGGGTAATGGTAGTGCCGCTGCCATCATCATTTTGCTGGTATTCCGTCCAGTACTCCAGTGTGCCGCCATCCCCCCAGGTATGAATACAACGGGCATCGTCGCCCCGGCCTTCATACTCCCAGTAAAAACTGTGATTGCTTTGGTTGGTAAGCTTTACCAGTAAATGATCATCATACTCAAAATGCTTAACGGCGCCCATCACATCTTCAGTACGGGTCATATTTCCCAGGGCATCGTAATGGTATTGTATAAAATTCAGTTGTTTGCCATTGGCAAGGGTATGTATTGCAGTAACATGGCCTTTTTCATCGTGCTCCACTGTTAAACGGCGGCTGCAACTGTCAATTATTTCAATAAGCGCTCCCCTGTAGTCGTAATGAAATAAGATGGCAAAACCCTGCGGATCGGTTATGGATGACAACATGCCGAAGCCCTCCCGGTTCTGTTTACCGTTAAAGCGGTAAACCAGCTTACTGCTGTCCGTTATAAAATATCCGTCTGTATCCCGTTCAAAAAATAAATGTTCGATACGATGATAAAAGATTTCACCGGTTTGCAGGTAAGGCATCGCGGCTTCCCGCCCATCGCGCAGGCGCAGTGTAAAACCGTTACCTACATCGCGCAGGCCCATATTATAACCGTGGTGCCAGTTATAACCCAGCGAGGTCTCTACTTCCGCATCACTGTAATAGGTACGCTCCCACACCAGGGGAATGGGGCCCGGCAGCTCAAAGTCCACGTTATTATGGATCACCCTTCCTGTAGCGGCATCTACCGGCTCTCCAAAATTTTTACATTTAATCGGTTGCAGCGCTGCGGCCAGCTTTGGATTGGTCTTTGCGATATCGTCGATCTTTTTCTGGAACTTATTCCCAAGCGCATCGATCTTTTTGATCTTGACCTTTTTCATCAGCGCCTGTAACCCCATTTTAAAAAATAACTGGAACAGGTCAATGGTGGGTGGCCCGCCTACCACTACCGGTTTGCCGCTGCTTATAATGGCGAGCAGTAAAGAAGTGGGCAACATAAGATCCAAAACCGGGCGTGGTGTTTTATTCATCCGGGGTAAGCTCGGAAAGCCTACCAGGTTGCAGGACAGGGAAGGATGGAACTGGGTGGAAAAGGGGCCGCCGTCTGCCAGCACTGTACTGCTGCCCATCCACATTTCAGAAGAAGAGGTAGGTACTGCCAAAGGAAGCAGATGCAGAAACATTGCCGGAAGGTGCATTACCGGGGTGCCGGCATTGTTAATCCAGCGTCCGTGCACCTGTACAGAAGGTTTCAATGCATTTATAATAGCCGTACAAACACTTAATACGGTTACCGGTGCTTCTTCGCCTTCAGGAGGTTCAGGTGGTGTGGGCAGCGCCGAGGCAATGGCGCTCATGATGGCGCCAAAAATATCAAAGATCAGGCCTACATGGGGTACGGGAAATACCGGACAGGGAGGCATGATGGTCTGTTCAAAATCGATCCCGATTGCCAGGTCAAAATATTTTCCGGCAGACATGCCTGGCATGGAAGGCAGGATACTTGCAAGGCCGGCCTGTAAATCGTCCAGCTTGCCTTTGGCATCGCCAAAGAGTTCTCCGAATCCCTTACTGGGTGCTGATCCTGTTGCTGCCATTGTTAAATAGTTTTCATTTTTTCAATAAGGTTAAGAGTACACTTATTTAAATGGTACCGTGGGTAAAAAACGGGACCTCGGTTTTGCCGTACTTTTTTCAAACTCCGTTCCTGATATCAATTCGGCCCAGTCCGGCCCGATCCATATTGCCAGCTGTTCTTCCAGCGCTTTTAGATCGTCTTTGGGGCGTACTTTTTCACCCAGAAAAACAGCCAGATGTGCTGCATGCAGAAAAGTAGATTGGCGGATGACCTCCTGTGTTAAATTACTCCCAGCCACCAGTGCAAGCAGCGAGTGCTCAAACGCCGGCTCGTGCCGCCCTCTTAAATAATAAAGATGACCGCTGATGCGATGCCCCTCCATTACAAAAAACACATCGCTGTACTTTAACGCCGTTACAGCCATTTTTTCATAAACGGTAATCGCTGTTTCCCATTTTCTCTTTGCTGAAAGCAGGGCACCCTTTAGCATCATGCAGGCTTTCCAGCAATGATACCCGGTGGCATCGCCTTTTTCCATTACTGCTTCCGATCTTCCAATGGCATCGTCTGCATACCGGGCAGCCTGGTCGTGATCTTTAATATTATAATGCACCTGCGATGCTACCAGCAGGGACGAAATATAGGTAGAGGGATTGCCGGTTTCTTTTGCCAGGTCCAGCATCTTTTTCACTTCCCTGTCGCTAAGTGATCTGTCCTTTTTTAAAATTGTATCCATCACTACCCGGATCTGCTTGGTTAAACGGGCTTCCGGGCTGACCATTTCGCTGCTGCCACCGCCTTTATCCATTTCGTTATTGATCGCTCCCATCATGTCCAGCTTTGGTTCCAGCTCTACAATAAGGTTATTTTTTCCTGTATGTATGTTTCTGTCAGCGGCATGGTCAATGGTAACCAGTCTTATAAAGGGTGGAATGTCTTTTTTTAATTTCGCTGCCAGCCAACTGCCCAGCATAAACTGGTGTTGCTTTGCAGTAGGGAAGTATAAGCAGAAAAAGGTTTCTTCAAACCCTTCAAGATGCTCCCGCAACCGCAGCAGTTCTTTCAACAGGCCGCTGAAGCCGCTTTCTGTATTAAACCGGGGTTCAAATATTGGATCCAGAACGCCGTCATTCCTTAAAGCCAGCAGCACATCTTTTTCTGGTACCGGAGGGTTGAACCAGGATTGGTATTCTTTCCACAGGGCTTCTTCAAAACCCTGATGATCTCCTTTGAAGGCTGTTTCAAAACGAAAGAAGATATCGTTTTCAAATACCCCGATTGCCAGGCGTTCTGTTTCTATAAATTTATCAATGATGTCTATATCCTGGTATTGCGCCACCCATACTGCCAGCTTCCAGTGTTTACGTTTGGAGACCTGCTCCCAGGCCTCGCGTATCTTGTAAAACTCCTGCGCTACTGATGTTGAAGAGTTACTCATTGGTGTCTGCTGCATTATGCGTTCAATTTTACAATAGCTCCTGTTACACCAACATTCCCGCTTGATGATAAGTCCATTTTGCCGGCGTTCATCTTCATTTCACTGGCAGCAAGGGCAGCCAGTTTGGGAGCTGATAATGTCAGATCGGCTGTGCCGCCCACCAATGTTTCTGTAGATACAAATGATGCTTTTACAGTTCCGGCAGCGGTCATCTCATTGTTTGCTGCCAGGGTCATATTATTTTCAGCAGAAGAAACAAGATCCACTGTTGCTATATTAATGATGTTTTTACCACTCACGGTAATCGTGCCATCTTCTTTTAACGTTATAGAACTTAGACCACAGGTAAGGGAGATCTCCTTGTCGCTCGTATGCGCCATTTTACCTTTGCCATCCATCATCACGCCGCCGCCGCCGCCGCCAGACCCCAGGAATGCGCTGCTGTCCTGGTCGTTCAAGATCAGTTTACTGCCGCTACGGCTTTGTAAGGCCTTTACATCGTTGCCGGCATTGCCAAAACTGTTCTTGGCCTGGCCATGGTAAACGGCTCCAATTACATAAGGCTTGGTAGCACTGTCCCCTTCAAAACCCACGATCACTTCCTCACCCACCTCCGGTATCAAAAACATCCCTTTGCCACCGCCTGCATGGGGTGTGGTAACGCGGATCCACGGGCTCTTTTCAGCGCCATTCATCCAGTGGAATTTGACCCGCACACGGCCCAGCCCGTTAAAGTCATTATTGTCTGTAACAATGGCGCTCTGCGTTTCACAGTTGGGGTCGACAAATTGCTCGATAGGAGGGACCTTAATAGTGGATGGAACTGCGGAAAAATCGTTTTCATAATTGCCCTGTGCATCCACATAATGGTTCACAGCAGTGATGAGGTAGTCGCCATAACCCTCCGACTGGCTGCTGAACACATTGTTGCCTTTTACCTCAACCGTGCTCCCCACGGTTACCCCCGGGTGGCCGCTTTGCCCGCTAAAGCGTACAATACGGCTGCTTGCCATGGCACTGCGGATATTAAGTACGTCCTCCTGTTGTTTTTTATTGGTGAGGAACTGGTTGTTCCAGAGCTTTGGCTGTGTGGCATAAACTGCCTGCCCGGCTTTATAAACCTGTTCCCCCCATGGGTTCAGTCCGGCCTTCTGTTCGATACCGCTGGGCTGACTGGTGTACACTTCACTGTTCATATAATCCCAGGCCATCATCTGCATCTGTGTGGGGCGGGCCTGCAGGGATATATTAAAGCTGTTGAGATTGCTGCCGTATACGAGATCTGCTGTTTTGTTACCGCCGGGCTGACCCACTACCAGGTTCCTGCCGTCCCAATACAGCCATTCACCAAAAGTGCTGGTCAGGCGCTTTAAAAACTGCCAGGCGGTTTCTTTATATTGAACGGTATAAGCCAGCGTTTCGCCATAGAGCGGCTGTATCTTGGGTTCCAGTAAATTCTGGGGGAAAAATTTAAGCACCTCCTGGGCAATATTCTTTACGGCTTTCTTTTCCCAGCTTTTGCAGTGCGGACCGCTGTCCATAACGATAGTGGGACTGTAGCCGCTGATGATCACATCGCCATGATGCCCGGTAAAACGGGCGGTTTCCACACTGGTTACAATGCCGTTGAACAGCACTGCCCCTTTTGCGCCGATGCTGGCGATGCGGGCGCCGAATGTGGCGCCCACCATGTCTTTTGACGCACTGAAGATACCGCCTTTCCCATCGATGGTTTGCGCAGGACAGGTGAGTGAAAAACGGTGATGGTCAAAGATGGTCTGGTGAAGCGAAAAGGACGTGAATTGAGCAAGGGGTTTCCCGTTGATGCTGAACACGGGCTGGGTGAGCTGAGCCATAAATAAGTTTTTTGTCGGTTATGGAATAAATCGTGAAACCTGTTTAAAGAGCTTAGAATAATAGGCGTATTTATAAATACTGATGCATTCCGGGGCTGATTAAAAAGGGTATTTCTTAATCGCGAAACGCAGGTTTAGGGAAACAAAGTTTGTACCAATATAAGCATTGATTGCGTATAATGTACAGGTTTAAAAATAACTTAACCCGGATTAAGCAATTAATGTTCCACCACCAACAGGTGCAGGTGTACAGTAGTTGCCCGGTGCGGTTTTTCCCGGCGGGTCTGCACACCGGATGCCTGTGGACCAGACCCGGTTTTATCCTTGCCAAACTGATCTATAGCAGGTTGACAGTCACTGTATTGGCTTCCGGAGTTCCGATTAATGTGGGGCCGCAACCTGTTACCGTTTATATAAAATTTCAACCATCAACACGGCAGATGATTACCTTTGACGGATAAATAAAAGAAAAATGCAATACAAAAAGCTTTTGCTAGCCGGAGCTGTAGCTGCCACCGGAGCAGTGGGATGCGGGGTCACTCCCGGCAAGCAGCCGGAAGCGCAAACCACAGAAGGACCAACTGTTTACCTGAGCAGGGCCAATATGGACACCACCATAAAACCGGGAGATGATTTTTTTCTGTATGCCAACGGCACCTGGGTGCGGAACACGGCCATACCGGGCGACAAGACGCGGTGGGGAAGCTTTGACGAATTGCGCGATAAGACCAATAAATCGGTTCATACATTGCTGGATGATGTGGCAAAAGAGGAGGCAGCACCGGGAACTCTACAGTTCAATGTAGCTGCATTCTATAAAAGCGGAATGGATACGGCGGCCATTGATAAGGCGGGTGTTACGGTATTGAAACAACAACTGGACGCGATAAAGGCCATCTCTTCTCCGCAGCAGCTGCTGGACGTGATCATTGAAAATGGTAAGAACGGCCTGCAAACCGTATTGCCCCATTTTATCGGGCCGGATGATAAGAATGTGAATCAGAATATCATACAATTTATGCAGGGAGGACTGGGCCTTCCGTCGAAAGATTATTATACGGATAAGGATGCCAATGCTGAAAAGAACCGGCTTGCCTACAAAAATTACATTGCAAAAATACTGAGTCTGGGAGGACAGGATACCGCCGCTGCCGGTAAGGATGCCGCAGCTATCTTTGAACTGGAGAACCGGTTGGCAGCAGCTTCCCTGTATCCAAAGGAAATGCGCGATCCGCAACGGATGTACAATAAATTCAGTCTGGAAGCATTTACCAAACAAACACCCAATCTTCCGTGGAAGACAGTCTTTGAAAAAATAGGCATCAACGGGCAGGATACCCTGCTGGTGAATGTGCCTCAATATTATAAAGCCGTTTCGGCACAGCTTACCGCAACGCCGCTGGATGTATGGAAGGCCTATCTTACCTATAACCTGCTTTCGGATATGGCTCCGTATCTGGGAAAAGATTTTGAAGAGGCCCGTTTTGATTTTTATAAGAAAACACTGAGCGGTCAGAAGCAGCCTGAGCCCCGCTGGGAGCGCGTGATGCAGGTGATCAATAATGCGATCGGTGAACAGCTGGGTAAGCTTTATGTGGACCGCTATTTTAAACCGGAGGCAAAGGCCAAGATGATGGAACTGGTACAGAACCTGCAGGACGCATTCAGCAGCCGTATCAAGAACCTGGACTGGATGAGCGATGTTACCAAACAAAAGGCAGAAGCCAAGCTGGCCGCCTTTATGAAGAAGATCGGTTATCCCGACAAATGGAAAGATTATTCCGGGCTGGAAATAGCTTCCGGTAATTATGCACAGAATGTGATGAACGCTGCGGCCTTTGAATACAAACGGAATCTTTCAAAACTGGGCAAGCCGGTAGACCGCACCGAATGGGGCATGACGCCGAATACCGTAAACGCCTATTACAACCCGGCATTTAACGAGATCGTTTTCCCTGCGGCGATCCTGCAATTCCCTTTCTTTGATTTTGGAGCGGACGATGCGGTGAACTATGGTGGTATCGGGGCCGTGATCGGTCATGAAATGACGCATGGCTTCGACGACCAGGGCGCACAGTATGCTGCGGATGGCAATCTGAAGAACTGGTGGACACCGGAGGATGCTGTCAAATTCAAGGCAAAGACAAAAATGGTGGAGGCGCAATTTAACGGGTACACCGTGCTGGACTCCATACACGTGAATGGGGCACTTACACTGGGCGAAAATATTGCCGACCTCGGCGGTATCACCATTGCGTATGATGCCTTTAAAAAAACAAAGCAGGGACAGGGCAATGAGCTGATCGACGGGTTTACACCCGATCAGCGTTTTTTCCTGAGCTGGGCGCAGGTATGGAGAGGGAAATCAACTCCCGAAAGGGCCCGGCAACTGATCAAAATCGATCCGCATTCTCCGGCCGAATGGAGGGCCAACGGACCACTGACCAATTTTGAACCCTGGTATAAGGCATTCAATGTACAGCCGGGTAATAAAATGTATAAACCCGAAAATGAACGGGCGAAGATCTGGTGATTTGTTTTTGTTTATTTTGTTAGAGAGGCCTTCCTGATTCGGTCAGGAGGGCTTTTTTTATGAGAAATGAGTATCGGGATTTGAGAATGGAGAATTGAGATGTGAGAAGTAGGGGAATACACCAGCTTATTTTATGGGCCTGCAACCGGCGCGGATCGTTTCTTTGGAAGAAAGATCGTAAATAAGTATCCAAAGAGGTGCATGTAAAAAACTGCCGGATTTTTCAAACAGCACAAGAGCGGCTCTCCCTTGCTTTTTCACTTTTCCCTTACTGCTCTTCACCGATCGTCCGGAATGTGAGGTTGACACGTGGCGCCTGCACTTTTCTGGTAGGTGGCAGCCGGTGCAGCCAAAAGGTTTGAGTGGTGCCTTTCATTACCAGGAGGCTTCCGTGTTCCAGCAGGCATTCTACTTTTGTACCATCGGTCTTGTGTCTAAAAGCAAATTTGCGTTCGGCCCCGAGACTTAACGACGCGATGGCGCCGTTTTTCTTTAATTCACGTTCTGCATCGCTGTGCCAGGCCATACCTTCGTCGCCGGTATGGTAAAGATTCAGCAAACAGGAGTTATAGGTTACTCCCGTCCGGGTCTCACAGATCGCCTTCAGCGCCAGTAGTTCCTGTGTCCAGGGCAATGCCCGCCTGGTTGTATTTGAGTAAGTATAGTCGAATGCTTTATTGCCATACCAGGCCACTTTTCTTTTTGTGATGATCTTTTTTCCAAAAATGACGGCCTCATCATGCTTCCAGGAAATGGTGGTCAGCAACTGATCCAGGTACCGGTCTGCATCCGGTCGTGTGAGCACAGGACCGTAGTATTGAGCAATGCCGTCATACGGCAAAAGATTTGTCATACTGAAGTATTAAATAACAGGTTCCTGTGTTATAACAGCGTTCTGCGCCTGCTCCCAGCCGATGATGGCCATTTTCCGCGTGGTGCCCCACATATATCCGCTTATTTTACCGGTTGACTGGATGACCCGGTGGCAGGGGATCAGATAGGCCACGGGGTTGCTGCCGATAGCCGTACCGACGGCACGCGATGCGGCGGGACGGCCGATCTGCGCTGCGAGGTGGCCATAGGTGGTAAGCTGGCCCATGGGAATCTTCAACAGGCTCTCCCATACCTTGAGCTGGAAATCGGTTCCTTTTAAATGCAGTTTTATCTGTTGCAGGGGCTCTTTACTGTTCTGAAAAATGAATAAGGCATTTTGCTGTAACAAGTCAAGCCGCTGCTGGAACCGTGCATTGGGAAACTTTTGCCGGAGCTCCTGCAGTGCAATCTCTTCGTCCTTGTAGAAGGCCATATAACAAATGCCCTTGGAGGTGGAGGCCACCAGCAGGTTCCCGAAAAGACTCTCCGCAAAACTGTAGTTGATGCTCAGGTTTTTGCCGCCGTTCCTGTATTCCGCGGGAGTCATGCCTTCGATATTGATAAAGAGATCATGCAGCCGGCTGGTTCCGGAGAGGCCGGTATCAAATGCTGCGTCTGCAACAGAGGCATGGTTGGTTTTTAAAACTTCTTTGGCATGCTCGATACTGATGTATTGAAGGAATTTTTTCGGACTGGTGCCGGCCCAATCTGTAAAAATGCGCTGGAAGTGATAAGGGCTGGTATGCGTTGCTTTTGCGATCGCCTCCAAACCGGGTTGCTCCCTGAAGTGGGTGCGGATGTATTCGATGGCCGCTGCCACTTTGTTAAAGTTTATGTTTTCCTGTGTGTTCATAACCGCTTAATATTATAACACAAAGATGATCGCTATTTGTTGAAATGGAAATACGATTCTTGCGCTATTCCGGTGTGCATTTCGGGAAAAAAAAGAGTGTTCAGATGAACACCCCGGCTGTCTTTGATAGGTCGACAATCTTTTATGTCGGAATAATGGTATATTCAATGCCCTTTAAAGCAGTTACTTGGGTGCGATTTCTGAAGCAAAAATCCGTTTTTTTAATCAAAAACTGCTTGACTCAGGTTAATTAATCACCAATTGGTGAAAAGTGGCTTACCTCAGGTGCATCCGTTCGATTTTATCCCCGATGGAGCCTTGTTTCATTTCTTCTTCAAGCAGCTCGAAGTCGGCTTTGAAAACGGTCTTTGTAAAACTGCCGTTTTGTAGCAGAAGGATGGCATCACAGGTATCCTGAAGGGTGGAAAAGATATGGGAGGAGATCAGCACCGTTTTCCCCAGCTGTTTGAGCTGCTGGATGATTGCGGTGATCAGCAGGTTGCTTTGTATGTCTACCCCGTTGAAAGGTTCATCCAAAATATAATAATCGTTTTCCTGCATCAGGATGGCCAGCAGCGCCAGTTTCTTTTTCATCCCGGTAGAATAGGTGGAGGCGTACTGGTTCAGGGGAAGATCAAAAACATTGCGCTGTTCCAGGTGTTCCAATGGCTTGTTCCGCGCATTACAGAGCAGCTGGAGGTATTCTTTCCCCGTGATCTTTGAAAAGAAAAAGGGTTCTGTCTGCAACAGTCCGAGGTAGTTTTTTAACGGCTTTTGTGCCGCTTCGATATGACCCTCAAACGTTTCAATACCTGCAATGCAGTTGAAAAGGGTGGTCTTTCCCGCCCCGTTCTCCCCCACAATACCATATACGCTGCCGGTATTAAAAGTAACCGACAGCTCCTTTAGTACCTGGTGGCTCCCGAAACGCTTGGAAAGTGCTGTTATCTTAATCATGAAGGTACAGGGTTAACCGGTTAACAGATCTGGAATAATAATAAGGGATCAAACCCAGCAACAGCGGTGGAAATAAAATGCTGCCGGCAAACAGGAGCACCTGCACCAGGCTGATCTCATCCGGGTAGGCTACATATTTTACCAGCAGGATCTGAACCACATACAGGTAGCCCAGCAATTGCATACCAATAATTGCCCACCATTTTTCGGGAAAGGCGAGCAGGAAGGCCGTCAGCGGGAGGATAATAAGAATGGTGGTGTGCAGGAGCGCGGTCTTTATTTTATTCCTTAAAAAGCCGGCCGGTGTGCAAGCCATATTCCATACATAAAACAGGGGCTCGGGCCTGGAGTAAAAAGACAGGATGATCAAAAGGTTGGCACCCGCTGCAAACAGGCCGAGGTTGACATTGCCGACAAAGATACCGATGCCCATAAGGATATATGCACCAAGAATAAAAAGCAGTGATTGCCGGAAGCCCGTAAGGAATTCAAAGGGCTGTTTTCCAAAAGGAGTGGGAATGGTCGTGTTCATGCGCAGGGAATGATCCGTAAAGGCCATCAGCAGCGTCACCGGTATCATTCCCAGTGCCACCAGGGCATAGTGCTTCAATAAGAGAAAAAGCAGAAAGGGCAGCATCAGGAGGCCATTCTCTGCCATCCGGATCCGCCGAACGGTTCTGCGGGGAAAAGTAAGACTTAAAAAATTAGTGCGTGTCGTATTGCTGAGCTGAATCAATAATGAAGCTGCAAAAAAGAGATACAGGTAAATGGCAAACCTGGTTCTTGAAAAAAGCAGCCAGGAGCAGGCCGTAAATCCTGCAAGCCCCAGCAGCCATCCCCACAGGGGCGCCATACCAAAATCCTTTATATGACGGTTGAGCAACCGGAGCTGCAGCCGGAAATAGAAGTTCATTTATTGCGCGTTCAGCAAGGGAAAGTACCGGTCCTCAATTATTTTAAAATGATGTGTCTGATGGCCCACGATGGTAAACCCGATAGCGAGCACAGACATTTGTGTATTATAGTTCTGACCTACTGAAAGCAGCTGCGCTTCATCCAGGTTCTTATAAAAAGCCAGTGTACCCTGGCGGACGGCCACCAGCTCTTCCAGTAGGGATTCCAGCGTGCGTTCACTGGCATTGGATTCATCTGCAAATAAATTCTCATCAAATGATTGCAGCTTTGTACCGTCCTTTCTTGCAAAACGCAGGGCGCGGTAGATGAAGATCCGTTCTGTATCTGCTATATGCAGCAATATCTGTTTGATCGTCCATTTTCCCGGCGCATACACCTGGTCGCCCAATGCATCTACTTTGTCCTTATCCAGCTGGTACACATCCAGGATGCTTTTCTGTATGGCCGGAATTAATTCCAGGTCATCCGCAACCTGGTTGATATATCGGTCAAAATAATCCGGCATGGGGTTTATGGCAGATTTGTTCATGTTATACTGGTTTAAACTGAGTATGGTTACAAATATAACACATAGCCGGTTTATCTGCCTCATGTTTAACTGCAATACAGTGAAAGGAGACAAAAGGTGTGGGTGCCGTTCTTTTCGAGGGCTTTAAAATTTGTTAAATAGCAGCTTTTGTTTGCAGCCAGCGAAATGCCTCAAATGCAGTGGTACTACAGGTTTACGGCCGCTGACCCGTGCGGGAATATGCCGGTCCGAAGTACCCGCGCCGCCGGCTGCTGAACAATCATTTACCGGGAACTGTTTAGTAAGCATAAAATAACAGAATATGAATAAAGTAACACTGGGGCATACCGATCTGCAGATCGCGCCTGTTGTTTTCGGAGGAAACGTGTTTGGCTGGACAGCGGATGAGACCACATCGTTTCAATTGCTGGATCATTTTGTTGGCGAAGGATTCAATATGATCGATACGGCCAACCAGTATTCGTACTGGGCGCCGGGAAATGAAGGCGGCGAGTCGGAAACGATCATCGGTAACTGGCTGAAGAAAACGGGGAAGCGGAATGAAGTGCTTATTGCTACAAAAGTAGGTGGCAGCACGACAGACCAGCCGCAGCCGGATACTTCAAAAGCATATATCCTCAGGCAGGTGGAGCTTTCATTAAAACGACTGCAGATCGAAACCATCGATCTGTACCAGACACATTTTGACAACGAGACGGTTCCGGTGGATGAAACACTTGAAGCCTATGAACAGCTTATCAAGGCGGGAAAAGTGCGGTGGATCGGTGCTTCCAATTTATCGCCTTTACGACTGGAAGCTTCTTTCAGTGCTTCAGCGGAGCACGGTTTGCCGGTGTATCAGACACTGCAGCCGGAATACAACCTGTACCACCGCGAATCATACGAAACCCGGTATGAGCCGATCGCTGTGGCGCACGGACTGGGTGTGATCACATACTACTCACTGGCCAGCGGGTTTTTAACCGGGAAATACCGCAATGAAAATGATTTCTCAAAAGGCGCCAGGGGAGCGGGAGTGAAGAAGATGCTGGATGCGCGCGGAAAAAAGATCTTGGCTGCCCTTGATGGTGTGGCCGGTGAATATCATACCACTCCTGCGGCGGTGGCGCTGGCCTGGCTGCTGGCACGCACGTCAGTAGCGGCACCTATTGTAAGTGCCACCAGTGTGGGCCAGATGCAAAGTATGACAGATGCGGTGCGTTTGCAGCTTTCCGCTGATGCTGTTGCAACACTTGATACAGCGAGTGTCTATTAAAGAATTAAGAAGACTGTATCAAAAGGTGTTTCTTATAGCTTGTCGCTACCAAGATGTCGTCCTGATCCGATAGCTATCGGATTTTGTTCGGAATCTATAAGTGGAGCCTGACATTATTCTCATAATTCCGCCTTTTGATACAGTTTAGTTATTGTTACCATGTACGGGTTACCAGTTTTCCCGCTGCAATGCGCAACGCTCTTTTCAGATCCTGGATCAGGTCTTCGGGGTCTTCCAGTCCTACAGAGAGCCGTATGAGACTGTCTGTAACGCCCGCCTGGCGGCGGATCCCGGCGGGGATCGATTTATGGGTCATTTCACTGGGTAAACAGATCAGGCTTTTAACACCCCCCAGGCTTTCTGCCAGCTGAAAATACTGCGTGGCCTTTGTAAGCTGTGTTGCCGGTTCCTGTTCATCCACCTGGAGGTCAAAACTGACGATGCCTCCAAAGTATTTCTGCTGCCGTTTTGCAACAGTGTAATTGTGATGGGTCGTGAGCCCGGGATAATAAACGTTTCTGACAAGCTCCTGTGTTTTCAGAAATTCGGCAACGGCCTGTGCGCTTTTCGAATGTTGTATAATGCGGAGAGAGAGTGTTTCGATGCCGCGGATAGTAAGCCAGCTGTCGAAAGGGCCCAGTATGGCACCGGAAGCGTTCTGTATGAATTTGACCTGGTGGCCCAGTTCAGCGGTTTTTGTAACCACAAGACCTGCAATAACATCGCTGTGGCCGGCGAGGTATTTGGTAGCGCTGTGCACCACGATGTCGGCGCCCAGTTCCAGTGGCTTTTGCGCAGCAGGAGAGGCAAAGGTGTTGTCTACACAAAGCAGGATATTACGGGCTGCCGCAAGTGTGGCAATGGCGGGGATGTCGGAGATCTTTAATGTAGGGTTGGTGGGCGTTTCGATCCAGATCAGTTTTGTTTTGGGTGTAATGGCTTTTGCTACCTGCTCGGTATCGGTGGTGTCGGTATAATTCACCCGGATGCCGAATTTTTGATAGATATGGGTGAACAGCCGGAAGGCACCGCCGTATATATCATCCACTGCGAGTATCTCATCCCCCGCATTCAATAGTTTTACAACAGCGTCAATTGCCGCCAGGCCGCTTGCAAAGGCGAACCCGTTGCTGCCGCCTTCCAGGGTGGCGATCAGTTTTTCCAATGCGGCACGTGTCGGATTATTGGTGCGGGAATAATCGTATCCGCGGTGTACACCGGGCGCTTCCTGTACAAAAGTGGAGGTCTGGTAAATGGGAGTGGAGATGGCTCCGGTCAGTTCATCTACCGGAATGCTGTGCAGGATCTTTGTTTGCTCTTTCATTTTTTGTTTTTTTTAACTGTGAAGAATACACCTGAAAATCCATCCGGAAAAACGAACGACAATGATGCCGGGAGCAAAAAAAATGCGCTCCCGACAAGTCAGAAGCGCATTCAGTTATTTTGTAAATAATGAAAAAGCTTTTTCTAACTTATCTTTCCACAAGTGTGGTTGAAGGTGGCACCTTCCCGCGCAATGCGGAGGTTGCCAAGACGTCATCGGGTCAAGTCCCTCGGTCTTTCTGGATAAGAATATTTTCAAGAACTATGGCAAAAGTATAGACTATTTACCGAGACCGCCAAATTTTACAGAAGATTTTTTTAGCAGTAAAAAAATGAGCTGTAAAAATCAGATCCATTTGCTGGTATGTTCCGGTTTGTTTTCCAGCACGGCGGCCAGCGACTTTAACCGGGCATACAAAAGGAGTTTACGGCCTTCCTGTGTTCTTGTGTAAACAAGTTCACAGCGGCCTACCTGTGTTTGCCATTGTTTTCTGAAATAGCCGGCAGCGTGCTGGTGCCTGCCAAGCAGGCGGGGAACGGCATGATAATCCTCCTGGGTTACAAAGAAGAACAACCTGCTTTTACGGATGATGATGTAACGCGGATTTGTAACCGGGTCCACCAATTCAAAAAGCGCATCCATGAAGACGGAACGCTCCAGCGAGGTAGCGCCCTCCAGGTGACAGAAAACGGCGCCGGCTTTTTCTTTTGTGGCAACTACCCTGAGTTTTTCTTCCGGCGACTTAATGGCTCCTGTGTAAATCAGGGTATTGAGCAGTGCATCTCCGATATGTTTGAGATCCAGGGCAATGTCCCGGTATTTTATATAGATCTTAAACGCTTTAAATGTGGCGCCACCGAAAATGACGATCCCCCCCAGCGAAAAGATAGAAATAAAAAGCGTGAGCCCTGCACCTGAATGGACGGCTTTGAACAGCTTTAGATAGGCGATCAGTGCATCCTGTAAAAAATGCACAAAAGCCAGCGCGATCAGAAAAAATAAATTTCTGATGGTGCGGAACAGGTAAAGTTTTTGCGTTTGCTCGTAGGGTCTTTTTTCTTTGAACGGAATTTTTAATGCGTCTGTGAGCTGACTGCCTTTTGCAATTGCTGCTGTCCATCGTTCTTTCAGTATCCTTCTTTCCTGTGCACGGGCAAAGCTTTTTTGAGTGTGTACATCAAGCAGTGATGCATCTGTCAGGTCTGCAGGTGGGTCCAGCCTTGCGATACCATTCTCGATAATGGGTGGTTCGCCGGAACTAATGCCTGCAAATCCTTTTAGGCGGCGGGCTACGGCCTGGTAATCGCTTCCCCCGTTTTGCAGCGCGGGGTACACGCAGGCAAGATGCCAGATGTTAGCGGTTTTTCCGGGATCGGTGCGAACGGCGCGGATGGCACGTCCCCGCATCTGGTTGGAAAGTACAAAGGAACCGACCGTACTTGCCAGTACCAGTGTGTTGATCTCCGGTGCGTCCCAACCTTCACCCAGCAACGATTTTGTACCTGTCAGTACCTCGATGGCCCCGCGTTGAAAAAGATGGGTAACGAGTGAGACAGCGCTTTGCCTGCTGCCTGCCGTTATGGTAAGTAACAGGTAGCGGGTGTCATAACTCAGTGGTGTGGTTGAAAAGGAACCCGGTGAAGCGATCGCATTCAGCAGGGGAAGTGCTGTTTGCGGGATAATCACAAGGGAACCGGTCAACACCCCCAGTTTTTTATTATTGTTGTTTGATCTCCTGAGTGTTTCAAAAACGGGTACAACTCCCAGCTTATTGATGGGGGTATTATTTTCTTTTTCTGCGGCTAAAAATTCCTTTCGGATATAATCCGATAAGATGACGCAGCGCGTTCCCGGTCCTGCCTGTTTGTATTCGAATGAAACGATCTGTTCAATAGCTTTTAGTTTATTGATACAGGAAGCAAGGAGGGCATTGATACGGCTGTTTTCTGTAAAGCTGATCTCTTTCCTTTCGAGGATCCCTGCCTTTTTCAGGTGCGCCTCCAGTTGACGTCGTTGCTGGTTAAAAGCATTAGAAGCGGGATGCGGATCATAGAGGAAACACTTTACGAGTATGCCCAGCCACCGTTCATCCAGTACCGGTACCGGATAGCCGGGATTGTCTGTAATTTCCTTGTGTGCCTGCGGGATCTCTTTTTGATTGTGTTGCATAAAGACCAGGAAGGCCATATACTGTTCCATGTTTTCATAGATCCATTCCAGACAGGACAGGGGTGCTGTCCAGACAGGATGTTGTTCTATTGCCGCGATCAATCCGCTGTCTGTTTTTAACGACTGCATTATCTTTTCTGCTTCGGCTTTGAACTGGTGCAGTTCCCGGCTTTCTTCCGTGGTCGGAACTGTATAGAAGATATGATCCTGGTGCGGGCAGAGATCACCTTCCTGTATCAGTTCCGGAATGGTGATCTCAGCGTCCACCGGTCCGTTCATTAATGTATACCGCTGCCATTCGGCCCAGGAGACATCATAGGGCGGGGTTGCCGTCAGGCCGATGACAACCGGCTGCAGGCGGTCCTTTACTGCAAAAAGCGTATGCCACCATTCATTTTTCAGATGATGGGCTTCGTCGGCGATTATGGTTTTAATGCCAGCTGAGCGGAGCTTTTTAAGCAGGGATTCAAGACTGGGGTTGTTGACGCTGCCGGATGTTTCAACCGTGTCAGCCCCTGAATCGGGATCTTCGGTTGACGGACCTTTAAAATTGCTGCACGCCGCGTGCAGTCCCTGGTAGGTAACGATCGTCATCAGCGATGGCTTGCGGATATCAAATGAGATCCAGTCCGGGAGTGTTGCCTGTTGCAGAAAAAGTTCACAAAACCGGTCCGCCCACTGGTCCCTGATGGCAAGGGTGGGGGCCAGTATCAGCACCGGTTGCTGAAGCTCCAGGCAAAGCTGCAATCCCAGCACTGTTTTTCCGGACCCCGGAGGTGCTACAATGTGGAGGTGGTTGTCTTTTTTATAAACTTCAAGTTCATTCAATACCCGTTGCTGGTATTTTCTCCAGGGGTATTTAAACCTGATGCCCGGCGGAAATTGCTTCAATACGTTTCTTGTTGTTGGTACAGGACTAAAACTAATCAATTGTTGCGGCAGCCATAAAATTTAATTTCCGGTTTATTGTTCCCGGGCGAAAAGTGCCAGAAGCTTGTTTATGAAATTTTTTAATAAAGATTCTTGTTTATTATATAAATAATAATCTTTTGTCAATTTTATTTTAAAAAATACTGAAAAAAATTTTGTTTGTGTATTTTTTTCGATAACATTTGTCCTGCTATTCGCTATTCTTTAACAAACCCCCGAACCCCACTATGACCCTGAAAAATCAGACTTAATTCCAATCATTCCGAAGTAAAAAAGGAACTACCCGAGAATAAAAGTAATTATCTGAGAATGTAAAGCGTCGCTGTATATACAGCAGAGCGCATTGCCTGTCTATTGCCCTGAATTGCCTTTTTTACTTGCTCATCTGAATCACATTCTTTAAACTTTAAAATTACGAGAGCTTATGCAAACAAGACTCCAGAAGTATCTTTTTGGCTTCCCGGTTCTGCTGTGCTGCCTGTTATTGAAAGTAAGTACAGTACAAGCGGCACTACCCGCTGCCGGCAACCATTATCTGTCACTGGTCCAGGCGCCGCCTGTGGAAGGGAAAGTGACCGATTCCTCCGGTAATCCCCTAGCCGGTGCCACGGTTAAAATAAAAGGAAAATCAGCTGCCACCGCCACAGCGATGGATGGTACCTTTAAAATGAACGTAACAGCGGGTGACGTGCTGGAAATATCGGTCATCGGATACCAGCCGCAGGAAGTGACCGTGGGCAATGAAACCACCCTGCAGATCCGGCTGCTGGCCGCCACTGCAGCGTTGGATGAAGTGGTGGTCGTGGGATATGGCGCACAAAAACGTTCCAACCTTACGGGTGCTGTTACCAGTATCAGTACCAAAAAATTAACGGACATACCTGCGGCTAATATGTCCAATACCCTCGCAGGCCGTGCCCCGGGGGTAACGGTCACCAATACCTCCGGTCTTTCGGGTGCCAGTTCCAGCATCCGTATCCGTGGTGCCAACGGAGAGCCGCTGTATGTGATCGACGGGGTGATCAAAGGCAAGGCGGAATTTGACGCGCTGGACCCGAACGAGATCGATCAGCTGAACGTATTAAAAGATGCGGCTACGGCTTCCATTTATGGTTCCAGGGCGGGCAACGGCGTAGTGGTGGTTACTACAAAAAAGGGAACGCCCCAGAAGCCTACCCTGCATTTTCAGACCTCTTTTTCAAGGTCGACCCCTACAAGAACATTGCTGAGCGATCTTACAACAGCCACCGATGAACTGATCTACCAGAACCGGGTGGTGGAGTTCAATAATGAATACAACAAGAAAAACGATCCGCTGCCCAACGGGGAAACAGAGTTCAATTATTTCAGGGATAAGAATTATAATGTGAACGACTGGGTATGGCGCAACCCCACTGTGCAAAAATACCTCCTGGATATCTCTGGAGGAAGCGAGAAGCTGAATTACTATAACATGATCAGCTATACCGGTGAAAACGGGTCCTATGAAAACCTGGGGTATAAAAAATTCAATCTCCGTTCGAACATTACTGCAAAGATCACCGACGACATCAAGCTGAATATGAACATTGCAGCGGCACAGCAGAACTCCGATAAATTCTACTGGCCGTTCTCCCCGGATGATGACTATGATGTATCCGACTTCTACCGGGTAACTTTTAACTGGCCCAAACTGTACCCCTTTTATATCAATGCCGACGGAAGCCCGGCAGATCATATTACCGACTACCCGGTACAGACGCCCATGGGAAGCTGGCAGGCCTGGAGCGTGATCGACCAGGTGATGGGCGACCGGTATATCAAAACAAGGAAACGGCAACTGAACACGATCGCAACGCTTGATATCAATCTGCATAAGATCACCCAGGGCCTGGCTGCCAAGATCGTGGGCAATTACGAGGCCAATGATTTTTTACGGAAATGGTACATGACCTTCCAGAAAAATTATGTGTTTATACAGGGTGATCCCAATAACCGGTTTGTACCCGGCCCGCCGGATCCGGATAAGATCAATATCTTTAATTTCAGCCAGCAGGCGCCCTTTTTACGGTACCGGCAGGACAATGGCTGGAAATACCAGTTTAATGCCTTCCTGACCTATAACCGCAGTTTTGGTAAACATACCGTTGATGCCCTTGCGGTATTTGAACAGCGTCAGGAACATTATTACCGCTCGATCTCCACGGCCTATAATCCCATTGCCAATATCGATCAGTTCTTCTCTTATTCCGAAGATCCTGCAGACCGCTATGCGGACGGGCTGGAAGGCCTGGGGGCCGCACAATCCTGGATCGGACGACTGAATTACAATTATGCTAATCGTTACATTGTAGAGGCATCGCTGCGCTATGATGGCAACAGTGCCTTTGCCAAAGGCCGCAAATGGGGAGCCTATCCCTCTGTATCGCTGGCTTGGCGGCTTTCACAGGAATCTTTCTTCAAAGACCACGTGGCCTTTTTGAATGACCTGAAGATCAGGGCCTCTTATGGTACAACAGGGAATGACCTGAATTATTCCAATATCGCAGATCCGCAAACCATTCCGGGATTCCTGTATAAGGAAACCTACCAGAACAGCACACCCTATGTTTTTGGCGACCGGTTATATAAGACCATTCAACCCAGTCCCGTTCCGGTGCCTGGTCTGACCTGGGCTACCGTGGAGAACAAGAACATCGGCCTGGACTTTGCCACGCTGAACAGCCGGCTTTCGGGGCGACTGGATTTCTTTACCAACCGGATGAAGGACATCCTGGCGTCACGCGTGGTGGCCATACCGGATGTTTATGGTACTACACCTGCACCGGAGAACTATGCAGTGCGTTCGTTCAAAGGTGCAGAGTTCGATGTGCAATGGAGTGACCGTGCGGGAAAAGAGCTTTCTTATTCCGTATACGCAAATATGGGTTATGCGCGCGACCGCTGGGAGGTGCTGGATGAACCGGTGGCCTACGGACCGGACGGTGTGGAGCATTTCCGCACCCGCATCGGTCAGCCGGAAGACCGCATCTATGGCTTTAAAGCGCTGGGCATTATCCGCACACAGGAACAGCTGGATGAACTGACGGCAAAAGGCTATAATTACTACGGCCGGAAACCCTATTTGGGCGCGATCATCTATGAGGATGTAAGAGGCGATGGTTATACACCCGGTGCAGACGGGCGGATCGATGGCAACGATGTACAGTTGCTGAGCAAGAACGGAAAACCGAGGGTCAATTATGGTTTTGGGTTCAACGTATCGTGGAAAGGACTTTCCCTGGATGCACATTTTCAGGGAGTGACCTCTTATGATGTAATGATCAGTAACCAGGACGGGCCAGGCATCCGCCAGTGGGGCGGCAATTTCCGCGTATATTATCCCATTTGGGCCAGCGATGTGTGGACCCCGGAAAAGCCGGATGCCCAATATCCGCGCGTGGTGGGACAGAACTGGCTGGAATCCGGCAGCGATGGCTCCACCTTCTGGATCAGGAACGGCGCTTATATGCGTTTGAAGAACCTGAACATCGGTTATACCCTTCCTGAGCGATGGATCAGTCGCCTGAAGCTGGTAAATGCCCAGGTATTCCTGAACGGCACCAATCTCTTTGCCATTTCAAAGCTGAAAGAGTTCCAGGATCCGGAGCAGAAGAACTATGATTCTTACCCGGTGATGCGGACTCTTACTGCCGGATTGAACCTCACCTTTTAAATTTAAACCAGTATTCAAATGAAAAAGCTATTTCTATTTTTATGCATCATTATCCTGGGTGTCCGCTGCTCTAAGGTGCTGGATATTGAAGATGTGAATAACTATCAGCCGGAACAGGTCTGGAACGATCTGCAACAGGCCAATGCATTTGTGGCCAATCTTTATAACAAATTCGGGAACTGGAGCGTGGCGGCAGACCGCAACAGTGAACAGCTTTCGGGCATTACCTTTGGTGAGGATGCCATTACGGTAACCGGTGCTACCACCAGCTATTGGGATTATGCCAATGTGCGGCTGGCCAACCTGGCGATACGTGATGTGCAGGCCGGAACGCTGAGCCAGTCGGAAAAAGAAGGCATCCTGGCACAGGCTTATTTTATGCGGGCGTATACCTATTTTTCAATGGTAAAGGAATATGGCGGGGTGCCGATCGTAACGATGCCGCTGGACCGCTACCAGGACGACCTGGATCTGCCGCGTAATTCCACAAAAGAATGTTTTGATTTTATCATCGAAGACCTGGATAAAGCCCTCGCGCTGCTGCCGGCAAAGATCGATGTTACTTCTCCTGACTGGGGACATATCGACGGGAATTTTGCACAGGCCTTCAAGGCAAAAGTACTGTTGTTTAAGGCTTCGCCATTGTTCAATCCCGGTAACCCCTGGGACAATGCTTACTGGGCCGAGGCTTATACCGAGAACAAAAAAGCGTATGAAAGTCTGAAGAGCCAGGGCTATGGATTGATCGAGGATTATGGAAAAATTGCCCTGTCTGAAAAAAATGCGGAGATCGTATTCCCGGTTATCAATAAATTTCCGGGTAAGACGGCCGGCTGGGATTTTGGGGCAAGACCTGGCTCATTAAGCCGGGGCAATGCTTCTGCCTGTCCTACCTGGGAATTTATAAAAGCATTCCCGATGAAGGATGGCAAACGTTATAACGATCCCCAGGGCAGTTACTACCGGTCGGAAGCCGACCTGCTGCAATCTTTTTGGAAGAACCGGGATCCCCGTTTTGAAAAATCCATTCTCTGGAACGCCCGCCTTTTCCCGGTTGCAGGCACCCCGAAAGGTTATAAGCAATATACCAGTGTGGGCATCGCCTCCGCAAATGATAACTTTGGGGTCAATCCCCGTGTAGGCGATAAGTCTACCAACAACAACACGTATACGGGTTTCTTTATCCTGAAGAACTGTAACCTGAACCTGACCCAGCCCAACGTACAGCAATACGATATTGATTTTGTGCTGATGCGTTTTGCGGAAGTGATGCTGAATTATGCAGAAACGGCCAATGAAGCAGGTCATGCAGCAGAGGCCCTGGTATTGCTGCGGGAGATCCGGAAACGTGCCGGCATAGAACCCGGTGCGGGAAATACCTATGGCATTACAGCGGTTTCTCGGGAAGATGTACGACAGGCGATCATGAACGAAAGGAATATCGAGCTTTGTTTTGAAGGGCATCGTTTTAATGACCTGCGCCGCTGGCGGTTGTTCAGCCTGCTGGATCAGAAAACCAAAAATGGTGTGGAGGCCATAGCCATCAATGTAAACGGTTCGGAAATGCCCATACTGGAAGCCCAGCAAAAGGCCAGTACGTTCAGCCTTTCAGAAAATAATTTTAAATATTCCGTGGTACAGGTGCCGCAAACCGGTGTGCAAACGAATATTGTTCCGGATAAGTATTATTTCTATCCGATCGCGCAGAGCATTATCAACAAAACCACTAAGCTGGAACAGAACAAGGACTGGGGCGGATCCTTTGATCCTACCCTGCATTAAACAGCCTGCAGGCATTGGTGCACTGGTATCTGCAGTATCTTTTTCCGGAAGGCGGCCCTGGGCTGCCTTCTTTTTTGTCTGACGGAGCGGAACCGGTGTGCGCGCAGCAGGTAAGCACCTTTCCGTTAACCCTTTGCCCGGAGTTGTTTAAAGTAGGCCGGTGCCTGCAGCATCCTGCTGCCATACCAGCTGAATAATTCGCCATCTACCAGCATTATTGTTGTACCGGGTAAAAGGTGCTGCAGTTCCGCTTTATGTTTTTCTTTAAACGGATAAGGTTCTGAAGAAAGCAGGAGGTATGCGGGCCGGAGTATTTTTAATGTGTCCGGGTTTATTACGGGATATCTGTTACGGGATGCATAAAGGTTTATAAAACCGGCCCTGGCCATCATATCACTAATGAATGTATCTCCGCCAACCGTCATCCAGGGGTCTTTCCAGATAAAATAAACCGCTGTTTTTTGTACTGGGCTATCCAGGTGTTCAAACGCTCTTTCTATTGCGGATATTAATGCTGCGGCCTCGTGGCTGCGTTGTGTTGCAGTACCAATGGTTCGGATCATTTCAAGAGCCTCCTGATAACCGTTTACGTCGGTGACCAGCACCGGAAACAGTTGCTGCAGCACCTCCACCTGCTCTTTTACATTCTCCTCCCTGTTGGCAATAATAAGGTCGGGCTGAAGAGCGATGATCCTTTCAAGGTGTAAATCTTTGGTGCCGCCGATCCTTGTTTTGGTCCGGAACCAATGTTCCGGATGTACACAGAATTTCGTGATACCCACTACCGCCGTTTCCAGGCCCAGGGTGTACAAAAGTTCCGTTATGGAAGGTACCAGTGATACGATTTTCAAATTCCAGGTTTCAAATCTCAGGTGTGCTGACCGCCTACGGCTTCTCAGCGGTATAAATGCAGCAGATACCAAGGGTAAGTGCCCGGTACCGCGCATTTTTAAAACCGGTCTTTTCCAGTATGGCAGTAAACTCCTTACGTTCGGGGAAGGCCCGGGCCGATTTATTCAGGTATTGATAGGCTTCTTTGTTCTGCTTCAGCAGCCCGGCGATGTGGGGCGCCACAACGTTCATATACAGCTGATACAATCCTTTGAACAAGCCGGGCCGGGGCCGGGAAAATTCAATGATCAGTAATTGACCGCCCGGTTTTAATACCCGGCACATTTCGGACAATCCTTTTTCCAGGTGTTCAAAGTTGCGCACACCGAATGCCGCCATTGCGGCGTCAAAGCGGTTGTCCGGGAACCGGAGGTTTTCAGAGTCGCCGGCTTCGAGGGTTATTTTGCTGCCCAGTCCTTCTTTTGCGATTTTTTGCCGGCCTACTTCCAGCATCTGCTCCGAAATATCAACACCGGTTATATGACGGGGCGACAGCATTTTGCAGGCGCGTATGGCCATATCACCCGTGCCCGTAGCGATATCCAGCAGCTCCTGCGGCCGGTACTTTTTTAACAGCCCTATCGCTTTTTTACGCCAGGCCACATCCGAGCGGCCCGAGAGCACCCGGTTGGTAAGATCATAACGGGGCGCAATGCGGTCGAACATTTCAGCCACCTGTTCTTTTTTGGATTTTCCCGATTCTTTATAAGGAATAATAGGGTCGTGCGAAAATTCTGTCATACGCTGCAAAGGTAAAGGGAATTGCCTAGTGATGCATTGAAAAGACCCGGGAACCATTGCGTCCGGCAGGCTGCTATTTTCGGATGGGGAACTTCATTTATTTTTCCTACTTTTATTTGCAAAGTTTGCCTGTTTCAAAATGAGTATTTTTAAATATATTGAGCTGGATGTATTGTCAGCCACGCCCAAATACCAGCAGCTGGCGCAATCCATTATCAACGCCATAGCAGATGGCAGTATCCGCAAGGATGATATCCTGCCTTCCATTAACGAGCTGAGTTATGAATTTGAAATTTCCCGTGATACGGCAGAAAAGGCCTATAAACACCTGAAACGGATGGGGGTGCTGGGCTCTGTTCCGGGTAAAGGGTATTTTGTAAAAGCCGGTGATCTGCAGAACTCATTGAAGATATTCCTGATGTTCAATAAGCTCAGCACGCACAAAAAGATCATCTATGATGCATTTGTAAAGACGCTGGGTCCCACGGCTGTAATCGACTTTTACATTTACAATAATGATTTCAACCTTTTTAAAAAACTGATCTCCAGTATTGAAAAGAAATACACCCATTTTGTGATCATCACCCATTTTATGGAAGGGGGAGAAGGCGCACCGGAGATCATCAATGCCCTGCCCAAGGAAAAGCTGATCCTGCTCGACAAACTGGTACCGGGGGTTACCGGTGATTTCAGCGCGGTGTATGAAAACTTCGAAGAAGACATTTACCGGTCGCTGGAAAAGGCACTGGACCGGCTTAAACATTACGAAACCCTGAAGATTATTGAGCCGGAATACTCCTATTTTCCGGAGGAGATCACCAATGGGTTCCGGAGATTCTGTCAGCAATACGCTTTCAACGGGAAAGTGGTGCACCATATTCAGAAGGAAATCATCTCGGAAAAAGAGGTCTATATCTGTCTCATGGAGGACGACCTGGTTACGCTGGTTGACAAGATCATGGCCGCAGAACTCCGGCTGGGAGCGGATGTGGGCGTGATCAGTTATAACGAAACGCCCCTGAAACGGCTGATCTTACAGGGGATCACCACGTTTTCAACAGATTTTGAGGCAATGGGTGCAGAGGCGGCGCGGCTGGTGCTCAGCGGGGAAAAACAAAAGGTAGCGGTGCCTTTTCATTTAAGATTGCGCCCTTCCCTATAAATTTGCAGCTATGGAGATCCAGTCTGCGGCTTACGTTAAAAGTAGTGCCGAATATACACAATGTCCGAAAGCGGACCGTCCGGAATATGCATTCATCGGCCGTAGCAACGTGGGGAAATCTTCCCTCATCAATATGTTGTGCGATAAAAAAGCACTGGCCAAGACCTCGGCGGCGCCCGGAAAAACACAGCTCATCAATCATTTTGAGATCCTATCGGGGATCCGGGATAAAACCGGGAAACTGATAAAATCTTCCTGGTACCTGGTGGATCTTCCGGGATATGGCTATGCCAAGGTTTCTCAAAAGCAACGGAAAAGCTGGTCTATGATGATCGAGCGGTATATCCTTAAAAGGGAAAACCTCATTTGTTTATTTGTACTGATCGACAGCCGGCATGAACCGCAAAAAATCGATCTTGAATTCATTAACCAGCTCGGTGAATGGCAGATCCCTTTTGTGCTGGTGTTTACCAAAGCGGATAAGAACAAGCCGGGTGCTACCATCCGGAATGTAGCGGCATTTCTCGAAACCCTGAAAGAAAGCTGGGAAACATTGCCATTGCATTTTGTGACTTCTGCGGTTGACAGGGGCGGTCGTGAGGACTTGCTTCAATATATCCAGACACAGAATCAGGCATTGTGATTGCGTTGCGCCACCATCCGGGGGGTGATTTCTTTAAAATATTTTTTGCAACATTGATGCATTTTGTTATTTTGCAGGAATATTGAACAGGGGAGAAGTGAAGTGTTAAGTACCTGGTGACAGGTGGCTGGGGGGCATAGGCCCTCCGGCTTTTTATGAAGTTGTACAGGGGTCAGAGCCGGTCCAGCATTTCCACTACCTTTTCTTTTTTCAGGATAAAGTAACCCAGCCGGTCTTTACTGATCCCTTCTTTTAACTGGTAACTGAAGGAAAGGTTATCACCGTCGATGGTGGTCTCAAAATGTTTAAAAGCAATAGAAGGGGTGGCGGCCAGTTCTTCGCCGATTTCGTATAAATGGGTGGAGAGGACAAACAACGAACTCTTCACCTTCAGCAATCCGCGGATCACTGCCAGCGAACAACGCATGGCATCCTGCACATTGGTTCCCTTGAACAATTCGTCGATCAGTACCAGCCATCGCTGACCGTTACTTACCCGCTCTACGGTATTCCGGATGCGTTGTACCTCATTAAAAAAGTAGCTTTCGCCTTTTACAATATTGTCCACCACATTGATATTGCTGATCAGTCCGTCAAATAAGGTCAGCTTCATCGACCTGGCGGGTACTCCCATTCCAATGTGGGCCAGAAAAACAGCGGCACCCACCGATTTGATCAGCGTGCTTTTTCCTGCCATGTTTGCGCCGGTTAAAAACAGGAAATTATTCTCCTGGTTGATCTCAAGATCGTATGACACCGGTTGCTGAAGCAAAATATGATAGAGGCCTGTTGCCTCTATTGTAGGAGTGGGTTGCTCTGTAAATTCAGGGAACGACAGGTTGTAATGTTTTACTGCCATCGCCATCGAGTACCAGGCATCCAGCCGGGCATAGATGTCCATAAGCTCCTGCACGGCGTGTTTATGTGCTTCGCGCAACTGACCGGCAAAATACAGGTTCTTGCTCATGGAGAAGGGCTGGTCCTTTACCGATTCGGATAATTGAGCAAAGGCTTCGGTTTTCAGCAACTGGCCGATGCGCTCAATATAAATACTAAAGCCGGCCGGCAGTTCCACTTCTTTCAGCAGCGTGGAGATCTGTTTCATGCTTCTGAAAAAATCGGCAAAGTGATTGATGGAAAAACGGACCATGGAATAGTCGGCATGATGCAGTACCCGGTAAATGGCGGCATCTACTACCGTGGGACTGTTGCTTACCCGGTCCAGTGCATAATCCAGGAAGCGGTCCATTACGAGTATCGTACCATTGGTAATATCTTCCGGCCATTCTTCCACATGAAGGATCAGCTTCCGGAGTATCTTTTGGGTGCCGCGTATTTTTTGAATGTCGCTGAAAGGTGTGGAAAAGAAATGACGCAGCCATTCCTTTCCTCCGAAAGTGCGGGTAAAGTTCAGTTTGTGGAAGATGGAATAGTCTTCCTCCGGATGAAAAATAGCGATATCGTTAAAAGAGATGTCGTCGATCTGCATGACTCTTGTTTATGATTCCCGGTTTTTAGCTGTCAGCTATCAGTGTGACTCCTGTCTGACATCTGACGTCTGATATCTGACATCTCAAATCCTACCTGTCAAATAATAATCGTTGTCCCTTTACAGACTCATTCCACTGTCCATTTCCATAAATTAAATTCCCGTTTACAAAAGTATGCGTGACAGCAGCAGGAAAAATGAAGGGATCGCCTGCTCCATTAATGTCTTCAAACGGGCTCCAGCCGCATTTGTATAAAATGTTTTCTTTTGCTACGGCAACGGGGATGTTCATATCTGCTATGACCAGGTCGGCCTGGTATCCTTCACGTATATAGCCCCGGTCTTTTATCTGGAAGCAGTCGGCCACGGCGTGGCTCATTTTTTCTACTACTTTTTCCAGGGTAATTTTTCCCTGTTTTACATAGTAGAGCATTAAAAGCAGGGAGTGCTGCACCAGCGGCACACCGGCATGGGCTTTCAGGTAGGGCTCCTGTTTTTCTTCGATCGTATGTGGCGCATGATCGGTGGCGATCACGTCCAGCCGGTCGTCCAGCAGTGCCTGCCAAAGGGCTTCCCGGTGATGGGGCGCCTTAATGGCCGGGTTGCATTTAATAAGGTTGCCCTGAACGGCATAATCATCTGCAGTAAAGTGCAGGTGATGCACACATACTTCGGCAGTGATGCGTTTCTCTTTAAGCGGAAGCATATTGGTGAACAGCTGCAGCTCCTTTTCAGTACTGATGTGCAGGATATGCAGCCGGGAACCGTGTTTTTTGGCCAGCTGGATGGCGTAGAAAGAAGATTCAAAACAGGCCTCCTCATTGCGGATCACCGGGTGGTCGGCAGTCGTGAGGGTTCTCCCGGAATCGATCGCTTTTTGCAGGTTGGCTTTGATGATACGTTCATCCTCACAGTGGGTCGCAATCAACATTTCACTTCCGCCAAATAGTTTTTCCAGTACCAGGGGGTTGTCCACCAGCAGGTTCCCGGTGCTGGAGCCCATAAAGGCTTTGATGCCGCAGATACGGTCTTTGTATTTATTGGCCATCAGGGCATCTTCCGCATTCTGGTTATTGGTGCCCATAAAAAAGGAATAATTGGCCAGCGAGGAGGTACGGCCGGTTTCGTATTTGTTTTCCAGCAGTTCCAGCGTAAATGCCGGCGGAACCGTATTGGGCATTTCCATAAAACTGGTCACCCCACCGGCCACGGCGGCCTTGCTTTCGGTATAGATCGTAGCCTTATGGGTCAGTCCGGGCTCGCGGAAATGCACCTGGTCATCGATGACCCCGGGGAGCAGGTAACGTCCTTCACCGTTTATTTCTGTTGCCGCCGCTTTGGTATCAATGCTGCCGGCTATCTTTTCGATTTTCTCATCACGGATCAGCACATCTCCGGTGTGGGTCCGGCCTTCATTTACAATGCTTATGTTCTTGATCAGGAATGTTTGCATGATTTTTGTTATTGAGTGCAACAATATTGATAAAATGCGTAAAATCGTTCGAAATTAATCAATTAGCCGGAATCCTGTTCTAATAACTTGTTGATGGCCTTATCTTTGCCGCAGCTGAAACCGGAAAACAATTAATTAAACCGTTATCTTATATGCAAATCAGAAATATCCTAAAACTTGCTTTGATCCTGCTGCCTTTTTATAGCTATGCGCAGACGGACAATATTGAGCTCAGTGATAAGCAGAACCGGCTGATCAACCGGCTGGATATAAAGCTCAGAGGAGATTCTGTGCTGCAGTTTACCACCGTGAAGCCTTATGGACGTAAACGTGCCACGGAACGCGTGGAGCGGATTGATTCACTGGATAAGGCGGGTGCCCTGGAAGGGGTGCTCACCAGTATCGACCGGTATAATATCCGGAGTATGATGATGAATAATTCCGACTGGACGACCCGTTATGCCGATTCTTTTCAGCGCAAGCCTATACTTGGTGCATTTTTTAAGAATCCGGCCCATCTCTATGCCGTTGATAAGCGCGACCAGTACAGCCTGATCATTGACCCTGTAATTAATTTCGAACTGGGAAAGGCTACGGGTACCAAGACCTTTGTGAACACCCGGGGCGTCCGCTTTCGCGGGCAGATCGACCAGCGTGTAGGGTATTACCTGTATTTTTCAGAGAACCAGGAACGCGATCCGCGGTATGTGCAGGACTATAGCAGGGCACATATCAGCGTACCGGGACTGGGGTATTATAAAAGATTTAAAGGCGATGGCTTTGATTACTGGGATGTACGCGGAGGAGTGACCTTTCATGCAGGGAAATACATCGATTTCCAGATCGCACATGATAAATTTTTTATCGGAGACGGGTACCGGACCACTTTTATCAGCGATTTCAGTGCTCCTTATCCCTTCCTGAAATTAGGGGTTCAGGCGGGCAAATTCCAGCTGACCTCTGTAGCGGCACAAACGATTGCTCCATTTGATAATAGTTATTCCGGCAAGGATTCAACCCGTCCGCGTAACTATATGATGTTCCACTATCTTACCTGGCAACCCACCAACTGGCTGAAACTGGGCTTCTTTGAAAGTACCATGTACAACAGCAAAAAGAATGGGGGCCTGCAGGTGGGCTACCTGAATCCGTCGATGTTTAACAGGGCCTATTCATCATATACAGGTAATAGTGCCAAGTCCAGCATCGGGCTTGATTTTAAGGCCAATTTTGCAAAATATTTTCAGGCTTACGGGCAGTGGCTGATCAATGAATTTGTAGTAAATAAGGTGTTGAAGTCCGGCGGCCCCTGGGTGAATAAATTCGGTTATCAGATCGGCGCCAAATATGCAGATGCCTTTACGGTTAAGAACCTGGATCTCCAGGTGGAAGGTAATTTCGTACGACCTTTTACCTACACGGATAAATGGGCACAAAATAATTTCATACATTATAATCAGCCCCTGGCACATCCGCTGGGCGCGAATTTCAGGGAATTTGTGGGGATTGCCAACTACCAGCCTCTGCCGCGCCTCTATCTGAAGGCCATGCTGATCATGTATAATAAAGGGTTGGATACCACCAGTTATTATACGGCCTGGGGTTCACCGAGCTATGGGGGAGATCTTTTCAGAAACTACCGTGATGGTCGTGAAAGTGACGAAGGGTATTATATCGGCAGCGGCATCAGTAATAAGGGGATGATCGGTTCACTTACTGTTTCATATGAGATCATACAGAACCTGTTCTTTGATGTGGCTGGGATGTATCGTAAATACCGGATCGCAACAGTGCCGGATAATACTACCAAGTGGCTCTCTGTCGGGCTACGCTGGAATATGGCGCGGCGTGATTTTTTATTTTAGCAGGATAAAACTGTTGCTGGTGATTGCCGGACTGCTCTTTGCAGTGTCGGTTGCCGGACAATCAACCACCATCCGGTGGTCGCAGGCACGACCATTGCGTATTTCAGATTTCAGGATAGTAAGAGCAGGAAAACCTTCACCCGATAATCTAGGGCGGAATATGGCGGTGACCCGCACCGGATTCATTTATGCGGTGACCCCAATAACCTCTGGTGTAAATAAGGGGAAAGGTCTTATACGCGTTTATGCACAGATGGACCCTGCACATTCCTACATGGTCGAAAAGGTGCTGAAAGGCAGTGCCGCAGACCGTGCCTACCTGCTGAATCACGAGCAGAAACATTTTGATATCTCAGAGATCTACGCCCGCGAGTTATCGCGTTTTTTAAGAACGCAATCATTGGGACGATCTGCAATAGAACGGATCACGACCGAAGTGAACCGCCTGTTTAAGGAGCTCAATGCATTTCAGAAAAAATATGATGCGGAAACGAACAATGGCCGTAACAAACAAAAACAGGAGCAGTGGAATGCACTTATCGCACAGCGGTTAAATGTGCTCTCTCCCTATGCTGCAAAAGATTATATCCTTTCTCTTCCTCATTGATTCATGGCCTGTAACAGTTTCAGAAGCTGGCAGACCGGATCAGAAAATAGAACCGGGCTGACTGGAGCTGGTTAAGGCGAGGTTCAGATCTGTATGGAATTTTTCGAACTTTTCCTTATTGGAGTTTTTATAAAAGTATTTCAGCAGCAACAACACAAGCAGCATCCATAATACGCCACCAATTGTATAACGGCCACCCAGGCTGTATACAATAAATGAACCTACAAAAGCCAGCACAATGCCCAAAACCACCGCCAGGATGATCAGTGCCACAGGCGGCACAAAGTCGGTAACAAGATTGCTCTTCGCCGGCCGTACCACGTGTTTCATGTTGCCGGACGGAAGTATCAGGTTTTTGGGGCCGATACCCAGAAAAGGTTTTCTTATTTTGGCGCCGGGGTAGTGGGGAGCCAATTTATCCAGCAATTCTTCCAATGTTTTTCCGGTTGGATTTGCAACTTTCATAAAAGAGGTTTATAGTGAGGCGCAAAAATAATCTTTTTTGCGCTCTTTCCGGCTATGTGGGATACCGGTTTTCCCGGATTTTAATTTAGATCATCGTAATGGGTATGCCGTACTAACTTCCCAGTGCCTGCAATACATCATACTTGGTGATGATGTGGTAATTGCCGGCCTCATCTTTGCTCATCACCGCACCATTGTCCTTATTCAGAAGGGATTTTAATTTTTCGATCGGCGTATTGAAGTCGACTACCGGGAACGCCGGCTCCAGGACCTGTTCGATCTTTTCCTGCTTTAATTCGGTATTGGAAAACAGTTTCTGGAACAGGCCGCTTTCGCTGATAGACCCGATCATATCCCCGTCCTTAAAGACCGGGATGGATTCGATGTCGTACCGCCTCATCAGTTCAACAGCTTCGCTTACGGTCTGCGCTGCTTCTGCAGTGATAAGACGGTTGCCCGCCGGCCGGCCGCTGATAATATCCTTGAAGGACTTCACATCCAGGAACCCGCGTTCCATCATCCATTGGTCGTTATAAATTTTTGCCACATACCGGCTGCCATGATCATGAAAGATACAAACCACCAGGTCGTCTTTGTTTAATCGGTCCTTTAACTGCATCAGGCCACTGACACAACTTCCGGCACTGTACCCGCAAAAAAGCCCTTCTTCCTTTGCCAGTTTCCGCGCGATGATCGCGCCATCCCGGTCGGTCACCTGGGTAAAGGCATCAATCACCCGCATGTCGTAATTTTTAGGTACAAAGTCTTCACCAAAACCTTCACTGAAATAGGGATATACCTCGTTCATATCCGCCTCTCCCGTGTTGAAGTATTTGGTAAGCAGGGAGCCATAGGCATCCACCGCCCAAACCTGTATTTCCGGATTCTGTTCTTTAAGATATTGTGCAGTACCGGTGATGGTGCCACCGGTTCCGGCGGTACACACGAGGTGGGTGATCTTTCCGTCGGTCTGTCTCCAGATCTCCGGGCCAGTGGTCTCGTAATGAGCCAGCCGGTTTGCCAGGTTATCATATTGGTTCATATGATAGGAATTGGGTGTCTCCTTTGCCAGGCGGGCCGCTACACTGTAGTAGCTTTGCGGATCATCAGGCTCCACATTTGTAGGACATACGATCACTTCCGCACCCATAGCCTTCAGCACATCGGCTTTTTCCTTCGATTGTTTATCGGTGGTAACAAAAATGCATTTGTACCCTTTCACGATCGCTCCCAGGGCAAGCCCCATACCGGTATTGCCGCTGGTGCCTTCAATAATGGTACCGCCGGGTTTTAAATGGCCTTCTGCTTCTGCCACTTCGATCATTTTGAGGGCCATGCGGTCCTTGATGCTGTTGCCGGGATTAAAATAATCTACTTTGGCCAATACGGTACAGGGCAGGTCTTTGGTGATCCTGTTCAAACGGATCAAAGGTGTGTTGCCAATGGTTTCCAGTATATTATTTTTGATCTCCATCTTATTTTGTTTTTAAGAAGTCAACCGCCTTTAATACTACGGAGTCTCTCAAGTTCAGCACCTGGTAATACCCGGAGTCTCTCCATTTGAAGCGCGCCAGGTAGGCTTCCATCCGGTTGGCTACCCTTGCTTTTTCCGCTTCGGGGATATAGGTCAGATTTATTGTATCTTTTTGAGCACGGCTTACAAACTGCTGCCACATTGCTTTTTCGGGGTCAAATCCCTCCGAGAATGAAATGGGCGAGGAGTAGGGATCCATCAGCTGCTGGTTTTCCAGATAGTAATGGAACACAAAGTCGGTAAAAGTACCGTTGAAAAAAAGTTTATTGATCTCCTTGGAAGTACGTGAGGTATCCAATCCTACAAAAATATCCGGCATGATGCCTCCGCCTCCGTAAAGAAAGCGTCCTGCGGGTGTTTTATACTGTTTGCCGTTGTTTACTTTATTGCTGTCTGCAAAATAGGCCTGGCCGTTGGCATAACGTTCCCAGATGTCATCCATATACACTTTCTTTCCTTTGTTGTAAGGCCGCTGTATACTGCGGCCCAGCGGTGTGTAATACCGTGAAACCGTCAGTTTTAATGCAGAACCGTCGCTAAGGGGGAATATTTCCTGTACCAGCCCTTTTCCAAAGGTCCGGCGGCCTACAATGGTTGCCCGGTCCCAGTCCTGCAAAGCCCCGCTCAGGATCTCGCTGGCGCTGGCAGAGAGTTCATCCACCAGTACGGTGAGCTTCCCGGTTTCGAATATGCCCGGGCGTTTGCAGCGGTATTCTTTTTTGGGGCTGTTGGTACCTTCCGTATACACCACCAGTTTATCCCCGTCCAGGAACTCGTCCGCGATATCAATGGCCTGGTCCATATAGCCGCCCCCATTGCTGCGGAGGTCCAGCACGAGCTCGGTAAGTCCCTGTTTCTTCAGGCGTTCCATAGCCTCCATAAATTCACGGTAGGTAGTGCTGCCAAAACGATCGAGTTTGATATACCCCGCCTTGTTATTGATCATATATGATGCCACCAGTGTGGGGGTGGGGATATTGTTACGTGTCACGGGAATCGTCAGCAGTTGCTGATCCCGCCGGATCTGGAGGTTTACCGATGTTCCTTTCTCTCCCCGTATCAGGTTACGCACTGTAGTACTGGTCACTTTTCTGCCGGCAATTGTGGAATCATTGACCTTTATGATCTGGTCGCCTATTTTAAGTCCCGCTTTCTCGCTCGGGCCATCCTTTAATACAAAAGTGATATTTACCGTGTCGCGGATCTGGTTGTACTCCACGCCGATGCCTTCAAATTTTCCGGAAAGCTCCTCATTGGCTTCCTTCAGATCAACAGGGGGGAGGTATACGGAATGCGGGTCCAGTTCATTCATCATTTCCCGGATGGCATTGGCTTCCAGGGTGTCGATCCGTACAGAGTCTACATATTTCTGCCGGATGATCTCCAAGGCTTCTTCCAGTGAGGTGCTGCGGCGGGACGTGGCAAACCCTCCGTTGGGCTGGGCTCCGCGGAGTTTGTATCCGATGAACATACCAACGATCATTACAAGGGAAAATAATAAGGGCAGCCAGACCTCAAATTTCTTTTTCATTCATTCTGTTTATGAGAGGCTGCAAAATAGCCAATCTTTGCTGTTTATTGTAGAAATCAAATCATTTTCTGATTATTTTATAAATAGGTTATTTTTGGCACTTATTACTGCGGAACAGACTCGTTCTGGTAACAGCTCCGTACTAAACTACAGTTTCAATGTCAAGAGTGCAACTTATCGCAGATGCGGGTTCTACAAAGGCCGAGTGGTGTCTTCTAAACAATGGTAAAACAAAAACCGTTCTTACCGGCGGGGTGAGTCCCTATTTTCTGAACGGAGATCAGATCGTGGAGCTGCTGAACAAAGAACTGCTCCCGAAGTTGAAAAATGTGGCAGTGGAGGAGGTATTTTATTATGGTACGGGCTGTCTGAATCCGGACAACCGCAAATTGGTGCAGAAAAGCCTGCGCCGCCTGTTCCCGGATGCGAAAGTACAGGTGTGGCACGACGTGGAGGGCGCGGCCCGCGGGCTTTGCGGCCGGAGCAGGGGCATCGCCTGTATACTGGGCACGGGCTCCAGTACCTGCTATTATGATGGGCGTAAGATCCAGAAGAACAGCCCGGGGCTGGGTTATGTTCTGGGTGATGAAGGCAGCGGCGCCTACCTGGGCAGGAAAGTGATCCAGTATTTTTTATACAATACGTTCGACGAGGATCTGAGGGCCCGTTTTGACGCGGCCTATGTTACCAATGCCACGGAGATCCTGGAACGGGTGTACAAACAACCGCTTCCGAACCGCTATCTTGCGGGGTTTGCAAAATTCCTTGCGGAGAACAGAGGACACTACATGGTGGAGAATATTATCGAAGATGGCCTGAATGATTTCTTTTTTACGCACCTTTGCAAATTCCAGGAAGCCTGGAAACATCCCATCAGTTTTGTAGGGAGTGTTGCATTCGGATTTAAAGATGTATTGAAAGAACTTTGTAACAGCTACAGCTTTGAGTTGGGAAAAGTGCTTCAGAAGCCGATGAAAGGGCTGATTGAGTACCATTCCTGAATTGTTTTAAAAGAAATTTATATCGGATATATATGGCAGGAGAAAAGATTACGGAGCAGGCTAGCAAATATGACCACCTGGAAAAGATGTCGGTGCTGGAATTGCTGACATCCATGAATAAGGAAGATCAGGAAGTGCCACTGGCAGTACAGAAAGTAATTCCCAATATTGAAAAGTTAATTGAAGCCATTGTGGAAAACATGGTGGACGGCGGGCGGCTGTTTTACATCGGCGCCGGCACCAGTGGCCGCCTGGGCATCCTGGATGCCAGTGAAATTCCGCCCACTTACGGGTTACCAATGGGTGTTGTGATCGGTATCATTGCAGGCGGCAGCAGGGCCATTACCACACCGGTTGAAAATGCTGAAGATGATGAAGCCCAGGGCTGGAAGGACCTCGAGGCTTATGAGATCAATGAGAAAGATGTGGTAGTGGGAGTAGCCGCCAGCGGCTCCACTCCTTACGTGATCGGTGCACTGCGGGAATGCCAGCAACGCGGTATCATTACCGGCAGCATCAGCTCCAACCCCAATGCGCCTGTAAGCGCTGTTGCCGATTACCCCATAGAGGTGATCGTGGGACCTGAATTTGTAACAGGAAGCACCCGTATGAAAAGCGGTACGGCCCAGAAGCTGGTGCTCAATATGATCTCCACAACGGTGATGATCCAGCTGGGAAGGGTGGAAGGCAATCGTATGGTGAACATGCAGCTGACCAACGAAAAGCTGGTGGACCGGGGTACAAAAATGGTAATGGAGAAGACCGGGCTGAAGGATTACGAGCAGGCCAAGCAGCTGTTGCTGGAGAATAAGAGTGTGAAGAATGCCGTGGAAGCCTATAACCAGGCACGGTAGAAAAATAGTTAGAACAACAAAAGGAAGAGTGGATGCTCTTCCTTTTTTATTTCCTTAAAACAGGATTATCTTTAATTACGCTGCTACTGCTGCGTTGATTTTTTTAGCCAGCTTGCTTTTTAAATTAGCGGCTTTATTGCGGTGGATAACGCCCCTTTTCGCTAATTTGTCGATCATGCTTTCCACGGAAGGTAATTGTCCCTTCGCGTCACTACCTTCAGCAGCTCTCAGATTTTTAATGGCATTACGGGTAGTTTTACCATAATACTTGTTTCTGTCGCGACGCTTTAAGGCCTGACGTGCATGTTTCTTTGTAGCTTTATGATTCGCCATGGATCTTTTTTTTTGGACGGCAAAGGTAACAGAAATAAATGAAATATCGGAAAATTCTTCCCATTTTCTTTACAATACGGCGGAAGTCCCTTTCGCCATTCACTAAACATAACTTAAAATCAAAAAATAGAACGATGCGATTGCATAAATATTGCGTATCTTGTGGGGCAATTTTTGAAAGCAGGCATCCAGACGATAAAATAAGATAGTATAATATATAAATAGCTGATTTACAATGAAGGATTTTTCGTACATTACAAGCTCTTCTCCCGAATTTATTGAAAACATGTACAAAGAGTTTGTAAATAACCCGGAGAGCGTAGACACCGAATTAAAAAAATTTTTTGAAGGATTTGACTTTGCGGTTGGTAACGGTCTGGCACAAAAGAACGGCGCGCCGGCTGTTGCAGCAGGAAGCGGAACTGCTGCGGCTGACTGGAGAAAGGAAATCGCGGTATACCGGCTTATTTTGGGATACCGGAACAAGGGGCACTTGCTGGCAGATACCAACCCCATAAAAAAACGCATAGACCGCGGCGCCAATCTCGATCTTCCCTTTTTTGGTTTGTCGGAAGCTGACCTGGATACCACCTATGAAGCCGGCAGCCTCATCGGCCTGGGTACGACCACGCTCCGGAATATTTTATCCCATCTGAAGAAATGCTATGCCGGACATGTAGGCATTGAATTTAAATACATCAGTGATCAGAAGAAAGTGGACTGGCTGACCAATGAAATGGAGAAGAAATTCACCAGTCCGCTGCCCCTGGAACAAAAAAAACGCATCCTGGAAAAACTGAACGAAGGGGTGATGTTTGAAAAATTCCTGCATACCAAGTATGTGGGACAGAAACGTTTTTCGCTTGAAGGAGGAGAAACGACCATCGCCGCACTGGATGCCATCATCAACAAGGCCGCTGCCCTGGAGGTAAAGGAAGTAGTGATCGGCATGGCCCACCGTGGAAGACTGAACATACTGGCCAATATACTGGGAAAGACCTATGAGCAGATCTTTAGTGAATTTGAAGGTACAGGTGAGATCAACCAGACTATGGGAAGCGGGGATGTGAAATACCACCTGGGTTTTGGAAGCGTGATCCAGGCTACCAACGGGGAGACGGTGCACCTTAAGCTGATGCCGAACCCATCTCACCTGGAGGCTGTGGATCCTGTGGTGCTCGGCTTTGCGCGCAGCAGTGCCAATATCCTGCACGACGAACGCTACGAAACGGTATTGCCGATCCTGATTCACGGTGACGCTGCACTGGCCGGACAGGGCGTGGTATACGAACTGTTGCAGATGTCCAAGCTTAAAGGCTTTTATACCGGCGGAACCATTCACTTTGTAATCAATAACCAGATCGGTTTTACCACCGATTTTTCCGATGCACGGAGTGCTGATTATTGTACTTCGCTTGCCGCGATGGTACAGTCACCTGTGTTGCACGTGAACGGGGATGATCCCGAGGCCGTGGTGAAATGCGCGGAAATCGCCACCCGTTACCGCAACGAGTTTCATGCGGATGTTTTTATCGATATGGTTTGTTACCGCAGGCACGGGCACAATGAAGGAGACGACCCGAAATTCACCCAGCCGGCCATGTATGCGCTGATCGATAAACACCTCAATCCACGGGAAGTATATGTAAAATACCTGCTGGACAATGGTGAGGAGGATGCAAAAGAACTGGCAAAGGAAATGGAAAAGAAATTCTGGGCGGATCTTCAGGACCGGCTGGATGAGGTAAAACAAAAACCGTTACCCTATACCTATCAGGAACCGGAACTGCAATGGAAAAGCCTGCGCAAGGCTACACCGCTGGATTTTGATGAAAGTCCGGACACCGCTGTAAGCGACGAAGAATTTAAAACGGTGTTTGATGCCCTGATGACGATCCCCGAAGGGTTTACACCTTTGAAAAAAGTGGCAAAACTGCTCCAGGACAAAGTAAAACTGCTGGATACCGAACACAAGGTTGACTGGGCAACCGGTGAGCTGATGGCCTTTGGTACCCTGCTGATGGATGGATATGATGTACGCATGACCGGGCAGGATGTCGGACGTGGTACATTCAGCTCCCGCCATGCGATCCTCAGGGATGAAGTAACAGATGTGGCCTATAACCGCCTGAGCATACTACCGACCGACAAGAAATTCAGGATCTTTAATTCCCTGCTGAGCGAATATGCAGTACTGGGATTTGAATATGGTTTTGCACTGGCCTCGCCTAATGTACTGGTATTATGGGAAGCGCAGTTTGGCGATTTTGTGAACGGAGCGCAAACGATGATCGACCAGTTCATCACCAGCGCCGAGCAGAAATGGAACCGTATGAACGGCCTTGTAATGCTGTTGCCGCACGGATTTGAAGGGCAGGGGCCGGAACACAGCAGTGCACGCATTGAGCGCTTCCTGCAGTCCTGCGCAGAATTGAACATCGTTGTTACCAATATCACCACCTCCTCCAATTACTTCCATGCGCTGCGCCGTCAGCTGCGGTGGCCGTTCCGCAAACCGCTGGTGAATTTTGCCCCCAAGGCCAATCTGCGGCATCCGGGAAGTTATGCTCCTAAAGAAGAATTCACAAACGGGCGGTTCCGTGAAGTGATCGATGACAGTTATGCCGATGACCCGGTAGCAGTAAAAACCGTACTGTTCTGTTCCGGCAAGATCTATTTTGATCTGGCAGAAAAACAACAGAAAGACAACCGGAAGAATGTAGCCGTGGTACGCCTGGAACAATTGTATCCCCTGCCCAAAAAGCAGCTGGATGCGTTGTATGCAAAATATAAGAATGCTGTATGGTACTGGGTGCAGGAAGAGCCGCTGAATATGGGTGCCGCTTCCTTCCTTCAGATGAACCTTAAAGATATCAACTATGGCATCATTGGCCGCAAACCCAGTGCTGCACCGGCATCCGGGTTTATGAAAGTGCATAAGGCCGAACAGGAAGAGATCATTAATACCGCATTTTCAATGTAACAGGAAATAGCAGGCGGAATAGAAATTCCGCCCTTTTTTTATCTATTCAAAACTAAACATGAGCGCTTATAGGAGCTTCTGATTCAGCGCTTTTACAACAGCTTCTGAAACGGAGTTCACCTGTAGTTTTTCATACACATTCTTAATATGTGTATTTACGGTATGGATGCTCAGGTTGCAGGCCGAAGCTACCATCTTACGGGTGTATCCCTTCACCAGCAGGTTCAGGATCTCTTTTTCCCTGCCGGTAAGCTCTACTTCCTCGTTGTTTTCAAAAAAGACGTTTTTCTGGAAAGCAGTTAATACCTTTTTGGCAATAGAGGCGGTCATTGCCGCATCGCCGTTATAAACATCCTCAATGGCCTGGATCAACTGGGCCGGAGGTGATTTTTTCAGAATATAACCCGATGCCCCCGCGCAAATAGACGCAAAGATCTTGTTGTCATCTTCATACACCGTTTGCATCAGCACCTGGATCCGGGGAAAATTTACCTTGATGATCTTTACCCCCTCAATGCCGTTTACATTGGGCATGTCGATGTCCATTAATACCACATCCGGATCGGCTTTGCGGACATCCGTAATGACGTTACTGCAATCGAAAAAAGTTCCGGTGCAGGTCATACGGGGCGACGCATTGATCAGCATACTTAAGCTATCTCTCCGGTAGGCATTATCATCAAAAACAGCCACGTGTATGGTTGTCATATTCATATTATAAAATTAAGGCATTAAAAATAGCCGCCTATCGCCAATTTGTGTGATATTTTGGAGCTATCAGTATGCATCCGTCAGCCGTCAGACCGGCCTGTCATGCCCGGCTGGTTGCTAATGGATGATTGCAGATCGCTTCAGCCCCGATTCTTATATTTCAAATCTCAATACTCCTGTCTCAATTCTCCGGTCAGAACGCAGAAGTTTACAATTTTTTGCCGTACTTTGCCATACCTTTTTAAAAAGCAGTTTTTTTATGGCAATTGATATAAAAGTTCCCACTGTTGGGGAATCGATCAGTGAAGTGACCCTCTTAAAATGGGTAAAAAATACAGGGGAATATGTTGAGCGCGATGAAGTGATCGCCGAACTGGAAAGTGAAAAAGCCACTTTCGAGGTAAATGCGGAGAAAGCAGGAGTGCTCACCACCAATGCCGCTGAGGGGGATACCCTGAACATCGGGGACACCATTGCCTCTATTGATGATACAGCAGCCCGGCCGGAGCCTGAACCCGGGGCGGAACAGGCGCCTGCGGATAAAAAGCCGGCAGAGGCCAAGACCCCGGCCCCGGATCCTGAAAAGCAAAAACCGGCAGCTGTTCCCGGTAACGGAACCACTACCGCCGCATCGGTAAAAGCAACACCGGTTGCTTCCGCTATTATTGCAGACAAGGGGTTGAACCCGAAAGATGTGACACCTTCCGGAATTGCGGGTAAGATCGTAAAAGAGGATGTACTGGCCGCACTGGCAAACCCGGGAAGAAAAGCTTTTGCAGGCGGAGAACTGTATAGCCGGAACGAGCGGGCGCAAAAGATGACCAGCCTCCGCAAAACGATCAGCCGCCGGCTAGTGGAAGCAAAAAATACCACGGCCATGCTCACCACCTTTAACGAAGTGAACATGAAGCCGATCATGGATATACGGTCCAAATACAAGGATAAATTTAAAGAGGCACATGGAGTAGGACTGGGCTTTATGAGCTTTTTTGCAAAGGCCTGTGCCATTGCATTGTCCGAATGGCCTTCTGTAAATGCATACATCGACGGAGATCAGATCCTGTTCCATGATTATGCAGACATCAGCATTGCCGTAAGCACTCCCCGCGGACTGACCGTTCCGGTGATCCGGAACGTGGAAAGTCTGAGCATGGCCGGCGTGGAAAAAGCGGTGCTGGACCTGGCGAAGAAAGCACGCGACAGCAAATTGACCGCGGAGGACCTAACCGGGGGGACTTTTACGATCACCAATGGAGGAGTATTCGGCTCCCTGATCAGTACCCCGATCATCAATTTACCGCAAAGTGCCATCCTGGGTATGCACAATATCGTAGAGCGGCCCATTGCAGAAAACGGGCAGGTGGTGATCCGTCCGATGATGTATATCGCGTTGAGTTATGACCACCGGATCGTCGATGGAAGGGAATCAGTAAGCTTCCTGGTCCGCGTAAAGGAATTGCTGGAAAATCCGGCACTGCTGCTGATTCAGCAGGACCCGATAAAAACCTTACTGGAATTATAATCAAACACAATAGGAGAGCGGCCTGTTTACGATATGTAGACAGGCCGCTCCGGTTTTCAAACAATCCGATTGACCGCTGAACAATCCATATCAGGTAGCCCGGAAAAGGTTCCCGGCCGGTTTTATTCTTATCTGAATAGCGCCGTAAAGATCATCGGCAGTTATAAGGGAGAAATGCCGCTGGCCCATTTTTTAAAAAACTTTTTCTCCGGAGAAAAAAAATTTGGCAGTAAAGACCGGAAGCAGATCGCACAACTGTGTTATGCGTATTACCGGCTGGGGAAGGATTTTACCGATCTTTCTTTTGAACAGCGGATCCTGCTGGGATTACGGACGACCGCAGATGCGGCGGCCGTTGCCTGGGAGCCCCTGTTTGAAGCCTATCAGGTGCCGCAACATTTTTCAGGAACGGTATTCCCCTGGAAAAAACAGCTGAGCCCTTCTGTTGATGCGGCTTTGCTCGAACAGTCATTTCTTACCCAACCCGATCTTTTCCTGCGTATCCGCCCCGGCAACGAAGCGGGGGTAAAACAAAAACTGGAAGCTGCCGGTATCAGCTTTAAACTGGAAGGTGATGCGATCCGGTTAAACAATGCGGTAAAGGCGGATACTGTTCTTGACATCAACAGGGAAGTGGTGGTACAGGACCTGAGCTCGCAGCAAACGGCCGGTCTGCTGCGCTTTTTTAAAACACTCAAGGCTCACCCCGATAGCTATCGGGGCTCAACGCTCCAATCTCCAATCAGTATCTGGGATTGTTGTGCCGCAAGCGGAGGAAAATCTCTGTTGGCATGGGATGTACTGGCCCCGGCTGAACTGACGGTATCAGACCTGCGTTCCAGCATCATCGCCAACCTGAAGCGCCGTTTCCGGGAAGCGGGGATCACTTCATTTAATGCATTGGTAGCAGATGCTACCATGTCTCCGGCACCACATTTCCGCGCCCATTTTGATCTGGTAATTGCCGATGTGCCTTGTTCCGGAAGCGGTACCTGGAGCCGTACACCGGAGCGGCTGCATTATTTTAACACTTCCGAGATAAAGACCTATGCCACGTTGCAGCGAAAAATTCTGACGAACCTGGGGCATGCTGTAAAGCCCGGTGGTTTTTTACTTTATATCACCTGTTCCGTATTCCATGCGGAGAATGAAGACCAGGTGGCCTGGTTACAGCAACGGGGGTGGAAGGTAAAAGAACAACAAGTGATAAAAGGATATACACTTAAAGCGGACACCATGTTCGGGGCCTTGCTGCAAAAAGAACAATAAGACAACGACCATTTTATTTCTGATTAAAAAAATATTGATACCACCGATGTGCCGGCCATTGAAGTTGACGACTTTTTTCCTGGTATACCTGCTGCTGATCAGGCCCGTACAGGGGCAGCGACAGCGCTTTTCAGATATCCGGTTTGACAGCAGTGCGGCAGCACAGGCAAGAGCGGCACTGAACAACCTGCCGGATACCGGTTATCAGAAAAAAGTATATCACAAAGATGGTGTGCAGCTGCCTTACCGTTTGCTGGTCCCGCTGCACCGGCAGCCCTATAAGAAATATCCCCTGGTGATCACCCTGCATAATTCATCACGACTGGGCAGTGATAACGAACGGCAGCTGGAACCACTGGCCCGTATCTGGCTGCGCCGGGATATCCGGAAAAAATATCCGGCATTTGTGGCGGCACCGCAGTTTGCAAAACGTTCTTCCAATTATGCGATGGATTCTTCCAGAGGAGTACTGGAGGCTTTTCCTTCGGCGGACGTGCCCATCGTGCTGGACCTGGTAGCAGCGCTTGTCAAAACCCACCCCGAAATAGATGACCGGCGGATCTATATTGTCGGCTATTCCATGGGGGCTTCAACCGCACAGCACCTCTTAAGCCTGGATCCGGGCCGGTTTGCGGCCCTGGTGACGATCGCCGGCGTACCGGATTTTTCCAATACCGGCGGGATTGCTGACAAACCGGTATGGCTTGTTCACGGCAGAGAAGATGATGAAAATCCTTATCCGGGGAGCGTTGCTTTATTTAACCTCCTGAAAAAAAACCGGCGGCTTTTGTTTACTACATTTAATCACCTGAACCATAATACAATCACGCTTCCTTTTCTGTTGAATGATGCGCTGCCGGCATGGTTGTTCAAACAAAAAAGGTGAACCTTCATCCGGAGATAATGCCAGGGTGCTGTAAGTATCACGTTTTTACCTTAATTTCAAAAATAAAAATACCATGGGATTATTTGACTTTATCAGAAACGAATTCATAGAAGTTATCGAATGGGTAGATGCTTCCAACAATACCATGATCTGGAAATTTCAGGATAAGGGAAACAATATCAAGAACGGGGCAAAACTGACCGTTCGGGAGAGCCAGGAAGTGGTGCTGATGAATGAGGGCGAGTTTGGTGATCTCTACCAACCCGGGCTGCATACCCTTTCCACCAGCAATATGCCCATTACCACCACACTCAAATCCTGGAAATATGGGTTTGAGTCACCGTTCAAGGTGGATATTTATTTCATCAGCACCCGTCAATTTACGGACCTCAAATGGGGCACTTCAGGGCCGGTACTGATCCGGGATGCCGAGCTGGGACAGGTACGGCTTAAAGCTTTTGGCAATTTTGCGATCCGCATCGCTGATCCAAAAAAGTTCATAACAGAATTTGCAGGCACCAATCCTTTTGTGCGTGTGGAAGGAGTGGAAGACGTATTGCAGGGAATTATTTCCAGTCACTTTGCGGAAGTGATTGCCAAGGCAAAGATCTCAGTACTGGAACTGGCGGCCAATTACCAGGCACTCGGTGCACAGTTGAAACCCGAATTTCAGAAAGAATTGGACAGCTACGGACTTTCCCTCGAGAAGTTCTTTATCGAAAATATTTCATTGCCGGAAGAAGTGGAGAAGATTCTTGACAAGAAAACAGAGCTCAATATACTGAAGGGGAACCTGAATGATTTCAACCAGATGCAGGGTGGTATTGCATTGGAGAATCTTTCCAATAACGATGCCGCAGGCAATATGGGTGGTGTGGGCGCCGGGGTGGTATTAACCAACCTGATGGCACAGGCCAACCAGCCGCAGCAATCAGCCTCTGACAATAAGAGCAACCTGATGGACCTGTTGAAACAACTGGGGGAACTTAAGAACCAGGGCATTATTACAGAAGAGGAATTTGCCGAAAAGAAAAAAGAAATTTTAGCCAAGCTGTAAGCTGTTTTTTTATGCAGGCACTTGAAGAGTATCCCTGTCCCAGTTGCGGATCGGAGTTGAATTATGATGCGGTAAAAAAAAGTCTGAAATGTCTTCACTGCGGTACCGTGATCCCCATACAATCCAGTACGGAAGTGCTGGAGGAGAAGCAGATCAGCATTTTTAAAAATGCTGAGAAGATCCCGATCGCTGCGGTACCTGTAGTGGTATATAAATGCAGCAAGTGCGGACAGGAAACACAGGAAGCAGGGGATATTGCTTTTTTTGAATGCCGTAATTGCGGCAACAATGTGGTGAACCCGGAGGCCTATGCTACCCGGAGTATCAGTCCTACAGGTATCATTCCTTTTAAGATCTCCAAACAGGATGCGCTCGACCGTTTTACCAACTGGATCGGTAAAGGATTCTGGAATGATAGTGATCTGAAAAAGCTTTCCCTGGCAGACCAGCTCGAGGGGCATTATGTACCTTTCTGGACCTTCGATTGTCAGACAGAAAATGACTGGAGTGGTTACTCGGGGCGTTATTATTATGAAACGGTACGCCGGCGGAATGCGAACGGGGAAGAAGTTACGGAGCAGGTGCGGCATACGGACTGGACCTGGCGTTCCGGTTCCTTTTCCCAATTTTTTGATGATGTGCTGGTATGCGGCAATAAAACCATTCCGCAGGAGCGGATCAATGCGGTTTATCCCTATCAGTTGCAGGACCTGGTGGTATTTGATGAAGAATACCTGCTGGGCTGGAACGCCCGTGCCTATGATAAGGATCTCTCTGAAACTTATCGGCAAGCACGAAGGCTTATGGACCGTGCCATAGAGACGGAAGCCATTTCCAGGCTGACCGCAGATACCTATCGGGATCTGAATGTGCAAACGACTTATTCCGGTGAAACATTCAAGCAGGTGATTTTTCCTGTTTGGCTGTGCCAGTACCTGTTCAAGGGCAAGACCTATCAGTTCATCATAAACGGCCAGACGGGCGCCATCAGCGGTAACAAGCCGCTTTCCGTATCAAAAATCGCAACAGCAGTTGTGATCGCCATACTGGTGATTGTAGCATTGTATTTCTTTTCAAAATCGGGGTGAAGGCTTATAACAAAGACCTTTTTGAAGAAAAAGAAGCAGGGGTGGAGTCAGAATAATACCTGTTGCAACAGTCCGTTCCGGAACGTATCATAATTCAACTCCCAGAACATGATACCGCCCAGTTGATGTTGCCGGATATAGTCCATTTTATAACGTAATGACTGGGGATCATCCCCGGTGATAAAGAGTTTGCGTCCGGGATGGAACCAGTAAGGCGCTTTTGCCCTGTCGTCCCAGTAACGGGTAAAGCCGTTGGCTGCGGTCAATGAATCCAGGTTGCGCCGGTAGCCCCGCATATAGACGAATTTTCCCGGCCGGAACAGGCCATTATTTCCCGGATCATCTACCTGGAAAGCTCTTATATAAAAAGGCACACCTATGATGACCTTATGAAGAGGGAATTGCCGCTGCTTAAAAAAACGGATACACCGGTCTACCGACTCTTCATCCGGCAGGGAGGAGTAAAGCGGAGACTGGTGGCCGGTCCGTGTGGAGTATCCATGCACCAGGTCATAGGTCATCAGGTTTACAAAGCTGACCGCATCAGCGATCTTTGTCCATTCCACCGATTCATCCAGGTATTTTTGAAAACCTCCCGCTGCAAAGGTTATCAGTTTTTGTTTTCCCAACTGCTGCCGCAGATTGAGGAGAAGACGCGTAAAATTGGGCCGGTCTTCCGTGGCAAAAGGATGACCGGGAACACCCGGTAATGCCGGGTACTCCCAATCCAGGTCAATGCCGTCGAGATGGAACCTGTCTAAAAAATGCACGACGGATGCGGCAAATAAAGCGGTGCTGTCGGAATGACCAAATGTTCCGGAACAGGGCCGGCAGCCGCCCCAGCCGCCAAGAGCGATCAGGGTTTTTAAATGAGGATAGCGGCGCTTTACCGTTTCAAATGCTTTCAGCACGGCCGTGTCCTTTGAACGGGATACGGCCAGCTTCCCGGTACTGTCCAGGTGGGCAAACCCGTAGATCAAGTGTGTAATACCTTTAAAGTTGTATTGCAGCAACGTGGCGCTGTCGCCGGAATAATAAGCCACCACTTTGTAGGAAGGATCCGGCTGAGCCTTCAGGCCGGCAGCCGCCAGCAACCAGATAAACAGGAACAACTGATGTTTCAAAACGGGATCTCTTTGTTGCTGTAAGATAGGAATAATAATGCTTTCCGGATGGTCCGTGCCTGTTTTTAAACTGATTGCGGGATATCCGCAGGGATTAACTGATCTTTTTTCAGGCGTTCGAAAAGCTGCAGGACGCCCGGTACCTGTGCCGGCTGCTTTGCATATTCCGCTTCATTAAAAAAAGCGACCGCTCCAATTTCCCTGCCGGGTGTAATATCAGTGCTCAGTGTGTATAAAAAACATTCCTGTTCCATTATAACCGTACCTTCTTCTCCGTACGCAGGGGCCGTTATATGGCCATAGTAGCGCAGCTCATCTGCAGGGATGTTCAGGTTCAGCTCTTCCTTTATTTCCCGCTGAAGCGACCGGATCGCAGTTTCACCGGTTTCGATTTTCCCTCCCGGCAGATACCAGGCCTTTTTATTATTGCTGTAGGCGAGCAGTAATTTACCGTCTTTTACCACCACTAGGCCTGCTGTGGGTAATTGTTTTATTTGCATATACCTGTATTAATAAAATGATGGTTTCAAAATTAATACATAAGGGAAAGAAAGCCAACAGCCGTTCCGGGATCATTCAATGACCGGCGCCGTTGGTGCCTGCCCGAATTCCTTTTTGAATGCATAGGAAAAATGCGATAAGTCTTCGAAACCAAGATCCAGGTAGATGGAACTGGGCTTTTCTTTTTTTTCATGGATGAGAAAATAAGCTTCCTGTAAGCGTTTCCGCAGGAGCCAGCGTCCGGGTGTTTCCCCGAATGTGACCCGGAAATCCCGTTTAAATGCGGAAAGGCTACGGCCGGTGAGGTATGCAAAGCGCTCCATGCTTACATTGAACCGGTAGTTGCGGTTCATATAGGCCTCCAGGTCGATCTTTTGCGGAATGCCAAAATCGAATAAACTGCCGGAGAGCCCGGGCTTTAGTTTTAAAAGGATCAGCAGCAGTTCTTCTCGTTTCAGGGATGAAAACGGTTCTTCTATTTTTCCGTTATTTGCATAGTACGGACTTAGCGACCGTATAAAACTATGGATCCATTCGTGCCGGGGCAGCGGAACAAATGCATCGTCTGATTTGATGCCGGCTGCCGGCGGGTGATGCCTGTCATAAAAGGAACGCAGGAACGGTTCATCAAATATTATGACGATCTTTTCGAAGCGGTTGTCTTCGCTCTGCTTCCGGTAGCGGGCAAGCCGGTTCTTTTTTATCATGCAGCATTCGCCTGCTTTCAGATACTGTTTTTTGTGACCATCATATCCTTCGGCGGTTCCTTTCTGCAGGTATAAAAAGAAATGCTCCGGGATAAACTGTTCCGGTGAAATGACCGGGCCGATATAACAGGAAGTGATCTCGGTTATCTTCATATACATTTATTGAATCGTTTCCCACCAGGGCTGAAAGGAAACAGGATGATCCAGTACGACCGGCTCCCCGATACGGGGTGTGATCAGCGGAACCGGGTGCGTGCTGTTTAAACGGGTGAGCTCCTTCAGCGGCTCATCCCAGGGGTGCTGCGCGAGCGTGAACTTTGATGAATGTACCGGCAGGATGCGACGGACTTTCAGGTCTTTCGCGGCCTGCAATACTTCGGGTGGCAGCATATGGATCGCCTGCCAGGCCTTATTGTACTGGCCGTTCTCCAGGATGGCCCAATCGATTGAATCAAACCGGTTGCCGATCTCGGCAAAATGTGTGTCATATCCGCTGTCTCCGCCCAGGTAAATGGTCTGCGAAGGGGTTTGCAGGATAAACGACAGCCACAGGGTATTGTTGCGCGTAAATCCCCGCCCGGAAAAATGCCGGGCAGCGGCAGTGTGAAGGGTGATATTACTGTCCAGCGGTACGGTTTCATTCCAGTCCATCTCCGTGATGTTTTTGGTGTCAAACCCCCAGTATTCAAAGTGAGCACCCACACCCAGGCCGCAGATGACCGAACGGATCTTCGGACGCAGGGCCACAATCGTTTCATAATCGAGATGATCATAATGATCGTGGGAGATCAGCAGGTAGTCGATGGGGGGCAGATCCTCTGCGGTATAAATATCACTGCCTTTAAACGAACGCACGGTTCCGGGCAGGGGCGCGGCATTACCGCTGAACACCGGGTCGATGAGAAAACGTTTACCATTGAGCTGCATGAAGTAGGACGAGTGTCCGAACCAGACCAGCAGATTACTGTCGGCGGGTAACTGAAGCAGGTCGGTTTTTACAGATGGGATGGAATCTACAGGTCTTCTTCTGGGAAAGGTCTTAAAGAGCTGGTCCTTTATCACCCCGAACATACTATACCCTTTTGTAAGCGTGGGCGTAAAATGGATGTTCTGAAATTTCCCATCCCGGTAGTTCGGGGATTTTTTGATACGCTCCAGTCGCGCACCGGACGGGGCTTTCCCGAATTTCGGCTGCCGCATGTAAAAAAAAGTGATAACCGTGAGCACTATCAAAACGCTCAGTAAAACAATCATAAAACGTTTTATAAATTTAATGAATGGTCTCATAACTTTAAGAGAAGGCTTATTGTGTTCCGAGAGCATTGATGTCTGCTACTTCCAGTACCGGTTTGTCCGGCGTCTCCAGTACGGTCCGGATCATGGCCCTGCCTACCTGTTGCAGGGTGCTGACACTTTTGGGAAACAGGGTTTTGAGCACCGGGTACAGCCAGCCGAGGTATTTGTAGGCCGACGGAAGGAATTGCTGACCGGGACTGGCTTTCATAAAGGCCGGGCGGAAAAGGTATACGTTTCTGAAAGGCAGCTGCAGCAGCGCATTTTCCGTCTGCCCCTTTACACGTGCCCACATCAGCCGGCCTTTTTCGGTACTGTCCGTACCCCGGCCACTGACATAATTGAATACCATTTGCGGATTCTGCTGCAATACGGCTTTTGCAAAATGAAGTGTGGTATCATAGGTCATGATGCGATAGCGGTCTTCCTTCATTCCCACACTGCTGACCCCCGCACAGAAAAAACAGGCATCATATCCTTTCAGCCGGGGATCATCCGGCTGCAGGTTCAAAAAATCAGGAACCAGGTATTCCTTCAGTTTCGGATGTTTTCGCTGTACCGGTCTGCGGCTGATGCAAAGAACGGTGTCCACAGCCGGATGGGCGAGGCACTCCAGCAATACCCCTTCTCCTACCATCCCGGTAGCGCCGGTTAAGATGATGTTTATTCCCATTGTATTTGTTTAAGAAACGATTGTTATAAAAACTCCCTGCGAATTTACGCATTGGCAAAATGATATTTTAACAGACTGCCGGCTGTGGCCAGGACGGCCTCCTCATTGCTCCGGGGACGCCATCCCAGCAGGCGGCGGGCCTTTTCATTGCTGGCATTCCGGTAAACACCCAGCAGGGGGGCTATTGCCTTTGCCTGCTTATTGAACAGGGCCGCCAGGCGGATCATCCAGTCGGGTGCGATCCGCCCGGAGATACGGGAAGCTGTTTCCGGAAATGTTTTTTTTAACAGCATTGCGATCTGCGGAAGGGAGAGCGTACCACCGGCGAGCGCGAGAAAGCGCTGTCCTTTTGCTGCCGGATCTGTCATGGCGCGGATATGAAGATCCGCAACGTCACGTACATCAACAATACCCAGAACAATCCGGGGAATGGCTTTAATAGTGCCATCCATCAGTTTTTTCAGAAGCTCAAACCCGCTGGAAAGCGCGGGACCAAAAGCCGGACCAAAGATCGCCATCGGATTGATGACGGATAACTCAAGGTTGCCGCCTTCCTTCTTTATAAAATCCCAGGCAGCGTGTTCTGCCAGTACTTTTGATCTGTTGTAGGCCGACAATCCCTTTTGATCCGGTGAGGTCCAGCTTTCTTCTGTGATCAGGGTATTCCTGTCGGTATGGCTATAGCCCACTGCTCCGAAATTAGAGGTCATTACAACCCGCTTCACACCCGCATTGCGGGCGGCACGCAACACCCGCAGCGTACCTTCCACGGCCGGACGTATCATTTCATCCTCCTGTTTTGGCAAACGAAGGAAGATGGGGGAGGCCACATGCAGCACATAGGTACAATCTGTTACAGCGGCCTGCCAGTTTTCATCATCCATAAGATCGGCTTCCACAAAGGTCAACCGGTGCTGATCGGTGATCCCTGCATTGTTCAGCATTTCTGCTGTCTCCTTTTTTCTGGCTGCGTTCCGGATCGTCGTTCTTACAGTGTAGCCCTGCTGCAGCAGCTGCGCAATACAATGAATACCCAAGAACCCGTTCCCCCCGGTCACCAGTACGGGGGCCTTATTGTCTGAAATAACCATGTTTCCGAATTTTATAAGACAAAGTTCCGGCAAAAAAGCTGGCATAACTTTGTTAAAAAGTCCGGAGTTTCTTTGTTGAGAGGTCCAGATTTAAAACAGCCGGAGGGTCAGTGTGCAGATGTTTTTGAAAAAACATTGATGATGATCACGCCGGCGATGATCAGGAGCAGTCCGATGATGGCGGGCAGGTCCGGTACCTGTTTGAAGACAAAAATACCCACCAGGGTAATAAGGACGATGCCAACTGCCGACCAGATAGCGTAGGCAATGCCAACGGGTATCGTTTTTAATGTAAGGCTCAGGAAATAAAATGCCCCCGCATAACAAAGGATCGTGACGATGCTGGGCACCGGCTTTGTGAATTGCTCAGAGGTTTTAAGCATAGAGGTAGCGATGGTTTCGAAGAGGATGGCCAGGAGCAGGAAGATGTAATTTTTCATTGCGTACAATTTGCGTAATCAATCCGGTGTTGTTCCGGAAATCCACCGGCCGCAGGGCTCCGGCTGGTGAGGGTTGTGTGTGATCTAGTTATGATCGATCATCCACATGGTGATACCGAAACCGGAATAGGTACCCTGGGGATTGTCCACATTGGGCGGCTGAAAATCGTAAATCTGATGATCCCGGTATACCATCCCGATATTTCTTGCATATTTTTCCGAAGAAACGGCTTTATACCCGTAACTGGAACCATTGGGGGGCATATTTAATACATTGTCTGCCTGAAGCACCGTACACACATCAGTATACTGCTGGCCTTCGATGGTCTCATTTCCGAAACCGGTATATTTAAATACCCATTTATTCATATCATTATCGGCCTCCGTGTCGTAAAGATCGCTGTAGGGGGAAGCCTGTGACACGCTGTCCGGCGCGATCAGGTACCTGTTGCCTTTCCATTCAAAGCCCGTGTACATCGGGTTGGCGAGCTTTATTACCCGGAGGTTATGTTCGATCACCTCCACACTGTTCTCAAGCGGGGTGATGTAATACCGGCCGTTGCCGGTCCAGTTTCCCGTCCCGTCTGCTTTACGTAAGGTCCGCTCTACAATATAGGTCAGCCGGCCCATATTGTCTGTAGCAGTTCCGGTAATGCTATGCTTTACCTGGTACGAATGCAGCTCGACCTGGCTTCCGCTTCTTACAAAAACCGTGGAGTCAACGCGGTAGGTAATATACTTTCCCACCTGTACCGGAAAGTAATCCTTTGCCAGCGCAACGGAAGTAAAGGAATCCTTCCTGTTTCCACAGGAAAAAAGCAGCAGGGCAGCTATAAATACGGGCAAATAAAACCGTTTTCTCATTGACTGTTTTGATGGTAAAGATACATTAGATGGACGGGAACAGAAGTTTCTTTCCGGAACGGATGATACCGCCTCCGATGACATCGTCCCCTTCATAAAACACGGCGCTTTGCCCCGGCGCAATTCCTTTGGCGTTCTGATAAAAAGATACTTTTATATCATTGCCTTCTGTATAAAGATTGGAAAGGGTACCACTGTCCTTATACCGGATCTTTGTGGTGGCTTCCATTCCCGGGGTGATGGCGTCATATTTTATGTAGTTGATCCGCGTTACCAGCATTTCATCCTTTTCCAGGTCTTCCTCATCTCCCAGTACAACGGTATTGTTCTCAGGGTTGATCTCTGTAACAAATACAGGACGGCCCAGGGCTATGTCCAGCCCTTTCCGCTGCCCGATGGTGTAAAAAGGATAGCCTTTGTGTTTGCCCAGGATCTTTCCGCTCTTATCCACGAAGTCACCTCCGTTCACACGTGCTTCCAGTCCGTCCACACGCCTTTTCAGAAAACCGCGGTAATCATTATCCGGTACAAAACAGATCTCATAGCTTTCGCTTTTTTTGGCCAGCTCAGGATAGCCATAGTCCAGTGCCATCTGACGGATCTCGGTTTTGTGAAATCCGCCAAGGGGCAAAATGGTACGGGCCAGCAGCTCCTGGTCCACCCCCCACAGCACATAGCTCTGATCCTTTGTATGATCCACTGCTTTGCTGATCACAAAACGGCCGTTATCATGCTGCCGCACTTTTGCATAGTGGCCGGTGGCGATGAATTCGCAGCCCAGGGCGTCCGCTCTTTTTAAAAGAGCCCTCCATTTGATATGTGTATTGCAGAGCACGCAGGGATTGGGTGTGCGTCCTGCCAGGTATTCCTCCACAAAATCATTCACCACAAAATCGCCGAACTCTTCCCGGATGTCGAGTATAAAATGTGGAAACCCGTGCTGCACAGCCGCCATACGGGCATCATTAAAACTGTCTACATTACAGCAGCCGGTTTCTTTTTTACCGCCGCCGCTGCCGCTGTAATCCCATGTTTTCATGGTGATACCGATCACCTCATAGCCCTGGTCGTTCAGCATCAGCGCCGCCACTGTGCTGTCGATGCCGCCGCTCATCGCCACTAAAACTTTTCCTTTCTTGCTCATATAATAAACTGCAAAGATAAACTAAGATTTCAGATTTACAGAACGCCTGTCAGGAGCGGTTGTTTACCCGCGCTTTATTTGCGGGTGAACGATGGTAATGTGTTGTAAATCAGCAGGTATTTCGATTATCATGATTCCGTAAAATTTTAGGTGATTCTGGCCGAAAAGATTATCTTGCTATATTATTTTATAAATCAAAATTTGAGCACTATGTTAAAGATGCAGATCATCGGGAACCTGGGTAAGGATTGTGTGGTAAATAATGTAAACGGAAAAAGCGTTATCAATTTTACAGTAGCCCATACAGAACGGTACCGTGACGCCCAGGGCAATAACCAGGAGAAAACAACCTGGGTGGATTGTGCCTGGTGGACCGATCGTACAGCGATATCTCAATACCTTACTAAAGGAAAACAGGTTTATGCGGAGGGCAACCCTGAGGTGCGCAGCTTTACCCGCACCGATGGAACCAATGGCGCTGTTTTATCATTAAGAGTACGCGAGGTACAGCTTCTGGGAGGCCGCGGAGAAGGCGGAGCGCCGGTTGCGAACGGCGGATATAACACCGGCAGCAGCAGTATACCGGCTGCAGGCGGCAATGAAGATGCTGCAGACGATCTTCCATTCTAAGTTAAACTCAATTTAACAAGAGGCTGTATCAAAACTCTTCCTGATGCTGCTGTTCCGACAGACCGGACAGAACGTAAGACATTATAAACCGGCTTTTGATACAGCTTCTTTTACACCAAAATTACCTGCTGCATGCGCTTCTTTTTCGTTCTATTTATTCTGGGGCTGCTGGCCGCCGGATGTGGTACGGGAACCACCACTAACCGTGATGTAAAGCATCTGTCGCCTGAAGCAATCCAAAAAAAATTATTAGGGAACTGGCTGGTATTTAAAGTAGGTACCCGGAACGCTACCGAGGAACAGGCGGCGCTGCTGCAGGACACCCTATCCCGGTTAAAAGATATTTTTGAGCTGAACACATTTATTGTTTCACCAGGGAAAGTGGTGGTGGAAGACAGCCTCGGACGATGGCAGCAACGAACATGGGAACTGCTGCCACCGGATATAATCGGATTCAAGGAGGAGGAAAATGTATTCGAGATCGTAACACTTTCGGACAGCATCCTGACCTTATCATCACGGATCGATTATAAAAAGGCGCATGCAGATATCATGCTGGCCTGCTACCGGATAAAGACGGAGGGCTACGGTGATCAGGGTCTCGCTGCCACGGCGCTGAGCAGGTGGCGGACAAAGCCGGCAAAACCGGAAACACCGGCAGCGATCGCCGGCCGGGTGGTGAGCCTGTTACAATATGACGGGATCTATCTCGAAGCGCTGAACAATTCCGGTGCAGACTATTTCAATACCCGCCGGTTTCAACTACCTTTTTCCTATTACAACGGAGGAGTGATGCTCAAACCTTTTGATTCTTCTTCCCGGTTTGCCGGACTGTTCTTTAATGCCGGCGATGCCAGAACAGCACATGGCCTGTTAAAGGAATATTTTGAAGCTTCGCCTTACCCGGAAGAGGACAATTACATGCTGGCCTATTCGGCGTTTATGAAGAATCTCGCGGCAGCTATTCAGAAGGGCAATCCATAGCCCTGTAATGCGCTTCTGATGCGGCTTACGGTTACCGACGCTATGATCACTGCGTTCCCTGTAAATTATTAATGCAAAAGTTTTAGGCTTTATTGTTATTTTGTGGACATGCAGGATACAACATATGCTTATCAGCAATTACTTGATTTCACCATCCAGGTCTTTAAAAAAATAGGTTGTCCGGATACAGATGCAGTCACTGCTGCCAGCGTGTTGCTTTCCGCAGATCTGCGGGGTGTGGATTCGCATGGTGTGGCACGCCTTTCAGGATACGTGCGGCTCTGGGAAGCAAAACGGGTGAATGCAACACCACAAATAACGGTGATTCATGAAACACCGTCGACGGCAGTAGTGGATGGTGACGGCGGGCTGGGACTGGTGGTAGCGCCCTTTGCCATGCAGCTGGCCATAGAAAAGGCCCGTAATGTGGGTACGGGCTGGGTCAGTGTGCAGCACAGCAATCATTACGGAATTGCTGCTGCCCATGCGATGAAGGCATTGGAACACGATATGATCGGTATCTCCATGACCAATGCCAGTCCGCTGGTGGCGCCTACTTTTTCCATTTCAAAAATGCTGGGCACCAATCCCATTTGTGTAGCGGCACCTGCAGGTGTGCAGCCTCCCTTTGTGGCAGATCTTGCTACAACCACCGCAGCGAACGGAAAACTGGAAATATTACAGCGAAAAGAGGAAGCGGCGCCATTGGGATGGGTACAGGATGCTGAGGGACATGCATCTACGGATGCCAGTATTCTTAAAAAAGGAGGCGCCCTGCTTCCCCTGGGCGGCGACAGGGAACATGGCAGTCATAAAGGCTATGCCCTGGGCGCAGTGGTGGATATCTTTTCTGCCCTGCTCAGTGGTGCCAACTATGCGCCCTGGGTACCGCCTTTTCCGGCTTATGTACCTATGCCCGAACGACAGCCGGGAAAAGGCATCGGTCATTTTTTCGGAGCCATGCGGGTGGATGCCTTTCGTACGGTGGAAGCATATAAGCGCGATATGGACGACTGGATCAGCGGGTTCCGGAATGCAGCGCCCATACAGGGACAGGAACAGGTGCTGATACCCGGAGACCCTGAGCGGATCATGGAAGCAGAACGAAGCCGGGAAGGGATCCCTTTATTGCCGGCTGTAGCTGCTGATCTCAAAGCACTGGGCGATAAGCTGGGTGTGGTATTTTAAAAAAGGGACTGTTTACTGGTATTTTTTCGCGAAATTCGCGGGCGGCGAAAACGGGATAGAGGAAGGAACAGGGTTTTCGGACGATGAAAAGGAATGATTGTGCCGATGACCCTGCAGCCGCAGGCAGGAACCGCGGAGCCTGACAACGACTAAAAAAATAAACAAAAAATAAAAGAACAGATCATGAAGGTAATGAAATTTGGAGGTACCAGTGTTGGTAAACCAGAACGGATGAAACATATTGCGGGGCTTCTGCAAAACGAAGAAGAGCCTGCAGTAGTGGTACTTTCTGCGCTTTCCGGTACCACAAACGCATTGGTGGAGATCGGTAATGCCATTGCACGCGGAGACCGGCATTCGGCCCAGCAACTGATTAACAACCTGCAGGAACATTATAATAAATTCATCCGGGAGTTGTTTTCACAGGATGCAGCCCGTGCAAAGGCCCAGGCCATCGTGGATGAGCATTTTGAATTCTTAAATATTATCCTCAAGATCTCTTTCAGTGAAGCATTGAGCAAAGATATCCTTGCCCAGGGTGAGTTATTGTCTACCAAGATCTTTTCCGCTTATCTCGAAGAGCAGGGTGCTGCTTATGCCCTGTTGCCGGCCCTGGAATTTATGAGCATCGATGAAAATGAAGAACCGCAGATCGGCAGTATCCGCATCAAGCTTACCCAGCTGCTGAGCCAGCACTCGGATAAAAAGATACTGGTAACACAGGGTTATATCTGCCGGAACGCCAGGGGAGAAGTAGATAACCTGAAACGGGGCGGAAGCGATTATTCAGCCTCACTGATCGCTGCGGCCATCAATGCGTCGGTTTGCGAGATATGGACGGATATCGACGGAATGCATAACAACGATCCGCGGGTTGTGGGTACTACAAAACCCGTGGAGCAGCTGAGTTTTGAAGAAGCGGCAGAGCTGGCTTACTTTGGTGCAAAGATCCTTCACCCGGCCTCGATCTGGCCGGCACAGCAATACAAGATACCGGTAAAGCTGCTCAATACCATGGAGCCGCAGGCAAAAGGCACGCTCATTACACAGGAGCCTTCCGGTGCAGGAGTAAAGGCGGTTGCGGCAAAGGATAATATCTATGCCATCCGCATCAAAAGCAGCCGCATGCTGCTGGCCTATGGTTTCCTGCGGAAGGTATTTGAAGTGTTTGAAAAATATAAGACCTCCATCGATATGATCACCACATCAGAGGTGGCCGTATCCCTTACCGTCGACAATGCGGATCATCTGGACCAGATCGTGAAAGAACTGGAAGCACTGGGAACGGTGACCGTAGATAAGGATCAGACGATTGTTTCCGTTGTGGGATACCGCATCAATGAAACAGAAGAGATCATAAAAAAACTGTTTGGTTCCATCCGTAATGTACCGATCCGTATGGTATCCTATGGCGGAAGCCAGCACAATATTTCATTGCTTGTAGGGGCCGATGAAAAAGTACACCTGCTGAAGCAGTTGAACAAAGGAATGTTCGGTCTCGATTAAAAGCAGATCACCTGCCTGTATGAGCGGATGGGTAGCGCAGCTCCGGTGGAGCGGCTCTTGCCCATCCGCTCTTTTTTTTGTATATTGTACTTCAGCAGATGCAAACACTTTACTGTATACCTGGTTTCGGGGTCGATGAACGGATCTATGGCAACCTGATCATTGAAAATGCCCGGCTTCACTTTATTAACTGGCTGGAACCTGAACCCGGCGAGACCTTTAACACGTATGCCCGCCGGATGGCAGCAGCGATAACAGAAGAATACCCGGTGCTTGTGGGCATTTCCTTTGGGGGGATGATCGCACTGGAGATCGCAGGGTTCAGGCCCGTGAGGCAGGTGATCCTGATCTCGAGCATCAAGCAGAGGGCTGAAATGCCGCTGTCGATGCGGCTTGCAGGCCTGCTGCGGCTGAACCGGATTTTTCCCGTAAAGCAGATACAGAAAAGCGAAGCCGCCTATAAGATCGCGAACCGGCGGTTGGGTGCCTACACACCAGATGAGCAGGAGTTTGCTAACACCTACCGTAAAACGGCAAACCTGAACTATGTGAACTGGTCGTTCGAAAAGATCTTAAACTGGCGGAACGGGAACCGGTTTGAACAGGTGATCCATATTCATGGAAGCAAGGACCGGATCTTTCCCATAAAATATATAACGGCGGATTATGTGATAGAAGGCGGAACGCATATGATGGTATGGAACCGCGCTGCGGAAATCAGCAGGATCATCAATAACACACTGGAACAGCTCAATGGCGGACCTGCCGGAGCAAAGCCGGCACATTGATGGCGCATATTTATCACCCTTTCAGCCGCAATACAGGAATATTTGTATTCCAGGCGATCTGTTTACTGACGCTTTTATGAAATAACTGGCCGACCCAGCTGCGCTCGTGATGGATAAATACGAGCAGGGAGATCCCGTTTTCCGCTACAAATGTTTCCAGACCTGTTTCCACATGCTGGGCTTCCAGGAAATGGATCACGGGGTTGAATGCCTGCAGCTGTGCTTTGATGGCGCTTACTTTTTCCTGGTTAACCGGGTCGGAAGGGTTCATGTTCACGTTTACGATAAGCAGGTCGGCTACCGGCAGTCCATTGAAGAATTGCTCCAGCGCTGCGATCGTTCCTTCGCTGAGGAGTTCCAGATCAGACGCCAGCGCTATCTTTACCGGCAGCACATTATCCGCATTTTCCGGCACGATCAGGAGCGGGGCCTGGATGCCTTCAATGGCTTTGATGGCGTTGCTTCCAATCAGTATTTTTTCCAGCCCCGACTTGCCTTTGATGCCCATCAGCACCAGGTCAATGGCTGCTTTTTCTGTGAGGTCATTGGCAACATCACCAAGGAAGCCTTCTGTAACCTGTGCGGTTACAGCTATATCCGGATGACTTGCGGATATGGCCTCTTTCAATGCATTGATCTTTTGTGTACTTGCTTCAGCAAGCGCCTCCGATTGTTCCATCATCAGCGTATAATTGAGGAGGCCCGGTGCGCCTTCAGGAGCTACGCCGCCGGAGGCGTCTGCCTGGAACAGCACCGGAGGCTCATAGGTATGAAGCAGGTACAGGCCTGCCCGCCAGGCAGCTGCCAGGGTAAGCGCATACTGAACTGCATGCTGCGCATTCTCGGAAAAATCGGTAAGTGCCAGGATTTTTTTCATTTCACTGATTTTTATGCTTGATATCGTCTGTTACAGATCTGGTCTAAAGGATCCACTTCTGCTATAAACGGCGGACCGTTTTCGTTAGTTATACTGCCATAAATGTACCAAAAAAAAGAAAACCCGCAGACCGCGGGTTTTCTGTATAACAATTTTTTATTGATTAAAATGATCCGGAATCCTCATCGTCGCCGTTAAGATTGATCTGGTAAGAATACAGGCCGCTGTAGCCCGGATAAATACCTTCCAGTTCAATTTTGCTGCTTCTGCTGCTGCCTAAAACAGCAGCCAGCTCTTTGATGGATTTTACGCGTTGTCCGTTGGCGGCTGTAATGATAAATCCTTTGTCAATACGGCTTTTGCTCAGCAGGCCGTTCGGACGGATGTTCTTGATCTCAACGCCGCCGCCGTGGATGCGCAGTTGCTCTGCCCGTTTTGCTTCCACATCGGCCAGTTCCACACCCAGCTGATCGGCCAGCTGATCGGTGTTGGTGAGTTTACTTTCACTCGGCTTGCCGGAAAGTGTTACATCAACTGTGGCTTCTTTTCCTCCGCGCACGTAAGTCAGTTTTACCTTGTCGCCCGGTTGCGCGCTGGCAATGATCCCCGACATCTGTAAACCGCTGGCCACGGGTGTACCATTGATCTTGGTGATAATATCACCGCGTTTGATGCCTGCTTTTGCAGCACCTCCGTCGTTCGGAGCTTCCAGTACATAAACACCGTCGCCGCTCTGAAGACCGCTTTGTTTAAGACGGCGCTCATTTTCGCCGGGTGTTTTTTGCTCATCAAAATAACTGATGCCCAGGTAACCCCGTTTCACATCCCCGTATTTAACAATATCGTTTACTACTTTCTTTACAATGTTTACCGGGATGGCGAATGAATATCCGGCATAAGTACCGCTGGGTGCCAAGATGGCCGAGTTGATACCGATGAGCTGACCGGTTGTGTTGATCAGCGCGCCGCCGCTGTTACCCTGGTTTACCGCCGCATCTGTTTGTATAAAGGATTCAACCGGCGACACGCTCTGCTGACCGTTGATGCCGATGCTCCGGCCCTTGGCGCTGATGATACCGGCAGTAACCGTGGCCTCCAGGTTGAACGGATAGCCCACTGCGAGCACCCACTGGCCCAGTTTTACATCGTCGGAATTCCCGTAGATCATATAGGGGAGGTTATTGGCTTCCACCTTTAAAACCGCAATATCCGTACTGGGATCACGGCCCACTACTTTTGCGTTATAGGTTTTACGTCCTTCATTCAGGGTTATCTTTATTTCAGAGGCCACACCAGTACCGCCATCGGATACCACGTGGTTATTGGTTACAATGTAGCCATCCTGGCTGATGATCACACCACTGCCGGAAGCGCGCTGCTCCGGACGCATCTGCGGTCCGAGGCCGAACATGTCCCCGAAAAAGTCTTCAAAAGGATCACCCGTTCTGCCTCTGGGCAGGTCATTGGTTATTTTTTGCGCAGGTATTTTTGTTTTGATATGTACCACGGCCGGGATGGCAGACTCGGATGCTTTGGTAAAATCGGTGGGCTCTGCTGCATTGCCCTTATTGTCAAAAAAGCTGGCGTAGTTGGCCGGTAATTTACCATCCACCGGAACTCCTACAGTATTGGCACCACTGCGCGCAAATTTCCCATAAAGGAAAATGCCTGCAAATGCAGACAGCACGCTGATCACAACCACTAAGAGAATTTGTTTCAATTTCATGTTACGACTCATTTAAAATTTTCATTTTCAAAAATTATGCCTTGCTTATACAAAGTAACAAACTGTACGGGATAATCGGAAGTTCTGACAGTCAGTTTAACAAAGTTTTACTAAAGTCTTCGTACTTTGAAAACCCGCTCCCGGAAGTGTCAGAATGAACTGGTTATCCGCCGTTCAGCGCCAGCAGGAAAGACAACGTGTCCTCACCATCTGCATACTGATCGATACCGGGGCTCTGGGCCTTGCCAAAAGGAACACAATCGTGTGCCACGATGCATTGAACAGACGGATTGTTGACCAGCTCTCCGGTGAGATTGGATCTGTTGCCATAAAATTCGTAGTTCAGCTGGCTTACGGGTGAAAACAGCGACGGGTCTTCAACCAGCAACAGGGCGGCCGTGCTCATGTAGAACCGGTTGTTGAGCAGGTGCAGGGCCAGGTTGTAGTCGTAGTTGTTTTTATACTTGTGTACATCCGACAGGTAATCATATTTTTTAAAGGCGGCCAGCAGCGGTTCAAAATCATATGCTTCCGGCACGTAGATCTTTGTGACATTCCGGCATCCCATACCAAAGTAAAGAAAAACGTCATCTGCCAGTGCCTCCAGCTCTGCTGCGGACTCCCTGCCTGTGAGCACTGCAGCAGAGCTGCGGTTGCGGCGGATCAGGTGCGGGTATTTTGCAAAATAATAATCAAAATAACCGGCTGTATTATCACTGCCGGTTGCGATATAGGCATCACAACCTTTAAGCAGTGTGGAGAAGCCAATCAGTGCTGTGGTTTCAGGCTCCCATTCATTCAGTTTGGAAACAAGATGTTTGATCAGCGTCTCGTCCTTGGAAGAAGCCTTTATCATACACGGGTTACCGGTGATGAATACACAAAGCAGGTCGTGAAAGCCCACCAGCGGAATATTGCCCGCCATCACCAGTCCCACACGTTTTGGATGTGCATTGGTTTCGCTGAGGAGCGGATAGGAGGCCGTCCATTTTTTCAGTACCGGCTCCTGTAAAAAAGAACGGACAATATTTTGCACGGCCAGGTCTATAAATGCCGGCAGGAACCAGCCATTATTGCGGTAAGCCTGTTCTTTTGCTGCGATCCACTCCGGAGTATCACGCTCCATATAAGCACCCAATTTGATCAATAAGCGGATGCGTTGCGATAATGTCATCTTCAATGATTAATTTTGTACAAAATAAACAGATTACAAATACTTTCAACCAAATAATAAAGGTATGGCTATTAAAATAACAGAAGAGTGTATAAATTGTGGGGCCTGTGAGCCCGAATGTCCGAACAACGCTATTTATGAAGGTGGGGTGGAGTGGACCATCTCCGACGGCAATACGGTAGCAGGGGAGTTTAAGCTGTTTAACGGTAATGTGGTGGATGCTCATTTTAAAAATGCACCGATAAGTGATGATACCTATTATATCGTTCCGGATAAATGTACCGAATGCCAGGGTTTTCATGAAGAACCGCAATGTGCTTCTGTTTGTCCGGTAGACTGTTGTGTGCCGGATGAAATGTACCAGGAAACAGTGGAAGAACTGCTGGCTAAAAAAGAAAAACTGCATTTATAATTTTTTAATACGATTTACTGACAGGCATACTATTTTAAACAAACAGTGGTGCCTGTTTTTTTACCGGGTAATATGAAGAAAACGATCGCGTTAGTTACAGGCGGACTTTCCGGAGAATCTGTGATCTCCTATAAAAGCGCTGCCACCATCGAAAAAAATCTGGACAGGAGCAAGTATAATGTTTATGTTGTGGATATTAACCCCGGGGGTTGGTTTTATACCGACAGCGGCGGCAACAAAACGGCTGTGTCAAAGGATGATTTCTCCATCGTTGAAAACGGACAGAAGATCACTTTTGACGCTGTACTGATCGGGATGCACGGAACCCCGGGCGAGGATGGAAAACTGCAGGGTTATTTTGATATGCTGGGCATTCCTTATACCGGCTGTGATGCCGCCAGCTCCGCCATTACCTTCAACAAAAGATACGCAGTTGCAGTTGCAAAAATGGCCGGCATCGGTGTGGCCAATTCGCTGCACCTGTTCGCCCATACCCCGGTGCCGGCCGCAACAATACTGGAACAGTTAAAACTGCCGGTATTTGTAAAGCCCAACAACGGAGGGTCCAGCATCGGGATGAGTAAAGTACAGGAGGCTTCAGAACTGGAAGCCGCTATAGAAAAGGCATTCAGGGAAGACAGCCAGGTACTGGTGGAGGAGATGATCGTAGGAAGGGAATTTACGATCGGGGTCTATAAATCCAACGGCAGTATAGAAGTATTGCCGTTTACGGAAGTAAAGGCGCACGACAGCAAGGCGTTCTTTGATTTTGAAGCCAAATACGAAGGGAAATCAACCGAGGTAACACCCGCTGAAGTAGAGGAAGCGATTGCCGGCAAGATACGTGCGGCAGCCCGCAAGGTATACGAAGTATTTAATTGCCGGGGTGTGATCCGGATCGATTTCATTTACAATGAAGCAGCAGGGCGTCCGTTTATGCTGGAAGTAAATACGATACCTGGTCAGAGCGCTGCCAGTATTGTACCTCAGCAGGTTGCGGCCGCAGGAAAGCAGCTGACCGACTTTTATACATTGCTGGTAGAGGAGTGTTTTGTTTAAACGGAATACGGGCGGGTGATATACCGGCTGATTTGCCCCCTTTTTTGGTTTGCACAAAACAAGTTTATCCTATATTTACCGAATAATCAACACATGTTTCGTTTTATAACAAGAAGACCACTCTGGGTGAACATACTGGCCGGGATCGTCCTGGCTCTGGCCGTTTTTTCGATGGTGATCCTCTCGTTGGGCTGGCTGACCCACCACAATGATGCAAAAACGGTTCCCCCCTTACTGGGAAAAACTTTTTCGCAGGCGGAAAAGATCCTTACGGATGCCGGCTTTGAAGTGGTGGTGCAGGACAGTATCTACAACGATACGCTGAAGCCGTTGCAGGTGGTACGCCAGGTGCCGGATGAATATGAGGTGGTAAAATCGAGCCGGACCGTATACCTGACCATTAACCGCGCCGCACCGCCACTGATTGAAATGCCGAATATTGTTGGGTACAGCCTGCGCAGTGCGGAATTTACACTGAATAATATGGGGCTGAAGCTGGGGGATACCACCTTCAGACCTGATTTTGCTAAAAATACGGTACTGGAGCAATTGTATAATGGTGTGGCCATACAGCCGGGAGCAAAAATAAGACAGGGGGCAAAGATCGATCTGGTGATCGGAAGTGGCCTGGGTACTTCATTCCTGGTTCCCAATCTTGTAGGACTTACCTATTCAGAAGCGGCGGCAACGCTGGGTGGCAAGGGCATCGGGATCGGATCCGTTATTCTTTCCCCGGGTGTAACAGACACTGCCAGCGCATTTGTATACCGGCAGAATCCGGAACGGTTTGATGTGGACGGAAATCCAAGATCCATCCGGCCGGGTCAGATCGTGGATGTATGGCTGAGTCAGGAACGGCCGGTAGTGGATTCTACCGGAGGCGGAAGCAGCAGGGATTCGCTGAAGGAGGACTCTGGTACACAGGAATAGATTTCCGGATAACCAATAAAATAGAATGTTATGAATAGTATTACCGTTCAGGAACTTAAAAAAAGAATAGACAGCGGCGAAAAGATCAATCTGATTGATGTAAGAGAGCCGGCCGAGTATGAGGAATATAATATCGGTGGTAAACTGATCCCGCTTGGTACCATTCAGAATATGGAAACCGATGAGCTGGAACCACTGAAGGAGGAAGAAGTGATCATTCATTGCCGCAGCGGGAAAAGAAGTGCTGCAGCCTGCCTGCTGCTGGATTCAATGGGATTTAAGAACACCGTAAATGTGGAAGGCGGGGTACTTGCATGGCGGGACGCATTTGAGCAATAAACTAAGATACAGATCCATAAAAAAAGTGCCGGCCGGCACTTTTTTAGTTTATGTTCACTTTTTGCTTTTATCGGTATAAGGGATGATCCGGTAGCCGGATTCCGGAAGATCGAATTTTGACAACGGAACCGCACTAAAATCAATATTGGAAACCGTATAGGTAACTTTCGTTTTTCCGTCAGAGGCTCCGTATTCCATTACCAGGCCCGGCAGGTTCTTATTGAGGTACTGGAATTCGGTATTTACAGGTATCAGGTCCTTTGTAAAATAAACGGTAAATGTGGTACCGTCGGTCATTTTGCCGATCGCCTTCTGACAATTGTAGTTGGCAATGGTCTTAAACTCGTCTTCGATCGTATAGGTAATGTTCTCGTTCTTCTTGTTGTGGTTCTTCCAGTCGGCAGCGGAAAGTTTCATCATATATTTTTCGCCGTAATCCTTTAAAATGGTAGCGCCCCCGGTCTTTCCGTCAAGGATAACGGATTCGGTGCCCAGGGAGCTGATCATATCGGCCCGGCTGGCGTTCCCTTTCAGATAAATAACGCTGGTGGCACCATCCAGCATGTCTGCCTTGCTGGGCTTATCATTGCTGGTATTGATGACGATATCATAATAAATAGTGGCTTCTGTCAGTTTTTTTTGGCTCCAAACCACAGTACTCAGCAATAATCCGATTAATATTGTTAAAACTGCTTTTTTCATTTCGATTGAATACATGCTACAGACGCGCCAAATTAGCAAATTGGTTGCGTATAAAAAAAGGAAATCTGCAGGGTTACAGATAAGAACACTGCAAAGATAAATGCCAGAACTACAATTAATATTATAAATGCTGCTGTTTTCTGGAAATTAAAGGAAAAATAATCCTGTCCGGGGAAATCAGTAACGGAGCGGATCGCAGGCTCAGTGTCTTTCTAATGAAGCCGGTGCGTAAAAAATCTTCTCGGTCAAACCTCATGATCTTTTCCTGCAAATTCATCATTTTATCTTAATTTCGGCGAAAATAAATAGGTAATGGCTGAGAAGATATTAATGCCCCGTTTGAGTGATACCATGACAGAAGGGGTGATTGCAGACTGGCATAAAAAAGTGGGTGATCCTGTTAAAAAAGGCGATTTACTGGCAGAGATCGAGACTGATAAAGCCACTATGGAACTGGAAAGCTATAAAGACGGTGTGATCCTCCACCTGGGAGGGCCTAAAGGAAGTAAGCTGCAGGTAGATGATCTGTTAGCGATCGTTGGTGAAGCCGGGGAGGATATTTCCGGTTTGGTTGGCGGAAACGGGGGGGATGCAAAGAAAAGTGCCGCTCCGGCCGCAGAAACACCAAAAGAAGCACCGAAAGAAACTCCCAAAGAAGAACCGAAGGCCGCTGCTGCACCATTGGTGGATGTATCAAAGATGGAGGAAGTGGTACTGATGCCCCGTTTAAGTGATACCATGACAGAAGGGGTGATCGCCAGCTGGGCTAAAAATGTAGGCGATCCTGTTAAAAAAGGCGATTTACTGGCAGAGATCGAAACCGATAAAGCGACCATGGAACTGGAAAGCTATAAGAACGGAACATTGCTGTACCAGGGCGCCGCAAAAGGAGAAAAAATACAGGTGAACGACCTGCTTTGCATCATAGGAGAAGCATCCAAGGTAGATGTGGATGCCATCGTAGCTGCCGTAAAAGGCGGTGGCGCAGCTCCTTCTTCCGGAGATCAGCCGCAGCCCGAATCAAAAGCCGCTGAAGCGGCCGCTCCTGCGGCGCAGCAGGAAGAAGCCCCCGCAACGACTGCAGATGGCGGCCGTGTTAAAGCTTCTCCGCTGGCAAAAAAATTAGCTGCTGAAAAAGGGATTGACCTGGGCAGTGTTAAAGGAAGCGGCGACAACGGAAGGATCGTTAAATCCGATATTGATAATTATCAACCTGCCGCGAAGAGCGCAACTGCAGGCGCAGCCCCTGCAATGGCAGCAGTTCCTGCAGGGCAGGAGCAGTACGAGGACATCCCGGTTTCGCAAATGCGTAAAACCATCAGCCGCCGACTGTCTGAAGTGAAATTCTCTGCACCGGAGTTCTATCTTACGATGGAGATCAACATGGATAAGGCGGTTGCCAGCCGTGCCCAGCTGAACGAGATCTCCGCCAATAAGATCTCTTACAATGATATGGTGCTGAAAGCCTGTGCAGTGGCACTGAAAAAACATCCGGCCATCAACAGCAGCTGGATGGGCGAAAGCATCCGGGTTAACCACCACGTGAGCATCGGGGTGGCCGTGGCCGTGGAAGAAGGGCTGCTGGTACCTGTAGTGCGTTTTGCAGACACAAAATCCCTTTCACAGATCGCCGGTGAGGTAAAAGAATTTGCACAGAAAGCGAAAAATAAAAAACTGCAGCCAGCCGACTGGGAGGGGAATACATTCACCATTTCCAATCTGGGTATGTTCGGCATCGAAGAATTCACAGCCATCATCAACCCTCCCGCATCCTGCATCCTGGCAGTAGGGGCGATCAACGAGGTGCCGGTTGTTAAAAACGGACAGATCGGAATCGGCAATATCATGAAGGTAACACTGACCTGCGACCACCGGGTAGTGGACGGAGCTACCGGTGCTGCCTTCCTGCAAACATTAAAACAATTACTGGAAGAACCGCTGCGAATGTTGGTTTAGTCAGATAACCGTCAATTCATGGAACAGGCTGCAACCTTTTACAGGAGCAGCCTGTTCTACTATAACGGAGTGAAGAAAATATATGAATAAAAAGACAGTTGTCCTTGGAGCCTCTGAAAACCCCGCCCGCTACAGCAATATGGCGATCAGGCGGTTGCGTACCCATGGACATGAAGTGGTGGCCATCGGCAAACAGGCCGGACAGATCGGTGATGTGGTAATACAAAAAGAGCAGCCGGATGCGGAGGGCGTGGATACCGTAACCGTATACCTCAACCCGCTCCATCAGCAGCAATACGAGGAATATATCCTGAAATTACATCCCAAAAGGGTCATCTTTAATCCGGGAGCGGAAAACGATGCCCTTTCAGCAAAGATCAAAGCTGCCGGTATAGAGCCGGTGGAAGCATGCACTTTGGTGTTGTTAACAACCAGTCAGTATTAAATAAATCAAAAACGTTATGAGAAGAGTATTGCTTTTAACCGCGCTGATCCTTGTGTTCACAATCCCGTTAACAGCGCAGCAGCTAAAACCGGTTGATGCAGAAAGTAAGATAGTATTTGCGATCAAAAATATGGGAGCGGATGTGGAAGGAAGCCTTAAAGGGTTAAAAGGAGTGGTACAGTTGAACACCGCTGACCCGGGGAAAAGTCATTTTGATGTAACCGTTGATGTTGCAACCATCAGTACCGGCATCCAGCGCAGGGATAACCATCTGAAGCAACCTGACTTTTTTGATGCAGCACAATATCCCCAGCTCCGCATCCAGTCGAAACGCATCCTGCCCAAACAGGGAAATGTTTATTATGCGGAGGCTACGCTGACGATGCATGGTATTTCCAAGCCCATTCAGTTTGACTTTATCGCCAAACCTGTAGATGGCGGTTACCAGCTTACCGGTAATTTTTCCCTGAACCGGCTCGACTATAAAATCGGTGGCAGCAGCATTACCATGTCGGATAAAGTGGCCGTCAGCCTTTCTGTTGTTGCAAAAAAATAAGAAGCCGCAGCTCCTATGAAAAAATGGTTCTCCGGTCTGCTGTTTTTATTGATTGTTCCGGTTCTGTACGGGCAGCAAACAGCTACAGCAGGAGAAAGCCGGCAACAGATCAGTATCCTTACCTGCGGAACGGGCGGTGAGTTGTATGCATCATTCGGACATACGGCGATCCGGATTGTTGACAGTATTCAGGGTACCGATGAGGTCTATAATTACGGCACCTTCGATTTTAACGATCCGCAGTTCTATTCAAAATTCACATTGGGAAAGCTGTTGTATTTCCTGGATAAGGAACCGTTCTACAGTTTTTTGAAAACCTATGAACTGGAGGGGCGTAGTGTGACGGAACAGGTGCTTTACCTGGATGACGCCGGAAAAAAAAGGATCCGGGCCTTTCTGGAGCAAAACCTCCTGCCGGCGAACCGGGCGTACCGTTATGATTTCCTTTATGATAATTGTGCAACGCGCGTCCGTGATGTCTTCCCGCAGACCCTGGGCGCATCCTTCCGTTTCGGTCCTGCACTGGAAAACCGGCAGCTGAGCTTCAGAAGGGTAATTGACAGCTATCTTGCAGATAAGCCATGGGAGCGTTTTGGGATCGATATCATACTGGGAAGCCCGGTTGATGCTGCAATGGACGAGCACAGCGCTCTTTTTTTACCGGATTATCTTTACACGGCCTTTAAAAATGCCCGCTATAACGGAGCCGGCTTTGTTGAGACGCGGCTGATCCTGCCTGCAAAAAAAGGAGCAACGGCCCCGGGGCCCGACACACCATTCTGGATATTGCTGGCTGTGTTGCTGCTGGTGGCGGCCGTTCATTTTGTAAAAGGCCTGTACCGGTTCCGGAAGCCGGTGGATGGTATCGTACTTTTTGTTACAGGGCTGCTGGGACTGCAATTGCTGTTCATGTGGTTCCTGACCAACCATCATTCCTGTGCCTATAACTGGAATGTTTTGTGGGCCCTGCCATTCAATACGGTTATGGCATTTGTTATACACAAACACAGCCGGTTTACAATAGGGTATACCGTTTTTGCCGCAGCCTGCATCCTTGCAGCGCTGGTGATTCATTTTTCCGGGATTCAGCAGCTGCCGCTCCGGGAACTAATGCCCTTATTGCTTGCACTGCTGCTTATTTACGGGAAAGCCGGCACACAAAAAAGGGACCCCGTAAGATCCCGTACCAATGTTGTATCCTAAAGTTTTTTATTTGCCGTCGTAGGCCCATTCCACCAGGGTGGCCCCCCAGGTAAAACCGCCGCCAAATGCAGCAAGCACAAGCTTGTCTCCGGTACGCAGTTTGTTTTCCCATTCCCAAAGGCAAAGCGGAATGGTTGCGGCGGTAGTGTTGCCGAATTTCTGGATATTGATCATCACTTTTTCTTTTGGAAGACCGATCCGCTGCGCGGTAGCATCGATGATCCGGAGGTTGGCCTGATGAGGGGCCAGCCAGGCGATATCATTTCCGGTAAGCTGGTTGCGTTCCAGCAATTGAGCGCTGACATCCGCCATACCGGTAACTGCAAATTTGAAAACGGTTTTTCCTTCCTGGTAGGCATAGTGTTCGCGGGCAGCTACGGTTTCAGCGCTGGCAGGATACATGGAACCTCCGGCCTTCATGCGCAGGTACTGGGCACCGCTTCCGTCGCTTCTCAAAATGCTGTCTTTGATACCATGGCCGTTCTGGCTGGGTTCCAGCAATACTGCCGCAGCCCCGTCACCGAAGATGATACAGGTAGTACGATCGGTATAATCGATGATCGAACTCATTTTATCAGCTCCTACAACAACTACTTTTTTATAGCGCCCGCTTTCGATCATCGAGGCTCCAAGTGTTAGTGTATAAAGAAAGCCGGAGCAGGCAGCTGACACGTCAAAACCCCAGGCATTTTTTGCGCCGATCTTATCGCAGACGATATTCGCTGTGGCTGGAAAAACCATGTCGGGCGTTACCGTTGCAACAATTAAGCAATCGATCTCTGCCGGCTCGATACCGCGCTTCTCACACAGTTGTTTTACTGCAGGAACGATCATTTCAGATGTGCCCTTGCCTTCCCCTTTCAGTATCCGGCGCTCTTCAATGCCCGTCCGTGTGCGGATCCATTCATCCGTGGTATCCACTATTTTTTCCAGGTCGAAATTGGTCAGTTTGTCCTCAGGAACATATCCGCCCACTGCAGTGATCGCCGCTATAACTTTATTGCTCATCTGGTAAAAAAAATTTAGCGCCAAAGTTAGGGGATAAAGCACATGTATTAAAAATTGAGCCGGCAAATTTTCGGCGGCGGCAACGGTAACGGAGAGGGTGTATAAGACCGGAAACCGTTAAATTCGCGTCATGTATGCATATTTAAAAGGCCGTTTTATTGATAAAACACCATCTGCCGTTACTGTTGATGTGAACGGGGTAGGGTTTGAAGTGCACATCAGTTTAAACACCTATTCGAAGATAGAGCCACTGAATGAAGGGCTGCTGTTCACACATCTTATTATACGCGAGGATGCGCAGCTGCTGTATGGTTTTGCCGAAAGAACGGAAAAGGAGCTGTTCCTGGGATTGATCAGTGTATCCGGTATTGGTGCCGGTACGGCACGGCTGATGCTTTCTTATATGAAACCGGAAGAACTGATTAAAGCGATTGCCTACAGTGATGTAAAAACACTGGAACGCATCAAGGGGATCGGGAAAAAAACAGCCGAACGTGTGGTGCTGGAACTTAAAGATAAGCTGGGCAAACTCAACCAGGACCTGCCGGTAGCAACCGTATCGGCGCCCGCAGGGGTACGGCAGGATGCCACAGAAGCATTGCTGGCGCTTGGCATTCAACGGTCACAGGCGATGCAGGCGGTGGAAAAAGTACTTGCTGCGGAGCCGGGGATCGCCCTGGAGCTCCTGGTGAAAAAAGCACTGAAGGAATTATAAGCTAAACAAGCTATTGCTCCGCAACAACAGGAGGAGGGGCCGGGGAAATTTGCTTACCGGAATATGGCGGGATCATTATTGATCTCGATCCAGTAGTTGTCCGGATCCTGCAGCCAGATCTGCTTCACACCATCCACACGGTTGGTGATCGCGGAACGTTTTCCGTTTACATCTTCATAAGGGACCTGCTTCGCATCCAGCTTTTTTATAAAATCCTCCAGTGAAGGCACACTGAAGCACATGTGGTTGTTCTTAAAATATTCCCGGGGCTTATCGGCACCGAGTATAATGTGCAGGGTGGTCTTCGGGCCTGTCTTAAACCAGGCATGTTTGCCGATCTTGAAGGGCTCATCTACCTGCTCCAGCCCGATAATATCCGCGTAAAAAGCAGCAGCTTTTTTAAGATCGGTAACATAAATGGCCTGGTGATTGGATAGAACAACGGCTTTGTTCTGTTGGGCTTGTACATTCATAACGGCAATAAAAACAAAAACGAGGGGAATAAGAATTCTTTTCATGGCAAACGGGAACTTAAAATAATATCAAATGTATTGATTTTATTAATAGTGCTGCTGCTGCGCGGGAAAGAAAAACGGAATGTACCCGGCCCTGCGTGCTTAAGGCCGGCTGAGATCTTTCAGATAAGAAACGTGGGAGACAAAAGCATGCCGTACCCGGCGGTATTCAATATAATTGACATTGAATTCAGCGCAGGTGTTCTTGATGATCCTGTTGATCTTCGGGTAATGGATATGGGAGATCTTGGGAAACAGGTGGTGTTCTACCTGGAAGTTCAGTCCGCCCATGAACCAGCAGGCCAGCCGGTTCCTGGTGGCAAAATTTGCGGTTGTTTTCAGCTGATGAATGGCCCACTCATCGTCTACTTTATTGTTCTGGGAATTCACCACCGGAAAATGCGTGTCTTCCACCGTGTGTGCCAGCTGGAAAACAATGCTGAGCACGAAACCGGCGAAAAGCGTATAGATCAGGAACCCGGTAAGCCAGTCCTGAAAACCCAGGACATAGATCGGTAATGCCACGAATAAGAAAATATGAAGCAGTTTGAATCCCCAGAATGTCAGGTGATCCTTTGTTTTCATTTTTTTCAGGGGAATATCGCCTACTTTCCCGGTGAAATATTTCTTATAGTCGGAGAAAAAGATCCAGAACAGGTAGAGAAAGGAATAGGCCAGCCAGAAATAAAAATGCTGATAACGGTGCATCTTGTAAAATTTCTGGGATTCGCACAATCTTAAAAAAGGCTTGGCATCAAGGTCGTCATCGATGCCGTCGATATTGGTATAAGCATGATGAATGACATTGTGCTTCATTTTCCACATAAACGTATTGGCTCCAAGGAAATTGAGGGAGGATGCGGCGATGGTATTCACCCAGGGTTTGCTGCTAAAGCTGCCGTGCGCACCATCATGCATGATGTTAAAACCGATGGCAGAAGTGAACAAACCCAGGATCAGGCATTCCACAATGGCCCAGACAGCAGGGGGAGTAAAAAATACCAGGTGCACATAAGTGGCCAGGAAACCAGCTACCAAAAACAAGGCTTTTGAATACAGGCGGAAATTGCCCGTGCTGCGTACTCCTTTTGATTCAAAATAATCGTGTATCCGATTTTTAAGAACCGTATGAAACGAGGGAGGCGGAGGAGTTGCAAACTTTGGAAAAGCCATTGTTAGATTTTAAATATTTTTTTGCTGGGTTGCAAAGGTAGCTAAAATGCGCCAGCCTATTGTATCAAATTGTTGTAAAATATTTCCTTTTATTTTAACATTTCCTCAGGTCTCGTTAAGGATCACCGAAGAAAGGTTCTCCATCCCGATGATCTTATTGGTCATCAGGCCTTCAGCGTGCTTCACCCCGATCCTTTTGCCCAGCATCCGGCTCCGGGCCAGGATACTTTCCCGGAAATCCGGTGTGGAGATATAGGTCTGCGGCTCCGGGTCGTCGGGGGCTGCGCTGCCTGTATAAAACTGTGTGCGGTAGGCTTCTATGGCCTTCATTTTAACATCAATAACAGGTGTAATGTCAATCAGCACATCGGGTTCGTGATACCAGTCCTGCATGTACTGAAAAAAATAGGAGGGTCTCCATTTTTGCTGCGGGGTGCCATCATCGTCTGTGGTTTCGATTTTAGACAGGCCGGATAAAAAGCAGGCGTCGTTGATCAGGTGCCCGGCACGTCCGTGGTCCGGATGGCGGTCTTCCAGCACATTACCCAGGATGATATCCGGCTGGTACCGGCGGATCACTTTGATCAGCTGCAACTGGTGATCTTCGTCGTTACGGAAGAACCCGTCGCGCATCCGGAGGTTTTCCCGTATGCTCACACCCATAATTGCCGCGGCATCAGCTGCTTCCTTATAACGGGTTTCTTTGGTGCCCCTGGTGCCCAGTTCTCCCTGGGTGAGGTCGATGATACCGGCTTTTTTACCGGATTGGATCTCCTTCAGTAATGTTCCGGCACAGCAGAGCTCTACATCATCCGGGTGCACGCCAATTGCAAGTATGTCTAATTTCATGAACGAGTGTTTGTTTTTGTTTCGAGCTGTAAAAAGCCGCATTATTCGCAAAGAAACAAAAGAATCAGCAAGAAAGTTTAGAAGGTATTTGGATTTGAGTCCTGACGGCTATCGAGGAGCGTTGATCGTCGGAGTCGGTTATCGACCGTCTTTCAACCAATAGCGTAGCAACCGAATTTTTCTGAGTCTGATCAATGACGGCTGTAGCTGCAACCCATCATCTTTTTTGCTGGATTTTCGTCAAAGAAAAGCCTCGATGTCGTCCTCTGTGGGCACTGAGCTCAATATTTTTACAAGCTTCCTGTCCTTATTTAACAAAACTCGGAAAGGGACCCATTTAAGATTATAATATTTTGCTAGTTCCGAATCAAAGCCTTTTAGATCTGATACATTGATCCATTGTTCCATTCGATCCTCTTTGATGGTTGCCAGCCAATCTTCTTTGCGTTTATCAAGAGATACCGATATGATCTCAAAGCCTTTGCCGGCATATTTTTTATAAAGCCTGGTAAGCGTTGGATGTCCGGCCCGGCACCCGGGGCAGGTCCGGTAGCCGATATCGATCAGGATCAGCTTTTTGTTTTTGATGTCGGAGAGTTTAAAACCGGTATTGTCAATCGTTGTCATGGAAAAATCGTAAAACTGTTTTTCGCCGGTTAGTTTTTCCTTTCTTTTAAAGTCATCCTTTATCGCTATAATTGCTTCATGCCGTTGTTGTTTTTCATCAAGTAGACCGATATACTTTTGGATTTCCGCGTTATCTACATAGGAGTAGGATTGGGCAATAAGGGAGGGTGCCAGAAAATGATGCGGGTCACGGAGCAACACGCTATCCATATACCGGGTTATTTTTTGTTGTTTTTTCACTTCAGTAAAGGATGTGTCTGTCTTTTCATAAAGTCGCTCTATCAATCCGTCATACAACTTTGAATCCTGCGGACCATCAATTATTTTGCCCAAAAGCGCAATCAGCTTGTTGCCTGCAGCATCGGGGAATTCTGTTTCTTTACAGGTAATCGTATAAGTTCCGGGCTGTAACCAGATTGCATAAGCGATACTGCTATTCCCGGACCAGATTTGAGTATATCTGGAATCACTGATGGTGTCCCGGTATTCGAAGGAGCCATCCTTGTTGACCGGAATTTTCACTCCGTCGAAGCCAAACCTTATATAATGGTTGTTAGATAGTTGCTCAATTTTTCCATGCACAATGACGCTATTTTGCTGACCAAACAGTATAGCAGTGCTTAATAGTGAGAATAGAAGCAGATAATTTCTTTTCATCGGTGATTGTCGTTCTGAATTGCTATTAAAATTAGTTCTGAACATGAACATTCCAACAGTTTGTACAAAATAGTTATTTTTTGTAACATAAAAAAAGTTGAAGAATGCTATCGGATCACGACGAGGACAATGGGAGGATGCTACTGGATGTTTTTGTGCATATTGCAAGTTTTTGCGTTCCCTGCCTTTGAAACTTAAACGCAAGGAACCTATAAGATGCCTGAAAAACAGGTCTCTATAACCTGGATCTCAAATCTCATTGCTCACATCTCAGGGCGTTGCCTGTACAAGGGTCCTTATTTCCTGTAATGTGCCATCTTTGAACAGCAATGTGTTTCTGGTTACGCTTTTTTTGTCGGGTTGCCGGTAATTCAGATACCATTCCGAAGAGGCCGACATCCGGGTATCATAGGGTTTGCTGATGAATTTTGCAAAAGCAGCGATGGCTGAGAAATATTCCTTGTACTTGGGGCTTGATTGTAATTGCAGCAGTTTTGGATATACCAGGTCAACCGGATCCCCCACATTTATCGTGTAGCGGTATTGCCGGCCCGCCGGCCATTTCGGAAGCTGCCGGCCTTCCGGATCATAAATGGTCTTTATCCGGTCTTTTTCAATTTCAAAAAGTATGTATTCGGAAGGTTTCGACCGGTTACTGAGCCGCAGGTCAGAATAATACCCCAGTTTGCCTTTAAGGACTTCGATTCCCTCAAATTGCGGGTTGGTCACCCAGAGTATATCAATATTCTTGTCAAGCGCAATCGTTTTGATCGTTTCGTATACCTCCTCGTAAGGATCCCCGATCTGCATCCCCAGGAGGCCGCCCGACCGCAGGGTGTCTGTTGCAAGAATACGTCCTTCCACGGGGTCGATGATGGGCCCAGGTTGGAGGTCCTCCTTCTGGCAAGAAGGGAGGATAAAGCAGCACAGAAAGAGCACCGCCCAGAAAATACGGACAGGCAGGCAGGGTTGCAAGGCAGGGTTGATCCGGGTCATTGGCAATAGTTTGTACTGTATAAGACGTATCTGTATCCAAATCCGCAACACCATCTGCTGTTTTATCAGGGGCCGGGACAGCAGGTCCGTGTTAGGCTATTTGATCTTTTCCTTGATCTCCTGTAATTTCAACAGTGCTTCTACAGGGGTAAGACGGTTGACGTCGATATCCGTAAGCGCCTTCCGTATTTCATCAAAGGTTTCGCTGTGGGCATCAAAAATCGACAGCTGGAACTTCGGGGCGTTCACCTCCTTTATTTTTTCTTTGAGGGAAGGCTGTGCCTGCTCGTCCGTTACATGTTTGGTCTCCAGCTGCGTGAGTATTTCGTTGGCGCGCTGGATAAGGGCCGGGGGCATACCGGCCATTTTGGCTACATGGATGCCAAAGCTGTGGGTGCTTCCGCCACGGGCAAGTTTGCGCAGAAATATGATCTTATTGCCGATCTCCTTGTTGGTGACATGATAATTCTTTACCCTGTTCAGCTTTTCTTCCAGTTCATTGAGCTCATGATAATGCGTTGCAAACAGTGTTTTCGGCTGATGCGGCGACTGGTGCAGGTATTCTGCAATGCTCCAGGCAATGGAGATCCCATCGTAGGTGGAAGTACCTCTTCCGATTTCATCCAGCAATACCAGGCTTTTGTCGGTGATATTGTTGATGATCGAAGCGGTTTCGTTCATCTCCACCATGAAGGTACTTTCCCCGCCGCTCAGATTATCGGAGGCACCTACGCGGGTAAAGATCTTGTCGGTAAGCGGAATATAGGCTTCCGTGGCCGGAACAAAGCTGCCCATATGCGCCATAAGGGTGATAAGGGCGGTTTGCCGCAGCAGTGCCGATTTACCACTCATATTTGGTCCGGTGAGGATAATAATCTGCTGTTCGGTCTTATTCAGTTCCAGGTCGTTGTGTATATAGCTCTCACCCACCGGGAGGTTCCGTTCTATTACAGGATGCCGCCCTTCCTTCACGTTCCAGGAGGCTTCTTCATGAACAACCGGCTTTTTATAATGGTATTGAACAGCGTTGTGGGCAAAGCATCCCAGACAATCGAGTAGGGCCACCAGGTTACCATTGGCCTGAACAGGAGCCAGGTATTCAAACAACTGGTTGAGCAGCTGGTCGTACAGTTGCTGCTCGAGCTGTAAGATCTTTTCTTCCGCGCCGGTTATCTTTTCTTCGTATTCCTTTAATTCGGGTGTGATATAACGCTCGGCATTGGCCAGGGTCTGTTTCCGGATCCAGTTTTCGGGCACTTTGCTCTTATGTACATTGGTCACTTCCAGGTAGTAGCCGAATACATTATTAAAGCCCACCTTAAGGGAGCTGATACCGGTCTGTTCAGCTTCTTTTACCTGCAATTGGGTCAGATAGGCCTTTCCGTCCCGGGAGATGGTCCGCAGCTCATCCAGCTCATCCAGTATACCGTTCTGGATCACTCCGCCTTTGGCGATGGTAGCCGGTGGCTGCTCAATGATCTCGGCGAATATTTTTTCTGCAATGACCGGGCAGGGATTTAAGGCATCGCCTATCCGTTTCAGATAGGGATCCGTTTGTGCCAGGCAGACCTCTTTGATTAGGGCCACCTGCTGTAGTCCCCTTGCAAGCTGCAGTACTTCCCGGGGATTGATCTTTTTGGTAGGAATCTTTGCCACCAGCCGTTCAATATCACCACAGGCTTTAATCGCCTGTGTTAATGTCTGGCGCAGTTCCGGGTCCTTGATCAGGTTCTCTACCACGTTCAGCCGTTCATTGATCCTGTGAAGGTCGATCAGGGGGAAGATGATCCACCGTTTCAGCAGGCGGGCACCCATGGGCGAAACGGTATTGTCCAGGACCTTCAGCAACGTATGCTGATCCGTCGGCCCGCCCGCCAGTTCCAGGTTGCGGATGGTGAACTTATCCATCCACAAAAAATCATTTTTATGAATGCTGCCGATCGAGGTGATGTGTTGCAGGTTGGGATGTTCTGTATCTTTCAGGTAGTGGATGACGGCGCCTGCCGCTGTAATACCCTGGTGCATTTCCTCCGTCCCAAAGCCCTTTAGGGAGTGGGTCTGGAAGTGTTTCAGCAGCACCTCCTGTGCATAATTCTCATCAAAGATCCATTCGTCCAGGGTATAGATATAAACCTTGCTGCCAAAGTATTCCTTGTATTTTTTTTGCTGATGACGCTGGAACACCACTTCTGCGGGCCGGAAACTCTGCAACAGTTTATCGGCATATTCCCGGTCGCCCTCGGCAACAAAGAATTCCCCCGTTGATAAATCGAGAAAGGCGAGACCAAACTGGTCATTATCGGCGAAATGGATCCCTGCCAGGAAATTATTGCTGTTATGCTCCAGTAATTTGTCATTGATCGCCGTACCCGGGGTCAGCATTTCGGTCACCCCTCTTTTTACAATACCCTTTGCCTGTTTGGGGTCTTCCAGCTGATCGCAGATCGCTACCCGGTAACCGGCCTTTACCAGCTTGTGCAGGTAGGTGTCCAGTGAATGGTGAGGAAAACCGGCAAGGTCCAGTGAGGCCGCTGCCCCGTTATTTCTTTTTGTAAGGGTGATACCCAGTACCTGTGAGGCAATAACGGCATCCTGACCGAAGGTCTCATAAAAATCCCCCACACGGAACAGAAGAACGGCATCCGGGTATTTTTGTTTGATCGCCCGGTGCTGCTGCATCAGCGGGGTGTCCTGCGGGTTGTTATTTTTTGCCTTTGCCATGGAGCGCAAATATAGAGCAAAACAACCTTTTCCGACTTTTGTACGTCATGGTGTTATAAATTTGTTATAGCGTCATTTATATGATTATGAATGAGTTTTGACAGGTATGGCACAATTGTTGAGTTTTTAATCTTAAAATTATAATTTATGAAGAAAATCATGCTCTCTGCCCTCGTTCTAGCAGCTACGGCTCTCGGAGCCAGTGCGCAAACGCAGAAGGGGTACTATCTGATTGGAGGAAACATTGGAAACATCAGTGCGGATCTTCAAAAAAGCGGTTCAAAGTTTGGAATTGGTATTACCCCCAAGGTTGCCTGGTTTGTGCAGGATAATCTGGCAATTGGTGGTCAGGTTGGGCTGGGATATACCACACAGAAAAATGCCGGTAATACGTTTACCTATAGCATTGGTCCCTTGGCCCGTTACTATTTCGGCGATGCCGAGATGGAAAAAGTGAAGATCAATGCCCCGAAACCGGTACGGTTTTTTGCTGAAGCAAATGCCGGTCTTGCCGGATCCAATTACAATCCCAAAGAAGGCGCATCCTCTTCAACAAATGGTTTTAATGTCGGTATCGGACCAGGTGTGGCGTTCTTTTTAAATGAAAATATAGCCCTTGAAGCACTGGCAAAATATGATTTAACGCTGGGCTTTGGCAGCACACCGGCGCTCAACAAAATAAACGTAGGAGTAGGCTTCCAGATCTACCTTCCCGGTTCAAAATTGAAAGCGCTGCGGAATGATATGAAATAGTAGAACATGATATAGCAAAAAGTTTGAGCCGTCCCGGGAAACCGGGGCGGTTTTTTATTACGGGTGGTTTTCCGGATCCTTCTATTTTTGCACCATGCGTAAACTTAGCATGGAAGAACTGGGCCGGAAATCGGTGGATGAATTCAGGAGATCCGAAAAGATGCCGATTGTGGTGGTGTTGGAAAATATCCGCAGTGCTTATAATGTGGGGAGTGTTTTCCGCACGAGTGATGCTTTTTTGGTGGAAGCAATCTATGTGACCGGTTATTCGGCAAAACCGCCGCATAAGGAGGTCCGGAAAACAGCACTCGGGGCCGAGGAAACGGTCCGCTGGAGCCATTTTGCGAACGCTGCAGCTGCCATCGGTGTTTTGAGGGAGGAAGGATACCGGGTTTTTGCGGTAGAGCAGGTGCAGGACAGCATCAAGCTGCACCAGCTGGAATGGGACGGACAGTCAAAAATTGCGGTGGTCTTGGGGAATGAGGTGGTGGGAGTGGAGCAGTCCACCATCGCCCTGTGCGACGGCTGCATCGAGATCCCGCAACTGGGTATGAAGCATTCGCTGAATATCGCCACCGCAGCCGGAGTGGTTTTATGGGAATTAGTACGAAAAAGTGTTTGATAAATGCAGTAAGAGGTTACATTTGCCGAATGTCTGTCACAAAGAATTACCTGAGCCTGGTAAAGTTCTCACACACCATCTTTGCCATGCCCTTTGCCCTCATCGGCTTTTGCCTGGGAATCCGTAACCTCGATATCAGCGATCAATCACCCAACGCCACGGGTATTATGCCAACCATGTGGAACAAGACCATCTATCTTTTCCGGGAAAAAGGCTGGCTCTTTCTGCTGGTGTTATTGTGTATGGTCTTTGCCCGCAATGCGGCAATGTCATTCAACCGGTATCTTGACCGGAAATATGACGCCCTAAATCCGCGTACGGCAGTGCGTGAGATACCGGCAGGGGTCCTTTCATCTAAAAATGTGCTTTGGTTTACGGTGCTTAATGGCGTGCTGTTTGTTGTGGCTACGTACTTTATCAACAATATTTGTTTTTATCTGTCACCGGTGGCCTTGCTGGTGGTGCTGGGGTACAGCTATACCAAACGGTTTACCGCGCTTTGTCACCTGGTGCTCGGCCTGGGCCTTTCGCTGGCACCCATCGGAGCTTACCTGGCTGTAACCGGCGTATTTGACACCCTGCCCATCCTTTTTTCTTTTGCCGTGCTTTTCTGGGTAAGCGGTTTTGACATTATTTATGCTTTACAGGATGAGGGGTTCGACCGTTCCCAGCAACTATATTCCATTCCTTCGGTATTGGGGGGGAGGAAAGCCCTGCGGGTATCTGAGCTGCTGCATTTATTAAGTGCCACTGCTGTTGTTGCGGCTGCCTTCAAGGGTGCCTTTGGCGGACTGTATTGGGCTGGTGTTGCGGTTTTTATCGGTATGCTGGTATATCAGCACAGTATCGTAAAAGCCAGTGACCTCAGGAGAGTGAACCTGGCCTTTATGACCGCTAACGGCATCGCCTCAGTGGTATTCGCTGTTTTTGTAATAGCTGACATGTTTGTGTTTGGAAGATAGTTCACGGTTTATAGTTATAATAGTTGTTCACCTTCCCACAATTGTTTATTTAAAATTTACATCCTCATGCCCCGCATACTGGCCATCGACTATGGGTTAAAACGCACCGGCATTGCGGTAACAGATCCTTTGCAGATCATTGCCACAGGGTTAACCACTATCGAGTCACGCGAACTCATCCCGTTCCTCAAAACCTATTTTGCGCAGGAGGCCGTGGAAAGGATCATTATCGGTGAGCCCAAGAACTGGGACGATTCGGATACGCATGCCACGCCGCTTGTACGAAAAGCGATCAAAGAGCTGAAAAAACACTTCCCTTTAGTACCACTTGAAACCGTGGATGAGCGCTATACCTCCAAAATGGCAAAGGATGCTATGCTGGAGATGGGGTTAAAGAAGATGCAGCGGCGGAATAAGGCGCTGGTGGATGAAATTGCCGCGACAATCATGCTGCAGGAATACCTGGGGAGAAATGCCTGAAGGAGCGCATAAATAAGATCTTTATGGTGGTGGCTTCCCCAATGATATAGTGATAATATATAAATTTTTTCACGATCTATATAAGTTATTGACTATATTTGGATTCAATCAGTCCATCAACCAAAATGCGAAAAAATTATATCCTCTTAACAGTACTTAGTGCTTTTTTATGCTCCCTGACCCAGAAATCCATCGCTCAGACAATATTAGCCCCAGGTGATATCGCTTTTACCGGCTATAACGCCTATGATAATGTAAAATCCTCCTTTTCCTTTGTTATTTTAAGACCGGGAGGAATAGCAGCGAATACCATAATCAATTTTACCGACAACGGCTGGAACACGGCCGCATCCCCTGCAGGGTTTGGTACAGCCGAAGGTACGCTTACCTGGACGGCTCCTGCATTACCGGCATTCTCTGAAGTATCGGTAACCGTAACCGGTGCAGTGGTGAACATAACCGGTGGTGGCAGTGCCAGTTCCGCGGGCGACTTTATATTATCACAGGCAGGAGACCAGGTACTGGCCTACCAGGGCAGCACTGCCGCGCCCGTTTTTATCAGTGGTATCCATATGAACAGTGAGATCTCTTCCTTCGGGCAGTCGGCCAGCAGCTATGCCACCTGGGATGTTGTTGGCGGTACTTCGTGGACCTATACCCAGAACCGGTCTGCACTTCCTCCGGGACTGACCACCGGCACGAACGCTGTAATGGGTGTATTAACTCCCGGCGTGCTCAATTCAGAAAGGGACAATGGGATCTATATGTGTGCCAACAGCAGCGCCGTTTCGATAGCTGAGTTAAGAACAAAGCTGAACACACCGGCCAACTGGCAGCTGGAAAATCAGGCATTAACGCCGTTTCCATTGCCTACAGGCTGCAGTTACGGCCTTAGTCTGCCGGTGACCTTCGGCCCGGTGCAGGCTGCTGTCAGTGATGGCTCCCTGCTGGTACAATGGAGCACGGTAAGCGAACAAAACTGTGATCACTTTGATGTGGAGATCTCAGGAGACGGTGTTGAATTCACCAGGGCCGGAACGGTGGCTTCCAGATCGGCAGAAGGACATTCGTCGGCAGTAATAAACTATGAACTGAGCATCCGTCAACCAGCTGCCAACCGGGCACTGGCGCTAAGTGCCGCCGCATTTCTCGGATTTTTACTGCTCATCAGACGCCGTAACAGGCAGCAGCTCCTCCTGACGATGATTGCCGGAAGCACAATGTTATCACTGGTTTCCTGTCAGAAAGGAGATGCAGCGGTGGATGTGCCGGAAGGCAGCGTTCTTTATGTACGTATTGCGCAGGTGGATACGGATGGTACAGTGGCCTACTCCAGGATAGTAAAAGTAACAGGAGAATAAATTTTTTTCCGTTTGCACGGATCATAATCGCAGGCCTTGCAGGGGCGCGCAGCCGGCAAATGCCTGCCTGCTCTGTCTGATTCTTCCCTGTCAAATCTGTACCTTTGCAAAATGATATTACCAATCGTTGCCTATGGCAACCCTGTTTTAAGAAAAGTAGCAGAAGACATTGATCCGCAGTACCCTGGGTTAGCATCACTGATCGATTCCATGTGGGAAACCATGTATGCCAGCAATGGGGTAGGACTGGCTGCACCCCAGGTAAACCGCCCCATCCGCCTGTTTGTGGTGGATAGTGCCCAGATCATTGAAAATCTTGATGAGGATGAAAAGGACCTGTACCCCGGAGATGAAGGGATCAAGCAAACCTTTATCAATGCCCATATAAAAACACTCGAAGGGGAGCTCTGGAGCTATAATGAAGGCTGTCTCAGCATTCCCAAGATCCGGGAGGATGTGATGCGTAATGAAACGGTTACCATTACCTACCAGGATGAAACCTTTCAGCAGCATACCCGTACCTTTAACGGCATCACCGCCCGGGTGATCCTTCATGAATACGATCATATTGAGGGGAAGCTGTTTATCGACTACCTGCCTTCGCTCAGAAAAAAGCTGATCAAGGGGAAGCTGAATGATATTTCCAACGGGAAAATAAAGGTGGATTATAAAATGTCTTTTAATTAAATGACCAATGGTATTTAAAGGAGCTTATACCGGACTGAAATGGATCTCAGGGCTCGCCATCGGGCTTTTGATCTCCCTGTCGGTTATGGCGCAGCCTGCTGCGTATACGGTTCAGAATGCCCATTCCCATAACGACTATGAGCAGCAGCGCCCGTTCCGGGCAGCTTTTGAGCAGGAATTCGGCTCCATTGAGGCGGACGTGTTCTTTGTTAATGATGACCTGCCTGTAGCACACAATGCACGGGACATCCGCCCGGAGCGCAACCTGAAGCAGCTTTATCTGGATCCGATCCGGCAGCTGATCCGGGAAAATAACGGAACCATCTATAAAGATCCCGGAAAAAAGCTGTTGCTGCTTATAGATTGTAAAACAGAAGGAAAGGCCACGCTGGACGCCATTATAAAACAGCTGGAACATTACCCGGAAATCACCGGGAATAAGACCGTCCGTATCGTGATCACGGGAAACCAGCCCGATAAGGATTCTTTAGCTGCCTATCCCGGGTTTATCTGGTTTGACGGGGACCTGGCCTATCATTATAAGCCGGAAAATCTGGAAAAAGTCGCTTTGTTCAGCGCCAACTTCAGGCAATACAGCTCCTGGAACGGTTCAGGTCAGGCGGACGCTGCATCCACAAAAGCACTTGAGGCGGCTATCCGGCACGCGCATGAGGCAGGAAAACCCATACGTTTCTGGGGCGCGCCCGATAATACGGTGGCCTGGACGTATTTTAAAAAGCTGGGAACAGATTATATCAATACCGATAAGATCCCGGAACTGGCCCGTTTTTTAAGAGAAGGAGCCCGCTGAACCGGTTATTTGAGCCTGACCTCTAAGACTTCCCCGTCGGATTTTATTTCTACAAATTTCTCCAGCGGTTCGCTGTAATCATTCCGGTACGGCCGGTTTTCGTAATAATCGACCCTGCCTCCATAGGAGCCATATCCCGAACCGGTATATTTATTATAGGTGCCGGTCTGGTACCACGGCAAACTCCCCGTCAGATAATACCTGCCCGGTTTCATCTGCGGAAATGTGAATTCACCCGCACTATTGGTAACTGCGGTAAGGCGGTAATGAAAAAAAGCGGGTGTTACATAGGCAAATTTCAGCTTTTTATAATTTTCCTTTTTCTTAAGAGCCAGGTATTCCGTTAAATAGGGGGTTACCGGGAAAAGCGTGATGGTGATCTTGTTGGCGTATATTTTTTTTCCGGTCTTGATGCCGAAGCCCTGGTCGGTAGGGCGGGTAAAAGCCACCCCTTTTATGGTGGCTTTCCCCAATGCCAGTGCCGTTTTTGCCGAGCTGGTGTCGAAGACCGCTTTGGGATACATCCGTATGGTATCGTCCCGCTCCGGCTGAACATATTGGGCGGAAGCCTGACCGGTGAACAGGCATATACTAAGGAATAAAATAGCTATCTTGCTGATTTTCATGGTACATTTTTTTAGTGCCGGGAGAAGAGACAAATGTAATATTCGGTTCCAGCATCTTAAATACCGGTTTTCGGGTAATTTTTCCGGGATCGGAAGTGAGGAGCGGATGGCCGTTAAAAGCCGATATCCCGGCCCCGGTTGGTAATTTGCCGGTTATTTTTCTGTAATTCCGGAAATTAATCGCCAAAAATTAGTTTATTTCAAAAGGAGACTGTACATTTGCACTCCCAAATAAAATTGGGATTTATCCAATGTCACAGAGAATCAGAATTAAATTACAGTCTTACGATCACAACCTGGTTGATAAATCAGCAGAGAAAATCGTAAAAACAGTGCGCAGCACTGGTGCAGTTGTTACGGGGCCCATTCCTTTGCCCACTCACCGTAAAATCTTTACGGTTCTTCGTTCTCCTCACGTGAACAAAAAGAGCCGTGAGCAGTTTCAGCTGGCAACGCACAAGAGATTATTGGATATTTATACTTCTTCTTCCCGTACTGTGGATGCGCTTTCCAAGCTGGATCTGCCAAGCGGTGTGGAAGTAGAGATCAAGGCCTAAGTCCCGGCCGGCATCAAGCCTGTGGCGTCAGTTCTTTTTTAAAATTATTTTTCACCTCTCAATTTCCGCAAGCGGGAAGAAAAGAGCTCTGAAATCCAGCTTCTTAAGAAATTAAACGAAGTAAAACATAAAAACAAGCCATTCAGGGTTTGTTTACTACCGGTACTTCCCAATTCCGCTAAAGCGGAAAACAACGGAAAAGGTCGGTAGCAAACGGGGATCGATTCCGGCATATTGCCGGAAGTCCCAATAATCCTGCAGGGCGTAAAACTACATAACAATGAAAGGTATTATTGGGAAAAAATTGGGAATGACCAGTATCTATGATCCCTCAGGTAAACAAACAGCCTGCACGATCATTGAGGCAGGTCCATGTGTTGTAACGCAGGTAAAAACATCAGAATCAGACGGTTACAATGCGCTTCAGATCTCTTTCGGCGATAAAAAAGAAAATCGCGTTTCACAACCAGAGAAAAACCACTTCGCCAAAGCTAACACTTCCGCAAAAAAATTCTCAAAAGAGTTCAGAGATTATTCCTTAGAAAAGAATCTTGGTGATACCATTACTGTTGACATCTTCGAAGAAGGTGAAAAAGTAGATGTAGTAGGTACTACAAAAGGTAAAGGTTTCCAGGGTGTTGTAAAACGTCATGGTTTCCACGGGGTAGGAGAGCAGTCGCACGGTCAGCACGATCGTCAGCGTGCTCCCGGTTCTTTGGGTAACTCCTCTGATGCCAGCCGTGTAATGAAAGGTATGCGCATGGCAGGCCGCATGGGTGGCGACCGCGTAAAACTGAAAGGGTTGAAAGTGGTGAAGATCTTCCCGGAAAAAAATTACATCCTGGTGAGCGGTTCAGTACCGGGCCATATCGGTTCTATAGTTTTCATTCAAAAATAAGATCCGGTTTACTGTAACACATAAAATCATAGAAAATGCAAATTGAAGTTTTAAATATAGAAGGTAAAGGCACTGGCCGTTCTGTTGAATTGCCTGATGATATTTTTGGTGCAGAACCCAATGATCATGTAATTTATCTGGCGGTAAAACAATACCTGGCCGCACAGCGTCAGGGTACCCATAAAGTAAAGACCCGTGCTGAAGTACAGGGTGCCAGCCGTAAACTGCACAAACAAAAAGGAACCGGAGGAAGCCGTAAAGGTAATATCCGTAACCCGCTGTACAAAGGTGGTGGTACCATCTTCGGACCCAAGCCCCGCGACTACAGTTTCAAACTGAATAAGAAAGTAAAGGACCTGGCAAAGATCTCTGCGCTTTCCTATAAAGCAAAGGCCAATGCCATTGTAGTGGTGGAGGACATCAACCTGGATGCGCCCAAAACAAAAACACTGACCGCTGCCCTGGGCAAATGGAATGTGAGCGAAAAGAAATCCATGTTCATCCTGGCCGAGCCTAATGACAATGTTGAACTGTCCCTGCGTAATGTGCCTTCTGTGCTGGCATTGCCGCTGAGCGATATCAATACCTATGATATTGTGAACTCGGAAGTACTGGTACTTTCTGAAGGTGCTGCAAAAATATTTTCTGAAGATTTAGAGGCTGTAGAAGCTTAAGAGTTTAACCCCGAAAAAAGATCTGGTCATGAAACCATCTGAAATATTAATCAAACCGATTTTAACCGAAAAGGCAAACGCACAGCAGGAAAAACTGCGTCGCTATGCATTTAAGGTGGCAAAAAAATCAAACAAGCTGGAAATAAAAAAAGCAATTGAAACTTTTTACGGTGTTACCGTTACCAGCGTCAATACAGTTGTTGCACCTGCAAAGAACAAGACCCGCTATACAAAAGCCGGTTTTATCCAGGGCCGCAAATCCGGTTACAAAAAAGCATATGTAACCGTGGCAGAAGGCGAGGAGATCGACCTGTATGCGAATATCTAAGTTCATGAATGAATAATGAACGATTAACAAAAAAAGAAAGGCAATCAACCGCCGCGAAGTGTTGGAATTAATAAAAATAACAAGAGCCAAATAACAAAAAGCAAATAGCAGAAGATCTGGGATCGAGATTTGACTTTTGGAATTTGAAATTTTTAAAAAGATGTCAGTAAGAAAGTTTAAACCGGTAACTGCCGGTACGCGTTGGAGAATCGGAAATTCATTTTCTGAGGTGACTACAAACCAGCCTGAAAAGAGCCTGGTGGAAACCAAGAAGAGCACCGGCGGACGGAACTCTTCCGGTCGTTTAACCATGCGCTACCGCGGTGGTGGTCATAAGAAGAAATATCGTGTTGTAGATTTTAAAAGAGACAAACATGATGTGGTTGCAAAAGTAGCCAGCATTGAATACGATCCGAACCGCACGGCCTTTATCGCGCTGCTGGAATATGCTGATGGTGAAAAGCGTTACATCCTTGCCCCTCAGGGCCTGGCAGTTGGAACAGAAGTGATCAGCGGAAACGCGGTGGCTCCTGAGATCGGTAATGCACTGCAGTTAAAGAACATGCCGTTGGGTACCAACGTACACAATATTGAACTGAACCCCGGACAGGGCGGTAAGATCTCCCGTAGTGCCGGTGCTTCTGCTCAGCTGACCAACAAGGAAGAAAAATACGCGGTATTGAAAATGCCTTCCGGTGAGCTGAGAAAAGTACTGATCAACTGTTTTGCAACGGTGGGTGTGGTAAGCAACAGCGATCACAGCCTGCAAAGCATGGGTAAGGCCGGTAGAAACAGATGGAGAGGCATCCGCCCGAGAAACCGTGGTGTGGCAATGAACCCTGTTGATCACCCGATGGGAGGTGGTGAAGGTAGAGCTTCCGGTGGTCACCCGCGCAGCCGTACCGGTAAATACGCCAAAGGTGAAAAAACAAGAACCGTTGGTAAAGCAAGCGATAAACTCATTATCCAGCGTAAGAACGGTAGCAAACTGGCTAAATAATTTGACATTTAGAATTTTGAAATTTAGAATTTAAAAAATAAATATGGCTCGTTCGATAAAAAAAGGTCCTTATGTAGCAACCCACTTGGAAAAGAAAGTGCTGGCTATTAATGAAGGAAAAGGAAAAAAGGCTGTAATCAAAACCTGGAGCCGTCGCTCTACCATTACACCCGATTTTGTAGGCCACACTTTTGCAGTACATAATGGTAATAAATTCATTCCTGTATATGTTACTGAGTTTATGGTAGGGCATAAACTGGGTGAGTTTGCACCAACCCGCAACTTTAAAGGACACGCGGGCGATAAGAAATAAATTATAAAAAGAACGCATACGTTAAGAAATTAATTATAATGGAAGCAGTAGCAAAACTTAGAAATTATCCGACTTCTCCTCGTAAAATGAGGTTGTTGGCTGATTTGATTCGTGGCCAAAGAGTGGATTTGGTATTGGCCGAACTGGAGCACAATCCCAAACACCCCGCAGTACCGTTGCGCAAACTGGTATTAAGCGCCATTGTAAACTGGAAACAGGCCAATGAAGGGGAAGACGAATCCGGTCTGGTGGTAAAAACCATTTTCGTGGATGGTGGCAGAACATTAAAACGCATGCGTCCTGCTCCGCAAGGTCGTGGCTACCGTGTTCGCAAACGCAGCAACCATGTAACGCTGGTGGTGGATGTAGCCGGTACAACCGATAAGAAAGCCGCAAAGAAAGCAGCTGCTGCAGAAAAAGCTGCTCCTGTTGAAGAAGTGAAGGAAGTAAGTGCAAAAGCTCCGGCTAAGAAAAAAGCTGCTGCTAAAAAGTCAACTAAAGAATCTAAAAAAGCATAACCAATAAATATGGGTCAAAAAGCAAATCCAATTGGTAACAGGTTAGGCATCATCCGCGGATGGGAATCTAACTGGTATGGAAGCAAAAAAGATTTTGCTTCTAAGTTAATCGAAGACAATAAAATCAGAACCTACCTGAATGCCCGTATCAATAAGGGAGGGATCTCTAAAATTGTTATCGAAAGAACCTTAGGTAAATTAATTATTACTATTCATACCTCCAAGCCAGGAATCATTATTGGTAAAGGTGGTGGTGAGGTTGACCGCATCAAAGAAGAGCTGAAGAAGCTGACGCAGAACGATGATGTGCAGATCAATATCCTGGAGATCCGCCGTCCTGAAACAGATGCGATGATCGTTGGGGATACTATTGCCCGTCAGATCGAAAACCGTATCAACTTTAAGCGTGCTACCAAAATGGCCATTGCTTCTGCGTTGCGTATGGGTGCTGAAGGGATCAAAGTGAAACTGAGCGGTCGTTTGGGTGGAGCTGAAATTGCGCGGAGCGAAGAGTTCAAACAAGGCCGTGTGCCCCTGCATACGTTCCGGATGGATATTGATTATGCCAACGTATTTGCTCAGACCGTTTACGGAAAGATCGGTATCAAGGTATGGATCTGTAAAGGAGAGGTACTGGCCAAGCGTGACCTGAACCCGAACTTTATTTCGGGTAACGATAAGAATGTAGGTGGTGGTGAAAGAAGAGAACATCGCAGAGACGACCGGAGAGGTGATCGCCGCGGTGGTGGAAGAGAAAAAAGAAATTAATTTATTTAATTTGAAAATTTGAAAATGAGTCAATTTGAACGTGGCTCAGTTTAATTCTCAAATTTTCAAATTCTCAAATTTTCAAATTATTGTAGAATGTTACAACCGAAGAGAACAAAGCACAGGAAAATGCAAAAAGGTCGCATGAAAGGCGACGCGAAAAGAGGTACAACTATTTCGTTTGGTTCTTATGCTTTAAAAGCCCAGGATTCTCACTGGATTACAGACCGCCAGATTGAGGCTGCCCGTCAGGCCCTTACCCGTAGCATGAAGCGGGAGGGGAACGTATGGATCCGCATCTTCCCGGATAAACCCATCACCAAGAAGCCTGCAGAGGTTCGTATGGGTAAAGGTAAAGGTAACCTGGAATATTGGGCTGCCGTTGTACAACCCGGGCGTATCATTTTTGAAGTGGACGGGGTAAGCGAGGAAGTGGCACGCAGGGCGCTGGCTTTAGCATCCGGTAAGCTGCCGATCAAGACTAAGTTCACCATGCGTAGGGATTTAGTTACTAACTAATAAATCAAATTAAGATGTCAAAGAAAAAAGAATTTGTAGACAGCATAAAAGGATTAGGCGCTGAGGATTTAAAAGTTCAGCTGGAGCAATCCAAACAACGTCTTAAAAAGTTAGAGTTCGCACATGCGATTTCTCCGCTCGAGAATCCGATGTCTATCCGTGCACTGCGCAAAGATATCGCCCGGATTGAAACGTTTTTGAAAGATAAACAAGCCAGCGAAGCTCAGAACGCTTAATAGCAATTTAGTACAAGCCAAAAGGTAAATAAAATGTCTGAAAGAAATTTAAGAAAAACAAGAATAGGCGTGGTTACCAGCAACAAAATGACAAAGACCATTACTGTTGCGGTTGAAAGGAAAGTAAAGCACCCTATTTACGGTAAGTTCCTTAAAAAAACGTCCAAGTTTCATGCACACGATGAAAAGAATGAGTGCAGCATTGGTGATACCGTAAAAATTATGGAAACCCGCCCCTTGAGCAAATTAAAGCGCTGGAGACTGGTTGAGGTGATTGAAAAAGTAAAATAGTACCGGATATAGCACCGATGGCTATCGGGGCCGTATTTGGAATTTTGAAAAATATATTTTTTTATAAATTGATTTTGAAGAACGAGGATCACAAATCTCATATCTCAAATCTCAAATCTTTAATAAAATGATACAGCAAGAAAGCCGGTTGAACGTGGCTGATAACAGTGGAGCAAAAGAGGTTCTTTGTATCCGCGTACTGGGTAACAGCGGACAGCGTTACGCAAAAATTGGCGATAAAATCGTTGTAACGGTAAAGGATGCCACTCCGGCGGGAGGTATTAAAAAAGGAACGGTAGCAAAGGCGGTTATCGTACGCACAACCAACAAATTACGCCGGAAGGACGGTTCTTATATTCGTTTTGATGACAATGCTGTTGTTATTTTGAACGCGTCTGATGAGCCCAGAGGTACCCGTATCTTCGGGCCTGTAGCCCGTGAGCTTCGTGATAAAGGATACATGAGGATTGTTTCATTAGCTCCGGAAGTTTTATAATTGAGGCTAAAAAGCAAACTGATTATATAAAAGACATTAAGCATTCAGCTTCTTGTATTAAGCATAAAAAAATGAGCAAAAGATTTAAACCCAAGTACAATATTAAAAAAGGCGATTTGGTTATTGTTATCAGCGGCGCTGCAAAACCCCGTAAAGATGATAGCGGTAAGTTTGAATATAAACCCCGTTTGGTAAAAGAGGTGTTGGTGGACGAAGAGAAAGTGCTGGTGGAAGGGGTAAACGTAAAAACCAAACATACCAAGCCTTCTGCCCAGAATACAAAGGGTGGTATTGTAAAAGTAGAGGCTCCGATTCATATCAGTAATGTGATGCTGTGGGACGCGAAAGCCAAAGCACCTTCTAAAGTGAAGCGTGTACGTGAAGCCGGTAAAACACAGCGCATCTTTAAAAAATCCGGAGAAAAAATCTAATCTTTTGTGTATCGCAAATAAAGTAATAGACCATGAGTACTAAAACATATATCCCCAGGTTGGCCACAAAATATAAAACAGAAGTGGCACCGGCATTAGTGAAGAAGTTTGCTTACAAATCGGTAATGCAGGCTCCTAAACTGGAAAAAATCTGCATCAACCGTGGTGTAAATGGCGCGGTAACCGACAAGAAACTGGTAGATGTGGCAGTAGAAGAACTGAGCACCATTACCGGGCAGAAAGCCGTGGTTACCAACTCTAAAAAAGATATTTCCAACTTTAAGCTGCGTAAGAACATGCCCATCGGTGCGCGTGTTACCCTTCGCGGTGAAAAAATGTACGAGTTCCTGGATCGCCTGATCGCCGTAGCACTGCCACGTGTACGTGACTTTAAAGGGGTGAATGAAAAATCCTTTGATGGCCGCGGGAATTATACCATGGGTGTTACAGAGCAGATCATTTTCCCTGAGATCGATATCGATAAGGTAAATAAGATCACCGGTATGGATATCACTTTTGTTACAACAGCTCAAACAGATGAAGAAGCGTACGAACTGTTGAAAGAACTGGGAATGCCTTTCAAAAACGCAAAGAAACAATAATTTAAATAGCAAACACAAATAGCCGGATCCGGTAAAGCGGTCATCCTCTTTCATTTTCCCGGTTATTTGAAATAAGAATTCATAAATTATGGCAAAAACTTCAATTAAAGCCCGTCAGAAAAAAAGAGAAAAAATGGTGGAGCAATACGCCGCTAAAAGAGAGGAGCTGAAAAAAGCCGGAGATTATGCCGCTTTGGACAAGCTGCCCAAAAACTCTTCTAAAGTGCGTTTGAAAAACCGTTGCCAGTTAACGGGCCGTCCTAAAGGTTATGTGCGTTACTTCGGTATCTCAAGGGTAGCCTTAAGAGACATGGCATTGAATGGTAAGATCCCCGGATTGAAAAAGGCAAGCTGGTAATTCCCGGTTGCATCAAAGCCGTAAGACAGGGTATGGGCTTTTAAAATAAACCACCCACTAAATTAAGAACTGATATAATTCAAATAAAAATGGTAACAGATCCAATTGCAGATTTTTTAACAAGAATACGTAACGCTCAGATGGCAGGACATCGCATTGTGGATATTCCCGCATCTAATTTAAAGAAACGTATGACGGAGATCTTATACAGTCAGGGATATATCCTGAAATATAAGTTTGAAGAAGATAATAAGCAAGGGGTAATTAAAATCGCTCTCAAGTACGACGCCAACACAAAGCAGCCGGCCATCCAAAGCCTGGAGCGGGTAAGCCGCCCGGGGCTGCGCCAGTATGCAAAACCTGCGGATATCCGTCGTGTTAAAAATGGTTTGGGTATCGCTATCCTGTCTACTTCAAAAGGAGTGATGACCGATAAGGACGCCAGGTCTCAGAATGTTGGCGGTGAAGTACTTTGCCACATCTATTAATGCAAGAAGGTCGCCGATACATTAAGCCGATACCTAACAGGCTGACCGGTTGGCGATGATAACAATAAACAAGAAAATAATAAACTGATTTTTATGTCTCGTATAGGTAAACAAATAATTACAGTTCCTGCCGGTGTTACCGTAACAGTGGATAGCGACAACGTTGTTACCGTTAAAGGTAAAAAAGGGGAGTTGAAACAGGCGGTTAAGCCCGATATTAAAGTAGAGGTGAAAGAGAATGAAGTGACCATCACCCGGCCTTCTGATCAGATCCACCACCGTGCCCTGCACGGATTGACCCGCGCCCTGGTGGCAAACCTGGTGGAAGGGGTTACCAACGGATTTGAAAAGAAAATGGAACTGGTAGGTGTGGGTTATAAAGCCACCAACCAGGGCAATGTACTGGATCTTTCCCTGGGATATTCGCACAATATCATTTTTGATATCCCTAAAGAACTGAGCGTGGCAACAGAAACTGTAAAGGGGCAGAACCCGACGATCACCATCAGCGGAAGCGACAAGCAACTGGTAGGTGCCGTATGCGCTAAGATCCGTAGCCTGCGCAAACCTGAGCCCTACAAAGGAAAAGGGGTGCGTTTTGTAGGAGAAGTGGTACGTAAGAAAGCAGGTAAGTCTGCAGGTAAATAACTAATTTGAAGATTTGAAAATGTATTAATCTGAAAATTCAGTCATTAATCGTTCTCAAATATTCAAACCCTCAAATTTTCAAATTATCCCTGGCAGTATCAGGGAGCAAAATAAAAAGCAATGTCAAACGCAAAAGTTAAAAGAAGAACCAGTATCCGCCGCTCTATCCGTCAGAAAATCAGCGGTACCTCTGAGAAGCCGAGACTGGCTATATTCCGCAGTAATACCGACATCTACGCTCAGTTGATTGATGATGCACAGGGGGTAACCATTGCTGCAGCTTCTACAAAAGACAAGGATATCAAAGCTCAGGCCGGTACAAAATCTGAAAAGAGCAAGCTGGTAGGTGCGGCTATCGCCCGGAAAGCAACCGATCTGAATGTAAAGGCGGTGGTTTTTGACAGAGGCGGTTATCTGTACCACGGACGTGTAAAAGCAGTGGCAGAAGGTGCAAGAGAAGGTGGTTTGCAATTTTAAAAAGTTATTCAATCTAAAAAGAAATAATGTCAACAGTTAATTTCAACAATGTTAAAGCCGGCGACCTTGAATTAAAAGACAAGGTGGTAGCTATTAATCGTGTAGTAAAAACAACTAAAGGGGGCCGTGCATTCAGCTTTTCCGCATTGGTTGTTGTAGGAGATGGCAATGGTGTTGTAGGGCATGGTCTGGGAAAGGCAAAAGAAGTTCAGGAAGCAATTACAAAAGGAATAGAAGACGCCAAGAAAAACCTTATTAAAGTTCCCATTATGAAAGGAACCATTCCTCACGATCAGTGGGCGAAGGAAGGTGCTGCTAAAGTAATGGTGAAACCTGCTTCTGCCGGTACCGGTGTAATCGCAGGAGGCTCTATGCGCGCTGTTCTGGAAGCTGCAGGGCTTACAGACGTTCTGGCAAAGAATCTGGGTTCTGCCAATCCGCACAACGTGGTTAAAGCTACCTTTAAAGCGTTGGCAATGCTGAGAGAGCCGGTTCATATTGCGAAGACCCGCTCTTTAGGTTTAAAGAAAGTATTTAACGGATAAAAAGTTTAAAGTTTGATGTTTAAAGTTCAACGTGCTGATCCAAACTTTAAACCTGAAACCTTGAACCTGAAACATATTGATATGAAAAAGATAAAAGTTACTTTAGTAAAAAGCCCTATCGATCGCCCGGAGCGCCAGAAGTTGACATTAAAGGCATTAGGTTTAAATAAAACCAACAGCAGCCGGGAAGTGGAAGCAACTCCCCAGATCCTGGGTATGATCCGTAAAGTGGAGCATATGGTAAAAGTGGAAGAGTTATAAATTTTCCGTTCAGAGGGTTATATTTGCACCATCTTAAAAATAACCAACCTGCTTTTAGCAGGAATTATTAAAACAAGCGAGCTCCCGCTTTTGGAGCGTAAGTAAAAAATAAAGCAATGAAATTACATGAATTAAAGCCTGCAAAAGGTGCGGTACACAAAGAAAAAAGAATTGGTCGTGGTGAAGGAAGCGGTTATGGCGGTACTTCAACAAAAGGTAATAAAGGTGGACAAAGCCGCGCGGGTTATAAGCGCAAACTGGGACACGAAGGTGGCCAGATGCCGATCCAGCGCCGTACACCAAAAAGAGGGTTCAAAAATCCTGATAAGATTGTTTACAAGATCATTAATATCGGCCAGGTAGATCAGTGGGCTGAAACACATAACATTTCTGATTTTTCTGCTGAAAATCTTTACAATATGGGCTTTATCGGTAAAACAGATAAAGTAAAGGTTTTGGGTAACGGAGAAATTAAAGGAAAATTCACTTTTAAAGTTCACGCCATCAGCGAAAAGGCCAAGGCCGCGATCGAAAGCGCTGAGGGATCCGTTGAAATTTTAAAATAATTTCTCAAAAATAAATTTTGACGCACGTAGTGCGTCTTTTAATTTTGGAGAATTGACAATTTAAGAAGAATCAGGTGAAAAAACTAATTACTACACTTAAGAATATATGGAGCATCGATGAGCTGAGGAGTAAAATTCTTTTCACTTTGTTGCTTGTCTTCATTTACCGGGTAGGAAAGTACATTCCTTTACCCGGTATCAACCCCGTTACTCTGGAAGCCATTCAGAAGAATAACGCCCAGAACGGGATCCTGGATCTGATTAATACATTTGCAGGAGGCGCTTTTGAGCAGGCCTCTATTTTTGCATTGGGGGTAATGCCTTATATCACCGCATCTATTTTTATGCAGCTGATGACGGTACTGGTCCCTTCCTTTCAAAAAATGCAGAAAGAAGGAGAAAGCGGACGTAAGAAGATCAACCAGATCACCCGCTACCTGACGGTGGTGGTGACCTTTGTTCAGGCGTTTGCCTACCTGGCCTATCTGCAGCAAACCTCAGGGCCGGCCATCATGCCCGGATACGGCAGTTTCTATTTTTCATTAACTACCATCATCCTGCTTACTACAGGTACATTGTTCGTAATGTGGCTGGGTGAGAAGATCACCGATAAGGGATTGGGTAATGGTACTTCACTGATCATCATGGTAGGGATCCTCGGCCGTCTTCCGCAATCCGTTGCACAGGAGCTGACCTTCCGTTCTACCCGTACCGGTGATATCCTGATATTCATCATCGAGATCGCTTTGTTCATTGCCATTATCATGGGTTCCATCCTGCTGGTACAGGGCGTGCGCAAGGTTCCGGTGAATTATGCAAAACAGATCGTTGGAAACCGTCAGTTTGGCGGCGCCCGGCAGTTTCTGCCGCTGAAGGTGAACAGTGCCGGTGTAATGCCCATCATCTTCGCACAGGCAATCATGTTTGTTCCCACTTTGTTTACAATGGGCAGCAAAAATGCAGACCTGGGCCGGATGTTTACCGATCATACCAATGGCTGGTACATGCTGATCTATGCAGCAGTGGTGATCGGCTTTACGTTTTTGTATACAGCGCTTATCTTTAATCCTAAACAGATCTCTGATAACCTGAAACAGAACAACGGTTTTATCCCCGGTGTTAAGCCCGGTCAGCCTACCACCGATTATATCGGTACGATCATGGACCGTATCACCTTCCCGGGAGCGGTACTGCTGGCGCTTGTGGGTATTTTACCCGGTGTGATCCAGAAACTTTTTGGTATGACCCAGGGATTCTCCATGTTCTTTGGAGGTACTTCACTGCTGATCATGGTTGGGGTAGTGCTGGATACACTGCAGCAAATTGAAACCCAGCTGATGATGCGTCAATACGACGGACTGATGAAAAGCGGCCGTATCCAGGGACGCCAGAGCTCATCGGCGATTCAGATTTAATTCGTTATAAGAAATTCAATAACTTTGCAGTCCCGCAACGCAAGTTGCGGGACTTTTTTAATGAATCATATGGTAAAAATTAAAACAGATGATCAGGTAGAACTGATGCGCAAAAGTGCATTACTGGTAAGCAAAACGCTGACAGAGATCGCGGGGATTTTGAAACCGGGTGTGGCTACCCTGCGTCTGGATGAAATTATCGGAGCGTTTATCAGGGACCACAATGCGGTACCTTCTTTTCTGAATTATAACGGGTACCCGTTCAATTCCTGTATTTCCGTAAATGATGTGGTCGTACACGGGTTTCCTAATGAGAGTGAGTTAAAGGATGGCGATATCGTGTCGATTGATGTAGGCGTTATCCTGGACAAATGGCACGGAGACCATGCCTATACCTTTGCCATCGGCGAACCTGCACCCGAGGTACAGCAACTGGTCGCCGTTACAAAGGAATCGCTGTATAAAGGAATTGAAAAAGCCACCACGGGCCACCGGATCGGGGACATCGGCTTTGCCATTCAGGATTATACAGAAAAGGCGCATGGCTATGGCGTGGTAAGGGAGCTGGTAGGGCATGGCCTTGGGCAAAAGATGCACGAGGACCCGCAGGTTCCCAATTATGGAAAAAGAGGCACCGGTATGAAACTGCAGAATGGCATGGTGCTGGCTATAGAACCAATGATCAATCTTGGTAAAAAAGAGGTTTTTACAGAAAGCGATGGCTGGACCGTACGTACCAAGGATGGGAAACCCTCGGTGCATTTTGAACATGATGTATGTATACGGCAGGGAAAAGCAGACGTGCTTTCGAACTATGCTGCCATCGAGGAAGCAGAGCAGAAGAACCCGGAATTATTTGTTTGTACGTTGAAAGCCTGATGAACAGGCGGTGATCATCCGTCTATCTTTAAACTTATTGAACTGATATGAAAATCGCGGTTATTGGTACAGGATATGTAGGATTGGTAACGGGCACCTGTTTTGCCGAAACCGGCAACCAGGTGGTTTGTGTGGATGTGGACCGGGAAAAGATCGCAGCACTGCAACGGGGGGAAACACCGATCTATGAACCCGGCCTGGAAGTATTGCTGGCGCGCAATATCAGGGAGCAGCGGATCTCATTCACTGATGATCTTGCAGCAGCTGTAAAAGAGGCCCTGGTTGTTTTTCTGGCGCTGCCCACCCCGTCAGATGAAGATGGCGCTGCAGACCTGAAATATGTACTGAATGTGGCAGAACAGCTTGCAGACCTGATCACTTCCTATAAGGTTATCGTCAACAAAAGCACCGTGCCCGTGGGTACTGCAGAGAAGGTGACCGGCGCTCTATCAGAGAAATTACCACCGGAGCTGTTCGATGTGGTATCCAACCCCGAATTTCTGAGGGAAGGAGTGGCAGTGGATGATTTCCTGAAACCCGAACGGGTAGTGGTGGGTACGCAGTCGGACCGGGCCATCCGGATCATGACCGACCTTTACAGTCCGTTCGTACGGCAGGGGAATCCTGTTTATTTTATGGATGCCCGCAGCGCCGAGATGACCAAGTATGCGGCTAATTCATTCCTGGCCATGAAGATCTCTTTTATGAATGAGATCGCCAACCTGTGCGAGCTTACCGGTGCCAATGTAGACTGGGTACGGATAGGGATCGGTAGTGACCAGCGGATCGGGAAGCGGTTCCTTTTCCCCGGGATCGGCTACGGCGGAAGTTGTTTTCCCAAGGATGTCCTGGCCCTCAATCTTACTGCGCGCGACCATGCTTATAATTTCAAATTGCTCGATTCTGTTCTGGAAGTGAACCGGCTTCAGAAGAAAAAGATCATTGATAAACTGACCCGGTATTTTAACGGAAACCTGGCAGGACAGCGGTTTGCTGTATGGGGACTGGCCTTTAAACCGGAAACGGATGATATACGGGATGCACCCTCCATCGACATACTGGAGGCCCTCCTGGAAGTGGGAGCTATTGTAAAAGTATACGATCCGGTAGCGATGGAAAACATCCGGAAAAAATTCGGTGACCGGCTGAACTATGCTACCAGCCAGTATGAAGCACTCAACGATGCCGCTGCGTTGCTGATCCTGACCGAGTGGAGCGAATTCCGTAACCCGGACTTTGAAAAGATAAGGGGAAGCCTGAAAGCACCGGTTATTTTTGACGGGAGAAATGTTTACTCACTGGAAAAAATGAGGGAGCTGGGGTTCCATTACGAAAGTATCGGGCGCAGCACGGTAAAGGGATCCGGTCACAGAAGCGATCCCGGATATTAACGTCCGAAGCGATAGAGTTCCAGAAGCGGGTCCTGCTCACCCCGCAGTAATTTCAGGATCAGCTCCATTCCCTGTATTGAGAATGTGATACCATTTCCACCGAAACCCAGCACAAAAAGGGCATTCGGATATTTATCATGCTTACCTATAAAAGGCAGCCCGTCCCTGGTAGCACCAAAACAACCGGCCCATGAAAAGTCGTCAATAAAACGGACTCCGGGAAGGAAGTTCCCCAGCTTTTTAAGCAACGCTGCTGTTTTTTTCTCCTTGACCCGTTCCCGGAAAGAACCGGAATTAAACGGACTGTCCGCCCCGCCGATCAACAGCCTTCCGTCATCCGTAGTGCGCATGTAGATATAAGGTTTTTCGGTGTTCCATATTAATACTTCCCGCAGCTCTTGCGGAATACGGATGCCGGTTTCGCTCACACAGGCAAACGTACTGAAAAGCCGCGCTGTTTTTTCGGGGAAAAAAGAAACAGTTTCATAGCCGGAGCAGAACACGATCTTTTTACAATGAGCTTTATGACCATTCGCCAGTTGCAGCGCCACCCCGTCCTTATGATAATCGATGGCTGCAATTTCAGTCTGATCATAGACCTGCAACCCCTTTTGCCGGTTCCGCTGCAGGAGCTCATGTGTAAATTTATAGGCGTCCATACTGGCGGCTTTGGCGGAACGTATGCCTCCGGAGGTTTGTAATTGGTATTGCGCCGCAACCCCGGCTGCAGGAAGCCATTCCACGCCCAGCTGATGCCGGTCGCGGATCTCATATTCACGCCGGAGCCATTCAGCGGCCTTATCATCGTGTGCGAAATAAAGAGATTGTTTTTCTTTGAAACCGCAGTCGAGCTTTTCTAAAGCAACAAGCCGGGACAGCTCATCTATTGCACGGATGCCTGCCTTGTAACAGCGCACGGCAGCTGCTTCGCCGATAAGATCTGCCAGCTGGTACAGGGGCACATCGATCTCGTATTGAAGCATGGAGGTAGTTGCGGCAGTGCTTCCCTGTCCGATATCCCTTTTATCGAGCAGTGTTACTTCATACCCTTCCTTCAGCAACGCATGGCTGATCAGTGCGCCCGTGATGCCTCCGCCGATTACAATGATCTCCGACTGCAGATCTTCCTGGAGGGAGGGGTAACTGTGCAAGAGTCCGTTCTTTACGAGCCAGAATGATTCAAATGTTCTCAAACGCATTTTTATAAGTAATTTTACCTGTTTCATCCTCAATTTAAGAAGAATCCTTAAGTGGCTGGAACTATAAGGATAAAAAGAACACAGGTGGCAGCTTTTGAACGGTCAGACGGGTATAAGATCATTGAAGAATGGATGCAACGCATATCCATGCGGCCGTTTCGTTTTCAGAAGGATACCTGGAAAAAATTTGAGGAGGGGTATTCCGGGATCGTGATCGCTCCCACGGGGTTTGGCAAAACATTCTCGGTCTTCCTGGCACTGGTCATCCACTACCTGAATCATCCGGATCGCTATAGCAATGGGTTGAAATTATTATGGGTCACTCCGCTGCGCTCACTGGCAAAAGACCTCGGCCGCGCGATGCAGGCTGCACTGGAAGGCATCGGGCTCGACTGGGAAGTGGGCGTCCGGAATGGGGATACTCCTGTGGCAGAGCGGCAGCGGCAGAAGAAAAAAATGCCGGAAGTGCTCATCATAACTCCCGAAAGTCTGCACCTGCTGTTTGCTCAGAAAAATAACTCCGTTCTTTTTAAATCACTGCAGTGTATCGTAGTGGATGAATGGCACGAATTGCTGGGAAGCAAAAGAGGAGTGCTTACCGAGCTGGCCATTGCGCATTTAAAGCACATCGCTTCCGGATTGAAAATATGGGGGATCTCTGCCACGATCGGGAATGTGGAGGAAGCAATGGAAGTATTGCTGCCCGATCCGCAGTGTATCAAAGTAAAAATACAGGCAAAGGAGGAAAAGAAAACCTCCATCATCTCCATTATACCCGACCATATTGAAGAGCTGCCCTGGGCCGGCCATTTAGGCACCAAACTGGCCGCACGCCTGTTGCCCATTATCCGGGAAAGCAGGACCACCCTGCTTTTCACCAATACGCGCGGACAATCGGAACTCTGGTACCAGGTGCTGCTGGGCGCTGCACCGGAGCTTGCGGGCCAGCTGGCCCTGCATCATGGTTCTGTGGATGCGGAGCTGCGGTCCTGGATTGAAGAGCGGCTGCATACGGGTTTGCTGAAAGTGGTGATCTGCACTTCCTCCCTTGATCTTGGTGTGGATTTTAAACCGGTGGATACGGTGGTCCAGATCGGCTCTCCAAAAGGTGTGGCGCGTTTTTTACAACGGGCGGGTCGCAGCGGCCATTCTCCTTTTGAAACGTCGCGGATCTATTTTCTTCCCACCCATTCCCTGGAACTGGTAGAGGCGGCCGCACTTAAAGAAGCTGCAAAAGAAAAGATCATTGAAAGCCGTGTACCGCTGGTACTTACATTTGATGTACTGGTACAGTACCTGGTAACACTGGCCGTGGGTGAAGGGTTCAGGGAGAAAGAATTGTTTGAGGAAGTAAAACAGACCTACTGTTTCGGGGCACTGGAGCCGGATGAATGGCAATGGCTGCTGCGGTTTATAACCCAGGGCGGAGAGGTATTGCAGGCCTACGATGAATTTCAGAAAGTAGTGGTGGAAGAGGGGCGTTATATCGTGCGCAGCAGGCGGATTGCGATGATGCACCGGATGAACCTGGGCGTGATCGTAAGCGATCCGATGCTGAAAGTGAAATACCTGTTCGGCGGTTATATCGGCATGGTGGAAGAATACTTTATAGCCCGGCTGCTGCCGGGGGATACCTTTGGCCTGGCCGGTAAGGTAGTGGAGTTTGTGATGATTAAAGAAATGACCGTACTGGTGCGCCACAGTAAGGCCAAACGGGCCATTACTCCCAGCTGGATGGGAGGACGGCTGCCACTCTCCTCCAACCTGAGCGCGCTGCTGCGGCATAAATATACAGAAGCATTAAACCCCCGTACAAGAGACCGGGAGCTGAAAGCACTGTACCCGTTGTTTGTACTACAGCAGGAGGTATCTCATGTTCCCAGAGAAGATGAGTTCCTGATAGAACTTATCGAAACAAAGGACGGGCATCATATTTACATGTATCCTTTTGAAGGAAGGCTGGTACATGAAGTGATGGCGGCACTGATTGCCTACCGCTTCAGCAGGATACAGCCGATCAGTTTTTCCATGGCCATGAATGACTATGGCTTTGAACTGCTGAGCGATCAGCCGCTGGAATTTACCCGGGAGCAGCTGAATGCCGTTTTCTCCACGGATAACCTTACCGCGGATATTGGAAAAAGCATCAACGCCGCAGAGATGGCGGGCCGTAAATTCAGGGATATATCGGTGATCGCCGGGCTGGTAATGCGTAACTACGCAGGCCATCTTAAGAACAATAAAAACCTTCAGTCTTCATCGGGAATTATTTTCAGGATCTTTGAACAATACGATCCGAAAAACCTTTTATTACGACAGGCATTTGATGAAGTATTTTACCAGCAGCTGGAAGAACCCAGGCTGCAGGCCGCACTGGAACGGATATTAAGAAGCCGGATCGTTATCATCAATGCAAAGGCATTTACCCCGTTGAGTTTTCCCATAAAAGTAGACAGTCTCCGTCAGGATCTCAGCAGTGAGGAACTGGATACCAGGATCCGGCGGATGCAGGAAGAGGCTTTAAAAAACAAAGGAAGACATGCCGGGAAAAGATAAGATCGAAATCATGTGTGAAGGAGAGCTGCTGATCCTGTCGGCGGCAAGGGCCATCTACTGGCCGGCACAACGGCTGTTGGTACTGGCGGACCTGCATCTCGGCAAGACCGGCTATTTCCGTGCGCATGGCATTCCTGTTTCTACCGGTGTGGTCAATGATGACCTGGAACGGCTTTCGGGTCTGATCCGGGAATTCCGACCCCTTCAGGTACTGGTTGCCGGCGACCTGTTTCACCACCGCTATAACAGCGAAGTGGAGCTGTTCCGGGATTGGAGAAAGGAGCATGAAACGCTTTCCTTTTTGCTGGTTCCCGGAAATCACGACCGGCATATGAATTCCGGCCACGACAGTCTGGGCATTACCATGACCCGTGAAACGCACCAGGTTGGTCCCTTTCGTTTTATACATGAAATGACCGAAATAAAAAGCGATTGTTTCACGATCTCCGGTCATCTCCATCCCGGCTATACCATCAGTGGAAAGGCCCGCCAGTCCTTGTGCCTGCCCTGTTTTATAAAAAGTGAACAACACCTGGTATTACCCGCCTTTAGTCAGTTCGCAGGCATGTACACCGGTGCTTCCGGACTGCCCGGTCAGACCCATTATGTGATCAGCGAGCGGAAACTTTTCGAGTTTTAACTGCGGAAGTGATGCTACTCTGAGTCAAATAATTCCTGGTCTTCCCGTTCTGCCATCGGGATCTTTTTAATAAAATCATCAAATTCGGGCCCCTCATGATTACTGTAAGGACCGTAAATATCCAGGATAAATGCGCGGTTGCCCTGCTGGTCGCGGGTTACATAAAGAATGGAATTATTATCCGGGTCTGATTCATCTTCAAAACGGAAGGTCCGTATGATCAGCAGCTCCCCGGGCTGGTAACCGCGTTGCTGTTTTTCCGAGACCATCTGCTTTTCATCGTTCATGGTAATTTCCTGATCGATGCCTCTCTGTTTCAGCTTTTCCAACACCTGGGTAAGGGTGGTCATTTCTGTTTTTTGCTGCATATGATGACGGTTTAGGATGCCAGAAAATGATGTTTACCTGATCCTGTAAAACAGAAATTGAGCCAGAAAAAATTAACAGGGTGTTATTTCAGCCGGTATTTACGTTGCACCTTCGGGCTGTCAAAATACTTATTGATCTGTTCTTCAGTCATGGTTTCCGCCATTTCCGTAGGTACTTCCGCCAGCTGGGTCTGACTCTGACGCAGTTCTTTTCTCAGCGCATCGGTTTTGGCCGCAATATTGGGATCGCGGTCGCCGGACAGCTTATTGTCAAATGTTACGTATTCCAGACGTTTGATATTTGCCCGGAGCAGGCTGGCCTGGTTCTGCTCCACGCTCTTTACGGGCGCTGCCGCTTCTTTTACCGGCAAGGCAACCACACCAATACTGGGTAAAATTTTCCCCGTGTTCGCTTTGCCTTTGTCTTTATCATCTTTGGGATCAGCCGTGGTGGCCAATACCGTACCCGTAAGGGTGGTAGTGGCAGTGGTAATATCGAAACCGGACCGCCAGCTTTTTGTGCTTTTCAGTTTTTTATCCAGCTGCAAAAACGTGTATTTGTAACGGAGGAGCCACCGGTTCATATTTTCCACTGCATCATTATATTCACGGGTGGCAATGTCAAAATTCAGGGCATTCCGTACCACCACTTTTATCCGTGCGGTATCCGTAAAGTTAAACTGCGTGGTACCGATGAACAACAGGTTCACGATCTTTACCTGGGCAGAATCTTTTTCGTTTACAAAATCATAACCAGGGGTCCATTCAAAAGTATCGTCACAGGTCTTGGGCAGTTTAAAATTTCCGATGGAAATATTGCTGGATACCAGGATCCGGTCGATCGCAAAATTTCCGTTGTCGCAAAGGATATTAAAACCCAGCTTATTGCCTTCTTCAACATATACAGGACTTACAACGGAAGGTTTTACCCGTGGAAAAATAATATCGGTACTGTAAAATGAAATGGTAAAGGAGGTATCCACCCGGTCGCTCGGATCCGACAGGTTCTGTACACCGATCTGTACCGGGTACTTGGTATCGTATTTCAGCCGCCCGGCCATAAACAGGGATTTATTGGCCTTAAAGGAGAGTGTTCCGTTGTCCTTGTCTACTCTCAGTCCTGTCGGGGCATCTTTAAGGAACCAGTAATAATTCTTTACCGGTTTATTGATCTGCAACTGGTAAGAAAGACTGGAATCCACGTGCAGCGAAAAAAACGGGTTCAGGTTGATGATCCGCAGGGAAGTGTCTGTATGACGATAGATATTATTGGGATTGATATGGGGCAGGGTTATGGAATCATTTGTAACCTGGGCATTCACTGCTCCGAAGCTAACAACTAAAAGAGCTGCAAAAATTACAGTTTTTTTAAGTACAGGCATAATGAACGGTTAAAATGATTCGCGAATTTACTGCTTTATGACGAACTATCCGGGAATATGGTTTACCCGCCGCTGGAGAATATAAAAAAGCCCATTGTAGAAACAACGGGCTCTAAACCAAAACTAACTGCTTATGAGAAAAATTTATGTACTTTATATCATTAAAGAACTTCTATATCCTTTGACGCCGTTTTTATGTTTTCCTTTTTCTGAATGGTAACTATTAAGATTCCGTTAACATATTTGGCCTCTATTTTATCCGTGTCCACCTTGTCGTTTACAGTAAAGGTCCTTTTGAAAGATCTGGTCCTGAATTCCTTCCGGATGTTTTTTTCAGCAGCTGCAGTTTCTTCTTCTTTCTTATCAACAGCTATGGAAAGAATTTGTTGATCCAGGCTGATCTTAAAATCACTTTTTTCAAATCCGGGAGCCACCACTTCTATCTGGTACGCGTTCTCTTTCTCCGTGATGTTTACCGGAACAAATCCGTAAGCAGGTTTTTTTACTTCATTTTTAAACAGCGCAGGTATATCTGTAATAAAATCATCCACCAGGCTGGTCAGTGTTCTCTCGAAGGGGGTTCCGTTGAATTTTACGTTTGTCATTGCTATTCGTTTTTAAAAGTTATCAATTTGATTAGCAAAGGAGCAAATCCAAAACCAAATCAAAAAACAGGAAATAATGACATGTTTACTTATTTTAAAATGACTAAATGTCATATTTTGGAGTGTTTTGGCTGTTGGGTTGACATTCCGGATCTGTATCCAGGTATCCGGGAGGAATGTTTCGTCTGACCAACTTTTTGGTTATTTTTGCGTTATCCTAAAAAATAAACAAAAGAATATGTATCCACAAGAAATAGTGATTCCCATGATGGAGGAATTAACGGATAATGGGTTTGAGAACCTCTCCACACCGGAAGAGGTGGAAACGGCCCTTACAAAAAAAGGAACCAACCTGCTGGTAATTAATTCTGTATGCGGATGTTCGGCTGGTACCGCCCGCCCCGGTGTGTTAATGGCAGTAGCAAATTCCGAGAAAAAACCGGATCATCTGACCACCAGCTTCGCAGGGTTCGATATTGATGCGGTGAGCAAGGTAAGAGAGCATTTGCTGCCTTACCCGCCTTCATCCCCGTCCATTGCTTTATTCAAGGATGGAGAACTGGTGCACTTTATTGAGCGTCATCAGATCGAAGGCCGTTCCGCACAGATGATCGCTCAGAACCTGATCGCTGCTTTTGAAGAATATTGCAACTAATCATATCCCTGAAATAAAAGGTCCCGCATGAAAAGTGCGGGACCTTTTTTTGTTCCTGTGTAAACATCCTTACCCGGCTGCAACAAAGAAAACTTTTGAGCGTTCGAACCTTAAACCTGCCTTATATTTGTAATATTCTGCTCAATTTTAACGCATGTATCCAAATCTGTATTACGTATTTAGTGATTTTTTCGGTGTTAAATGGAACTTTCTGCATTTTGTAAATTCCTTTGGTTTTTTTGTAGCACTGGCATTTATCATCTGCTCCATTGTATTGGCAAAGGAGCTGCGCCGGAAGGGGAAAGAGGGCTTGCTGGGACCAGTAGAGGAAAAGGTGCTGGTAGGCAGACCGGCTACCTTGGGAGAGCTGGCAACTAATTTTATACTCGGCTTTCTGCTGGGATATAAGATCGTCGGGCTGTTCCTGGCTAATGGTGACGCCGTGAACCCCCAGGAATATATTTTTTCTTCCAAAGGCAACTGGCTTGCAGGCATCGGTTTGGGGTTGCTGTTCACGTTTGTGAAATGGCGTGAAAAAAATAAACAGAAACTGGCCACCCCTGAAACCCGTACCATCCGGGTATGGCCGCATGACCGGGTGGGGGAGATCACCATGATCGCCATTATCTTCGGGCTGTTGGGGGCCAAACTGTTCGATACTTTTGAGAACTGGGATTCGTTCATAAAGGATCCTTCCTCGATTTTTTCCATGTCGGGGCTCACCTTTTATGGCGGGCTCATCTGTGCCGGTATCGCCCTTTGGTGGTATACCCGCAAACACCAGATCAATTTTTTACACTTCCTGGATGTGATGGCGCCGGTGATGATGCTGGCATACGGACTGGGGCGTATCGGTTGCCAGGTATCCGGCGATGGGGACTGGGGTGTTTACAATGCGGCATTTAAAACAGGTCCGCAGGGAGGCATCACACCCGGTACGCTGAACGACTTTCAGGCCGCGGTCACCGCCAATGCCGATTTCTTTGCGCATAACTCCACCCATCATGCATTTTTCTCCAAGCCCGGATTTTTAAGTTTCCTGCCCGATTGGTTTTTTGCCTATGATTTCCCCCATAATGTGAATGAAGCCGGTGTACAGCTCGCCGGTTGCACCGGCAAATACTGTAATCATCTTCCGGTACCCGTATTCCCCACTTCGCTGTATGAGATCATTATGGGGCTGATCCTTTTTGGTATCTTATGGGCCATCCGGAAACGGTTTAAAGTGCCGGGTGTCTTTTTTGGCATCTATCTGATATTGAATGGATTGGAGCGGTTCTTTATCGAGAAGATCCGCGTGAACGTAAAAATGAGCGTACTGGGGATGCAGATCACCCAGGCCGAACTGATCTCTTTTCTGATGATCATCGCAGGCATTGTAATGATAGTTATACTAAAACGCACCTATAAAGCAGGAAACAGCCCTTTAAAAACGTCTTAACCAGGGTATAACTATCTTTCAAAAAAACTGTTATATTACATAGAAGTTTGCGGAGCCGGATGGTTTTTCGTGAATTCTGTTGTATCTTTGAATGTTTTTAAAAAAACTGTTAATATTGTTAGGGAGAAGGTCCGGGTTTGTTCCGGACTGTTATCATAATTAAATTCTATTATGCGCCAGCTAAAAATTGCTACACAAATTACTAACCGTGATTCTCAGGCGGTGGAGAAGTATCTGCAGGAGATCTCAAAGATCTCTATGATCACACCCGAAGAGGAAACAACACTGGCCCAGAAAATTAAAATGGGCGACCAACGTGCACTGGACAAACTGGTTCAGGCCAACCTGCGTTTTGTGGTATCTGTGGCCAAACAATACCAACACCAGGGGCTTTCACTCAGCGACCTGATCAATGAAGGGAACCTGGGTCTGATTAAAGCAGCGCAGCGTTTTGACGAAACAAAAGGATTTAAGTTCATTTCTTACGCAGTATGGTGGATCCGTCAGTCGATCCTTCAGGCTTTGGCGGAGCAGGGAAGACTGGTGCGGTTGCCACAGAATAAGATTGGTACCTATAACAAGGCGAACAAAGCTTATATGGCGTTTGAGCAGGAGCATGAGCGGGAACCGTCTACAGAAGAGCTGTCCGAGCTGCTGGAGATGAGCGAGACCGAGATCAACAATATCTTCCAGAGCAATACCCGTCATACTTCGCTGGATGCACCCGTACATGAGGCCGAGGATGTGGCTATGGGCGACCTGCTGGAAGGCGGCTCTGATACGGATGACGATGTGATGAAGGATTCGCTGCGTAATGAGATCCGCAGGGTGCTGAAATCACTGTCTCCCCGTGAAGCTGAAATTGTGAACGCCTATTTTGGTCTGGATGGCGAGAATGGGGTTACCATCGAACAGATCGGACAGAAGTATGACCTGACCAAAGAACGCATCCGCCAGATTAAGGAACGTGCTATTAAAAGATTGCAGAAAGCACGGTACAGCAGTGCGCTGAAATCCTATCTGGGATAATAATATTTTGAATTCGCTGAAAACTCCGGTATTTTGCCGGAGTTTTTTTTATATACAAACAACCGATATGAAAATTTTGGTAACGGGCTCGAACGGATTGGTGGGAAGTTATGTGGTACAACAATTACTGGAAGCAGGTCACCAGGTATTCGCCACATCAAGAACACCGGACCAATCTGATTTTAATGCCCCGAATTACCGGTTTATCCAGCTGGATTTCACGGATCCCTATACCCTGAGCGCTGTTTTTGAAGCTGTTCAGCCGGAAGCTGTGATACATAGCGGCGCCATGAGCAAGCCCGATGATTGTGAAGGCGACAAGGCCCTGGCTTATACTATCAATACTGCCGCAACGGTGCAGTTATTGCTGAATGCTGCGGAATATAAAAGCTTTTTTATTTTCTTATCCACCGATTTTATCTTTAACGGCAGGGAGGGTATGCACCGGGAGGAGGATCCTGCAGATCCGGTTAACTATTACGGTCGTACCAAGCTGGAGGCCGAGGAGGCCGTAAAAGAATATGCATACGGCTGGGCGATCGTCCGTACCGTGTTTGTTTACGGGAAACCGCTGTACGGCCGGGATTGCTTTATGACGATGATCTCGAAAAAACTCCGGAACAATGAAGCCTACCGGCTGGCAGATGACCAGGAGCGCACACCTACTTATGCTGCGGATCTGGCAAAAGGTATTGCTGCCATTATTGAACGGCAGGCCACGGGCGTATTTCATCTCTGCGGAAAGGACATCCTTTCACCTTACCAGATGGCGATGGAGGCTGCCGCATTTCTGGGTATTCACACCCATCAGCTAAAACCCGTGTCCACTGCGGATTTACCGGCGCTGGCAAACCGGCCGTTAAAAAGCGGACTGAACATTTCCAGGGCCATGGAAGTACTTGGTTATGCACCGCTGCCGTTCCGGGAGGGGATGCGCCATACACTGGAAGGATAGAGCTTAATGTTCCCGGGCAAACTGTTTTTCCCCGGCATTAACGGCGATCTTCAGATGATTTTCCTTTGGCGGAACCGGACAGCTGTAACCGGTGCTTACATAGGCACAATAAGGATTATAAGCTTTGTTGAAATCCAGCACTACTGTACCCTCTTTAATATCCGAAGTCTTCAGGTCCAGGTACCTGCCCGTCTGATAGCTGTCTTTGCCATTGGTAGCGTCCTTAAACGGTAAGAACAGGTAATCGGAATATTCCTTTTGCTGCAACAGGAATTGCGACTGGTAAACGGCCAGTTTCTGATCGCTTCCGTGGAGCTTGAATTCCAGCCATCCGTAAATGCGGTATTGCTTGGTTTTACCGCTGGAGGTCGGGAACGCCGTCCAGGGACTGTTCTCTTCTTTCCGGAACCGGGCCGTCACGCGGTAGGTTTCGTCAACCGGAAAAAAACGGAAGTATTGTTTATCGGCCCCGGTTACCACCTGGTGGTCCTTTACATAGTTTTCCAGGAATAGATCCAGGCTGTCTTTGTAGGAATGCTGCGCCTGTGCTGTAACAGCAACAAAAAGGAACAAACCATAGAAAAGAAATTGTTTCATTGTTTTCTTTTAATCAGTAACAGGAATGTGTTGCGGTGGCAGAAAGATCTCTGCGATCATACAGCGGGCACTGCCGCCGCCGTTTTGCTCAATGGTGTCCAGCGGCGCATGAAGGATGGGATTGAATTTTTCCAGCTGTTTCCGCTGGTCAGGTGAAAGCGATCCGAATGCGGCATCCGACATCACCAGAAATCGCTGTCCTGCTGTATTCCTTACCTGAAGGGCATTTCCGGCGAAATGTTCCATCTGCCCGATACTGATGGGAATGACTTCCTTTCCCGTTTCTGAGAGGGAGCGGAGTACCAGGTCACGCTGCGTTTTATCGGTGATGGTATCGGTCGCCAGGATAGCGTAATCCTCGCCAATGCTCATCATTACATTGGTATGATAAACCGGGGTGCCGTTAGCATCAGCTGCATGAAACAATACGGGAGTGAAATCCAGTACACCACAAAAGTCATACAGCACGCGCGTATCTGTACGGGGAGAGATGCAGGCATAGGCCTTCTGATGTACGCGGTCCAGCACCATGCTGCCCGTTCCTTCCAGGAAGCGTTGTTCCTTTTCATAACCGGTAAGGTCTACGGTGGAGTAGATCACAAACTGTTCTTTCAGGGCATCCACCACCCCCTTGGCACGCTCCGGTCTCCTGTTGGGTGCAAACATCGGGTAGAGAACGATCTGTCCGTCGTTGTGCATCGAGATCCAGTTATTGGGAAAAATAGAGTCCGGTGTATAGGGCTGAGGCCGGTCCTGTATCACCTGTACCTTGATATTATGATGTTGAAGAAGTGCCACCAGCTGATCAAATTCCTGTTGCGCCTTTTCATTCACATCCCAATTGCCGTTTTGTTTTTGAAACGCGTTGTTTACCGCGGTTTCGGCATTAAAGCCGAAAGCGATGGGCCGGATCATCAGTAAATGCGAGGTTGTTTGCATATGGGTACGGTTATTCCTGTAGGGTTTTAAAATTTAAATATCGGCACGCAGCAGCGGCATGCTCATGCAATGAAAACCGCCGCGGGCCCTGGAAAGTTCTGCCGAAGGGATGGTGATAAAAACATTGTTCAGCTTTTCGGGTTTCAGGGTACCGTTTTCCATCAGGGGCAGTAATTCCTTTACGTCGATGATCCTGAATCCCGCCCGGCGGAAGGCTTCGAGGGTCTTGTCATTCCGGTCGTATCCTACAACCACCCCGTCTTTTAAAGCCAGCAGGTTACAGCTGTCGGTCCATTGTTCGCGCAGGTCAAAAGGGAATTCATCGTTACCCGAATGAATGATTTCTATCTTTCCTTTTACCTTCAGGTCTTTCCGGCTGATGTCGGTAAGCAGGTCCTCGAGGCTGGAGAAGCGAACGGGTTTTGCAATATTGTTTTTTCTGAACTGCAGGATCGAAACGGTCGTTTCCGGTTTCTGATCTTCGATCTGTTGCAGGATCACATCACCCAGTTCTTTTTTTGTACGTTTCTTTGAGAAAGCGCCCAGCAATACCCAGGTGTTTTTCTTTACCTGGGTAAAAATGGTGTCGATGTGCATATATTCCCGCTTTTGCGGGATCTGTACCAGCGTTACCTTACTAACGATATTCTTTTTAAAAAGGATCGTGGCTACCTGCTGTGCGGCGGCCATGCTGGTACGCTCGCTGATGCCGATCACCACATGTTCCCGGCTTACTACCATTACATCACCACCTTCCAGTGTTACATTGTATTCGTCCGCATCCACCGGCAGCAGGAAGTGGTAAGGACTGTCGGCCAGTTCAATGATGCGGGAACGGTATTGCTTAAACAGGGGATGGTTAAAGAAAATATACTTCATCAGCAAGGCTTCCCGTAACCGCGCTTTTTTGGCCGGTTTATTCAGCAGGATGTGGTCGTTTATAACGATACCGATGTCTCTTGTAAAAATAAAATTAGGCACGGGAGGAAACAGCATGTCCAGGTTGTTGCCGGTGCCGCTGATAAAGATCTTGGCCAGCTCATCCGGCTGTTGCTTCAGCAACAGTTCCTGGGTACGGTAGGAGCAGTTTTCGATCGCGCACACCGAAGCCACCAGTTTTTTCCGGATCGCGGAATCCTGCAGGATGTCTGCCAGCAGCTCCTGTATCTCAATAACGTTTTTGGAATTATGGAACCCTGGTTTCCCCGGTTTGTAAAAATGGAAATTGTTTTTAGGGTCGTCAACCGATTTCAGCCGGCCCTTTATTAATGACGGGTCTAAGAAATACAACAGGAGCTTTGTATAATAATCGTATTCCTTTCTCCGGATGGTATCCAGGTGCACAATGTCTTCAAAAAGCCAGTCCTGCGCTTTTGAAGGAATGACCTTGCCGATGCCGCTGTCCGGACTGTGCACCAATACCTTTTTCAACAATCCGATCTCTGAGTTTACTTTTATCTGCATATAGAATAGTTGACTGCTAACACTTGTTAATAACAAAAATAAGGGAATGAATGTTTGCGATCAAAGTTCTTTGATTAGCTTGCAGCCTGGAATGAAAAAAGCGTTTTTGCAGTTACATATCGCTGTATTACTTGCCGGGTTCACCGGCATCCTGGGAGAGCTGATCACCCTGAACGAAGGACTGCTGGTATGGTACCGCCTGATGATTGCCGCAGTAACACTCTGGATATTGATGTGGCTGACCGGCAAACTGCAGCGGCTGTCGTTCAAGGAGGCATTGAAGATCTCCGGAATCGGCTTTTTATCGGCCCTGCACTGGGTCTTTTTTTATGCATCTATCAAATACGGTAATGTATCCATCGGGCTGGTATGTCTTTCTGCGGTAGGCTTTTTTTCCGCCATCCTCGAACCCCTGCTGAACCGTGTGCCGATAAAGAAAACAGAACTGATCCTGGGTATCTGTTCGGTATTCGGCATCTATCTTATTTTCCACTTCGATGCGCAATACAAGCTGGGGATCATCCTGGGGTTCATCTCTTCCTTTTTTGCCGCACTGTTCCCGATACTTCTGAAGTTTTCCATGAAACGGGTGAATATGCAAACCGTGCTCACCTGGCAGATGACCGGCGGGTTTATAACGCTTTCCCTGGTAATGCCTTTTTATCTGCGGCTGTTTCCCGTAACCACCCTGCTGCCTTCCCTGGGTGATTTTCTGTGGCTGCTGGTACTGGCCTGGCTTTGTTCGGTAGTGGCTTTCCAGTTTTCCATGAGTGCCTTAAGAAAACTGTCGGCCTTTACAGTAAGCCTGTCTTATAACCTGGAACCGCTCTACGGCATCCTGATGGCCTTTATTATCCTCAAAGAGAACAAGTCGCTGAACAACGGGTTCTATCTGGGCTTTACCATTATCAGTCTCACACTGATCCTTCATGCGGTGATCTTGAAGCGCACGAACCGGAAAGCGATAGAAGAACCCGGCAGCTAGCCGCTCCCGCCCGTCACGGAATTTAGTGCCGGGACCCGGGTTTGCTGCCCGGTATTTTGTATCTTCCCTGTTCATCTAAAAAGGTAGTTATGAAAGCCGGATTCGAAAAGAAATTTAAAGCGGCCAGGGATTTTAAGCTCCGCAAACACCCCACAGATATTTCTTCCGCTGTCAATGCAGCGGATGCCAAGGAAGAACTGAAGCGCATCCGTAAGGAGCTGAGTGCTTTCCAGGAGAAAATGTATGCCCATAACCGTTATAGCGTACTGGTCTGTTTACAGGGAATGGATACCTCGGGCAAGGACAGCCTGATACGGGAAGTATTTGAAGAGTTCAATGCAAGAGGGGTGGTGGTCAGCAGCTTTAAAACCCCTTCTGCGCTTGAATTGCAGCACGATTATTTATGGCGTCATGCCGTTGCGCTCCCCGAACGCGGAAAGTTCGGTGTGTTCAACCGCACACATTATGAAAACGTGTTGGTAACACGGGTGCATCCCGAATACCTGCTCAACGAGCGCCTGCCCGGAATAGAAAAAGTGGAGGACCTGCCCGGGGATTTCTGGCAACAACGTTTTGAACAGATCAACCATTTTGAATCACAACTTATCGGGAACGGAACGATCCTTTTTAAATTCTTTCTGCATCTCAGTAAAAATGAGCAGAAGGACCGGCTGTTGCGGCGACTGGAAAAAGAGAAGCATCAGTGGAAGTTTTCGCCGGGAGACCTTGCGGAGCGGAAATTATGGGACCATTATATGGAGTGTTATGAAGACGCTATCCGGCATACCGGCTCCGGAAAAGCACCCTGGTATGTCATTCCGGCGGATGATAAAGATATCTGCCGTTACCTCGTGGCCTCCATCCTGCTGGAGGAACTGAAGAAATATAAAGACATCCGCTATCCCGAACCGGATAAAGCCATAAAAGAACATATACAGCAATACAAGCACCAGCTGGAACAGGAATGACACCTGCTTTTAATCGGGATAAGCTACTGGATGCTATATCCTATTTGAATGATAGACTGATATTGCTATAACTTAAAGTTATAGGCGATCCGATTTATTGATTTCTTTCTTCATTGTGTACCAGCTAGTTTTGTTACATAAACGAAGATCGCAAATGAAGGCTTTTTTGATACCCGCTATTATTTTCCTGATTATGACCCTACTGGTACTTCTGGAAAACGGATGTACAGAAAATACAGACCGGGACCGGAAACAACCTGCGGCGACGGCGGGGGCAGATGCGGAGCAGGTCTGGACGGGCTGGAACCATTACCAGATCCCGGATTATACCGAAGAAGGACGGCTGATACGCTACGGGTATGAGCTGATCGCCAACACAGCTGCTTACCTGGGACCCAGAGGAAGTGTTGCTGCAATCACCAACGGCATGAACTGCCAGAACTGTCATTTGAAAGGGGGAACGGTCCCTTATGGAAATAACTTTGGAAAAGTGGCGGCCACCTATCCGTTATACCGGGCGCGCAACAACGGGATCCAGGATATCTATGCACGGGTGAATGATTGCTTTCAACGCAGTCTTAACGGGAAGAAGCTGGACACCGCTTCGAAAGAAATGCAGGCCATTTCTGCCTACATCAAATGGCTGGGCGATGGTGTTCCTAAAGGAAAAATATTTGCAGGCACTTCCCTGATGAAACTGAAGTTCATGGACCGGGCGGCGGACCCGCAACGGGGACGCGCAGCGTATCACACAAAGTGCATCAGCTGTCACGGAACAGATGGTGCGGGGATGATCAATGCGGAAGGCACCGGCTATACCTACCCGCCGTTATGGGGAAACAACAGTTTTAATGACGGCGCCGGACTGTTCCGGCTGCGCAGCATGGCCGGTTTTATAAAGAACAACATGCCGCTGGGCGCTACTTACCGCAATCCGCAGCTTACCGACGAAGAAGCATGGGATATTGCCGCCTACATCAACAGCGGGCAACGCCCCGGGTTTGATCAGCAGGACGACTGGCAATTACTGAACAAAAAACCGCTGGATATGCCGTACGGACCTTATATCGACAGCTTCTCCCAGCAGCAGCATAAATACGGACCTTACGGACCGATCGAGATCGCACAGGCAGCAGCAAAACGGACTATTGCAAAAACAGAATGATCCATTAATTAAAAATAAAAATGATGAAGCAGATTTTACTGATCGGATGCAGCCTGCTGGTTACCCTCATGGTTAACGCGCAGCAGCTGACAAAAGCAGAGGAAAAGAACCGGGCTTTTACGGGTGCGGTTGCAACACAAAAGCAGTACCGGGTTATTTACCAGATGGACAGCGGAGACCCGAAGATCATCGAGAAAGTGCTCCGGAACCTGAACAACGCATTGAATGATCCGCGGCTGAAGGGAAAGCTGCAGGCAGAGTTGGTAGCGTTCAGCGGCGGCACCGATGCATACCTGAAAGGAAGCAAGTACGAAGCCACTTTAAAAGCGCTTGTGGAAAAGGGCGTGATCATTGCGCAATGTGCCAATACGCTCCACGAACGGAAGATCGGACGCGATGCGATCTATGATTTCATCGGCCTGGTACCCAGTGGCAATGGAGAGCTGATCCTGCGTCAGACGGAAGGCTGGCCGGTTATTAAACCCTGATCGGGGAAACAGATAAAACGACAAGAATGAAACGGAATTTTATACTACTGGCATGCTGCCAGGTAATGGCATGCCTCGTAATGGCGCAGGATCACCGGTTTGATCCCCCCTGGAATACACCACCGCAAAGCAGTGTTATGTTCACGGTGCCGGGCATTAACAATACACCGGACCTGTTCGGAGACATCAACGACCCGCAGCTGGTGGTTTTTTTTGCAGGCAACCAGTTCATGTGTATTGATGAATTGATCCATGCTTTTAAAACAGCCCATCCGCAGTATACCCGGGTATTTGCCGAAACATTGCCCCCCGGCATCCTTGCCCGGCAGATCGAAGGTGGTTCTTTAACCATGGGCAACCTGCGCATTACCCTGAAGCCGGATGTATATACGGCTGGTAAAACACGGATCGACGCGATGGCACCGTTATTTGAAGATACAGTGGCCTATGCGTATAATAAACTGGCCATTATGGTGCGGGAAGGGAATCCGAAAAATATAAAAGGACTTAAAGACCTGGGGAAAAAAGAAGTGCGGGTGGCCATGCCCAACCCGGAATTCGAAGGGATCGGGAAACGGATCGAAGCCGCATATGTAAAGGCGGGCGGAGAAGCCCTGAAAAATACGATCATGAATCGGAAAGTACAGGATAGCACCACACTGCTCACGCAGATCCACCACCGGCAGACACCGCTCTGGGTCTTATACAACAGGGCAGATGCCGGCCCGGTATGGTATTCAGAAGCTTTTTATCAGAAACTGATCCATCACCCGGTGGCGCTGATCCCCATCCCGGACCAGGAGAATATACAGGCCACCTATATGGCGGGAAGCCTGAAGAAGGCACCACATCCGCAGGCAGCAAAGGACTTTATGCAGTTTTTACAAACGGTGACTGCAAAAGCGATCTATAAGAAGTACGGCTTTGACACACCCTGATCCATTCGGGGTGTTTTTTAAATATTTGATTTAATCATTTGTTTAAATTAAATCGGTTTGCTATCTTTGCGGTACAATGAAAACAAAAAATGCTTCAACAGAAGAGAAGATCAAGGAAGCGGCACGGGTGGTGTTTACAAAAAAGGGGTATGCTGCTACCAAAACGCGGGATATTGCGGAAGAAGCAGGACTGAACCTGGCGTTGCTGAATTATTATTTCCGCAGTAAGGAAAAGTTATTTGAGATCGTGATGATCGAAAACCTGCAGCGGCTTTTTTCCTTTCTGGCGCCCACACTCAACAATAAGAAGCTGACGCTGGAGGAAAAGATCGAAGCGATTGCCACCAACTATATCGACATGCTTTTTCAGAATCCTGATCTGCCCCTGTTTGTGCTCAGTGAGATCCGGACACATCCGGAGCGGTTTGCGGCCATCATCCAGCTGGATACCCTTGTATTGAAATCGCATTTTATGCAGCAGATCCAGCAGCGAAAGAAAAAGATCCACCCGCTGCAGTTCCTGATCTCTTTTATGGGAATGCTTATTTTCCCGTTCATCAGCCGCCCCGTATTTCAGACCAGCAACGCTTTTAAGGAAGAAGCATTTATACAACTGATCGAAGAGCGTAAGAAGCTGGTGCCGGAATGGATGAATTGTATGCTGGAATAAATTTTTTTTGATCCGGATTTAATCAAATGAATAAATCAATATTTTAATAAAATTGTTTAAAATGAGAAAGCGGGTCTTGTTTTTAATATTCCTGTTCGCGGGTGTTGGTTACTGCCACGGACAGCCGGACGGTCTTACCCTGCCGGAATGTTACCATCTTGCGGAACAGAATTATCCGTTGATCAAGCGGTACGAGCTGATTCGCAAAGCCACCGGCTATACAATCGATAACCTGCAGAAGGGGTATCTGCCACAGCTTTCTGTTTATGCCCAGGCGTCTTATCAGTCTGCTGTAACCGAGCTGCCGGTCCGGTTACCAGGCATGTCCGTTCCCTCACTCAGTAAAGATCAATACAAAGCATACGCCCAGGTCGATCAGGTGTTGTATGATGGCGGCGCCATCCGGTTGCAAAAAGAGCTGGCACAAAGTAGCGCAGCTGCAACAGAGCAGCAAGTGGCAGCGGATCTTTATCAGGTCAGGGCGCGCATCAATCAGCTGTTTTTCGGCATTTTACTGACGGATGCCCGGTTAAAGCAAAATGAATTGTTGCTGAGCGATCTGCAGCTGGGACTAAAAAAGATGCAGGCGGCGATAAAGAATGGCACTGCATTCCGCAGCAATGCAGATCTGATCAGTGCCGATATACTTACTGCGGGACAGCATACCACAGAACTGCTGGCAGCGCGCAATGCTTTTGCCGACATGCTGGGCCAGTTTATCGGGAAGCCGGTTGATGAAGCTACCGTACTGCAGAAACCGCCGCCGGCGATAACAGACAGCAGTATCAAACGGCCGGAACTAAAGGTGTTTGATGCGCAGCAAAAAAATCTGGAGATCCAGAACCGGTTACTGACGAACAGCACGCGGCCCCGGGTCGGGTTGTTCTTGCAGGGCGGACTGGGGCGTCCGGCGCTGAATATGCTGAGCAACGAATTCCAGGGCTACTACCTGGGAGGTATTCGCCTGTCCTGGTCGCCCTCTTCGTTCTACACGCTCAAAAAAAAGCGGGCGGCGATCGATATCAGCCGCCAGGAGATCACGGTGCAGGAAGAAGCATTTCGTTTTAATACCGGACTCAGTGTAAAACAACAAACCAGGGAAATGGGCAAATACCGGCAGTTGCTGGCTTCCGACCAGGAGATCATCCGCCTTCGCCGGCAGGTGAAAACGGCAGCCATGGCCCAGCTGGAGAACGGCGTTATTACAAGCACTGATTTTCTGAAACAGGTGCACGACGAAGACCGCGCCCGGCAGAACCAGCTGCAGCATGAGCTGGAACTACTGCTGTCGCAATACGACCTGCAAACCATAACCGGCAACCAACCATAAAAGAACAGGAATATGAAAACAAAGATACCAGCGATCGCATTGATCAGTATTGTCCTGGCGGCCTGCCAGAACAAAAAAAAGGCATATGATGCTTCCGGCACCTTTGAAGCAGTAGAGACCATTGTGTCGTCAGAAGCGGCGGGCATCATCCGGGTGCTTGATCTTGAAGAAGGTCAGGTGGTCGATTCCGGCCGTATCGTGGGCTATATCGACAGCACTCAGCTTTATTTAAAAAAGAGACAACTTAGGGCGCAGATCGGAACGGTGCGCAGCGGCAAGCCGGATATTACGGCACAGACAGCGGCCCTGAAAGAACAGCTGCACCAGGCGGAACGCGAACAGCAACGGACTGCCCGGCTGGTGGCCGCTGATGCAGCCACACAAAAACAACTGGACGATGCCGGCACGCAGGTACTTGTGGTAAAGAAGCAGCTTGCAGCGCTGCAATCCTCACTAGGTATTACCTCCGGCAACCTGGAAGAACAGGTGGTGCCGCTGGATGTACAGATCCGTCAGGTGGACGACCAGTTGAGCAAGTGCCGCCTGGTAAACCCGGTCGGCGGAACCGTACTGACCAAGTATGCCGAAGCCAATGAAGTAACTGCTCCCGGTAAACCGGTGTATAAAATTGCAGCGCTCAACAGCATCCTGCTCCGCGCCTATATCACCGGTGACCAGCTGCCGCATGTAAAACCAGGTCAGACGGTAAAGGTACTGGTAGATGATACAGGAAGCTCGTACAAAACCTACAGCGGCACCGTCTCCTGGATCAGCGATAAAGCGGAATTTACTCCAAAGACCATTCAGACAAAAGAAGAAAGGGCCAACCTTGTATATGCCGTAAAGATCCGTGTGAAAAATGACGGCTACCTGAAGATCGGTATGTATGGTGAAGTAAAATTTTAAAAATGGAAGCTGTAGTAGCAGACAGGATCAAAAAGACCTACAAGGGTAAAATCGCTGTGGACGCAAGCTCGTTTACCGTTGCACGCGGCGAACTGTTCGGGCTGATCGGGCCCGACGGTGCAGGGAAGACCAGTATTTTCAGGATGCTGACAACCCTGCTGCTCCCCGACGGAGGCACTGCAACCGTGGATGGGTTTGATATTGTAAAAGACTACCGGCAGATACGGAAGCGTGTCGGCTATATGCCGGGAAAATTTTCCCTGTATCCGGATCTCAGTATCGAAGAGAACCTTCATTTTTTTGCAACCGTTTTCAATACCACCGTAGCTGCGAACTATGAACTGATCCGGGATATCTATGTGCAGATCGAACCTTTTAAAAAACGCCGCGCCGGTAAGTTGTCCGGAGGGATGAAGCAAAAGCTGGCCCTGTGTTGTGCTCTCATCCATAAACCTTCGGTACTCTTCCTGGATGAACCTACAACAGGAGTGGACCCTGTGTCGCGCAAGGAATTCTGGGAAATGCTTCAACAGCTGAAGGAGCAGCAGATTACCATTGTGGTTTCAACACCGTATATGGATGAAGCCGGCCGCTGCGACCGGATCGCACTGATGCAGGAAGGACGGCTGCTTTCTGTTGACACGCCGCAAGGCATTATAAAAGCGTATCCCCAGCCGATCTATGCGGTAAGAGCTGCGGAAATGCACCGGCTGCTTAAAGTATTGCAGACATTCCCGGGTATCAGTGCCAGCTACGCGTTTGGAGAAGATGTCCATGTGAACTTTTATGAAGAGAAAGCAGATATAGCCGCTTTCCGGCGGCAACTGGAGGAAATGGGACTCACCGGGGTGGAGATCGGGATAACACCGGCAACCATCGAGGATTGTTTTATCCGGTTTTTAAAAAAAACATCATGAAAGAAGCGGTTATCATCACCGACAAGCTGACAAAACGCTTTGGCGATTTTATTGCGACCGATGCCATCACGTTTGAAGTGGGCAGGGGAGAGATCTTTGGTTTTCTCGGAGCGAATGGTGCCGGAAAGACCACGGCCATGCGGATGCTGTGCGGTCTTTCCATTCCTTCTTCCGGCACCGCTACCATCGCGGGGTTTGATGTGTACCGGCAAACAGAACAAATCAAAAAAAATATCGGCTACATGAGCCAGAAATTTTCACTTTATGAAGACCTGACCGTGATGGAGAACATCCGTTTTTTTGGCGGGATCTACGGATTGACCCGCCGGCAGATCCGGGAGAAAGGAGCCGCCCTGGTTCAGGATCTTGATCTGCAAAATGAGGCACACCAGCTAGTGGGTGCATTGCCCCTCGGCTGGAAACAAAAGCTGGCATTTTCTGTAGCGGTATTGCATGACCCGCAGATCGTATTCCTGGATGAGCCTACCGGCGGGGTTGATCCGGTTACACGACGGCAGTTCTGGAGCATGATCTATGATGCAGCCGACCGGGGGGTAACTGTTTTTGTAACCACCCATTATATGGATGAAGCCGCGTACTGCAACCGGATCTCGATTATGGTGGATGGCCGCATCCAGGCACTGGACACCCCCCATAACCTCCAAAAGGCATTCGGTGCGGCATCCATGGACGAGGTATTTTATACACTGGCAAGAGGCGCCAAACGTAACGAATAATATGAAGCAGTTCATTACATTTATACGGAAGGAGTTCGCACACGTGCTGCGCGACAGAAAGACCCTGCTCATTCTTTTCGGAATGCCGGTAGTGCAGATCCTTATCTTCGGTTTTGCCCTTACTAATGAAGTAAAGAACGCACGGATCATGGTAATGGACCTGGCCCGGGACGCAGCAACGCAACAGATTATCGGCAAGATCGAAGCCAGCAGGTATTTTGAGATCGGTGCTTTCGCTTCAGACCGGAGCGATCTTGAAGCGGCTTTTAAAAAAGGAACGGCCCGCCTGGCAATTGTTTTCCCGCAGGGGTTTAATGAACAGCTGCAGCACCTCCACCGGGCACAGATCGAGGTGATCGCTGATGCATCGGATCCCAATTATGCCACCACGCTCACCAGTTATATCAGCTCGGTTGTACAGGACTACCAGTCGGAGATTGCCGGACCTGCTCAGCCGCCTTACCAGGTGGTGCCGCAGCTCCGTTTTTTGTATAACCCGCAACTGAAGGGCGCCCCCAATTTTGTACCAGGCGTGATGGCGCTGGTGCTGATGCTGGTTTGCGTAATGATGACGGCCGTATCCATCGTAAGGGAAAAAGAGAGTGGTACCATGGAGGTGCTGCTGGTTGCACCCTTCAGTCCGCTCGTAGTCATTGTTTCCAAAGCGGTACCTTATCTGCTGCTCTCTCTTGTTAATGTAATTACCATCCTGCTGCTGAGTGTGTTCGTACTGGAATTGCCGGTGAAAGGCAGTCTGCTGCTGCTGTTTGCGGAGAGCACCTTGTTCATCATCACCTGTCTTACACTTGGGATCTTTATATCGGTAAAAACGAGCTCACAGCAGGTTGCCATGCTGATATCACTTATGGGAATGCTGTTGCCCACCATTCTGTTCAGCGGGTTTATGTTTCCCATTGAGAATATGCCGGTGCCGCTTCAGATGATCAGCAATATCGTTCCTTCCAAATGGTACTACAATATCGTTAAGGCCATTATGATCAAAGGTCTGGGTTTTTCATCCATATGGAAAGAAACGCTGATCCTTGCGGGGATCACCCTGGTGCTGCTGGTCGTCAGTCTGAAGAGCTTTAAAATACGTTTATCATGAGAACGATCCTTTTTTTACTGGAGAAGGAATTCCGGCAGATCTTCCGCAACCGGTCGATACTGGCCCTGGTGCTGGCGATGCCGTTGATACAACTGGTATTGCTGCCGCTGGCCGCCAACTATGAAGTGAAGAACATAAATATTGCTGTTATTGATAACGACCATTCTTCTTACTCCCGCAAACTGATCTCCAAAATAACGGCGTCCGGCTATTTCCGGCTTTCCGGTTACAATTTTTCTTTTAAGGAAGCCCTGCAACTGATCGAAAGCGACCAGGCAGACCTGATACTGGAGATCCCGCAGGGCTTTGAACGCAATCTTGTAAGGGAGAACAGACAACAACTCTTTGTGGCAGTAAATGCCATCAACGGTACAAAAGCCAACCTGGGAGGGGTATACCTGGCAAGTGTGATAAAAGCCGATAATGACGACATTCGCCTGGATCTGATGCAGCAGGAACGGTTCCCTGCGCAACCGGCTATCGGGATCGCTTCGTCGAACTGGTACAATCCGTTATTGAATTACCAGATGTATATGGTTCCCGGTATCCTGGCGATCCTGGTTACGATGATCGGCGGTTTTTTAACGGCACTGAATATTGTTAAGGAAAAAGAAGTGGGCACCATCGAGCAGATCAATGTAACGCCCATCCGGAAACATCATTTTATCCTGGGCAAACTGATCCCCTTCTGGGTGCTGGGGAATGTGGTATTTACATTAGGACTGCTGGTAGCCCGCGTTCTCTATGATATTATTCCCCTGGGCAGTATTTTTTTGCTGTATGGCTTTATCTGGGTATATCTTTTGGCGGTACTGGGTTTTGGTCTGCTCGTATCCACTTTCTGCGATTCGCAGCAGCAGGCAATGTTCATCATGTTCTTCTTTATCATGATTTTTATATTGATGGGTGGTCTGTTCACTTCGGTTGACAGCATGCCGGAATGGGCAAAAATGCTGAGCCGGCTGAATCCGGTGACCTACCTGATCGAAGTGATGCGGATGGTGATCCTTAAAGGGAGTGGTATTAAAGACATAGCAGGACGGCTTGGCATCATTCTGTTGTTTGGTGTGCTGCTGAATGCACTTGCTGTGTTGAATTACAAAAAGACAAGCTAGTGAACCCCGGTACGCTACCGTTGGCCCGGTCTGCGGGAAATAGGATATTGGTTTAACTGGCGTGTTGGCAACGGCCGTTGAGCGATTATGTGATGCACTATTATTGACGGGCATCCGGGTCTGTTGTGCATTTTTTTATATAACCGGGCTCTGGTGATAAAAAATTACGGTAATAAAACTAATTGATGAGCCGGTTTCTGTATTTCAATATGCATTCAGATTTATTGAACAATTTCTTCTTTTTTTAATGACTAAGGGAATAAGAATGAAAGAGGCGGAGTATAAAGTATCCTCATGCTGCATCCCGATGGTGTTTTTACTATAAGAGAGGTTTTTTTGTTTTGTATAAATGTTGCTTTTTGTTGGCACTATTATTTGAACGCTCCGCTCAGCAGATTGAACAATCCGGTCCTGAGGCTGTCGTCAATGCCGGACTTCCCGGTCCTGTCCGCCGGTGGCTGCGGCATTTCCGGCCGGTTTTGCTTTTACGATCCTGCTTACGCGGTACACCAGTCCGATACACAGCAGGGTAATTGCGGACACTACCCATCCCAGGTTATCATAATGTTCCAGCGGACTGAATTTATCTTTCTGAACCACGATCATCCCGGCAATTACCGCCGCAATCCCTCCTGCGATCTGTTGCAGCGATGCATTCATGCTCATGAAAGCACCGCGGTCCTGCAGATCAGGTACTCCGGTGGTCAGTGCGGTAAAAGGGATCATGCGTCCCATAATGCCTGCCATCATCATTATATTCAGACCCATGATCATCCAGAGGGGAATGGGAGAGAGGTGGGTGTAGATCACAGTGATCAGTATCATAAATAATGCACCTATGGTAAAGAGTTTGAACTTATCCATACGGTCGCTCAATCTGCCCATGAGCGGCATAATAAATAGCGAGCCGATACCGCTCACCATAAATAGTAAAGGCAGCTGTTCCTGCGATACGGCCAGATTATTGACGGCAAAAGCACTGCCAAAAGGCATCATCATAAAACCCCCGACGGACATAAGTGCTGTTGCAGTAAAACCGACCCGGTAATCGCGTTTCCGGATGGTGTGCCACAGGTGCAGCAGCGCATTTTTGTTGCGCTGTACGGCCAGGTGTGCTGTTACCGGTTCCATTTTCAGGAGGAGCGCCAGCATTACCAGGATGGCCATCGCGGCGATCAGGAAGAAAGGTGCTTCCCAGCCCCAGTGATTGGCAAGATAAAGACCGATCGGGATGCCCAGTACCTGGCTGGCCCCGAATCCCATCTGCACAAATCCCATAACACGGCCGCGCTGCGATAACTCAAAAAGATCGGTAATGATAGCGAGCGAGATAGAGCCGATGACACCTCCGAACAACCCGGTTACGATACGGGCGGCCACCATGGTAGTATAGCTGCTGGCCCATCCGCAGCACAGGGTGCCCAGGATAAACCCTGAATAAAAGAATACCAGCAGTTTTTTACGGTCGAACCGGTCTGCAAACCCCGCTGTGAGCATGCCTGATATCCCGGCGCTGAAAGCGTATGCTGATACAATGATGCCGAATTGCGAAGGGATGACGTTCATGGATTTCATCAGCATGTCACCCAGCGGCGACATCACCATGAAGTCGAGCACTACGGTAAACTGCGTAAGTGCCAGTAAGGCAACGATCAGTTTCTGATGCGCAGAAAAAGCGGGAGCTTGTTTCATTATAGGCGGTTTTAGTCATGCTTCCAGTTCGGCACAGTAATAGCCGCTGGCTGTAATAAGGTTGGTGATCAGCGCCGGCTCCGGTTGTAGCGATACTACCCGCAGCACACGGTCCACATCTTCCATGTCAATGCTCCACTGGCGGATATACGGCTGCTCATCCAGTACCAATGCTGCATTTTTCCTGTCCCGTACTGTAGCGATATTGGTTTTGAAAATCAGAATATGGTATACCGGTTCCATTTTTATAAGCAAGCGCTCATTTATTAAATAAGAAAAAAAATTATTTTGTAAATGCCTTTATTACACACTCGAACGTTTCTTTCATTAATTTTTCTGTAAATCTGAATTTCCGCCCGTTGAGGCTCTGCCCTTCATTGTGAAATTTGATCAGTGAATACAATGGTGCAAAGGCCACCGACCAGTATACCTCCAGCGGCATGCGGCTGATCTCGCCGCGCTTTACGGCGTTCTCTACATAGCTGCCCATGGTTGTATGAAATTCACGGCTGATGGTTTGTAACATTTTCTCCCGGTAGGTGGAATTACGCAACTGCTCAAAAAAAGCGGCGGATTGGTGATTGTTGAGGGCATAAGCGGCGCGGTTCTTCCATTGCACCCATAGTCCCTCACGGAATGACATCGCAGGGTCAAAGTCCCTTAGGGTGGCCCGGGTCATTTTCAACGCCTCTTCCTTGCTGATGCTGGTGAGCAGGTCTTCCTTATCCTTATAATAAATATAAATGGTAGCCGGTGATACTCCTGCAGCCTTTGCCAGCCGGTTGATGCCGAAGTTTTCCAGTCCGTCGGCGGCCACCATTGCAATAGCCGAATCCCGGATCGCCTGAATCTTATTTTCATCTCGGTAACGCATGCTGCTGCAAAAATAAGTGAGCGATCATTCATTTTAAAATTTATTTTTCCCAGCTTGTTTTTACGCATTACCGGATCACAGACAAACCTTATTCAATGCAACTGATGCGTTTGAAGACCGCCTGCCTGGAATGCTCAAACTTCAGGCCGCCATACTCTTCATTGTCCAATGAAAGTGTTGTAACATCATGAACCCCCATGATACCAAAGATAAAATGCAGATAAGTGGTTTGAAAATTCATATGTGCGTTCTTTTCGTTTTCACCATATCCTGCATCACCCCTGCTTGAAAGGATGAATAATTTCTTATTTTCCAGCAATCCGACGTAATCCCCGTCCGGTTTGCCGGAACGGAACCTCCAGGTTTCATTGATCCGCATGACCTGGTCGATGTATGATTTTAAGCCGCTGGGTATGGACCAGTTATACATGGGCGTTCCGATTACAATGATATCGTTTTCTTTCAGCTCTTTTACCAGTTCGTTGCTAAGTTGCAGCGCTGCCTGGTTGGTGCTGGTTTTATCCTCCGGTTTTGTAAATGCGCCTGCAATCCATTGTTCGGTGATGGGTGGAATCGTTCCGGTTTCCCTGTAGGTAAACAGATCGCGAGGATGTTTTTCAGACCAGTTTTCGACAAAAAGTTGTGTCAGTTTCCGGCTGTGTGACCTTTCTCCCCGGGCGCTTGCGTTAATGATCAGGACTTTTTTCATTTGCTGTAACTATTCTTTCAGCAAAAATCAGCAGGGAAAAAATAAAAAATATTGATCTGGTTCAACGCGAATTGTTTTTTCTGCGGATCCTGCTTAGGAATTCAGCGGAAATTCCCAGGTAAGAAGCAATGAGGTACTGAGGGATCCTGCCCGGGAACTCGGGGTAGGTTGCCAGGAAATCAGCGTAACGTTGCCTGGCTGTATGCGCATTGTTAAAAACAATTCTTCGTTGCAGGGCAGCTGTATATCCTTCCAGGATGATCCGGAAATATCTTTCAAGGACAGGTATTGCGGCCAGTAATTTTTGAAAGGAGCGGTGATCGATTTGCAGCAGCGTTGTTTTTTTTAATGCCTGAATATCGTAAATAGACGGTTGCTGATTGCGGAAGCTTTCAATATCTGTAGCCCACCAGCCTTCTATTGCAAAATAGAGGATCTCCGTTGCGCCCGTCTCTGCATTGATATAAAAAGCTTTTAGTGCACCGGAAACAACATAGTTGTCAGTGCGGCAGATCGCCCCGTTGCGCAGCAGGTAATCGCCTTTTTCCAGGGTTTTAGGCGTCCAGAAAGTAGAAAAAAGGGCTTGCTCTTCAGGGGTGAGCCGGACATGTTTTAAGATATTGCTGATGAGCATTTTTTTGCTGTTGCTTTATATTGTTATTATAACGCCGCTGTCTTATGCGGACAGGACAGCGTTAAACGACCGGTGATCCGCAAGGCTGTAATAACGTGTTATGTTGATTTTTCGGCGTCTGTTCCGCCGGTTATCCGGCCATTTTTAAGCCTGATCCGGCAACGCAAATGTATAACAGAATATCCGGTTACCGGGAAGGGCTTTTAACAGCGAGGATCTATCGGATGCCGCTGTTGAATTGCAGAACAGGATCGATCTGTAAGGATGAAAGCTGCTGAAGAGCAAGGGCCGGTTCATGAAGAATGACCGGGAACGATATGATTTCATATAAAAGATTCACTGTTTACACAAATGTTTGACAAAGACGCACCGGCAAATATTGTGTACTATTGTAGAATAACTATTTCTACTTGATGAACAAACATCAAGACAACAGGAATGATTTTTTAGCCGGATCGTTGAACAGCAGAATTGTCAGAATAGCGTTTTCCGATCCAACCTATTCTTACCGGGTGGTAAGAAGTGCCAGATATACTTTAAACAGTACTACACGTTTTCGATAATTTATCGTGACTGGTAACCGTATGCTGAACCAGTTCATCTGTAAGAGGAACAGACTTTAATTAAACCTGTGTAAATCATTCGTTGAAACTATTTAAAACAAACTGAGAACAGCGCTTTATGGAAGCCCCGCAGAATCATTCGGTCACTACTATTGAAACATTGCAAAAAGAAAATGAGATCAAAGATGATATTGCTTTTAAACGGGTTGAAGGAGCCAGCCGGGTTGAAAATTTCAGAGCTCCGGATTGTTATGTGATCCTGTTATTTGAAAAGTGCAGCGGACTCCATTCCATCGATTTCAGGGAGTATGCAGAACGGGATCTGCAGGTACACATTTCATTCCCCGGACAGATTCATTCCTGGAATACCAATGCCGATACTTCCGGGTATAAGCTCTATATCAGCAAACGGCTGATGGATACCTTTATACGGTTTGAGACACATCTGTCGCAGGGCCGGCCCAATGGTTTTCCGGTACTGGACCTCAATGAAAAAACCTTTGCGAAGCTAAAGAGTGAATTTATCGCCATCGAGCGCGACCTTAATTCCCGCTCATCCGATACGCCGTTGTCCATCATCATTACAAGAGCGCAGTTGATTGTACTGATGGTAAGTCATCTGATAGAAGTGCGGAAAGGAGAAGAGATGAGGCAGGCGCGGGTGAACCCCGTCGTGCTGAAATTCCAGGCGCTTATCGAAAACAATTATATGCGGCGGCGGAGCGTAAATTATTATGCGGATCAGCTGACGGTCAGTTCCAACTATCTGAACATCCTCTGCCGGAAATATTATAAACTTTCGGCAAAGGAAGTGATCATGAAACGGGTTTTCCTGGAAGCCAAACGGTTGCTTTGGGGTACGAACATGTCGATCAAGGAAATTACTTTTAAACTGGGATTTTCTGATCAGGCTCATTTTAGCAGTTTTATCAAAAGAATAACCGGCCTCACTCCCAAGACCTATAAGAATTCCGTTTTTTTTTCTGCCAGGGTAAACAGTAGTTAGGAATGCAGGTTTATTAAAGCCTGTCATCGAAAAACAGCAGATGCCTGCGGCTGACAGGGGCTGAAGTGGACGGCCTGGTTGATCGCATATGACCTGGCTGCTTTATAGCTGTGCCGGAATCCTGTATTTGTTGCAATAAAAAAATCCCCGGAGGGATTTTCTTATTTAGTATAAAACCCAAGGTTGTTGATCCTGCAGGGGTTAATAATAATTGCAAATCTATAAACTATACCCGGTAGCTCCAAGCCAATTGTTTGCGGATTTCCACTCTTTTCTTTATTGAATTATTCTTCCTGCCGGATAACAGGGCATATCCAGTGACTGTTTGAAAGTAGCAAAAACTATAAGATTTTATGCATTTCGTTATTAAAAAAATGACAGTAAAACCGAATCTCTTTGATCCGTTGTATTTTAGGCCAGAGATGCTTGATTTTTTCCTAAACCAAAATTCTACTATGAAGTATATGCTGACGGGGGCAGGTCTTCTCCTGGATGTATGCTGTATCCTGTTGTTGTGTAATACCTTCCGGCTGGATCATGTCGGTATCCGGTCCGGTCAGCAATTGGGAGTGATCTTCCTTATTATCATTATTGTTATCGGATCCATGATTTTTTTCTACCTGGGCAGAAGATCACTACCGGGAATCCTGCTTTTTATAATCAATCTTGTTTTCCTCTTATTATTTATTCTTTTCATCGGGATCGTGGTCTGGTGCTGAATGCCGCAGGCATCGGTACCGCCATGCATTACATAACCACCATGCAGCGCTTGAGCGGGCAGCGGTGGTTAGTTGGAAATGCTTACCGCCTTTCTGGAATTCTCCGGAGTGGCATTTAGCTCCGATAAAATATAGTAAGCGATGTCTGCCGTGGCGATCTTCAGGCGGAGGCCTTTCTCTGCCGGACCAAAACCCGTCCTGAAACTTCCGGTCACCGGGCCTTTTGCAAAAGCGCTGGGTCGGACGATGGTCCATTGCAGGTTGCTGCTCATCACCGCCTCCTCCTGTAATACATGGTCATAATAAGCGTCCTTTAAGAGCCAGCCAAACATGATATGGCGCCATAAAAAATTAAGGTTGCCACGGCTGCTGCCACATCCCAGTGTTGTCTGACAGATCAGGCGCCCGGCTTTCTTTTCCTCCATTGCTTTAATAATATTACGGGTGCCGGCGGAACGCGTGTTCCCGTGTTTCCCGTTTCCAAGTGTGTTGACAACGATCGCATCCGGATCCAACGCGTTCAATACATCGGCATAGTTCAATACATCGCCTTCAAAAACAGAAAGGTATTCGCTTTGGAATGATGCAAGCCGGGAGGCGTTCCTGGTAAATGCTTTTACATGGATTTTTTTTGCGATTGCCTGTTCGATCAGTTGTTGTCCCACGGAGCCGGTTGCTCCAAAAATAATGAGTTGCATAGTTGTTTATTTTAAAACAAAATTACCTGACCATACGGGTGTGAAATTGGATAAAAACGACAATCGCTACAACAGGATCGGCTGCATATGTATCAGTGCCCTGGGTGTTTTGCCGCTGTATTTTTTAATGATCCGGATAAAATGCGACTGGTCATTGAAACCGTTCTCCAGTGCCACGTGGGTAAGGGCGCCCAGGTCCTTTCCGCCCATGTCCGCTACGCTGTTCTGGAACTGGATGATCAGGGCAAATTGCTTTGGAGTGATACCGACACGTGTCAGGAACTGCCGCTGGAAGGTGCGCTCTGTGAGATAAGCTTCCGCGCTGGCATCTTTGATCTTTACATTACCATTGCGATCAATAATATATTTTATGGCCTGCAGCAACTGGTGGTTTATAGCGTGCGTGGAATTTCCGTAGTGCAGCAGGAAATCATTAATAATATCGGTCTGCTGTTCCGGTTGCGCAGCCTCCTTTAACCGGAGAAAGGCGGCTGGGGAAATAAGATGTTCTAAATTGTAGCAATCGTCATTGATCATTGCCGGGTCCAGTCCGAAAAGATCATAGGCAACCGAAGGGTAGAGCTGGTAGATAAGCATTGTAAAAGGGCTGCCCATCCGCAGCTCAATAGGGGTCAGCGTCTGACCATACAAAAAGAAGGGGGTTAGTTTTTTATTTTTCAGACTGTACAAACCATCACTGGCGGTATGATAAATGATACCGGGATAACCGTCGGGATAAAACGGCAGTATGGTTTGCAAGGCCTCTTTTTCTTCAAAGTGGTACACTTTTTTTATAAAGGACCGGAGTTGCGGTGCCGGGTTATATTCCTGTATACGCAGCATACTGACAATGATTACTAAAAGATTTTTTACGGTAGGGGTTTTTCCGGAACTATTGCCCGACGCCCGGCAGATAAATATACGGCAATTTTCAAAATGGTGCCGGTTGACGATACCGGGGCCTCAGCCTGTCATGAATTTTAATGACGACGACGGGTAACGGGGCGGCTCCGGACCCTGTTTTAAAGCGTGTTGATAATTTTTTCTTGAAAATGCGGTCCGGTGTTGTACATTTACGTCAGAATAAAAGCTAGACTGAAGTATGTAAAACGATAAGACCTGAAAACCGCTGTTTATGAAAGTTGTGAGTCAACCCCGAACCTGCTGAAAAGATGACTTGGCGACCAAAAGGAAATTGCTGAAACAACCTCATAATTGATCACTAATAGCAATATAGAAAACTGCCCAAAGCCACAAAAGAACACAGAGAGAATAGTGAAGTTTGGGAGAGCCAATTAATAAGATTTATTTGTGACTTTGATGATCAGGTATTTTTAGCGCTAGCGGATGAAGGATTTTATCCCTGGCCTAAGCTGGAGTGCCAAAAGTCAGATGTGGTCCCAATTATTGCTGATTAAGTTTTTTTTGAATATTTTATTTTGATTCTGCAATGAATAAAATCGTTTTCGACACTGACCATAATACTTTATTGCAATGTATCGCTTCTGAAGATTAAAAAATGTATTGGCAGAGAAAATGAACCAACTGGACTTGTTTTTTAGAAGAAAGAAATACCCCTATTCAGAATTGCATGATCCCGGTATTTGCTGGTCGCAAATTGCCTTGGCTGTTACATCACGGAAAGGAAGGATAATTAGAGTGCTATTTGATTGGGAATGGGATTTGAGATGCCTCCTTGGTTGGCTAAAAGTAAATAAAATAAATTTATTGGAGCAGGAATGCCCATTAGAGAATATCAACGGTGAGCATTCAATTGCTGCTTTGATTTTTCATTTTTATGATAGTGACGAAGAGTATGACGATGACTTGATAGATAAAATTTTTAATTATCGAGCGGCTCACGGAATAAGATTTGCTTTAAGTGGAACAGATGTGCCAAATATATATTTAGGCAAAAATAATGGAAGACATGAAGTCTCATTTTTTGATGGTGTTATTTCGTGGAGCTATGAAATTGATATGAAAGATTTTTTTAATAAAATAGAAAGTAATCAACAGTTAAGTGAAATTCCAATTGAGGAGTGAAGAATCACCCAAACAAATCAAGGCCCTCTAAAATAGAAAAAAAATGATTCGCAAAGAAGAAAATATTAACAAAAGGAGTTTCCGAGAAGGTAATAATATTGTTATGAAACTGGAGCCTATATTAAAAGAGTTGTCAAAATTTTCCACAGCAATTGCTACAAGCGGCGGAAGCTTGGAAAATACCAAAATAATAGAGTGTGAAAATAGACTTGGATTAATGTTGCCTTTAGATTATAAAGCCTTTCTAAGGGAACATAATGGATTTGATATAATGGGGAATTCCGTTTTTGGCATAGATGATTCTGCCAGTTCGTTAGAGAATGTCTACAAATTTGAGCATTCTGAAGTTGCAAATCCTATGCCCTTATATTTGATCCCTTTTTCGCCGGATGGGCAAGGCAATCACTATTGCTTTGATACGAGATCCAATAATACCGTGTCGTGTGATATCGTGTTTTGGCAGCATGATTATGAATATTCAGAGGGAGATGGCCCCGAGATTGTTAATAACAGTTTTTTAGATTGGTTTCAAGAAGTAATTATTGATTGGACATTAGAGGAATATGACTATAATGGGAATGAAAGATAGCTGCCACCCTGTTTGATTTTTAGAAATATGAAATCAATAACTTGTCTGATGACTGGAACGTGTATTACATTGTCACGACTAATGATACGTGGACATAGAAGTCTTAATAAAGCGCTGAATTTAATTCAGGAAAGATTAGATATTTACTTCAATAGAGGGCGTTACCTTATTACGTTCATATCGTCTGATTACAGGAGCATGCACACCAATGGCTTTAGCCGGTTTAGCTCGCTGCATTAAACAAGGTTATTAATTCAGAAGGTTTGGAGGATGATGCTCTTGAAAAGGCTCAGGATATACGCAGTCAGCTTCAGAATATTACAGATGTATTAAATAGAGCAAGAGAGAAAGCCAGGAAATTGCAAAATTCACAAAATGAAAACCAATAGAAGTATAGAAGAACTTGAAGGAAATGTTTGGAAGAATCGTGAATTTCCGACCGAACTGGTAAAACGAAGTTTTGAACTTCGGAAGATCCCTGTTAATAACCTTGATATAGATGATTTACGATTATTAATTGGTCAGCAAATTGGCTTAAAATATGTTGTGCCATTGGCTTTAAATGTACTCTCTAATGATATTCTCGCGGGAGGTAATTATTATCCGGGCGATCTGCTTAAAAGTGTCTTAGAAATCCCAATGGACTTTTGGGAACTAAATGAGTCAGAGTTAGTCAAGCTCTCTTCCATTCTTAGTACAAAAGTTTTGGAGATTAAAAATTCTAATACTATTGATGACAGCATAAAGGCAATGCTATTACACGGGATAGCTGCCCTAGATATAGCGCAGAATTGAATTAAAGATATTATGATAATACAAGCCCGGCGTGCCGGGCTTCACTATCTCACGGTATAAAAGTGTTTAACTTTATAATCTCAGGAGAAAGCGTTCATAAGGAGGAACAGATGACCCTGTTTATCTTCGGCAATTGCTGGATATCAAATGAGCGCTGCCATTGAAAAGCTCGCCCGGCGGCCGCCTTTACCTGGTCCCGGAAGTGATCCATAAAAAAATCAATCACATTTTTTTGTCATCAATCCGCCAACCCTTACTTTTGCCGCGGAGAGCTGGCAGAGTGGTCGAATGCGGCGGTCTTGAAAACCGTTGACTGTAACAGGTCCGGGGGTTCGAATCCCTCGCTCTCCGCCAAAAAATACTCAAAGAGCACCGGTTTCGGCGCTTTTTTTTCAGCTATACCATTAAACCCTAATTCTCCTTTATCAGCTTCACTTAATGAATAAATTCCCGGAAAGAAAAGCCGGGATGCAGCATGGCCGTTTCATTGGTGCAGGAGGCCAGCTGTGCCTCCCCGGCATAGCGGAACATTTGTTGTTCGTAGTTGCCGACAGCAGCAGTCAGGGTTTTAAAAGTGCCCCCGGTAAGATTATTGGATAGGATCAATGCATCCATCAGCCCTGTATTTACACCCTGGCCTGCAAAAGGCGGCATCAGGTGGGCAGCGTCCCCGATAAGCGTTATGGGCAGGGGCCGGTCTTTCTTCCAGGGTTTTTCCAATGGCAGTTTTCTGATCGGCAGACCCCAGAGGGCTGTTGTGGAACGCAACAACTGGCTGTACCGTTCGTTCCAATGGGCGAAACGGTCAAGCAGCAGCGCGCGGAGGCTGCTGGTATCCTGGAGATCCGGCCCCTGGCCCGGATTCCACTCAGCAGGTTTTTTAAAGATCACACCATAGGTTAATGCACCATTATTATACGGGTTGGCAACGAGTAAATGACCCCCGTGGGCAGTCATCAGCCTGTTGCCGTTGCAAAGTGCGAGAAACTCCGGGCAATTTATTTCAGGCCGGGGTACATCTCCCTGTATGATAAGCGTGCCGGTTTCTTCCGCCGCAGTCTCCGTAACATAACTTCTTATTGCAGATCTTCCGCCATTTGCAACAATGACAAGATCCGCTGTTGTGTGCGTCCCGTTTTCAAAATACAGCAGCCATTTCCCGCTGCGCACTTCCAGCCCTGTACATTTACTGTCCCAGGCAACCGTGCCGGTCTTCAGACTGTCCAGTAATATTTTCCTCAGACTGTTCCTGTTGATTTCGGGATTGTCGTATTGATTTTCGGGGGTCGGTTGTTTCGTGTACAACACCCTTCCCTGTTCATCGGTCATAATAATGCCCATTGGTAATGCGGTGGCGTAGTAATGCTCTAATAATCCGGCCTTTTTCAGGGTTTCCTGACCTGAATTTTTATGCAGGTCGAGTGTGCCGCCCCGGATTCTTGCCGCAGGATCTTTGTCTCTTTCGAAAACGGTTACATCAGCGCCTTGTTGCTGAAGCAGTCTGGCCATGGTTAGTCCGGCCGGTCCGGCACCGATGATGGCTGTTCGTTTATCTTTTAGTAACATCATATTGTGTTTTATTTACAAACACAAAATTGAAAGTCATTTTAGAAATAAAATAACTAAATTAGACTTAAAAATAGTCGTAAAGGACCATTCTTGTGAAAAAGGATAACCCGACCGTTCCCGAAGTGCTGAAATCGCTTGCCCAGTTACTGGGCACTGCTGTCAATGGCCGGCGATTAGAGATCCCGCGCAGATTCGGCCGGGGATATTGTACCGGATTTGTTTTTAACGAGGACATCCGGATGCTCATCAGCAATTACGAGCTGAAGCAGGATGTACATGTTAAAAATGTAGCTGCTAATACTGCTAAAAGAATGTTGGTTTTCAAATTCCGGAATATTTTCCCGCAGAGAGCAATGCCACTCACTGAAAAAGATAGAATGCCGTCTGTTCTCATTGCCACCAGCCGTATAAATACGGATGATGTCATTTCTATTCATACGAACACCGCCACGATCAATATTGAAGTGGATGCCGGCTACCTGAGCAGGCTGTTTGATCCGTCAGACAGGTCACCGCTTTTGCAAAGCCTGTTACAGAATACGCAGCCCTTTCTTTTCGAACAAATGATCTATCCTTCTTTACAGAAAATTGTGGATGAAATGCTGACGGAGCCAATCAATGAATCATTTGAACTGTTTTTTTTGCGGGTAAAAGCAGAAGAGCTGATCTGCCGGTTATTGATGGAACTGGACAAGCGGGATGAAGGACGCCTTTATGCATTGAACACTGAGGACATAGCAACCATATACAGGATAAAAGCACAGCTCCTGGAGCACCTGGAGATACCTCCGGTGATTAAAACACTGGCTGTTGATGCCGGTATGAGCCCGACCAAACTAAAGCGTTTGTTCAAACAGATTTTTGGCAACAGTATTTTTAGTTATTACCAGGAATTCAGAATGAAAGAAGCGGCCCTTTTACTGAGGGAAAAAAAGTATACCGTTTCCGATGTAGGGTACCGGCTGGGCTTTAGCAATCTGAGCCATTTTTCGAGAGTGTTCGAGGCGCATATCGGGATGAAGCCCAAGCAATACTCGATGCTGTAACCGGATTCAGCGGTTTAAAGGCAGTATGGTTTTGGTCCGGCCACGGGAAATAGCGATCGGTGCGGAGCTGCTTTCAATCAGGGTAGCATTTTTATTTATAAATGTAATGAATGGTCAGAAAGATCCATCGCCATCAAAAGTGCCGGTAGCGGAAGTGCAAAAAAAATGGACATACCTTTGGGAGCAGAGCATATCCATTGTGATCAACCCGTAAAAACATCACATTTCTCAAAAGCATTCTTAGCTGGCCTGTTTAACTAGCAACGGCACATTTGCGGACAGAAGCAGGGTACGTAATTTTCTTTACACGCCTGCAATTTTGCAAAGGCAAAGGTAGGGCAATCTTATTATAAGTCAATGTGGTACCGCGTTTTGGCGATCACAGTTGCAGCAGAAATATATAAAATATCGGTCTGACAGCAGGCGGACACATGAAATTTAAAAATCCCTGTTAATCGTTTTGGATTTTTTAATGTTCTTTAGAAATATTTTTAATATATCTAATCGTGCCGGCGGTAATAGCAGCTATGTATTAGCGTGCAGTTCCGGGTCTTTTCATCAGCCTGTGGGCGGCATCAAGCAGTGCGCCCTGTTCGATCCGTTCTTCCACTTCATCAATGGCGCGGAACAGATTATTAGGGGTATCGGTTACCTGTGTTATGGCCTGTACCAGCAGCTCCCACACAGGCTGCATCTGTTCTACAAGCGTTTTTCCCCTGGCTGAGAGGCAGAGCTGCCGTTTCCGGTCGTCGCTGGGATGCTTTTTCGACAATACCAGCTTTTCACGGGTAAGCTCTTTTAACAGGCTGATGGTGGAAGGATGGGTGTAGCCGATCTCCTGGGCCAGTTCCATTACACCCAGTTCCGATTTTTTGTGAAGCGCATAGATCACCGGAAACCATTTCGGATCAAAATCGATACCACAATGCCTGTAAATTTCCGTACCCTGTTTGCGGATGCGCTCGCTCAGACGCTGCAGCCTTGTTGCCAGTGCCAGGATGCCTGCTTCATCAATGCTGTTCATTACAATCTCTTTTAAAGCGAAAGATAATAAAATGTATTGTCTGCCATCATCCGGGGAAAAAAAGAAGGAAGCTCCGCCGGGGTTATTTTCACAAACCCGTTTTTTTCATAAAACCGCTGGGCGGCCTTAAGCGTATCGATCGTACCAAGATAAATCGATCCGATATCCTGCTGCCTGCAGTAGTTGATAAGTGTGGTCAGCAATGCCTGCGCCACCCCGTGCTGTGCCCCGCGATGATCTTTGTGTACAAACATCTTCCTGATAACGCCTGTCCGGTGCCCGGTATGGATCAGTGCGATGGTGCCGATAAGGATATCACCGGCATAGGCCCCCCAGAATTTTCCACCCGGTTGTATATAGAAGGATTCGATGTCCAGGAGGTCGGGCTGGCCTTCGAGCGTAACCGGAACATTAAATTCCACCTGCTGGATGTACAGGATCAGGTCAATGATCTCCCTGCCATGGGTATTGTCCAGTTCTTTAATTATAAACATAAAAAAACAATTGATCCTGCAAATATAAGTAGTTAACTACGTATTTAACTACTTTATTTTTGCCCGGCCGGGAAAACAGGAATGGCCCTGATCTGTTGTTATTTGCAAAAGGCAAGCAAAACGTAAGTATCTTTGTGTTTTATGTTGAGGCGCACACTGGAAATTGTAGGCAATAGTTTTCGCATGGCGATGCAGGAGCTTTGGAAAAACAAGCTGCGTACCTTCCTGTCGCTTTTCGGGGTCACCATCGGTATCTTTTGTATTATCGGGGTGCTGGCCACGGTAAACAGCTTACAACAGAACATACAAAATGAGATAAAAACACTTGGCTCCAATACCATTTATGTGGATAAATGGGATTATGGCGGTGGGCCGGACTATCCCTGGTGGAAATATATAAACCGTCCTGTGCCCCGGTACGACGAGGTGAAGCCGATCAAAGAACGCACTCCCGATGCCCGGTATGTGGCCTTTACTTTGCAGGGGCGGGGAAATGTGGAGTTTTCAGGATATATGCTGAACAGTGTGAATGTTTACAGCGTTAGCGAGGACTTTATCCGGATCCAGCCGCTTACAATGAGTGATGGCCGCTACGTATCAGACGCAGAGTTCAGCTATGGCACTAACGTGGCAGTAGTGGGAAATGAGATCGCCGAAAAACTGTTCAATGAGCCGGAGCTGGCCGTTAATAAAACCATTACCATCGGCGGAAAAAAGATCCTGGTGGCAGGTGTTATTGAAAAGCAGGGGAAACAAATGATCGGCGGCTGGGGGTTTGACCAGAGCGTTATCCTTCCGTTCCAGTTCGGGAGAACGATCTTCAATGAAGAAAAAACAGACCCGGTGATCATGGTGCAGGGAATGCCGCATATCACCAGCAAGGGGCTAAAGGATGAACTGATGGTGACCATGCGCAGTCTGCATAAACTGAGCCCGAAACAGGAAGATAATTTTGCACTGAATGACATTAATGATATCGGGGACCAGGTAGCCGAGGCATTTGCGGGATTGAATATCGGAGGTGCCGTGATCGGCGGGATCAGTCTGATCGTTGGACTGTTCGGCGTGGCGAATATTATGTTTGTGACCGTAAAGGAACGGACCTCTCAGATCGGGTTGAAAAAAGCACTGGGTGCGAAACGGCAGATCATACTGACCGAATTCCTGCTGGAGTCGGCATTCCTTTGTATGCTGGGCGGACTGATCGGCCTGTTCCTGGTATATGTGCTGGCGCAGATTCTCAGCAAGGCCCTCGACTTCCCGGTGTTCATATCGGTTGCCAATATGGTCTGGACCTTTCTTATCTGTGTGATCGTAGGAGTGGTGGCCGGCATCATACCGGCAGTACAGGCGGCAAAGATGGATCCGGTGGTGGCGATCCGGAGTTAATGAGGTGTATAACGATAAATTAAATGAACAGAATAAATATACTGGCGATCGAATCGAGTTGTGATGAAACCTCTGCTGCGGTTTGCAGCGGGGGAAGGATATTGTCCAACCGCATTGCCACCCAGGCAGTACATGCGGCGCATGGAGGGGTGGTGCCGGAGCTGGCGTCCCGGGCACACATGCAGAACATCGTTCCCGTGGTGGATGTGGCTTTGAAAGAAAGCGGCCTGCAATTGAATGATATGGATGCGATCGCCTATACCCAGGCGCCGGGGTTGATCGGAAGTCTGCTGGTAGGCGGGCAGTTTGCCAAATCATTATCACTGGCGCTGGACAAACCCCTGATCGCTGTGAATCACATGCAGGCGCATGTACTGGCCAACCTGATACCGGATGCCAAACCGTCTTTTCCTTTTCTTTGCCTGACGGTAAGCGGCGGGCATACACAGATCGTAAGATGTGATGCACCGACCTCGCTGACCGTTATCGGTGAAACGATCGACGATGCCGCGGGGGAAGCTTTTGATAAAGCGGCCAAGATGCTGGGACTGCCTTATCCCGGAGGTCCGCTGATCGATAAACATGCAAAGGAGGGCGACGCCGGCCGTTTCCGCTTTCCGGAGCCGCGGATACCGGGCTATGATTTCAGCTTCAGCGGTCTGAAGACGGCCATCCTTTATTTTCTAAGGAATGCCGGCACCGCGCAGATCTACAAAGAAGAATTTACAGCAAGCGCAGCGGAGCAGCAGCGGTTTATTCAGGAAAACCTGAACGATATCTGTGCTTCCATACAGGGCCGGATTATTTCCATTCTTTTGAACAAATTAAGCAAAGCGGCGGCAGATCTGGGTATCCGCGATCTTTGTATTGCGGGTGGCGTGTCGGCCAACAGCGGTCTTCGTGCAGCGTTTAAGGCAATGGGGGCGGAAAAGGGATGGAACACCTTCATCCCCGATTTTCAATACTGTACCGATAATGCCGGCATGATCGCCATCACGGGGTATTACAAGTACCTGGAACAGGATTTTGCTGATCTGTCAGCACCTTCTATGGCTAGAGGATTCAACTAACAAGGGTTTAATGCTGGTACTACCAACATTAAACCCTCATAACTTAGGATCCGCCGGTATTACAGTAATCCTGCGAGTTCCAGGCTTTTCTTTTTTAACTTCCGTTCTTCAATATCTTCAATAATGCCATCGGTTTCCACGATCAGTGAAGTGCCGTTCTCCTTCCACCAGGAATGTTGTTTTAATTTCTGAAGTGCGATCACCCCGGAAAGATACTTACGGCTCTCCTGTGCATGCCATTCCTCGATCCATTCAAAATCATCTTTGGGAATAAAGGCCAGGTCGGTAAAGCTGACGAATACTTTAAGGTAGATGGCATCGTTCAGCTGATGCGGACGGTGATGGTACAGCTTTTTATATTCATAGCGGTACTCATAACGCAGGGCGGAGATATCACTGAGAACGGCCGATGCGGTAGGAAAACTGCCCGCGCCTTTCCCGTAAAAGAACTGCTGGTCCGCAAATCCGCTTTCGATCACCACTCCGTTGTATTCATTCTTTACAAAGGACAGGGGGCTGTCGGCTGCAACAAACTGCGGCAGCACATAAGCGCCCACACCGCCATTGATCAGTTTCTTGGCCTGTGCCACCAGCTTGATCTGCTGGCCGCGTGCCTTGGCCACCTGGGCGTCCGACTTCGCGATATTCTGGATACCGTTGAACAGGATCTGGTCCGGATGTGCCACAATCCCGTATGCATGCAGCAGCAGGATGGTCCATTTATTCAGGGCATCATAACCTTCCACGTCCAGGGTGGGATCGCTTTCTGCAAAACCAAGCTGCTGTGCCAGGAGCAATGCATCCCTGAATGCAAGGTTTTCTTCAAAGATTTTTGTGAGGATGAAGTTGGTGCTCCCGTTCACAATGGCCCGTATGCTGTGAAGCAGGTCATTGTCGTAATATTCTTCAAGGTTACGGATCACGGGAATGGAGGCACAGGCGGAAGATTCATATAACAGGGACCTGCCGGTTGCCTGCTGCAGTTCCAGCAACGCGGGCAGGTTCTCTGCGATCATCTTCTTGGATGAGCTCACCACATCCTTTCCGTTCTTTAATGCCGTGCTTACAATTTCAAAACCGGCTACCGCATCGTCGATCACTTCCACAATGAGATTGATCTCATTATCGTTTAGCAGTTCTTCCCGCTCGGTGGTAAACAGTTCTTCCGGGGCATTTCTTTTTTTCCCGGGGTGCTTGATGCACACCTTTTTAATGCTTGCTTTGAGGGACGGCGTTTGCTGCAATACCTTGTAAAGCCCTTCACCCACCACTCCAAATCCAAACAAGCCGATCACTAACTCTTTATGTTCGCCCATGCTGTGTTTTATTTTAATTGCCTGTCTTTTCCTGCCCGATGGCAGCCGGTGACAGGCGGGTTATAAATTTTTTTATTGCTTCTGATATCTGTTCAAATTCCAGGAGGAAACCATCGTGCCCGTAGTCGGAGCGGATGTATTTTTCAATCGCCCCGGGTATATGCTCGGCCAGGAATTCCTGCTCTTCAGGAGGAAACAAAAGATCACCTTCCAGGGCCAGCGCCAGTGTTTTGGCCCGGATCCTGCCCAGTGCTTTGATCACTCCGCCACGGCCGCGGCCAAGGTTATGACTGTCCATGCTTTTGCTGAGTGCATAATAGCTGAATGCATTAAAACGTGCGGATAACTTGCTGCCCTGGTAGCGCTGATAGCTTTCGCTGCGGAAAGCTTCGAGCTGCTCTTCCGATGTTTCCGACTGCGTTTTATTATAGGCCGTAGCATTGCGGTAGGAGAGCAAAGCGATGCCGCGCGCCACTTCCAGTCCTTTGCGGCCTGCGTCCGGGTTTTTCGTATGCCAGGTCTGGTCTGCTTCGATGGCAAACCGCTGGGAAGCGTTAAAGGCTTTTCCCCAGGGCGAATGCACGGCATTGGTGGCCAGCGGTATGATATAGTCAAAAAGATCCGGATCCTGTACCGCCCACTCCAGCAGCTGCTGGCCGCCGGTGCTGCCGCCGATACCGATCTTTATTTTTTTTATTCCCAGTTTCTGTTGCAGCAGCTGGTAGGCCCGGGCCATATCCCTGATAGTAAAGAAGGGAAAGTCGTGATAGTAGGGCTCCCCGCTGGCAGGATTCACATCCAGGGGACTGCTGCTGCCGTAACAGCTGCCGGGCATATTTACACAGATGATAAAATCTTTTTCCGGATCAAATACCTTACCGGCTCCGATCATTTCCGGCCACCATTCATGCGGGTTGCTGTTGGCAGTCAGTGCATGAAAGATCCAGATGACATTGGTCTGGTCCTTGCGGATGGCACCGTAAGTGGTATAAGCCAGTCGCAGGTTATGAAAGACGGCGCCGCTCTCCAATACAAAAGGTGCCGGGTATGTAAATGTTTTTTGTTGCATTCTCTGTTCGGTGGCCCTGCCGGTTTTATTGCGGAAGGCCGGAGCATTTTTCTTATAAACGTCCTGTAAGCGGACACTTACAGGACGTAATGGGTAATTAATTTTACTGGTTAAAAACTGCGGCAAAGGCCTGCTCAAAATCAGCTTTTATATCATCGATGTGCTCAATGCCTGAACTGATGCGGATGAGATTGTCCAGTACGCCTGCACTTGCCCGTTCTGCTTCGCTCAATTGCTCGTGCGTGGTGGATGCCGGATGTATGGCGAGTGTTTTTGCGTCACCCACATTTGCCAGGTGACTTACCAGCTTCAGGCTGTTGATGAATGTTTTCCCGTTCTCCAGTCCGCCTTTTATACCAAACTGCAGTACGCCGCCAAAGCCGTTGGTAAGGTATTTTTTTGCCAGTGTATGATAGGGGCTGCTTTCAAGGCCGGGGTACCATACAAAGTCCACCTTATCGTGCTGCTCCAGCCATTGTGCAAGGGCCAGTGCATTGTCCACCGTACGCTGTACACGCAGGGAAAGGGTTTCGATGCCCTGCAGTAGCAGGAAGGCATTGAAGGGGCTGAGTGCCGGACCGAAATCGCGGAGCCCTTCCACGCGGGCGCGGATGGCAAAGGCAATATTGGGCAGTCCGAGCGGATTCCCCTCTCCAAATACCTGCCAGAAGTTCAATCCGTGGTATCCCTCGGAAGGCTCGGAGAATTGCGGGAATTTTCCATTTCCCCAGTTGTAATTTCCTCCGTCTACGATAACGCCTCCGATGCTGTTGCCATGTCCGCCGATCCATTTGGTGGCGGCTTCCACCACGATGTTGGCGCCATGCCGGATCGGCTGGAACAGGTATCCGCCCGCACCGAAGGTGTTGTCTACAATCAGCGGCAGGTCAAATTCTTTGGCCAGGGCTGCAAATTTTTCAAAGTCGGGAACATTCAGCCGCGGATTGCCCAGTGTTTCTATGTAAATGGCTTTTGTCTTGTCATCGATCAGGGGGCGGAAACTGTCCGGGTTATCATCTGCTGCAAAACGTACATCGATGCCCAGTCGTTTAAAGGATACTTTGAACTGGTTAAAAGTGCCTCCGTATAAAAAGGGAGAGGTCACAAAGTTCTCACCTGCCTGCAGCAGGTTGGTGATTGCAAGAAACTGGGCTGCCTGACCGGAGGAAGTGGCAAGTGCGGCAACACCTCCTTCCAGTGCGGCAATGCGTTGTTCAAAAACATCGGTGGTCGGGTTCATGATCCGGGTATAGATATTCCCGAACTCCTTCAATCCAAAAAGATTGGCAGCATGGTCCGCGTTCTTAAAAACATAAGAAGTGGTTTGGTAAATAGGTACGGCGCGGCTTCCGGTAGTGGGATCTGCCTGCTGGCCGGCGTGCACCTGTAACGTGTCAAAATGTAATTGATCGCTCATAAGAATGATGAATTTAATGAAGTGAAAAAGATGTGCTGAATAAATAGAGGGTCATAAAGACCCGTTGGGGTAGATGAAGATAGTATATGCCTGCTAAGGCATACAGCAAATACAGCAACACATTACGGGGGTAATGCAAGAAAAAGTATATGTTGCTTTCTGTGTCATGCGGACTACGAATTTAGTAGCGTTTTGTTTCATATTCAAAAAAAAATTATGACAGCTGCCGGTGGCACATAAAAAAAGCCCATCCGATAAACCAGATGAGCTGTCCTATTAAAATTTCTTAATACACTACTGATCCGACTTATCTTTCCTTGCTGCTGCACGGTTGGAATTGGCACCTTGTCCCAGACAGGTTGCCAAGGCTTCACAGGGCCACACCCTCTGCCTTTCTTGATAAGGTCCCGGCCGGAGCCAGGGAATTAAAGAACTTTTCTGCAGTTGCAGAACGGCGCAAAGCTACGAAACTATTCCCAAAGAAAAAAGCCCGGACCTGCTGCCCGCAACAAGTGGCTGAGTAACAACTGTTTTTACGAACAATTGTTAGTACAGCAATTAATAATTGAAATTAATTCAATTATGTGATGTATACTTTTTAAAATATTTAAAAACAGGCATTAAAATATTATTTTTTTAGATTTTTTCTAAACTCTATTTTTGCTGCTTCAACAAAAGAAGAAAGAAACCATATGCTTACAAAGCCATTCGAGATGCCGGTGCAGCAATTAAAGGCTGCCGGATTGAATTTAACGAATCGGGTGCATTACCAGCTAACTCCTGAAGAATTAGTGGAAGATACCCTCAGGAACAACCAGGGGCGGTTAAGCGATACCGGCGCCCTGGTGATCAACACCGGGAAATTTACAGGAAGGTCGCCCAGGGACAAATTTATTGTAAAGGATGAGCTGACGGCCACCTCTGTTGACTGGGGTAATTTTAACAATCCCCTGGAGGAGCATTTTTTTGAACGGATCCTGGAAGATGTCCGCAGCCACCTGAACGGAAGACCGGAACTCTGGATAAGAGATGCGTATGCCTGTGCGGCGCCGGAATACCGGCTGAACATAAGGGTGATAAACGAGCTGCCTTCCATGAACCTGTTTTCGCATCATCTTTTCTTACGTCCGTCGGAAGAAATACTCGAACAGTTTGAACCCGACTGGCATATTCTTTCCGCACCCGGACTGGAACTGGATCCGGAGCGTTGCGGCACCCGCCAGGGCAATGCAACAGTTGTCAGCTTTAAACACAGGATGATCCTGATAGCCGGCAGCGCTTACACAGGAGAAATAAAGAAAAGTGTTTTTTCGATCCTGAATTACCTGCTGCCCCAGGCAAAGGAAGTGCTCAGCATGCATTGTTCGGCCAACCTGGGACCCACAGGAGATACCGCGCTGTTCTTTGGACTGAGCGGTACCGGCAAAACAACATTGAGCACGGACCCCTGCCGCAAACTGATCGGGGATGATGAACATGGATGGGACAATGAAAAGGTGTTCAATTTTGAAGGCGGCTGCTATGCGAAATGCATCAACCTTTCAGAAGAAAAAGAACCTGAAATCTTTCATGCCATCCGGCCGCATGCCCTGGTTGAAAATGTAACTTTCTATCCCGGCACCAACCGGATCAACTTTGATGACGCTTCCCTTACCGAGAATACAAGGGTTGCCTACCCCATCCATTTTGTTGAAAATATTGTTCCTGATGAAACAGGAGGGGTGCCCAAAAATATTTTCTTTCTGACCTGTGATGCCTATGGTGTATTGCCCCCGATCTCCCGCCTGACCCGGGAGCAGGCGCTTTATTATTTTATCAGCGGTTATACCGCCAAGGTTGCGGGTACCGAAGCCGGTGTTACCGAACCGAAGGCTACTTTCAGCGCCTGTTTTGGAGCGCCCTTCATTCCTTTGCATCCCGGACGGTATGCGGCGATGCTCGGTGACCGGATCGCAACGCACGGCGTGAAAGTGTGGATGGTGAACACCGGCTGGACGGGCGGCGCATACGGCACCGGCTCCCGTATAAAGCTTTCTTATTCCCGGGCAATGATACAGGCTGCCTTGAACGGCCATCTTGATGAAGTGGAATATCATAAGGATCCTGTTTTTGGTCTTATGGTGCCGGACCATTGCCCCGGCGTTGATTCAAAGCTGCTCACTCCGCGTAATACATGGGAAAATGGCGCGGCATACGACCAGCAGGCAGGTGAACTGGCCGGACAATTTATCAGGAACTTTGAAATCTATTCCGGCATGGTAGCTCCAGCTGTAAAGGCCGCAGGCCCCAGTGCCTAAACACACCTCTTAGTGTTTGTTTTATGAAGGCGGTCACCGGAAACGGTGACCTTTTTTATGAAAGATATTTCCTGAAGTGGCTGACTACGGTCGTTTCTGTTCTGTTTTCGGATCAATAAATTCCCATTCCCTCAAGTGCGGATGCTGGTGCTGCATGGTTGCGATTTCACGCATGCGCTGAATAATATCCGGGTGCTGGGATGCTACGTCGCGGGTTTCCTGCAGATCAGTTTGCAGGTCATATAACTGCCAGGGGCTGTTCCTGTTTTTGAGAATGCCTGTTCTTACGCCCTTCCAGTTTCCGATACGGACAGCGATCTGTCCTCCTTTTTCAGGATATTCAAAATAAAGAAAAGGATGCTGCTGCTGATTTTTTTGTCCCAGTAATTCGGGTAGCAGCGAGATGCCGTCTGTGGAAGCGGGAAGCGGTTGCCTGACGAGTTCGGCAAAAGTAGGCATCATATCATATTGTACCGAAAGCAGCGTACTGGTCTTTCCAGCAGGGATCCTGCCCGGCCAGCGGGCAATGAACGGCTCACGGAAGCCCCCTTCATAAACATCCATTTTTAACCCCCGTAATCCCTGTACACTGTTAAAGAAAGCCGCATCCACACCGCCGTTAAAGGTGGCACCGTTGTCGCTTGAAAAAAAGATCAGCGTGTTATCATCCAGCCCCAGTTTTTTTATCTCATGCAGGATCAGTCCTACCTGGTCGTCGAGGCAGGTGATCATACCGGCATAAGTAGAGAGCGGGTATTTTGATGCCGCATAGCCCTTCCCGCCATAGTAAGGTTTTTCGTCAAACTGCCCTTTATACATATTGATGTATTTCTCCGGTACCTGCAGTGATACATGGGGAATGGTGTACGGCAGGTAAAGAAAGAACGGCTGGTTTTTGTGTGTATTGATAAAGGCCAGTGCCTTTTCCGTCATTTTATCAACCGAATAAACATTCCCCTTGAAATAATCGAAGTCCCGGTCGGTAGCCTTTTCCGGATTTAATGCGCGGTGTACATAAATATCGGGGTTGTTCAGCCCGTCCCGGGTGCGGTTCTCCCAGAGATGCGAAGGATAATAATTGTGCGCCTGTTTCTGATCGAGATAGCCGTAGAAATAATCAAAGCCCTGGGATAACGGATGGCCGGTGGTATTGATATGTCCCAGTCCCCATTTACCGATCGCTGCGGTGGCATAACCCGCCTTTTTAAAAAGATGCCCCAGGGTGAAAGTGCCTTCCGGAAGCGGCATCTGACCGCCTTCCAGGCTGTCAGGGAAACCTCCCATTTCATAATTGCCTCTTATGTAAGAATGCCCGCCATTCTTCCCGGTAAGCAGCATACAACGCGCAGGAGCACATACGGGCGTACCGGAATAGTGCTGGGTGAACCGCATGCCCTCTGCTGCCATGCGGTCCAGGTTGGGCGTTTTGATCTTTTTCTGACCATAGCATCCCAGTTCACCGTATCCCAGGTCGTCTGCGTAAATATAAATAACATTGGGTCGTTGCTGGGCGAAAACGGATCCGTAAAGAAAGAGACAGCCGATAGCGAAGGCGATTGTTTTCATCAGAAGATCATTTTTATTTTTTGACAGCGGTTGATGGAACCGGGAAATTGCTTCCGGACAAGCAGGGATAAAGTTAAACTTTTTGATAACGGGAGCTACCGACTGTGCGGTGTACTGTGCAATCGGATGCACAGTTGCCGTGTTTTTCTCAACGTTGCTGCCGGGAATCCGTTATTTTAAGCTTATTTTGTAGCGGGTGCGAAACAGTATTATCCGCACCATTATTGCCGCCGGTTGTCGATATGCAGGTAGGTGATTAGAGACAGAACATAAACAAGCTGATTTTATTATGAAACGAAACTGGATCTTAACGGTTGTATTATCCTGCTTTTTCTTTAATGGGTTTGCGCAGTCCGCCGGCCGGCCCAATGTGCTGATCATTTATACGGATGACCTGGGGTATGGCGATCTGGGTTGCAATGGCGCAACAATCGTAGGCACCCCCAATATTGATCGCCTTGCACAGAACGGGATCAATTTTTCCAATGCACATGCAACCGCATCCACCTGTACGCCTTCCCGGTATTCGCTGCTTTCCGGGAGATACGCCTGGCGGAAGAAAGGAACCAATATCCTTCCCGGTGATGCCAACCTGGTGATCCCTACAAATGGCACCACATTACCCAAAGTATTTCAACAGGCAGGATATCGCACCGGAGTGGTAGGAAAATGGCATCTGGGGCTGGGGAATCAATCGCCCGTGGACTGGAACAGGGAAGTGTCGCCGGGACCCAGGGAAGTGGGATTTGATTATTCGTTTATTTTTCCTGCTACAGCCGACCGCGTGCCTACTATTTTTATGGAGAACCAGCGGGCACTTGGGCTCGAGCCGGAAGACCCGATCTCGGTAAATTATCAGCAGGCATTTCCGGGTGAGCTAACCGGGAAGGCGCATCCGGAATTATTAAAACAGCATAATGATCCCCGGCAGGGGCATGACGGGCATATTGTGAACGGCATCGGCCGTATCGGTTTTATGAAAGGAGGGAAGCGCAGCGAATGGACGGACGAGGAGCTGGGCTATGTATTCAATAATAAGGTATTGGAATTTATTGACAGCAGCAGGAAAGACGCAAAGCCTTTTTTCCTTTACTATGCCATTCATAATATTCATGTGCCACGTATGCCGGGTACCGAATTCAAGGGGAAAAGCAAACTGGGCTATAGGGGGGATGTGATCCTTGAAATGGATCACAGCGTAGGTGTTATCATGAACGGTCTCCGGGAAAGAGGACTGCTTGAAAATACGCTGGTCGTTTTCAGCAGTGATAACGGACCGGTATTGAATGACGGGTATATGGATCGGTCTGCGGAAACCGCTGCAGCCCTGGGCCACCAGCCAGGAGGTATTTACCGTGGCGGAAAATACAGCGCTTTTGAGGCAGGCACAAGAGTACCGTTTATTGTTCATTGGCCCGGACATATCAGGGGCGGCGCGCGATCGGATGCACTGGTCAGCCAGGTCGACCTGATGGCTTCTTTTGCTTCCCTGCTGCAGGTAAAACTGCCGGACGGGGAGTTTACAGACAGCCGTGATTATCTTTCAACCTTCCTGGGTAAAGCAAAACGCGACCGTGATTTCATCGTTGAGCAACCTGCCAACAGCGCCTTGTGTATTGTAAAGGATGGATGGAAGTATATGACGCCGTCAAAAGGACCGGCGCTGATGACTGCTGTAAATATTGAAACCGGATATAGTGCACAGGAACAATTGTACGATCTGAAAAATGATCCGGGAGAGCGTAGCAACCTGGCGGGTAAATATCCGCAACGGGTGGCGGCATTAAAACTGCTGTTAAAAAAAGTAACGGAAGCGGAATAACCCTTTTAAAGATAAATCCAATAGCTCGGTGCAGGCTGCCCGATTTTTGAGGAGGAACAATGAATAACGGACCGGGCTTATTTCAATTGATATTCACGGTAGTGCGGTCCTGCTTGTATTTTGAAGTATCGTTATTCATATGATTTGGGATACAGCATTTCGAAGAGCTGTAGCATCGTAAGTGAGCCGACATCGAGCGCACCCGGTATTTTTGTTTTGATACGTGTTCCTGCTTTTACCAGTGTTAATCTTGTATCGGTATAGGGTACATTATTTTTTGCGGCTGCCTGCTGTTGTGTCAGGAACAGCCAGGCATCGCTCTTTTTCGCATTCCAGAAATAAACGGTCCCATTGCTGGCCGTGCCTCTCTTTTCCGGTATACCGTATTTTTTCTTTAAATGATCCAGCAGCTTTTTGCCCTCCTCTTTCTTTACTGTTTTCAGCATGAACCCGGTATAATGATTAGCGTTATAATCATCCACATAGAGAGAAATGGTATTACGCGAATTATCGTATCCCGAGGGAACGCTGTATGCTGAGAATGTTATTGCTCCAAACTTGTATTCTTGCAGTGCTGCCGACTGATAGGATAATAATCCGCTAAGCGGATCTTTTTTCCTCTCGGTTTTTCCGTCTGTGATTGTTTTGGGAAGCACTGTTCCGAATTGCAGCGCTTCCAGGTTTGTTTGCCCGATCCCCTTACCGCACAGCAATAAAAAAAGACCGGTTAAAAAAAGGAGTTGTTTTATAAAGCGGTTATGGAAGATGAATCTGTAAACAAATCCGGAGTTATTAAGTGTGTGGTGTTTCTGATACCGTGTGATCATATACCCCGAAGGCTCTTTTTTATTAAAGCGGTCTGGTCGTTTCATAATTGAGATATTAACTTGGTGTTGTGTTGAAAATTTGCAGAGAATAATTTTCCATCCGAAACGGTTATTTGCGTTGCTGATAAAGGTAGCACTAAAAAGTATTTCTGTAAACTCCCGTTCCCTCCGGACGGGTAATAAAGTTGAATTAACCGTTGCTTATGCCGCAGGATCTTTAAAGGAAGAACAGCTGTTTAAAATGTATGGCAAATCCTGGAAATAAAAAAGGGTTCCAGTGCCTGAAACCCTTTATGGTGTTGGTGGGAGTTGACGGGTTCGAACCGCCGACCACTCCCGGCTTATGGGCCGGGATGCTCAGCACCAGCGATGAGTTTTTCAATATATATGCTGCTTTTTTTGTTTTTGATTTCTTTTTCCCGCTTCATTGCGGACCGTTTATTTTCAAAAGTTTCGTAATAAACAATGGTCCAGTCGGCTGACTGCCCTGTGAATCCTTTATGATTCGAATTGTGTTTTCTCAAACGCTCTTTGAGGCTGTCACCGGTGTATCCGATATAATATTTGTTTTTGGCAGGAGAATATAATATGTAGACATAGAACATAGGCAAAATAAAAAAGGGTTTCATTGCCTGAAACCCTTTATGGTGTTGGTGGGAGTTGACGGGTTCGAACCGCCGACCACTCCCGGCTCATGGGCCGGGATGCTCAGCACCAGCGATGAGTTTTTCAATATATATGCTGCTTTTTTTGTTTTTGATTTCTTTTTCCCGCTTCATTGCAGACCGTTTATTTTCAAAAGTTTCGTGATAAACAATGGTCCAGTCGGCTGACTGCCCTGTGAATCCTTTATGATTCGAATTGTGTTTTCTCAAACGCTCTTTGAGGCTGTCACCGGTGTATCCGATATAATATTTGTTTTTGGCAGGAGAATATAATATGTAGACATAGAACATAGGCAAAATAAAAAAGGGTTTCATTGCCTGAAACCCTTTATGGTGTTGGTGGGAGTTGACGGGTTCGAACCGCCGACCCTCTGCTTGTAAGGCAGATGCTCTGAACCAGCTGAGCTAAACTCCCGATATGTCAAATGCTTTTTTAGAGCTTCTGGTTTACTTTTTCCGGCTTTTTTACTGCCGTCGTTCCGTAAACGGATTGCAAAGATAAGGGGAAGTTTGATTAACTTCAAAATATTTTTCAAAAAAAATTAGTGCATTTTGCAGCATGTCATTTTACTGCACATTTGTTAAGGAAAAGGGTAAGGGTACCGTTCATGAAAAGTACCATGATACGGAGTACGGGTTCCCGCTTGAGTCGGATAATGAGTTATTTGCCCGGCTGGTACTGGAGATCAACCAGGCCGGATTGAGCTGGGAAACGATCCTGAAAAAGAAGGACGCTTTTTATAAGGCATTTGATCAGTTTGATATAAAAAAAGTAAGCCGGTACACCCAAAAGAAATTCGATGCACTGATGCTGGATGCGGGCATTATCCGCAACCGTTTAAAAATAAATGCGGCCATCGAAAATGCCAAAGTAATCCTGCAGCTTCAGAAAGAATTCGGCTCTTTTAAAGACTGGCTGGATCATCATCACCCCAAAACAAAAGAGGCGTGGGTGAAATTGTTTAAAAAGCAGTTCAAATTTACAGGTGGTGAGATCGTTAATGAATTCCTGATGAGTACCGGCTATCTGCCGGGTTGCCACTCAGAGGATTGCCCGGTCTATAAAAAGATCCTGAAAAAGAAACCCCGGTGGATGACCCGGCAATAATAGGCGCCCGGTGCCGCACACCGCTTGCCAGTGCTAGTTTACGATCACCATACCCAGGATATTGGTGATCTCCCGCTCCATATCCTTTAATGATTTATGGATAAAATGGAGCTCTTTAAATTTATGATCGCTTAAGGGGCCGGACATGTCATCCTGGTTCTGCAATAACATGCGGCGGATCTTTTTGAGTTTCAGGTACTGGATGGCGGACTCCACTTTTTGATTGGTACGGTCCTCCGAGATCAGTTTGTATCTGTTGAGATCCGTTTCATTGCCTTTGCTGATCACTCTTGAAAATGCCTCAAAGCTTTGCCGGAACAGGTCTTTCTGGTAACCGGTATTGGGACTGAAATCTGCGGCCCAGCGTTCACTTTCTTCATAAGGATGATTGAGCAGCGACACGGCAAAAGCACTCAGCTTTTTGTCTTCATTATAAATAAAATATTTATCGGTCAGCTGTTCCGGGTTGCTGCGCAGCAGCAGCTTTATCGTCGTGATCAAACGGTTGACTTCGGGGTCTTCAATTTCGAGCTCGTCCACCTCGTCAAACACATGCTGGGCGATGAGGGTGTGCTCATCCCATAGCCGGTTGCCGTATTCCAGCAGGATACGTGCCAGCTCTTTTTCCTGCAGCTGGTCTTTAAACAGGAGATCAAAAGTGGCGTCATCATAATTGGACACTGCCGCTTCCATCGCATTTTGTTCCGTATCCGCAGCGTTGTTCATGGCTTTGCGCTCCAGGGCAGTTACCTTATCACGGATGTATTTGTTCACCAGCGCATGCAGCCCTGCTTCGTCGATCTTTAAAATAGCTGCCGACTCTTTGATATAATCCTGTTGTTTGGTAAAATCCTCCGCTTTGTTGATCCGGCTGATGGATTCGGCGATCTTGTTGACCAGCTCCGATTTTTTTGCAGGATCTTCGCCGATATCATTTAACGAGGATTCCAGCTGGAACAGGATAAAATCCTTTTTATTTTTTTTGATGAATTCGGTAAAGGCACCGGCGCCAACCTTATTTACATAACTGTCGGGGTCTTCCTTGTCCGGAATCAGTACCAGCTTTACGTTCAGGCTTTCTTCAAGAGCCAGGTCCAGTCCGCGCAGGGCGGCCTTAATACCCGCGGCATCCCCGTCATATATAATGGTAAGGTTGCTGGTGTATTTTTTTATCAGGCGTAACTGGTCCACGGTAAGCGAGGTGCCACCGGAGGCTACTACGTTTTCGATGCCGGCCTGATGCAGCGAGACCACATCCGTATAACCTTCCACAAGCAGGCATTCGTCGGCTTTTTCAATGGCCGTTCGGGCAAAATACGACCCATAAAGGATCTTGCTCTTAACATAGATCTCGTTCTCGGGTGTATTGATGTATTTCGGGGCCCTGTCTGTTGTTTTTAAGATACGGGCACCAAATCCCATTACTTTTCCGCTGTGGTTGTGCACGGGGAATATCACCCGTCCCCGGTAATTATCCTGCAGGGTTCCGTTGCGCTCGGCTACAAGTCCCGTTTTCAGCAGCAGGTCCTTATTGTATTGCTTGGCCAGTGCTTCTTTTGTAAAAGCATCCCGTTCCATGGGTGCGTAACCAAGACGGAATTTTTCGATGATGCCTTCGCGGAAGCCGCGTTCTTTAAAATAGCTGAGGCCGATGGCCCGGCCTTCTTCCGATTCTTTCAGTGCAGCGGAAAAAAACTGTTCAGCAAAATTGTTAATGATAAAAAGACTGTCTGCGGTCTGGTATTGTTCCCGCTGCTCGGCACTGGCAAAGGTTTCTTCCACCTCGATACCATATTTATGAGCCAGCCATTTCAGCGATTCCACATAGCTGTATTTCTCATGCTCCATGATAAAGCTGATGGAGTTGCCGCTCTTTCCGCATCCGAAGCATTTGTAAATTTCCTTGGAGGGAGAGACGGTGAAGGAGGGGGTTTTTTCGTTATGGAAGGGGCAGAGGCCCAGGTAGTTGGCGCCTCTTTTCTTTAGCTTTACAAATTCACCCACCACATCCAGGATGTCGATGCGGGATAAAATTTCCTGTATGGTGTTCTGAGAAATCACGGGCCGAAATTACGATTTTTTAATGTTGCGGGGAGGCCGGACGGCAAAGGCAGGGGCGAAAAAAAAGCTGTCATCATTGATAACAGCTTAAACAGGTACTGAATGCCGTGCTTATACTGTCGGAAAGCTCAGACATTCTTTTAATTCCTTATCCGTATAGGCGAGTCCGTATTGTTTCAGTACATCATCCGGTACGCCATTCCACTGGTTGGGACGGTTGCCGGCATAGCCGAGGTCCTTTACCCCGATCTCCGAGGTGTAAAACCCGGTGGAGCTGAGGTTGCGCATCAGGGTAAAGAAAGAGACTCCCTGGCTCAGTTCGGGTTTCCCTTTTGCCCGCTCGGGGTAGGCAATGAGATCCACCATTTCGATCTGCTGCTGTGCCGTACAGTCTTTAAAGGCCTTGCTGTATTTATTCAGGCATTGCATATCCAGCCAGCGGAGACCACCTCTTAACGGTGTTTGCAGGCCGGGCTGGTCCTTTACCGTAAAATGGATGAAATCCGGAACTTTTGCATCACTGGCGCTGCCGCTGATCTCATCCTTGGGGATAATGATGTCGGCCAGTACGGTAATGGTGGCCATTTCATGCGCATTGAAAAAGTCCGGCATTTTTTCCACTTCTTCTTCATGCTTCTTCTCATCCTCATAACGGTGAAGCCCTGTTTTCTTATCGGGGGTAGCGTCTTTTTTTTGCTCACCCGGCTTGCAGCCGATGGCCAGGGTTCCGGTGGCAAGTGCACCGGCTGCTATAAATTTAAGGGAATCGCGTCTTTTCATTGCTGTGCATTTAAAATTTCTGAATACTGGATACTCGATCCTATAAATTCTGTTTTTTCATTTCGTCAATAATGTATTCACTGGCACGCATACTTAATGCCAGGATGGTCCAGGTGATGTTTTTGTTGGCCTGGGAAGTGAACTGGCTTCCGTCCACGCAAAACAGGTTCTTACAATCATGCGCCTGGCTCCATTTATTGAGGGCCGAGGTTTTGGCGTCGTCGCCCATACGTGCGGTTCCCGCTTCATGTATGATGTACCCCGGCTTATCAAGGCCGTAGTTGTTTTCAGGGCCGTCGTCTCCCCAGGTGATCACGGCTCCCATATTGTGCATGATCTCTTTAAAGGTCTCTTTCATGTGTTTGGCCTGTTTCACTTCATAGTCACTGTATTTTACATTGAATTTTAAAACAGGGATGCCGTACTTGTCCACTACATTGGGGTCGATCTCGCAGCGGTTGTGCTCAAATGCAATGGCTTCTCCGCGTCCGGCCATACCTACGGTAGCACCATAAAAGAACCGCTGGTCCTGTTTCAGTGACTTCCCGTAGCCGCCGGCCTCTTTCTTCTGGCCGTTTACCGGATATTTGCCGTTAAACGATTCAATGCCCATTCCAAACCCATAAGCGGGCTGGCCGAATCCGCCCCAGTATTCGATGTGATAACCACGCGGAAAGCCCAGCTTTTTATCGTCGCCCCACCAGGGAGAATATACGTGCATACCGCCTACACCATCTTCGTTGTATCTTTTTCTGCCAAAAAGTTCAGGAATATAACCTCCCATAGCCGCACCGGTACTGTCCTGCAGGTATTTGCCCACTACATTGCTGCTGTTGGCCAGGCCATTCGGATGACGCTGCGATTTGGAGTTTAATAAAAGCCGTGCGGTTTCGCAGGCACTGGCTGCCAGGATCACTACCCGGCCTTCCACCTGGTATTCGAGCAGGTCGTCTTTATTAATATAAGAAACACCTGTTGCCACGCCTTCGGAATTGGTCAGTACCTCGCGCGCCATGGCATTTGCAATTACCTCCAGTTTGCCGGTCTTCAGCGCCGGGTAGATGAGTACATTGGAGGAAGAGAAGTCGGCCTTGGCCATGCTGCAGTTTCTGCCACATTGTGCGCAAAAAAAACAGGAGCCCCGGTCATCATTTAATTTTTTGGTGAGTATGGATAAGCGCGAGGGAATGACAGGAACCCCTGCTTTCTGTGCGCCTTTTTTTATAAAGAGTTCATGGAGCCGTGGTTTGGGTGGTGGTAGGAAAATCCCGTCCGGTTCATTGGGCAGGTTTTCCACGCTTCCGAATATCCCGATCAGCTGATCTACTTTATCGTAATAGGGTTTTATATCATCATAACTGATCGGCCAGTCGGCGCCGACCCCGTCATGGCTGTACCCTTTAAAATCTTTCGGACCGAAACGCAGCGAAATACGTCCCCAGTGATTGGTCCGTCCTCCCAGCATACGCGCCCTGAACCATTCCCATTCGGTTCCGTTTTCCCGGGTATAGGGCTCCCCTTCAATGTCCCATCCGCCGTAGCAGGCATCAAAATCCCCGAAGGGGCGATATTTTGTCGCCCGGCCCCTGCGCGGGGATTCCCAGGGGCTTTTCAGCTGAAAGATCTCCTTCTGCGGATCGTACATCGGACCTGCTTCCAGCATACATACACTGAGTCCGGCCTTTGAAAGTGTATAAGCTGCCATACCACCCCCGGCTCCCGAGCCAACAATTACCACATCATATTTCTTGCCTTGTTTCTTTATTTGTAATTCTTTCATTTCAGATGGCCTGTTTTAGGTTTTAAAATGGTGACCCAAGATAAATGAAATATTTATAATTTTTTCCCTGAATTTTTTAAGTGCGGTCATATGCAGGGGTTTTACATGATTTTCAGTTAATTTTAGGGTGGAATTCTTACAAATACAAATCATTTGTTATGCAAAGAGGCTGTTTGCCGGTTGTTGTTCTTGTATGTGTTATTGTTATAGGGGTGCTGGCTTATCTGCTCGGAAAACGGAATGGTACGAAGACCATTGATAATATTGCGCTGAACGCGGCATTCGTACAGGAAGTGGCAGAACTTTCGTCACTGGAAGTGCAGGGCACGGCCAGCATCAAGACAACGAATGTAGCCAATGACGGCAGCATCACCGACGGAATCCGGAAAATGCTTGCGGAACAGACGCTGAACATCTCCGTCCCTTATATCGCAAAATATGGTGTGGACCTGCAGCAGCAGCAGCTGACCGTGGAAGAAAAGAACCGGCAGGTGTATATCGTGATCCCGACCCCGAAACTGCTGAGCTACGAATTGCGCATGGACCGGGCCGATGCAATAACAAAAAAGGGCCTGCTCACCACCTTTGATGAAACGGCTTATAACACCGTGGAGAAAAAACTGTATACAGATTCCCGGAAACAGCTGGAAGGGCATCCTGCTTATACGGAACAGGCCAAGGAAAAGATCCGGAAAGTGCTGGCGCAGTATTATGCTCCCATGCAGTATAAAGTGAATGTGGTGTTCAAAGACGAGATAAAAAGTAAGGTAAACAGCCCCCTAAATTAAATAATTTTTAAAAAAGCCGAAAAACTACCGGTTGTTTATATTCTGTTTAGATGAAATTTATTATTTTGAAAGCTTTCTAAATCTAATTTAAAATTTTTCGCCATTATGAATCAGAAAAAACCAAATTCCAGGAGGAAGTTTATTAAAAATTCGGCGCTCGCAGGCAGTGCCTTTTTTATTGTACCCCGTCATGTTTTGGGAAAGGGCTATGTAGCTCCCAGCGATAAACTGAACATTGCCGGAATTGGTGCTGGCGGAAAGGGGGAGAGTGATCTGGCATCTTTTGCAAAAAGCCCCAATGTGAACATTGTGGCGCTTTGCGACGTGGACGACCGCCAGGCAGTGAATTCAAGGAAAAGTTTTCCCAAAGCCAACTATTATAAGGACTTCCGTGAGATGTTGCAGAAGGAAGCCAAAAATATTGATGCCTGCAGCATCAGTACGCCCGATCATACCCATGCGGTAGCCACACTGGCTGCCATGCAGCTGGGAAAACATGTATACACGCAGAAGCCGCTTACACACGATATTTACGAGGCCCGCATCCTGGCCGATGCTGCAAAAAAATATAAGGTGGTCACCCAGATGGGCAACCAGGGAGGCTCCGGTGATGGTGTAAGAAGAATGAAAGAATTGTACGATGCAGGTCTGATCGGTGATATTGTGGAAGCGCAGGCCTGGACCAACCGTCCCATCTGGCCGCAGGGAGTTCCCAAACCTTCCGGAAGCCATGCCGTTCCCAGTGAACTGAACTGGGATCTGTGGCTGGGCACCGCTCCTAAGGATGATTACAACCCTGCATATGTACCCTTTAACTGGAGGGGCTTCTGGGCCTATGGTACCGGGGCGCTGGGGGATATGGCCTGTCATATTATGGATCCCATTTACCGGATCCTGCCCATTGATTATCCCACATCGGCAGAGTGCAGCATTGCCAACCAATGGACCGGCATGAACCAGGAAGCCAATAATGTTGACAGCTGTCCCGTTGCCTCGATCATTCATCTGGAATACCCGAGAAAAGATAAGAAAGCCACACTGAAAGTTTCCTGGTATGACGGGGGATTGCTTCCCAAGCGTCCGGATGAGCTGCAACCCGAGGAGTCGTTTGGTAACTGGGATGGCGGTGTGTTGTTTATCGGAACGAAAGGCAAGCTGCTGGCGGATTGCTACGGAGCAAATCCCCGGTTGCTGCCACTGTCGAAGAACGATAGCGCAAAGGCGGTTAAGGAAACCATTGCACGCGTACCGGGCGGAGAAGGCGGGCACTACCTGCAATGGGTAAATGCCTGTATCGCCGGTTATGGCAAGGGGGTTACCAGTTCGCCGTTCGAATATGCAGGACCTTTTACGGAAAGTATCCTGATGGGGAACCTGGCTATCAGAAGCGCACTGTATATGGATCCAAGCATATCCGGCTGGGGTAAAAGCAAATTTACCGGTCGTAAAAAACTGCTGTGGGATGCCAAAAACATGAAGATCACAAATTTTGATGAGGCCAATCGGTTTGTAAAAAGGACCTACAGGGAAGGCTGGAGCCTGAACCTGTAACAGGATCTTTATTCTAAGACTATTTTAAATCTGTTCAACTATTAACGCTATTATGGATCAAAAAAAAGATTACTCAAGGAGGAAGTTCATCCGGAACTCTGCACTTGCAGGCAGCGCGTTCTTTATTGTACCACGTCATGTTCTGGGAAGAGGCTATGTAGCCCCCAGTGATAAACTGCTGATCGCCGGTGTGGGTGCCGGAGGAAAAGGCGGTGATGATATCCGGAAATTTGCGGAAAGTCCCAACGCAACGATCGCGTTCCTGTGCGATGTGGACGACCGCCAGGCGGTTAAGAACCGGCAGCAGTTTCCCAAGGCAAAATATTATAACGATTGGAGAGAACTGCTGGATAAAGAAAGCAAAAATTTTGATGCCGTGAGTGTGGGTACCCCGGATCACACCCATGCCATTGTTGCCTTTCATGCCATGCAACTGAAAAAACATGTGTATGTTCAAAAGCCGCTGACCCATGATATATGGGAATCGCGGATGCTGGGAGACGCTGCACAACGTTATAAAGTAGTTACCCAGATGGGAGATCAGGGATCTTCCAACGATGGGGTAAGGGATCTTAAAGAATGGTATGAAGCCGGTCTGATCGGCGATGTGGAAACCGTTCATTGCTGGACGAACCGTCCCGTTTGGCCGCAGGGAGTAGCCTGGCCGGATGAAAAACCGGCGGTGCCGCAGGGCCTCAACTGGGACCTGTGGCTGGGAACGGCACCTTACCGGGAATATGAAGGTAATGTGGTGCCGTTCAACTGGCGCGGCTGGTGGGATTATGGCACCGGCGCCCTGGGCGATATGGCCTGTCATATTGTTGGGCCGGTATTTAAAGTACTGGAACTGGGATTTCCGACAGAAGTAACCTGCAGTACCAGCACCATCTATACCGGGAACTTTAAACAAGGTTTGTATCCCGACAGTCCTCCTGTTTCTTCTTCGGTGCATTTTAAATACAAGGGAAAAAACGGAAAGGATATCAAGCTGCACTGGATGGACGGTGGTATTCAGCCCGAGCGTCCGGATGAACTGGGTCCTAATGAGATCATGGGCGGCAAAGGCGATGTGGGCAACGGAGTGATCTTTGTGGGAACAAAAGGGAAAATGATGTGCGGCGTGTACGGTCAGGACCCCATGCTGTTGCCGACTTCAAAGATGAATGGGCTGAAGGTGGCGCGCAAATATCCCCGGATACCGGGTGGCGCCAATGGTCATTACAAACAATGGGTGGACGCCTGTATCGCGGGATATGAGAAGGGACATAAAATGGTCGATTCTCCCTTCATCGGTTATGCAGTACCATTAACGGAAAGTATCCTGATGGGGAACCTCGCGATCCGCAGTTTTAATTATAAAGACGCAGATGGCAAATTCCCCGGTCGTGGTATTACCCTGCAATGGGATGGCGACAATATGAAGGTGACCAACTTCGAAGCGGCAAACCAGTATGTAAAACGTACCTACCGCGAAGGCTGGCCGGAGCTGAAGTTCTAAAAGAAACGTTTTCTGAATAGAAAGGTGAAGCATTGCTTCACCTTTATTAATTTAAAGAAATCTGATGTTGACCGTCCGGGCATCAATGCTGGGAAGAAACAACGCTTACCGATACGATATGGTCGTATGCTTCATTTAAAAAGTTGGGGATCAGGTGACGGTTGGTCCACAGGATCTTATCCGGATCTTTCAGCTGATCGATCATGCTGTTCAGCTTTTCTTCCCCATGATTTTCGATCACTGTTTTCCGCTTGTCCTCCGACTGAAAATGCTGCAGCATCCCCTCTGCATCGGCTTCGGGATGGAACTGTGTACCGAACATATACGGATTGAAGGAAATGCCCATCACCGCCCGTTCATAGGGCACATGCGGGCGCTCTTTTTCGATACAGGTAATATAGGCGCCCATGTCGTTCAATAATCCCAGGTTGGGCTGTATCAGCTGAAAATCCCTGCTGTCTACAGCATAAAAGGGATCCCTTAAGTTTTCAAATACCGGGTTCGACCGGGCTTCCGGAAGCAGGTGCACCGGAAAGACGCCAAAGGAGGTAGACTTGCGTTTGCAGATCAGTCCTGCATTAAAATACCTGCTGGCCAGCTGGAAAGAATGACAGATAAAAAATACATATTTTTTCTGTTCATTTCCGGGGTTATCATTCCAGCGCAATAATTCATTCAGCCACTTGTTCCAGTTAATATCCCAGTCGTCAAAACGGCTGCTCAGGGGATCTCCGGGGCCGCCACTCGAAATATAGATGTCATAAGACATGTCCGGCAGTTCGTTCTTAACGCGAACATCGAAGATATCATAAGTCAGGTCAATTTGTTTTTCGTCGGCCCACCGGTGCACAATCTCCCTGATACAACGCATGCCCTGATTGGGCTGCCCGTCATTGAGATCCAGTATTGCAAAACGAACACATTCTTTTTCCATCACCATCCTGCAAAAATAGCGATTGAAGCCTTAACGGTACTTAATCCGGGTCAAGAATTACTAACAGGTGTGTATATCAGGCAGCTACCGGTACTGTTTGTTGATAGCGAATCCTACATGATCGTTTACCCGTTTCAGTATATTCCCGTTGATCTGCCGGCGTCTTTTTTTATCGGACCGGTCCAGGAAAATACCTTTATCATTAAAAGGTTGCGGCGTCTCAAAAAAGACAAGGATGCAGTAACTTTCTCCTTTGATCCTGCTGTTGAGTGCTTTATTTCTTACGGAGAGCTGCACCAGTTTACGCGCCTGCAACCCCTCATAATAGTCTACATTGGTGATCCAGGTGCATTGGATGGCCCGCATATCATCTACCAGCTTTTTTACCGCAGCAACATCATAGTGCCGCGCCTGAAGACTGTCGGCAAAGGCCGGCTCATTCAGGTTGAAATGATAAATATATTTTACCGAATCCTCATTAAACTCAAAAGAAATATTCGTAAATGTTTTTTCCTCAAAAAGCAACGAGAAGGCATGTTGCTCATACAGCCGGGCAAACTGATCTTTTATAGACTCCAGCTTCTGCTCGTGACGGGAGTAGAAATCACGCGTGAAATTTTTGGGATAGGAGCAAGCCGTCAGCAACAGGATGCTTCCGTAAAAAAGAAGGGGCGATATGCAGCGGTTCTTTTTCATTTCGGAGTTTTGGGATTCCAAACGCTGATCCCGTAAATAATATTCCTTAAAAATGCAGGCGACAATTGTTGTATGGCCCTTGCCCCGTAATCCCAGTATTCAAATTCGATAAGGTCATCCGACAGTTTGCGGATATTGGTAAGCAACACATAATGTGTGGGCGTACTGATCAGGGATTGCCGGTGTGATTTCCGGTATAATTTTTTATTGTTCAGATAAAGAAAAACCAGCCCTTTTTGCATTTGTGTTTCCAGGAAACCGGGCAGGTCTTTTACAGAAGGACGAAAGAGGTCGGACCCTTTTGCCTTTACCGTACCATTGAACAGCCGGCGGAGCATGCGGTTGAATTTAGCATAATTGGTAGAGGACCAGAACGTATTTTCGTCGCCTTTCTGGAACCGGCGGTTAAAGAAGTTCAGATACCCTTTATAATGATCTGCCAGCGTGAGGAACCACATCTGGCCTGCGGGATTAATGTCTAGTGTTCCCTTGTACCGCAACAGGCCGGCTTCCAATCGTACCGGCTTGCTGGGACGGAACTGATCCTTGCCGATATTTGCCTGCCCGTTTTTATAAAGATTGATCATAAACCGCGCAAACCCAAGCGGATCATAGGTGAGCGGGATATAGGTGAGTGCGGAATAGGCGCAGAAATTGGTTGTTTTTCCTTCAAAGAATGCAAATGGTTTTATGGTAAAGGTTTTCAGGTTGCTCAGCAACAGGGCGGGTGCAACATTGGGCCACCACCTGCTTTGCTGAAGATCTTTTATGCTGTTCAGGTATTGCAGCGCCTGCTCCGGTGTACTTTTTTTAACGGTATCTGGTGCCGGTAATGCTGCCCGCACGGGTAAAAAGCAGCAAAACAGGAACGCCATAAAAAGCAGTCTTCCCCCACAGGGTATTTTACGGACCGGGATCGTCATGATCCCGAAAATAATGATTTTTTTAAAATAGTCTTATTCCTGAACAGGAAAATAAAAAGCGGTATCAACAGCTATTTATATTATATCGAACCGGACACAGAACGATGGTATGCTGTAAAAGGCTTTTGATACTGGCTTGTTCCTCTTGTTCGGGGAGGGGGCTGTTTTATTGATTGGCTTCCACATTCCCGTTAAAGGAAATCGGCGTTTTATTCATGCTCAGCACCCGGAGGGACGCAAATCCGGAAGGGGAAACCGTAAGATAAAGCGAACGCACTTCGTTGTTGTCTTTAGGCGTGATCTCGATCTCATAATTGTTTTTCCGCTGCGACTTTTTGTAATCGAATTTTGTTGAAGTGAATTTAATGCCGCCCTTGGTCGGATCCACCGGTGCGGTAAAGGACCTTCCGAAGAAGGGGAGATAGGCGATCACGGAGTCCGGCGTCACCCGCACATCGTACCGCGATGTAAGCTGATAAAGGTTGCTGGCATTGGGGAACAGGAAGCGCGGATTGAAGCGGCTGTCTTCTGTGGGAAAGACACTGGTGGCCACAAATGTATACTGCTGGCCGGTTACGGCGTCTGTAATTGCGGTGGACGACCCGGTGGTTTGTTTTTGTGAGGAGCAGGAAAAGAAAAAGAACAGTACCGGCAGTAAGAGCAGCGATGAATAAGTTATTGTTTTCATAAAAAATCTGTTTTATTCATGATGCGATCGTACTGTAATTTACACAATTTTTCCCGTACAGGCATTGTTAATGTCCTGCAAAGAACAGGGGTAAAAAAGCAGTGGCGGAGTTTGTGGCCCGATCCGGTTACTTGTCTTTTTCTTCATTTCCGGCCTCCTTTTTGGGAAGCACGGGGCTGTTCAGCTGCACCACATGTTGCTGCTGGCGTTTGCGCATGAACAGGTTCAGCAGCTCTACAATGAAGGAAAAGGCCATGGCAAAATAAATATAGTTTTTAAGATGCAGCTCATGGGCCATATCCGCATTCCATCCTTCCACGATCAGGCTTACCCCGATCATTACCAGGAAGGACAGGGCCAGCATTTTTATTGTCGGATGCTTCAGGATAAAGTCGGAGATCCTGGCACTGAAGGAGAACATAACGATCATGGCAACGATCACCGCCGCGATCATGATCTCAATATGTTTGGCCGTACCTCCCGCGGTGATCACGCTGTCGAATGAAAAAACGGCGTCGATGACCAGGATCTGGCCGATCGCCTGCCCGAAGCTGAGCGGTTTCTGGTTTTGGGCAGCAGCAGAAGGATCTTCACCTTCCAGTTTATGATGGATCTCTTTTACTGATTTATAAATAAGAAAAAGCCCTCCCGCCAGCATCACGATGCTGGCAAGATCAAATCCTTTTCCAAACCAGGATTCAGGAATGATGTATTTCCCTTTTTGTCCCAGCAGCCAGCTTAATGCCATCAACAACAGGCAGCGCGACAGGATCCCGGTGACCATCCACACACGCCGGGCCTTCCCTTGAGATTCTTTGCGCAGCCGGTTCAGGATGATGCTGACAAAGATCACGTTGTCGATCCCCAGCACGATCTCGAGTATGGCAAGGATTAGGAAACTGATCAATGAATCAACGGTGAAAATTTCCGCAGTAGAGATAAATAAGAGGTCCATGTATTTTTTGGTTTATAGATTGTTACAGATATTCCGCACAATTGCAGGACCTTCATAGATAAAGCCGGTCCAGAGTTGTACCAGCGAGGCGCCTGCTTCCAGTTTTTCTTTTGCATCTTCCGCAGTAAAAATGCCGCCGGATGCAATGATGGGGATGGCCCCGTTCGTTTGTTCTGTAATGTATTTTACAATGGCAGTGCTTTTCTGTTGTACCGGTTTTCCGCTTAGTCCGCCCGCTCCGATGGCTGCTACCTGGTCTGCCGGGGTTTTTAAATGACTCCGGTCGATGGTGGTATTGGTCGCTACAAGTCCGTCCAGTTTTATTTCCAGTGCAAGGGAAATGACATCATCGATCTGCTCCTGGCTCAGATCGGGGGCTATCTTCAGCAGGATGGGTTTGGCAAATGCCTTCCCATTGTTGATCATCGCGAGGTTCAGCAGGATCTTCCGCAAAGCTTCTTTATCCTGGAGCTCGCGCAGTCCCGGTGTATTGGGGCTGCTTACATTTACCACAAAATAGTCGACGAACGGATGCAACCGGGTAAAACAGGTGGCATAGTCCTGCCAGGCATTCTCATTGGGAGTTATTTTGTTCTTGCCAATATTCCCGCCGATGATCAGCGGGTATTTTTCCCTGCTGCCGGATGTTTTTGTTCTCCATGCTTCCAGGCGCTGCGCGATTTTTTCCACCCCGTCATTATTAAACCCCATGCGGTTGATCAATGCCTTATCTGCAGGCAGACGGAACAGCCGTGGGCCTTCGTTACCGTCCTGGGGCAGCGGGGTAACGGTCCCGATCTCCACAAATCCGAATCCCAGGGCTTCCAGTTCATTAAGAAAAACAGCATTTTTGTCAAACCCGGCTCCCAGGCCAACGGGGTTTTTAAAAGTGAGGTTTAAAAAATGGGTTTCTTTGAGTGGTGCGCTGGTGAAGGAACGGACGATGGCCTTGCCCAACTTATTACCGGTAAACAGTTGCAGGTGGTGCATGGCCATATAATGGACCCGTTCAGGGGGAAAACTGAAATAGAATTTTCTTAAAAGACGGTACATACAGCGCAAATATAAACCAGAAATGAGAATGAGGATCCAGATTTGAGTATTGAGATTTGAGCGTTCAGATCTGAGCATTGAGAAATACGTATCCGGAACCGGGATTACGGGATTCGAAATCGGGACCGGGTATGGGTTTCCGGTGCTCCGGTTCTGACGCGGATTGCGGGACAGTGCACAGATCGCTGAAAGCTGATATTTGAATTCTCAACTCTCAATTCTCACGTCGCGCTCCCTCTATCCGTCAATTTTCCAGTCGATGGGGTCAATGCCATGTGCCGCAAGGTATTCATTGGTCTTTGAAAAGGGCTTGCTGCCAAAGAACCCGTTATGTGCGGAAAGCGGGGAAGGGTGCGCGGATTTCAGGATCAGGTGTTTGGCGGTATCGATCAGTGCCGCCTTTTCCTGGGCGAACTTTCCCCACAGGATAAAAACCACATTTGATTTATCCTCAGAAACTTTCCGGATAACCGCGTCTGTAAAAGTGGCCCATCCGATCTTGGCATGACTCATGGGCTCACCGGCGCGTACTGTTAAGGAGGCGTTCAGCATAAAAACACCCTGCTGTGCCCATTTGGTAAGGTCACCGGTTGCGGGTACCGGCACGCCAAGGTCGGCATGCAGCTCCTTGTAGATATTCACCAGGGAGGGCGGTGGAGGTACGCCCTTTTGTACCGAGAAGCAAAGGCCATGAGCCTGCCCCGGCCCGTGGTAGGGATCCTGCCCCAGTAGTAATACTTTTACATCAGCGAACGGGGTGGTGTTAAATGCATTAAAAATGTTTTTACCGGCGGGGTAAATGGTTTTTCCCAGT